>JALEMJ010000005.1 GCA_022768285.1 Aerococcus sp.
TGATACGCCGCAGGGCACGCGTTGGAAGCGAGCAGACTGATGGAACAGATAGCGATTGAACAGATTAACGGCTTGGCACTCGCCTATCTCGGGGACGCCGTATGGGAGTCCGCCGTGCGCACACACCTATTGGAGTCAGGCCTCACTAAACCGCAGCAGTTGCATCAGACGGCGATTCATTTTGTGAGCGCCGGTGCGCAGGAAGCACTCATGGATGCGATGCTTGCGACGGACTTTTTGACGGAAGATGAGGTGCGCTTTTTCAAAAAAGGACGCAATGCGAACCCGCACAGTTCGGCGAAACACGCGTCGTTGAAGACGTACCACCAGGCGACCGGGTTCGAAGCCTTGATCGGCTATCTCGATTTACAGGAGGATCACCAGCGCTTGCATGAAGTGGTGGCACATTGCTTAGCATTACGGGAGGCAGCAGATGACACAGCCGAATGAAGATTTCGTGATGGGCATCCACGCCGTACAGGAATTAGTGAAATCAGATCACCCGATCAATCGCCTGTATGTGGAAGCGGGGGCGCGCGATCGCAAGGTGGAGCGTCTCGTCCAACAAACCAAGCGTCAGGGCATTGTGGTGCAGACTGTCCCGAAGCAGAAGCTCGATCAGATGACGGATCACGGCGTACATCAGGGCGTTGTCGCTGCCGTTGCCGCGTACGAATATGCGACGATGGATGATCTGTTTGCGAAGGCGGAAGCAGCGGGTGAAGATCCGTTCTTTGTGATTCTCGATGGGATTAAAGATCCGCACAACTTAGGGAGTATTTTGCGTACAGCGGATGTGGCCGGTGTGCACGGGATCATCATTCCGAACCGGCGTGCGGTAGGTTTGACGTCAACCGTGGCGAAGATCAGTACCGGTGCGATCGAGCATGTCCCAGTAATGCGCGTCACTAATATTTCACAGACGATTGAAGAATTGAAAGCACGTGGTGTCTGGGCATTTGGTACCGACATGGCGGGAGATAGCGTCTGGGACATGGATGCGACCTTGCCGCTAGCGATTGTAATCGGTGAAGAAGAGAAAGGTATCTCTCCCGGCGTTAAGAAACATCTCGACGGGGTATTGACGATTCCGATGAAGGGGCACATGCAGAGTTTGAACGCGAGTGTGGCGGCTGCTTTAGTGATGTATGAAGTGTATCGCAAACGCGCATGATGACATGTTCAGTATGAGATAGAGGAAGGTGATAGCGGTGCAGGAACGCTTGATTGTGGATGGCTATAATATGATTGGGGCGTGGCCGAGATTGTTGGCGCTCAAGCAGCACGAGTCGATCGAGGCTGCACGCAACGCATTATTGGAGGAGTTATCCGATTATGCGGCGTACAATGGGATCGAAACGTGGGTCGTCTTCGATGCGCAGTTCGTGCCAGGATTATCGCAGTCCTACGAGAAGTATCATTGCCATGTTGTTTTCACCTCCGAAGGCCAGACGGCGGATTCCTATATCGAAGGCATGATCAAAGATACTACCGGCGTATTGAAGAATGTGACCGTTGCGACCAGCGATCTCGCGGAACAGCGCATTATTTTTCAGCAGGGGGCGATCCGCAAGTCGGCGCGCGAACTACTTGAAGACGTCGAGAGCACTAAAATGCACATTCGCTACGGTGACGACAGTTATCGCATTGCCCCGAACCCGAACCGCAGCTTAACGACCGAGCAGTTAGCGGAACTCGATGCCTTGCTCAAACGGCTGTCGCGAAACGAAGATCCTAAAAAACACGACTGACTATGCGCTCTGAATCCATGATTTAGGAGACAGAGCACATATGACACACCACGAAGATTATCAACAAACCATCATTAAGGAAATGATTCGCGCATTTCAAGAAGGCAGCGGGGATCGTGAGGAGATACTGTATCAGTTATTGATCATGTATCGCCCACTCATCCAGCGCTATCGCCGCCAATTCTATAATTTGGGACTGGAGCAGACCGATTTCGAGCAGGAAATGGCGCTCAGTGTATGGCTGTCGGCCGAGCAGTATGACCCCGCATTCAACGTGACATTCGGCGCATATCTCTCAGTACGCCTGTACAACCGCTGTCTAGATCTCTATCGCTTCCATCGCCATCCCAAACGCTGTCCACCGGAAGGCACGCTATCCCTAGCCGATGATGAGACGGCGGATGGACCGTTGCGCGAGTTACCTGCCACACAATCTGACGATTATCCGGACTATAGCTATGCGATGCGTGAGACGCTCGATCGCTTGTATGCCCGGCTATCCCCACTCGAGGCGCGTGTGCTCTCGCACAGCATCGATGGCAAAACATTTCCCGAAATTGCCTCGGTCATGTTGGTGTCTGAAGATCGCGTCCGCTACGCATACTATCGGGCACACAGAAAATTTCGCAAGGGTGCCAGGGACGACGTAGTTGCTGAAGAAGATTAAAACGTAAAATAGTGCATCGCTATGAAGTAACGGTTCAAAGCGATGCGCTTTTTGTGTGGAAAGCAATGATTAAATGATGACGAACTCGCTATGGTAAGCTTGACAACGGCGCGTAAAATTAACTATTATCAAGTAGATATTAGGAGGTCATCCGATGGCAAAACAACAGACGGTCGTTCTAGCGTGTACCGAATGTGGGCTCAGAAACTACACGTACAAATCCAACACACCGAAGACCGAGCGCTTAGAAGTTAAAAAATTCTGCAAGCACTGCGGAAAACACACGTTACATAAACAAACGAAATAATCACGAGAGGGAGGTAGCTATGAAGGTATTTCAAGAATTGAAAAACGTCACCTGGCCGACTGGAAAACAGCTCGGACGCGATACAGCTGTAGTTATTACTGCGATTATCATCTTCTCCATCTTTCTCGGAGTTGTGGATGAGATCGTGACAATACTGTTCAACTGGTATCTGTCCCTTTAATCGTGATGGAATTATTGTGTGAAAAGAGCCTTTCAGTCACTGAAAGGCTCTTTTTTGTCGAGTGAATCGAATAGCGCATCTACTGAATCAAAAAGCGGTTGCTCGCCGCGTTCAATGGCAGTCACTATTTCATCAATAGAATCTTGAAGCGTATTAATAAGCGAAGAAGAGTAAATAATTTCTTGTCGTTCTTCATGAGGTGTTGACATCGCTGTCGCCTTCTTTCGAAAGATTGTTCTATAGTTTACCATGAGCTAGGGCGCGAGAGAACAGATTTTGCTATAATCCCCCCACACGCGTTTAAAATATGATAAACTGATAACGAGCAGGAGCCTTTCAGTGATTGGAAGGTTTTTTATTTAGGATTTTTTAGAAAGAAAGTGGGTTAACCATGGCAGATGAATTAGAATCAAAGAAACAATGGTACGTGTTGCATACGTATTCCGGCTACGAAAATAAAGTCGCCCAGAACTTGACGAGTCGTATTACTTCGATGGGCATGGAAGACAATATTTTCCGCGTGATTGTGCCGGAAGAGGAGCATATTCAAAAGACAAAGACCGGTAAGGAAAAAGTCGTCCGTCAAAATACATTCCCGGGTTACGTGTTCGTGGAAATGATTATGAGCGATGAAGCATGGTTCGTGGTACGTAACACGCCGAATGTGACAGGATTCTTAGGTTCACACGGTCAGGGTTCCAAGCCGGTACCGCTGTTCCCAGATGAAGCGCACCGCCTCCTCCGTTCGCAAGGTATCTCCGCACCGAAGCGTGACATTCAGTTCGAAGTCGGCGAAACGGTGGAAGTTGTTGACGGTGCCTTCCTCGGTATGGTCGGTCATGTGGCAGAAATCGACGCCGAAAAAGAAAAACTCAAAATTACTGTGGAAATGTTCGGGCGTGAAACCTCAGCAGAAGTTGATTTTGATCAGGTTGACAAGCTCAATGCGTAATTCTTAAGAAATTAGAAAGATTCTAATTTTCTTAGTATTTTGCATTGGCATTCCCCCCTATTTTGCTATAATAGTTAGTGAAGAAAGCGGATACTTGCTTTTGGATTAATAATAGTGAAATGAAGCTACCGCACATGCGATAGTTGGCAAATAAGGAGGTTACTCTATGAAAATTGCAGTTGTAGGAACGTCTCACGGTGGTTACGAAGCTGTTCAGACGATTTTAGAACAACAGCCAGATGCTGAAATTCATCTTTACGAGCAAGGAAAGACTGCTTCTTTCCTCTCATGTGGGATTCAATCTTACCTTGAGGGTGAATCAAAATCTCTCGATGATTTGCACTACGCGACAGCTGATTCATACACGTCACAGGGCGTGAATGTGCACATTGAATCACAGGTTATCGGCTTTGATGCAGACAGCCACACCTTGCGTGTGAAGGATAGCGCGGGCGAACACGAAGACAGCTACGATAAGTTGTTACTCTTCCCAGGGGCGGTACCATTCCAATTGCCAATCCCAGGTACGGATTTGGACCACGTATACTACCTCAGAGGCCGTGAATGGGCTGGTAAAGTCAAAGATCGCATGGCCGATGCCAAGAAGGTAGTCGTTATCGGTGGTGGTTACATCGGTATTGAAGCTGCTGAAGCATACGCGAAAGCAGGTAAAGAAGTCACGATTTTAGACTTCGCTGACCGTATTTTGCCGACCTACCTCGATGAACCATTCACGAAACGCTTAGAAGAACATTCTGCTGAAAATGGTATGATCTTCCACGGCGGTGAAAAAGCCGAAGAAATCATCGGTGATGCAAACGGCGTGACTGCTGTGAAAACGGACAAAGGCGAATACGAAGCTGATACCGTGATCATCGCTGTCGGTGTTCGTGCAAACACTCAATGGCTCAGCGATGACTTGGAACTTGATGAAAAAGGCTTCATCAAGATTAATGACAAGGGCGAGACCTCTGCCAAAGATGTATACGCTGGTGGGGACGCCACGAAGATTAAATATGCTGCAGCAGATATTGAAGTGCCAATCGCTTTAGCAACTAATGCACGTCGTCAAAGTATTGTTGCAACGTTGAACGCCTTAGGTCAGGAAGCTAAAATGCCAACATTGTCCGGTACATCCGGCTTGCACCTCTTTGATTACAACTTCGGGACGACCGGGATCAAAGACTCCAACGCAAACTGGTACGATGGCAAGGTTGAGAGCCACTACATGGAAGCAAATGTACGCCCAACCTTCTTGAACACGCCGGAAGATGAGAACAAGATCTACATGCAGATCAACTACGATGCAGACTCCAAGGTTGTTCTCGGGGCACAATTCATGTCCAAGACACCTGTTGCTGAGTACGCAAACATTGTTTCCTTAGCAATCGACAACAAATACACGCTCGATCAATTAGGACGTTCTGACTTCTTCTTCCAACCAGAATTCGACACGCCATGGCACCCGATCAGTGTCTTAGCTTTCGCAGCTAACGGCCGTACGTACGGTTCTGGTAAGATGTTGTTCGAATAATTGAACATTAATGATTAACGATAAAGCGGCGAGTGCTTCGGCATCCGCCGTTTTTTTGTACGGTTGAGGCTTGAAAATTCGTAGTAGGTATGGTTAAATATGTGTTTGTGTTGATTGCACACTGAGTGGGAGGGGATTTTCCCCACTTCACCACATCACGATATAACGAATAAGGAGGAATTTATCGTGGCTAAAAAAGTCGAAACGATTGTTAAGTTGCAAATTCCTGCAGGTCAAGCAAGTCCTGCTCCCCCGGTTGGTCCAGCGTTAGGTCAGGCTGGGATCAATATCATGGGATTCACTAAGGAATTCAATGCACAGACCCAAGACCAACAAGGCTATATCATTCCAGTTGTCATCACTGTATATGAAGATCGTTCATTTACATTTGTAACGAAAACGCCACCAGCTGCAGACTTATTGAAGAAGGCTGCTAAAGTCGACAAAGGTTCTGGTGAGCCGAACACGAAGAAAGTAGCGAGCGTTACGAAAGATCAAGTTCGCGAAATTGCAGAAATGAAGATGAAAGACCTCAATGCAGCAGATGTTGAAGCTGCTATGCGCATGATTGAAGGTACTGCACGTTCGATGGGATTCACTGTCGAAGGCTAATGACCTTTAACACTGCGCCGTAACGTTTAACGTTATGCGTGGGAGGGTAACCGTTAAAACCACAAGTAGGAGGAATAATAATGGCAAAATCCAAAAAATTAAAACAAGCATATGAAAAGATTGATCGCAGCCGCGTTTACGATGCCAAAGAAGCGATCGAAGCAGTGAAAGAAGCAAGTTACGCAAACTTCGATGAAAGTATCGAAGTATCTTACAACTTGAACTTAGACGTTCAGAAGAACGACCAACAGTTGCGCGGGGCAATGGTTATGCCTAAAGGTACCGGTAAAGACCAGAAAGTTTTAGTCTTTGCCCAAGGTGACAAGGCTGAAGAAGCACGCGAAGCTGGTGCTGACTACGTTGGGGACAGCGAATACGTTGACAAGATCAACGATGGCTGGTTCGACTTCGACGTGGTTGTGGCAACACCTGACATGATGGGTCAGATCGGTCGTTTAGGTCGTGTCTTGGGACCAAAAGGCTTAATGCCAAACCCTAAGACCGGCACGGTAACGATGGACGTGAAACAGGCTGTTTCCGACATCAAAGCTGGTCAGATTGAATACCGTACGGATAAAGGTGGTAACGTCCACGTTTTGATCGGTCGCGTATCTTTCGACACTGAAGACTTATTGGAAAACTTGCGTGCATTGAACGATGTCATTCTTCGTGCACGTCCAGCTGCCGTTAAAGGCCGTTACATCAAGAACTTGGCTGTTTCCGCAACCATGGGACCTGGTGTGAAGATCGATCCATTATCCATCTAAAAAACTGTTGCATTCAGTCAGTGAATGTGATAGATTATAAACATATTTTTATCGAGTGACCGAAGACCGTTAGCGGCGCGAGCCTTAATGTATGCTAACCGAGGCAATACATCGCTGTCCCACATGCAGCGTGGGCAATGGATGATAGCTCTGTGTCTTTGGGGACGCAGAGCTTTTTTGATGCTCAGGTGACTTGAACTAATTTTATGGAGGTGAAATGAACGTGAGCGAAGCAATTATTGAATCAAAGAAACAATATGTTAATGAAATCGCTGAGGAACTGAAATCTGCTGAAGGTATTGTCGCTGTCGACTACCTCGGCTTAACGGTCGCTGAAGTGACTGAATTACGTCGTCAATTGCGTGAAGAGGGCGTTGCTTTCCGTGTTATCAAGAATACGATGATCCGTCGTGCGTTTGATCAGAACGGTGTAGAATACAACGAAGAGCTCTTCCACGGACCGACAGCTTTGGCTATCAGTCAGGACGACGCCACTGCGCCAGCACGTATCTTGAAGAACTTCTCCAAGGACGCTGAAGCATTGACATTAAAGGGTGGCTTCTACGATGGCAAGGAATTGACCCTCGACGAAGTTAACCGTTTCGCTTCTCTACCAGGACGCGAAGGCTTGCTATCGATGTTACTATCTGTATTGCAAGCACCAGTCCGCAACGTGGCTTACGCTGTCAAGGCTGTCCACGACAAGGCAGAGGAAGAAGAAGCTTAATCATAGCGATAATCAATTAATCATTACAATTATTAGGAGGAATACGAAATGGCATTAGACGTAAGTGCAATTGTTGACCAATTAAAAGACGCAACAATTTTGGAACTCGCTGACTTAGTATCAGCTATCGAAGAAGAATTTGGCGTTTCTGCTGCTGCTCCAGTAGCTGCTGCAGGTGCTGCAGGCGCAGGCGCTGCTGAAGAAGAGAAGACTGAATTTGATGTTGAATTGACTGAAGCAGGCGCTGCTAAGATCAAAGTCATCAAAGCAGTTCGTGAAGCAACTGGCCTGGGCTTGAAAGAAGCTAAAGACCTCGTTGACGGTGCACCAGGCGTTGTTAAAGAAGGCCTTCCTAAAGAAGAAGCTGAAGCACTTGTTGCTGCAATTGAAGCTGCCGGTGGTAAAGCTGAATTGAAATAATCGTCTCTGATTATTTCAAATGTACGAAAAACTCTCTCGGGTTCGCCCTTGAGAGTTTTTCTCATTTATAGCGGATATAAGTTACAGAATATAATATAGCGGACAGATATTAACAGTGCTGACCGCAGGAAGGATAGGTATGTCAGAAGATAAACAAGAAGGGCATCTACAGCGATGGCTGGATGGCATCGAACGTATCGGGAATAAGCTCCCGCATCCAGTCGTCGTCTTTATGATTTTGATTGCCATTACGATGGTTATATCCGCCATTGTGGCGCATACAGGTGCGAGCGTCAGCTTTTTTGATGCGAAATCGGGTGAAGAACAGACCGTTCAAGCGGTATCTTTATTGAACGGTGAAGGCATTCGCTATATTTTCAATAGTGCGGTTGAGAACTTTACCTCCTTTGCGCCACTCGGGACCGTGCTTGTCGCGATGCTCGGGGTCGGTGTCGCTGAAGGTAGTGGCTTGATCGGAACGGCATTGCGTAAATTGATTTCCAAAGTCCCACACTCACTCTTGACCGCAGTGGTTGTCTTTGCGGGGATTGTTTCTAACATCGCATCGGACGCTGGGTACGTTGTCGTTGTGCCACTCGGAGCGATAATGTTTGCGAGTGCGAAACGCCATCCCCTCGCTGGGCTGGCTGCAGCGTTTGCGGGCGTTTCCGGTGGGTTCTCAGCGAACTTAATGTTTGGACCGACTGATGCGATCTTAGTTGGAATTACGAATGAGGCGCTCCAATCGGTGGGCGCTGATGCGAATGTGCTCATTACCTCAAACTGGTATTTCTTAATCGCTTCGACTATCCTGTTAGTGATTGTCGGGACGATTATTACCGAGCACGTGGTTGAGCCACATCTGGGGGAATACCACGGCAATTATGATGCGTATGAAGCGGATGAAGTGACGGATACGGAGAATCGCGGGTTACGCAATGCGGGAATCGCGTTGTTGCTATCATTCGTTGGAGTATTTCTCTTACTGAATCCATGGTTCGGCCCATTGCAAGAAGTAGATCCAACCACCCATCAGAAAACGCTAGACAACTTTATGATGACAGGGCTCATCTTCATGTTGTTCCTATTATTTGCGATTCCAGGACTCGTTTACGGGCGTACAGTTGGTAAAATCAACGACTCGAGCGATTTCGTTGATATGATGGCTGATGCGATGAAATCGATGGGCGGTTACCTCGTGTTATCGTTCTTCGCCGCACAGTTGATCGCCTACTTCAGCTATACGAATCTCGGCGTGTTGATCGCAAGCAAAGGCGCGGAATTCCTACAGAACTGGCACATTACCGGCATTCCGTTAGTTATTCTGTTCATCCTGTTCTCCGCCTTCATTAACTTGTTTATGGGGTCGGCGAGTGCGAAATGGGCCATCCTCGCACCGATTTTCGTGCCGATGTTTATCCAAGTCGGTTTGTCACCGGAAATGACACAGATGGCGTATCGTATTGCGGATTCATCGACGAATATCATCACGCCACTGATGAGTTATTTCGCGATGATCTTAGTCTTTATGCAGCGCTATGATAAGGATAGCGGGCTCGGCACCTTAATTTCGACGATGTTGCCGTATTCGATGTCATTCCTCGTCAGCTGGGCTATCCTACTGTTGATCTGGTTTGTGTTACAGTTACCGCTCGGCCCGGGTGCTAGCGTCTTTATTTAATCATTTCAAGCTCTCGATGATGTCGGGAGCTTTTTTCATGGTTAGCGAGTTAACGGTTGCAGGTGCGCTGGATGGCGAGGTGCAGCGGAACACCGATAAGAAAACTTAAATAGAATGTATAGGGCGCGAGATAGAAACTGCCAATCAGGATGACATGGTTGGCAGTCGTTGTGCTGAGGATTAGCGGTGAGTGCGAGTGCCACAGCTGAATCGTGCACTGACAGGCGCATTTAAACGATAGGCCGCTCAGACAGCGCATAAATACTTGCTCGATGAATGGTAGGGCGAGGGCGGTAAAGGTAAATAGAATGGCAAGCGAGATGTGAGGACCAAAAATCGCGCGACCACTGAACCAAACGCAGGCGAACAATAAATAACTGCTGTCGCGCCAGATGAAATGGCGGAGCGTTTGAAGCGTTATGTGCGACGTCGGATGTCGGTATGGATGGAGGATTTTAAGCGTGGTGATGCCGTCCAGAATGATTACCCACGCGATTAACAATGCGATATTTATGACCAACAATTTTTGAAAAGCCGGTTGGTAGCCGACAGATGTCGTCGGATGCGCCAACATGCTGACCAATAAGCCGATAGGAAAACTCACGAGCAACCCGGTGATCACGAAACTGATAGCGGTAAATCCGAACCACCATAGTCGCCCCTCCCACAATACATCGATAGCTTCCTTCATCAATTGTTTGACAGTTATTGCCATGTATTCTCACTCCTTCTGCTTTCTACGCATTAAATACGTGAAAAATTGCCGCCAATGGTTAAAAATAAAAAATAAATACGGTATGATAGTAGCGAAAAGGGGCAGGAGGTTCTTATGGCACACCAATATTTTGATGATAATCGCGAGTTAGCGCACGACTATTTCACGTTTGAAACCCAGATTCACGGTCATTCCTATCGTTTCGGTACGGACAGCGGCGTGTTCTCTAGACAGCAGTTGGACTTCGGCAGCCGCTTACTTGTCGAGACGGTGCTTGAGACGTACACACTCGACGAGCACATCCTCGATCTCGGCTGCGGTTACGGGCCGATGGGGATCGCGGTGGCGAAGGAATACCCTGAGAATCAGGTCGATATGGTGGATGTGAGCGAACGCGCGCTCGACTTGGCACGCACTAACGCGACGTCAAACGGCGTATCTAATGTGACCATCCAAACCTCGGACGGCTACGCGGCGGTGCCTGCGACCGACTACCAATTCATTCTGACAAACCCACCGATTCGCGCGGGCAAGGCGGTTGTTCACCGCTTTATCACGGAAGCATTCGACCATCTCGCCGACAGTGGACATCTTGTGCTTGTGATTCAGAAAAAACAGGGAGCGCCGAGTGCAAAGACAAAGATGTTGGAGACGTTCGGAAATGTGGAACGGATCGCTCTCAAGAAGGGGTATTGGATCCTCGATAGTCAGAAAAATTAACGACAGAACACGATAATTTCACATTTTTTGAAATTATCGTTTTTTTTGTTATGGTGGTAAACGTGTTTGTGTCAATGTAGGCACATATTTGAATCACAAAGAGCTGAAGGGAGATACAATGGCAGGTATTCGTATTGAAAATCTGACAAAAATTTATGGGAATGTGGAGCAAGTCCGCGAAGCCAGTCAAATGGTAAAAGACAATCAATCTAAGGAAGAGATTGTGAATAAGACTGGCGCAACAGTCGGTGTGTATGAAGCAAGTTTCGATATTCAAGAGGGTGAGATTTTCGTCATTATGGGGCTCTCAGGTTCCGGAAAATCGACCATCTTGCGTATGTTGAATCGCTTGATCGAGCCGACGAGCGGGAACGTCTATATTGACGATCAGAACCTGACGGAAGCCAGCAAGAAAGAATTGCGCGAAATTCGCCGTAAAAAAGTTAGCATGGTATTCCAGAACTTTGCATTATTCCCGCACCGTACCTTACTTGAGAATACTGAGTACGGACTCGAAGTACAGGGCATGGACAAGAAAGAACGTCGCGAACGTGCTGCTAGAGCGCTGGATAACGCCGGTCTTGGTGCTTACAAGGATCAATATCCGTCACAGCTCTCCGGTGGGATGCAGCAACGTGTCGGCTTAGCGCGCGCCTTAGCCAATGATCCGGAAGTCTTATTGATGGACGAAGCGTTCTCTGCTTTGGACCCGCTGATTCGTCACGACATGCAGGATGAACTCCTCAACATCCAAGCGACATTGAACAAGACGATCATCTTCATTACACACGATTTGGACGAAGCGTTGCGTATCGGTGATCACATCGCTCTGATGCGCGATGGCCATGTTGTTCAAGTCGGTACTGGCGAAGAGATCCTCGAAAATCCGGAGAATTATTTCGTTGAGAAATTCGTTGAGAACGTTGATCGTGGGAAAATCTTTACCGCGGAACAAGCGATGGAAGTGCCAGACGGACTGATTAACGTCGATCGCACTGGCGCGCGTATGTCGCTGCGTGTTATGCGTGACTTGCGGATGAGCAGTATCCCAGTCGTGAATGATAAGCGTGAGCTATTGGGGTACATCAACGATAGTGATCTCGTGACTTATATCGCTGCGCACAAGAACGAGAAGAACCTCACCGTCCACTCGCTCATCAAAGAGGACGTGCCGGTTGTTCATCTCGAAACCCCATTGAACGATATTGTGAATGTGATGGGGCAGAGCAATATGACGATTACCGTGGTAGATGATGATAATATTCTGCGCGGGTACATTAACCGTCGCTTAGTTATCGATCAGATGGCGTCAGGTAGTAGCGATGACTTTACAGTCGCCGGCGAACTCAGTGACACACCGTTGAACCAATAATTGCGCACAATCAGAGAAAGGATACGTTAAATAATGGATAATTTATTACCGGTACCTCGTATTCCGGTAGCTGAAACAGTCGAACGCATTACCGATTGGATGACTACGAATCTGAGCAGCTTCTTCGATGTGTTCAAAAATGGTGGCGATATCTTAATGGGTGGGATTTCCAGTTTATTGCTGATGATTCCACCGTTCCTATTTATCATTCTATTAGCTATACTTGCTTATTTCGCTAATAAACGTCGCCTCGGGTTGCCTGTCTTCGTGTTGGTCGGATTCGGCTATATTTTGAACCAAGGCTTGTGGGAAGAATTGATGGATACGGTGACACTAGTCTTAGTGTCCGCACTGATTTCCATTGTCATTGGTATTCCGCTCGGGATTTTAACAGCAAAAAGTAAAGTCGTGCATACCATCGTTGAACCGTTGCTCGATTTGATGCAGACGATGCCGGCGTTCGTATACTTGATTCCAGCTGTGGCCTTCTTCGGTATCGGGATGGTACCAGGGATGGTCGCCTCTGTGATATTTGCCTTACCACCAACGGTACGCTTCACCGAACTCGGCTTGAAAGAAATTGATGGTGAATTGATCGAAGCAACCGACGCATTCGGTAGTACTGGTGCACAGAAATTGTTCAAAGTGGAATTACCGCTCGCTACACCAACCATGATGGCAGGAGTCAATCAGACGGTGATGTTGGCACTATCCATGGTTGTGACCGGATCAATGATCGGGGCGCCGGGACTCGGAAACAACGTCCTCACCGCTCTGCAACAATCACAAGTCGGTAGTGGTTTCGTGGCCGGACTCGGAATCGTTATCCTAGCCATTACGATTGACCGCATCACAAATAGCTTCGCAGCGAAGAAACACTAAGACGGGAGGTTAGTAAAATGTTCAAAAAAATCGTCTACGGTATTCTCGCCATATTCGGTTTAATCTTGACATTGGGTAGCCAAGACGCCTATGAATCGACCCTCGCACAAGCGGATACGCCGAACGGTCCGATCACGATCTCCCTGGTAAACTGGGATTCGGAGATCGCCTCGTCCAATGTGTTGGCTGAAACTTTTAGACGTGCGGGTTTCGATCCGCAGCTCGTTTCGGTGGAGAACTCAATCATGTGGGAATCGATTGCAAACGGTGAAGCAGATGCCTCAGTGTCCGCGTGGTTGCCGGTATCACACGCCGCACAATATGATGCGTACAAAGATCGCCTCGATTTAGTCGGTACCAACTTGGAGGATGCGCGTACCGGACTCGTCGTACCGACGTACATGGATGTTGATTCCATCGAGGACTTGACTGACGAAGCTGGTAAAGTGATCACTGGTATTGAACCGGGTTCCGGTGCTGTTGAAAAGAGTAAAACCTTGATTGAGGATTACGATAACTTGGATGACGGTTGGCATGTCGCTACCTCGTCTTCCGGGGCGATGGCGACCCAGCTCGGTAAAGCAATCAGCAAGCATGAGGAAATCATCGTGACCGGTTGGACGCCACACTGGAAATTCCAGAAGTACGATTTGAAATTCCTCGATGACCCGCAACAGCATTACGGTGTCGAGAGCGTCTACACGATGGCGCGTCAAGGACTCAAAGAAGATAACCCGAAAGCGTACAGTATCTTGAAAAACTTCCACTGGTCGATTGAAAATAGCGAAGAAGTGATGTTGAAGATCCACAACGGGGCACCAGCTGAAGAAGCTGCGAGCGACTTCCTCGATGAGCACCCGGATCTCTATGAACAGTGGACCAAAGATTTATAATCGACTAACTAATAAACTGCACAGCGCTGAGCTGTGCAGTTTTTGTATACAAAAAAGTCCCTCTGATTCATTCAGAGAGACTTGAGAATGGTTAATTCACATTAAGCATTATAGCGTTTCATATCGAGTTCGCCTTCCATTGAGGAAACGATAATACCTGTAGAGGCTGCGGCTTCGACATTCGTTGCAGTGCGGAAGATATCTGCAATGCCTGAAATTGGGGCAATAATCAAGATCATTTCGAGTGGCAAGCCCATCGCTGCAAGCATGCCTGTTGCCGTAATTGTTGCGGTTCCAGGGACGCCGACGGTACCGAGTGAGACCAGCAGTGCAACGCCAATCATTGTGAGATATTGAACGATAGTGAACTCAATACCTAGCGAATTGATCGAAAAAATGGCTAATGTGACTGGCCAAATGGCAGCACATCCCGGCATACCGAAAGTCACACCCACAGAGCCGGCAAAGGAGACAATTTCTTCTTTTGCGCCCATCTTCTGGTCAACATCAATAATCGCTGGGAGAGTAGAGACGGAACTCTGTGTGCCGGCACCGAGCGACCAAACAGGGAATACTTTACGGATGAAAATTAGTGGATTCACATGACCGAGCAATGCAACAAGTACTGGTGTTGTGATGAATGAGTGGAAGAAGCAGGCGAGGATCACTACTAACAAGAGCCACAATAATGATGTGACGAACGAGAGGTCTAAGCCACCGACCTGATCCGCAATCAGCGACAGAATCGCATACGGAGTAAATCCAACGATATTGCCAATGACTGCATTCATCAGTTGACGCCCGGATTCAATGAACGCCATCATCGGTTTAAGCTCATCCTTGTTCTTGTAGAGGATAATGCTGGCACCGATAATAACGGCAAAGATCACAATCGGAATCACTTGTAATTCCATTACGTGCTCAGCTAAGTTGCTCGGGAAGAAGCCCATGATTGTTTCGGTCAACGGTGGAATCTCGCGCACTTCGCCTTCCGGTGCAACATTGGCAATGGATGGATCACCTAATCCCATAATGAATGCGAACGCAATCGCTGTGATTGATGCCAAGATATTGTGTGTTGAGAGGACACCAAACGTTTTACTGCCGATTGTCCCGAGTTTTGACAACGAACCAATACTGGAGACTGTTGCTGTGACCGAGAAGAGCAGGAACGGAATAACGAATGCTTTCAGGATATTCGCAAAAATATGCCCGAACAGCGCGATATATTCCGTATGCCCCTTGAATACTAGACCGACGACGACTGCCATCGCGGTTGCGGTTAGAACGCGAATCGTGAGTGACAAGCCCTTCTTCTTCATCAAATGAAGCACATAAAACAAGGCCAGCGTCACGAGCACGCCTAAAAATTCTAACACGACTATCATCTCCTTATGATCAATTTCCTTCACAATGTTACTTGTGATATGGTAAGTACCCTACCATAGAGATAGCGGCTATGCAATCGATAACAGATATAAAAAGAGCACGCTACCAAAATACTATGATAGCGCGCTTTTAGTGTGGGAATTGTCGCCTAAAATATTAATAATTAGTTATTTTTACTTGCTTGTAAGGCAGCCATTGTGACGTAGTTGTATGGCTGGTTGAAGTGAGGCAAGAAGAAGAGATCCAATAATTGTAGGTCTTCGACCGTCTTGCCATCCTGGATAGCCAAGGAGAACATGTGAATCAACATCGAGATGTCGTACGTTGATGCCAACTGTGCTCCGACAACGCGGTGACCGTCTTTTTCGTAGATGATGCGGATCTTCACTTTAGCGTTCTCGTCTTCTGGCATGAAGGCCGGTTTCTGTAAGTCTTCGAAGTCAACGTGTTCTACTTCGATACCGGCTTTTTCAGCAGAATGGAGATTCAAACCGGTAGAGATTAAGTTCAAACCGAAGATTGAGATACCATTTGATCCTTGGATACCAGCACCTTCAACTTCGTGACCGGCAACGTTGTGCGCTGCGACAATCCCAGAGCGAACAGCATTAGAAGCGAGGGCGATGTAAGCTGGTTCTCTCAATGCGTTGGAGTAGTTGTTTGCACAGTCACCGATTGCGAAGACATCCGGGTCGCTCGTCTGGAAGTGACGGTCAACCTTGTACGCACCATTTGCGAAGCGTTCCAAGTGGTCCTTACCGAATTCAGCATTTGGACGGAAACCAACGGCACTAATCAGCATGTCGAAATCGTAAGTCCCTTTGTCAGTACGTAAACCAGTTACATGGCCGTTCTCACCGATGAATTCCTGTGCCAATTCACCGAAGTGTGTTTCGATGCCGTGTTCTTCCAAGTTCTTGTCCATCAACTCAGCGAATTCTGGGTCGTAGTAGTTTGCCAAAGAGGTTGGTGCTGCATCGAACTGGATGACTTTCTTACCGCGACGTTTGCAGGCTTCAGCAATTTCAACCCCGATGTAGCCGGCGCCGATAACGCCGACAGTCTCAACACCCGGTTCATCCAACGCGTGGTCGACTTCCTGACCTTCTTGGAATAATTTCAAGAAGTAGATGCCGTCGAGGTCGTGACCTGGAATCGGTAAAGCGATCGGTGCAGAACCGGTAGCTAAAATCAAACGATCGTAACTCTCTTCGAAGGTTTCGCCGTCTTTTGTTTCAGCGTAAACAACCTTCTTGTCAAAGTCGATATCCGTCACATTTGTCTCTAAGGAAATCTTGGCACCTTTGCCTTCGAAATCTTCAGGTTTGGTGTAGAATAACCCTTCGTAGCCGTCAATCTGACGACCAACCCATAGCGCCGTTCCGCAACCCAAGTAACTCAAGTTCGTGTTGCGGTCTAACATCACAACTTCTTGGTCATCGTAATTGTCGAGTAACGTATTGGCAGCGGCGATACCGGCATGGTTCGTCCCGATAATGACTGTCTTCATAAAAATGCCTCCTCATAATCTAGTAATCAATTAAGTCATCGTGTGCATGTGACCGATTACATTTATAAATTGATTATAACCGAATTTTTATGAAAAGAAAGCAAAATTTGAGAAGATAAGTAAAAATTTAAACAAATATAAAGCTCGCGTTGAAATCGCTTAATAATTGAAAACAATAGGAAAAGGGCTAGAATAGGAACTACTGTATTGTGAATGATTTTCAATGTGAAAAAATATAAAAGTTTAAGATAACTTTCGCAATCACAAAAAAAGAGGGACGCATCCCTCTTTCAGTATGGTGTTGTGTATTTAGATTAGTGGTGATTGCTTGTGCGGTCCGCTTCGCCAAAGAGTTGTTTGTGGCACCATGGGAAGATGCAGCCAGCAGCTAAACCGACGAGAACGACAGCACCGTTTACTATTCTCGGAAGGAGTCAGCTGTGAGATTCCACGGTTGCAAGTCAATAAACTTATGCATCAGTTGAAAAGTATGAATACTTTAGAACATTAGATGTCTAAAATACGTTATGTGATAGTTGGATATGATAGCTTATATATTAAGGATTGAGATAAAGCAATGATCGAGGCTTTATTTCTTTATTGACAAACGTTTGAAATTATAGTAGATTACAGGTTACTGTTGGAATTTAGACAATGTCGTGCGAAATATTGTCCGTGCGGCAGATGGGGAACAAAAGAATTTTTGACGCAAGTCATTGGCTCTTTTGTCTTTTTTTTGCCTTTATTTTGTCAGAGAATGGCTTAATAAAGCGATTTATTCAATTTTCAGTGCTTAGAATTTATTAATGAGAGGTGGCCACTGATTAATGCCAGGACATGATGTGAAATACGGTAAGCATCGCGTACGTCGCTCCTATTCACGAATTAATGAAGTGTTGGAGTTGCCGAACCTGATTGAAATTCAGACCGATTCTTACCAATGGCTATTAGATGAAGGAATTAAGGAAATGTTCCAGGACATTTCCCCGATCGAGGATCACTCCGGGAAGTTACAGCTCGAGTTCTTCGATTACCAATTCGATGAGCCGAAATACACAGTCGATGAAGCGCGCGCACACGACGCCAACTACTCGCGCCCGATGTATGCGAAGTTGCGCTTGATCAATAGCGAAACCGTTGAAATCAAGGATCAGAACGTTTTCTTCGGTGATTTCCCGATTATGACGAAGAGTGGGACGTTCATTATTAACGGTTCTGAACGTGTCATCGTGTCGCAGTTAGTTCGTTCGCCTGGTGTGTACTTCCACGATCGTATTGACAAGAACGGGAAACAATCATTCGGTTCGACCGTTATTCCGAACCGCGGGGCGTGGCTCGAAATGGAAACCGACGCGAAGGATATTTCTTACGTCCGTATCGACCGTACTCGTAAGCTCGCCTTCACCGTGCTCGCACGTGCGCTCGGCTTCGGGTCCGACGATCAGATCCGCGAACTTTTCGGCGACAGCGACACGTTAGATTTGACATTAGAAAAAGATGTCCAAAAAGATTCAACCGATTCACGCACGGAAGAGGCGTTGAAGGATATCTACGAACGTCTTCGTCCAGGTGAACCGAAGACGGCTGAATCCTCACGTAACATGTTGATTACACGTTTCTTCGATCCGCGTCGCTACGACTTAGCTGCTGTCGGTCGTTACAAGATCAACAAGAAGTTGGACTTGGTGGAACGCTTGCGTGATCAGGAATTAGCTGAAGATATCATTGACGGTGAAACGGGCGAGATTGTGATTCCAGAAGGGACAATCTTCGACCGCGACAACTTGGATAAATACAGCGACGCCATAAAGAACGGTGCCGGCAAGATGACGGTTTACCCGAACGAAGATGGGGTATTACCGGATCCAGTTGACATTCAATTATTCCGCGTCTACTCACCAAAAGACCACGACCGCGTGATCAACGTGATCGGGAATGCCTATCCTGAGGACAGTGCGAAAGCATTGACGATTTCTGATGTGATTGCATCGATGAGCTACTTCTTGAACCTTTACGAAGGCTTAGGGATGACTGACGACATCGACCACTTAGGGAACCGTCGTATCCGCTCGGTCGGTGAATTGTTGCAGAATCAGTTGCGTATCGGTATGAGCCGTATGGAACGTGTGGTCCGTGAACGCATGTCCATCCAAGATATGGAAACGGTCACCCCGCAACAATTGATCAACATCCGTCCGGTTGTTGCTGCTATCCGTGAATTCTTCGGAAGCTCACAGCTCTCCCAATTCATGGACCAGAACAACCCGCTCTCCGAGTTGACGCACAAACGTCGTCTCTCCGCTTTAGGACCGGGCGGGTTGACGCGTGACCGTGCCGGTTATGAAGTCCGCGACGTTCACTACACGCACTACGGCCGTATGTGTCCGATCGAAACACCTGAAGGCCCGAACATCGGGTTGATCAACTCATTGGCAACGTACGCCAAGATCAACAAGTACGGTTTTATCGAAACACCTTACCGTCGTGTTGACTGGCACACGCACAAGGTAACCGACAAGATCGACTACCTAACCGCTGATGAAGAAGATAAATACGTCATCGCCCAAGGGAACACGCCGTTGAATGAAGATGGTTCTTTCGCAACCGACACAATTATGTCGCGTTACGTCGAAGAAAACATCGAAGTTTCGCCAGAACGTGTCGACTACATGGACGTTTCGCCGAAGCAGGTCGTTTCGGCCGCTACCGCATGTATTCCGTTCCTGGAAAACGACGACTCCAACCGTGCGTTGATGGGTGCTAACATGCAGCGTCAGGCTGTGCCATTATTGCACCCACACGCACCGCTCGTAGGTACCGGTATGGAATACATCAACGCGCATGACTCCGGTGCTGCTGTTGTTGCGGAAGCAGACGGCGAAGTCGAATACGTCGATGCACGTGAAATTCGCGTGCGTGAGACAGACGGAACGTTGCGCCAGTACGAATTGACTAAGTACCAGCGTTCCAACGCGTCAACGTGCTACAACCAGACACCATTAGTGAAACACGGTGAAAAGGTTGAACGCGGCGATATCCTCGCCAACGGTCCATCCATGGAAGATGGCGAATTAGCGCTTGGCCAGAACCCAATCGTTGCCTTCATGACATGGGACGGTTTCAACTACGAAGACGCGGTTGTTATTTCTGAACGTCTCGTGAAAGAAGATGTCTACACATCGATCCATATCGACGAACTCGAATCGGAAGCGCGCGATACCAAACTTGGACCGCAAGAGATTACGCGTGAAATTCCGAACGTCGGCGAAGATGCCTTGAAGAACTTGGACTCGCGCGGAATTATTCGTGTCGGTGCCGAAGTTAAAGACGGCGACATCCTAGTCGGGAAAGTTACCCCTAAAGGTGTCACTGACTTGAGTCCAGAGGAACACTTGTTGCACGCGATTTTTGGTGAAAAAGCCCGCGAAGTCCGCGACGACTCCCTCCGCGTCCCTCACGGTGGTGGCGGTATCGTCAACGATGTCAAAGTGTTCTACCGCGAAAACGGCGATGAATTGAAACCGGGCGTCTCCATGATGGTCCGCGTTTACATCATCCAGAAACGTAAGATTCAGGTCGGCGACAAGATGGCCGGACGTCACGGGAACAAAGGGGTTGTTTCCATTGTCTTGCCAGAAGAAGATATGCCGTTCTTGCCGGATGGAACACCAGTTGACATCTGTTTGAACCCATTAGGTGTGCCGTCCCGTATGAACATCGGACAGGTATTGGAATTGCACCTCGGAATGGCGGCACGTAACCTCGGTATTCACGTGGCAACACCGGTATTCGATGGTGCTATCGACTCCGATATCTGGGATACCGTTGAAGAAGCTGGCATGGCTGAAGATGCCAAGACCATCCTCTACGATGGACGTACCGGTGAACCGTTCGATAACCGTGTATCCGTCGGGGTCATGTACTACCTCAAGTTATCGCACATGGTCGACGACAAGTTGCACGCACGTTCAATCGGACCTTACTCACTCGTTACTCAGCAACCGCTCGGTGGTAAAGCACAGTTCGGTGGCCAACGTTTCGGGGAAATGGAAGTTTGGGCATTGGAAGCATACGGTGCTGCATACACCTTGCAGGAAATCTTGACCTACAAGTCCGATGATGTTCAGGGACGTGTACAAACGTACGAAGCCATCGTCAAAGGTGAACGCATCGGTCGTCCGGGTGTGCCAGAATCCTTCCGCGTGTTAGTCAAGGAATTGCAGTCACTCGGTATGGACGTCCAAGTACTCGACGCCAACGATGAAGAAATCGACCTTCGCGATGAAGATCCTGTACTGCAACAACAAGCCCTCGCGAACATGGCGCAATCAGCCGAAGAAGCGACAGAAGAAACAGCGGACGACGCTAACAACACTGACGTTTCATCCACTGAAAAAACAAAACAGTAAGCTACCGTTTGATAGAAAAGGGAGGTTGGCTTCTTGGTCGACGTAAATAAATTTGAAAGTATAAAAATTGGGATTGCCTCACCAGACAAAATCCGCTCCTGGTCTTACGGTGAGGTCAAAAAACCAGAAACGATCAACTATCGTACCCTGAAACCTGAAAAAGACGGGCTATTCGATGAGCGTATTTTCGGGCCATCAAAAGACTGGCAGTGTGCCTGTGGGAAGTATAAGGGCGTCCGCTATGCCGGCGTTGTCTGTGACCGCTGTGGTGTCGAAGTTACACGTGCTAAAGTACGTCGTGAACGCATGGGTCACATCGAACTCGCAAGCCCAGTAACCCACATCTGGTACTTCAAAGGCATTCCGAGCCGTATGGGTCTCGTTTTGGACATGAGCCCAAAAGCCTTGGAAGAAGTCATTTACTTCGCATCCTACGTGGTTACTGACCCGGGGGATACGGAACTCGAATATAAACAATTACTCTCTGATGCTGAATACCGTCAGTACAAAGCTGAGCTCGGTGAACAATTCGAAGCTGAGATCGGAGCCGAAGCCATCAAGACATTGCTCGGTGACGTGGATGTTGAGGGAGAAATCAAAGAATTGCGCGAAGAATTGCGCACCGCAAAAGGTCAGAAACGTACGCGCGCCGTTCGTCGTCTGGACATCTTGTCTTCATTCAGTCGTTCCAATAACGACCCGCAGTGGATGGTCCTCGATGCGATTCCGGTTATCCCGCCTGAATTGCGCCCGATGGTTCAGCTCGACGGTGGCCGTTTCGCTACCAGTGACTTGAACGACTTGTACCGTCGTGTCATCAACCGTAACAACCGTTTGAAACGTTTGTTGGATTTGAATGCGCCGAACATCATCGTTCAGAACGAAAAACGTATGCTTCAGGAAGCTGTCGACGCTTTGATCGACAACGGTCGTCGCGGCCGTGCCGTTCAAGGCAGTGGGGATCGTCCGTTGAAATCCCTCTCCCACATGTTGAAAGGGAAACAGGGACGTTTTCGTCAGAACTTGCTCGGGAAACGTGTCGACTATTCCGGTCGTTCCGTTATCGCTGTCGGCCCGCACTTGAAGTTCTACCAGTGTGGTTTGCCGAAAGAAATGGCATTGGAATTATTCAAACCATTCCTAATTCGTGAATTAGTATCGCAGGAAATCGCCACGAACGCTAAGCATGCGAAACGCATGATCGATCGCCGCGATGAAGCTATCTGGGATACCCTCGCCAGCATCATGCGTGAACACCCAGTATTGTTGAACCGCGCACCGACCTTGCACCGTTTAGGGATTCAGGCTTTTGAACCGGTCTTAGTTGAAGGTAAAGCCATGCGTCTTCACCCACTAGCCTGCGAAGCGTACAATGCCGACTTCGACGGGGACCAAATGGCGATTCACTTGCCATTGAGTGAAGAAGCCCAGGCGGAAGCACGGCTATTGATGCTTGCGGCTTCCCACATCTTGAACCCGAAAGACGGTCAACCGGTTGTTACGCCGTCGCAGGACATGGTGCTCGGTAACTACTACCTCACTATGGAAGAAGCTGGCATGCAGGGCGAAGGAATGCGCATCAGTTCTTTGGACGAAGCGCACCTCGCTTACATGAGCCGCGCCCTACAGTTGCATACGCGTGTCGTCATTGACACGGATCATTTCCCGAAATATCACTGGACGGAAGACCAGAAGGGTAAATTGATGATTACGTCTATTGGTAAATTGTTCTTCAACGAGATCATGCCGGAAGACTTCCCATTCATCAATGAACCGACCGACTACAACTTGAACGTACAAACCCCTGATCACTTCTTCGTTGAGAAGGGGGAAGATGTCGATGCCGCCATTGCGAAATTGACACCGACCTTACCGTTCAAGAAAGGTTACTTGGAAGACATCATCGCTGCCGTCTTCAAGAAAGACAAGGTAACGAAGACATCAATGTTCCTCGACCGTTTGAAAGCCCTCGGTTACTACTACTCCACGAAATCTGGTATTACAGTAGGTATCGCCGATATTACCGGTTTGTCCACGAAGAACGAATTGGTTGAAAAAGGCCACAAACGCGTGGAGAACATTACGAAACAGTACCGTCGCGGGTTAATTACCGACGACGAACGTTACGAACAGGTCATTGCGACGTGGAACAACGTCAAGGATGAAATCGAAGACGGTTTGAAATACTCCTTGGCTGCTGATAATCCGTTCTTCATCATGATGAACTCCGGGGCTCGTGGTAACATCTCCAACTTCACCCAGCTCGCTGGTATGCGTGGGTTGATGGCTGGCCCGAACGGTAAGATTATCGAATTGCCGGTTACCTCAAACTTCCGTGAGGGGTTATCCGTACAGGAAATGTTCATTTCCACGCACGGTGCCCGTAAAGGAATGACCGATACCGCCTTGAAGACCGCCGACTCTGGTTACCTCACCCGTCGTCTGGTTGATGTTGCCCAGGATGTTATCATCCGCGAAGTCGACTGTCATACCGACCGTGGTCTCGTCGTTCGTGCTATCAAGAATGGTAACGAAATGATCGAACCGTTGGCTGAACGTTTGAACGGCCGTTACTTGATGAAGGAAGTTCGTGATCCGAAGACAGGCGAAGTGCTCGCAAAACACAACCAGTTGATCTCACCAGAAGTCGCACAGCGCATTGAAGACGCTGGTGTTGAAGAGGTTACGATCCGTTCCGCCTTCACTTGCCGCTCCAAACACGGTGTCTGCAAGTACTGTTACGGTTCCGACCTCGCTACAAACGGTGAAGTTGAAGTCGGTGAAGTTGTCGGTATCGTTGCCGCACAGTCCATCGGTGAACCTGGTACCCAGTTGACTATGCGTACATTCCACACGGGTGGTGTTGCCGGAGATGACATCACGCAAGGGTTACCGCGTGTACAGGAAATCGTTGAAGCCCGTCATCCTAAAGGGGAAGCCGTCATCACTGAAGTTACCGGTGAAGTGGTTGAAATCAACATCGAAGAGGATAACCGCAAGAAGACTGTGACCGTCGAAGGTGACACGGACCGCCGCGAATACAAGGTACCTTATACATCTCGTTTGAAAGTTGCAGAAGGTGACTTCGTGAAACGTGGGGACCAGTTGACAGAAGGGTCCATCGATCCGAAAGAGCTCCTGCGTGTCACAGATGTCTTGACCGTTGAAACGTACATGTTGTCTGAATTGCAACGTGTGTACCGTCTCCAAGGGGTGGACATCAATGACAAGCACGTGGAAGTCATGCTGCGTCAAATGTTGCGTAAGATACGCGTCTACGATCCAGGTGACTCCGACTTATTGCCAGGGAAACTCTTGGACATCGACGACTTCCGCGAACAGAACGAGAAGATGGTTCGTACCGACAAAGTCCCAGCAACTGGACGTCCAGAATTGCTCGGTATCACCAAGGCGGCCTTGGAAACGAACAGCTTCCTCTCTGCCGCCTCCTTCCAGGAAACGACCAAAGTCCTCACCGACGCATCCATCGAAGGCAAAGTCGATCCATTGCTCGGTTTGAAGGAGAACGTCATCATCGGGAAGATCATCCCTGCCGGTACCGGTATGCGCCGCTACCGTGACATGGAGCCGGAGACAGTCGGTGAATCCGAAAATCCGTACGTTCAACAACAAGCTGAAGAACCGATGACGGTTGAAGAAGCGGTTGAGAACGCACAGGCTGAAGAAGCCACGAAGGACGTTCCGGAATATCACGGAATGCCGTAACAACGAAACATTAAATCAGTAACAACCAAAAACTCAAACACACGTATGGCACGAACGCCATACCATCAACGGACCGCGCAGCCTGAGCTGTGCGGTTTTTGTTTGCTATAAAGACATAGTACAAGAGCGCGAGTGCACAGGCGCTGAGCAATAGGCGATTGAAGGCATTGAACCCAAATCCGATGGCTAGAATGGCGAGTAGTTTGATATCCGCACCGCCGATACCGCCAGCAGTTATGAGGCTGAGAATAATCAGCATAGTGAGTATTGTACCGCCGAGCACTAAGCGCTGATAAAGCAACGGGTGGCCGCTTGCACCTAATTGCCAAAACACTAAAAGCAGGAGTAAAATCTGCAGTCGATCAGGCACCCACTGCGCATGCGCGTCGCACACCGCCATCACAAACAGCACACTGAAAATCAGTAGCGTCAGCCAGGGTACTGATGCCTGGCACCAGATGAACCAGGCATAGAGAATAAATAGCGATTCAATCAGCGGATAGTACCAAGAAACGTGTATATGACACCGCACGCATCGTCCACGAATCAGAATGTAGCCGAATACAGGGATGAGCGCATACCAGGGGACTACCGCGCCACAGCGATCGCAGTGCGAACGGCGCGTCACGATGGACCGCGCACCATCCGCAACCAGCGTTTCACCAATTACGCACAGAAATGAGGCTACCGAACCGAACAATAAACTCCAGAGAATGCTTGCTAAATATTGCCAAACCATCAAATTCCTCCTTTTATAGAATAAATACGTTAAACAGAGGAGAAATCACGCACACAAAACAGTGCTGCCGGGGTGGGCAGCACTGTACAGGGAAGTGTAAGTTAGTAGAAATATTGCCTGACACCAACAGAATGTGCAGGCGTGTCGAACTAACAGGGAAATAGTGAATAAAATCACTAAATTTAGTATACCCTAGCCAAATACAAAAGACAATACCTTAAATGTAATAAATTGTTGGAAATTGTAAACGACAAACACGTACGCTGATTTCCGCCATATCGCAACTTTTCTCGCCAAATCACACAAAATGGCGAGAAAAAGCTCGCCACTGCTTCATTTTCTCGCCAAAACAGGGTAATAATGGCGAGAAAATTGTCAAATTTCTACTAATATACTGTATCAGACGCTTCTCTGCACGTGCAGAGGGGCGTCTTTTTTATGGGCAAAATTTGATGAACAACCAAAGAAACTCGCGCTACCAATTGGTGGCGCGAGTTTCTTGTTAGTCATCGAGTGCCAGGCTCTTAGTTTCCCATTCGTCGAGCGTGGTATCGTATTCGGTTTTGAGATCGTTGAGCTGGGTGTTCAAGTCGTTCAGTTTGCCGGTATCGTTGAGGTTCGCCGGTTCGACCATTTCCGCTTCAACCGCCTGGATTTTGGCTTCCAGTTCATCAATGTGAGTTTCCAATTTTTCAATATCGCGTTTCAACTTGCGATCCTGCTTGCGTTTTGCTTTGTCATCGAGATAGCTCTGCTTGGTGTCGGTGGTTTCGACAGGTTGTTTTGAGACTTCCACGCCGTTTTCTTCCTGCAGTGCGGCTTCGCGTTCAGCCTGTTCTTGTTTCTTGGCGACGTAGTAATCGTAATCGCCGAGGTAGAGCGTGCTACCGTCGCTATCCAGTTCCAGTACTGCGGTTGCAATGCGGTTGATGAAATAGCGGTCGTGGCTCACGAAGAGAATCGTGCCATCGAAGTTAATCAGCGCATTCTCGAGCACTTCCTTGGAATCGATGTCCAGGTGATTGGTCGGTTCATCGAGGAGCAGCGTGTTATCGTGTTTCATCGCGAGTTTAGCGAGTTCGAGGCGTGCTTTTTCGCCCCCGCTTAATGCAGCGACAGGTTTCATCACATCATCACCGGTAAAGAGGAAGCTCCCGAGTAGCGAGCGGATGATCACTTCGTTATAGGTCGGGTGCTCGTCCCAGAGTTCGTGCAGCACGTTCTTCTTGGAGTGGAGGTTGCCGAGTTCCTGGTCGTAGTAGCCGATCTCAACATTTGTACCGTAAGTGATATCACCGTGGATGGGAGGCAGGCGCTTGATTAACGTCTTCAGCAACGTTGATTTACCGATCCCGTTCGGTCCGACAATCGCAATGGCGTTCTGTTTCCTGAGGTCGAGGTTGATTGGTGCGGAGACGATGTCACCATCGTAGCCGATCGCGAGGTTATCAGTGTGAATGACGACGTTCCCACTCGTTTTATCCGCATAGAAGCGGATGTATGGTGATTTTTCATCCTGTTTTGGTTTTTCAATCTTCGTCATTTTTTCCAGTTGTTTGCGTCGGCTCTGTGCCATTTTCGTTGTTGAGGCGCGGACGAGATTACGGCTGACGTAGTCTTCCAGCTTTGCGATTTCTTTCTGTTGTTTTTCGTATGCTTTTTCAGCAGAAGCGAGGCGCACCTGGCGTTCTTTCAAATAGAAGCTATAGTTACCAGCGTAGCGTTCCAGACCGCTGTGCGACATTTCTAGCGTTTCGTTCGTCACTTTGTCTAGGAAATAGCGGTCGTGGCTAACGATCAATAGGGCACCCGGATAACTTTTCAAGTAATTCTCCAACCAAGTCAAGGTGTCGATATCCAGATGGTTGGTCGGTTCGTCCAAAATCAGCAAGTCGCACTTCTCCAACAATACCTTAGCGAGGGCGAGGCGGGTGCGCTGCCCGCCGGAGAGATCGCGCACGTGTTGATCCCACATCTCAGGTGGGAATTGGAAACCGTTCAGCACCATGCGAATTTCGGATTCGTAGCTGTAGGCATTGCGCCGCGCCAATGTTTCCTGAATGCGATCGTATGTGTTCAATGCTTCTTGAAAGGCTTCACTCTCAGGATTTTCGCTCAACGCCGCCATTTGATTCGACACATCTTCTGCCTGCGTGAGCAATTGTTTGACATCGTCGAACGCGCTCTCGACTTCTTCATAGACGGTACGCGTCGGATCAATACTATCGACGGTTGCATGCTGATCCATATAGGCGAGGCGCATCTGTTTCGCGCGCGAGATGTCCCCCTCGTCCGGCGCTTCCTCGCCAGCAATCATTTTCAGTAGAGTGGATTTACCTACGCCGTTGCGACCGACCAGCGCGATGCGACTATTATCTTGAATACTTAAGGAAATATCGGAGAACAGCACCTCAGAGCCGAAGCGGCGCTCTAGATGGTTGCCTTGTAACAGAATCATGAATTTTTTCCTTTCTTTTTCGTTCTTTTTCATCTTAGCACAGGAATTTGTGATATCATAGCCTGTGACAGCTGTAACAATACACCAGCTGTACAGCCGTCGAGCGTTGCGATTATCGGAATGAAATCGGATGCGAAACGCAAAAAGAATTCAAAATATCGAGTGAAACTTTTGGCGATTTAATCACAAACCTGGTACAATAAGCATAAGCATTAAACTTGAGAGGAGAATCGTGATGCCGAAGATACCTAAAGCCACTGCAAAACGTCTACCCCTGTACTACCGCTATTTGCGTTCGTTTGCGGATATGGGCACGAAGCGCATTTCATCGCGTGAATTGAGCGATGCGGTCAAGGTCGACAGCGCGACGATACGTCGAGATTTTTCACATTTCGGGACGCTCGGCAAGCGTGGCTACGGCTACGACGTCGAAAAACTGACTGACTTTTTCAATAAACAGCTCTACCGTGAGGCCTTGACCACGGTCGGATTGATCGGCGTGGGCCATTTAGGCAATGCGCTTATTCACTACAACTTCAAAAAGAGCAACAGTGTACGCATCGGCGCTGGCTTTGATGTGAATGAAGAATTGATTGGAACCGTGCAAAACGGGGTGCCGATCTATTCAATAGATGATTTAGTAGATACATTGCAGGATATGGCGATCAAGATTGTGATTCTGACCGTTCCAGAACAGAACGTGCAGGATGTCGTCGATCGTCTGAAGGATACCGACGTTGAAGGTATTTTGAACTTTACGCCGGCACGTCTAGAGGTTCCAGAAGAGATGTTCGTACAGAACGTCGACTTGGCGAATGAACTGCAGACGTTGATTTACTACATTGGTGTGAAACATCAGAGCGAACAGGATACCGATTAAACGAAAGCACAGTGCGTAATAGACACTGTGCTTTTTTGATGTTTAGCGATTTTGTTTTTTAAACCAGCGATAGATAGGAATACTCCGAATCAGTTGGACGAAGTTATTCGTCGCGAATAGCAACCAGATAAAGGTGAAGAAGCCGAAGTCACCATTGGGAGATACGGAGATGATCGCGAAGAAGAGGAACATCACGCCAATTATCGCTCGCATAAAAATATTCAATAGGATGGCTTTCGATGGCATAGAGAGTGTTCCTTTCTGTTCGTTCTTTTATTAGAGATAAATTCAAAGTCAAGTGTAACGAATGCACTTCTAAATTGCAAGAATGCGCACTGTTATCGGCTCTGGGCGGGGCTCGGTGAAACTTTTTTGTAAAAAAGGTCAAAAAAAGTCAACTTATCTATTGCAATTCATGAATGGTCGCGTTACTATAATCAATGTCAATTAGCACTTGAACAATTTGAGTGCTAACCGATAAATTGATAAATATGGAGGGAAACATTAATGTTAAAACCATTGAATGAACGTGTGATCGTACAGGTCAAAGAAGAAGCGGAAGAAAAAACACCTTCCGGTATCGTATTGCCATCTTCTGCCAAAGAAAAACCGCAGATCGGTGAGGTTGTTGCAGTGAGCGACGCCACGGAAGATTTTGTACCGAGCGTTCATGTCGGCGACAATGTGCTGTTTGAGAAATTCGCAGGTAACGAAGTAACTTTCGAAGGCGAGAAGTACTTAATCTTGAAAGAAAAGGATATTGCAGCTGTCGTTGAATAATCCTTCGCATACACGATGACATCATCTAGTAAGAAAGGAAGATAGAATCAATGAGTAAAGATATTAAGTTTTCTGAAGACGCACGTCAATCTATCTTGGCAGGGATTGACACGCTAGCAAATACTGTCAAAGTTACCTTAGGACCTAAAGGCCGCAACGTCGTATTGGAACGCAGCTACGGCTCCCCACTCATTACTAACGATGGGGTAACGATCGCTAAGGACGTTGAACTTGACGATCATTTTGAAAACATGGGTGCGAAACTCGTCACAGAAGCCGCATCAAAAACTAATGACGTTGCCGGTGACGGGACGACGACGGCTACCGTATTGACACAAGCTATCGTTCACGAAGGCTTGAAGAACGTTACAGCCGGTGCTAACCCTGTCGGTGTACGTCGCGGGATTTCCAAAGCTGTAGACGAAGCAGTTGAAGGCTTACGCGAAATTGCACAGCAAATCGACTCAAAAGAAGCTGTTGCTAGCGTTGCATCGATTTCATCCGGTAGCGAACAGATCGGTGAATTCATCGCTGAAGCTATGGACAAAGTCGGTAAAGACGGTGTCATCACGGTTGAAGATTCCAAATCCATCAACACGTCATTAGATGTTGTTGAAGGGATGCAGTTCGATCGCGGTTACTTGTCACAGTACTTCGTCACTGACAATGACAAGATGACCACAAACTTCACAGATCCATACATCTTGATCACAGACAAGAAGATTTCTAACATCCAGGACATCTTGCCAATGTTGGAACAGATCATCCAACAGGGTAAATCACTATTGATCATCGCTGATGACGTTGATGGTGAAGCATTGCCAACATTAGTATTGAACAAGATTCGTGGAACGTTCAACGTTGCTGCTGTGAAAGCACCTGGCTTCGGTGACCGTCGTAAGGAACAACTCGAAGACTTGGCCATCTTAACTGGTGGTACGGTTATCACGGAAGACTTGGGTCTCGAACTCAAAGACTTAACAATCGATCAGTTAGGTCAGGCATCAAGCATCACGATTACTAAAGATGATACGACGATTGTCGGTGGTGCTGGCAACAAAGAACAATTAGAACAACGTGTTGCTCAGATTCGTCGTCAAATCGAAGAAACGGACTCTGACTACGACCGTGAAAAATTACAAGAACGCCTCGCTAAATTAGCTGGTGGTGTTGCAGTTATTAACGTTGGTGCTGCCACTGAAACGGAACAAAAAGAAGCTAAATTGCGCATCGAAGACGCATTGAACGCTACGCGCGCAGCCGTTGAAGAAGGTATCGTTGCCGGTGGTGGTACGGCCTTCATGAACGTTCAAGACCGCGTCAACAAACTCGCTGACAGCTTGGAAGGCGACGAACAAACAGGTGCACAGATTGTTAGCCGTGCGTTAACTGCACCATTACGTCAGATCGCTGAAAACGCTGGTTTGGAGGGCTCTGTCATCGTTGAACACATTCGCGACAAAGAAGCTGGTGTTGGTTTCAACGCCGCAACTGGCGAATGGGTAAACATGATCGAAGCTGGTATCGTTGACCCAGTCAAGGTTACGCGTTCAGGTTTACAGAATGCCGGTTCAATCGCCGGTTCAATTCTCTCAACTGAAGCAGTTGTTGCTGATCACCCAGAACCGGAAGCAGCCGCACCTGCACAACCGGATCCTAGCCAAGGGATGTATTAATCACTGACTAAATAAGATAAAATAAACGCACAAATAAGCAACGGTGTCTGACATCGTCGCTTATTTTTTGTATACAAAAAGCGCAGGGCCTATCGAGATGTGGCCCTGCGCTTCGCCTTTGTCCGATCACAACCTGTAAATCAGTCTTGATCCGGTTTGCGCGGGTGTTTGTGCTTTTCTTTTTCCTGTTTGAGTTTATCCGGTGTAATGTCATTGCCGTCCTTGTCGACAACTTTGGTATTCATCAGCACTGATTTGAAGTTCGCGCGGAACTGCTTGAGGTACGCCTGACGCAATTCTTGCTGTTCTTTTTTCTCTTCAGTGGTCAGCGTACCTTCTTTTTGCTTCTTGGCGAGTTCATTGATACGTGGTAATAATTCGTCCATTATAGCCCTCCTGACTGTACATGTCTGTTGTAGCATAGCACAATCACGCACCATCTGAAAAGCTGACGCGTTGTCACAGTAGGGCGGATTTGATAGAATAGATAGTAATTTTCAAGCATGTGAGGGAGGCATCGTGGTGAAAAGTTTAGTACTAGATACGTCTGATACAGCGATGAGTATCGCATTGGTGACGTATGAATCGGCGCGTGAAGACGGCACGGTATGCGCTGAAACCCTGACCAATACGAAGATTAAACATTCGAAACAGCTCGTGCCTCTCGTGAACCAGTTGATGACAGCTGTGAACTGGACGCCGGAACAGCTCGGTGAAGTCATCGTGACGAAGGGACCGGGCTCATACACGGGACTCCGCATTGGCGTGACGTTTGCGAAAATGCTTGCGAGTGATCTGGATATTGCACTCTACAGCTTGTCCTCGCTCGCCGCACTAACGGCGAATGTCTCCGCAGCGAATGCGCGTATTTATACCTTTTTTGATGCCCGTAGACGCACGGTATTCGGTGGTGCGTATCAGAAGCAGGGCCAGCAGTTAGAGACACTATCGGAGGGATACTATTCCTTCGATGACTGGTTGGATCAGGTGGTCGAGGAAACAGCTGATCTGGATACCGTTTATTTCATCAGCCCAGCGATTGCGGACTACGAAGATGCGATTATGGCGCGCTTGGGTTCACGCGCGGTATGCATGCGCGGTTTAGAAAGCGTAGTGCAGGCGTCGCGGTTTTACCGTTTACCACTCACACTGGAGGATGCGGATACGTTCATCCCGACGTACTTGAAACAATCCGAAGCGGAAGAGCAGTGGGGCGCAGCGCATCCGAACGATGCCGCGCGAGAGGACGGCCAGTACGTTGAGTGGGTGGATTAAACACCTCAAGCATAATCTCCAGCAGCTAAAGACTAACTTCCAAAAGCGCTGGGGACAGTTTACAGAACCGCAACTATATAAGCGATTAACCCTCGAACAGTCGATGTTCACCTTGGCTAATGATGATATACTCCAGTTGACGCTTTCCAACGCCTCCCTACCGGTGATCGATGCGATGGTGGCACTCGAATATCGAGCGTATGATGACAAGGTCATGTGGCAGCAGATGGATTTTTTCAATGATCTTGTCCTGCACCCACGCACCTTTTATATTCAAGGCTTTATCGCGGGTGAATTGGTGGGCTTTATCGGCTGTCGTCAGGATGCGAAGGATATGCATATTTCAAATTTCGCGGTATTACCCGAGCGCCAAGGACAGGGCATTGGAACGATTCTTCTGGATCAAGCGCTCGCGCAATTGCCTGCGATTGATCGTGCGTGTGTTACATTGGAAGCCCGTGTCACGAATCGCTCGGCACAGCGTTTTTATCGCCATCACGGTTTTGAAGTGGTCGAGCGATTGACGGATTATTATACGGATGATCACGAAGATGCGCTTCTCATGCGCATGTGCACTAAATAGGAAAGGAAGCAGCAGTGTGGCAACAATTTTAGCAATTGAATCGAGTTGTGACGAGACGTCAGCGGCCGTCATTCAGGACGGGCGGATGATTCTATCCCACATCATCGCTACCCAGATTAAAAGTCATATGCGATTCGGGGGTGTGGTACCAGAAGTCGCCGGTCGTCACCATGTTGAAAAGATCAGTCAGGTCATCGACAAAGCGATGGCTGATTCAGGACTGTCGTGGAATGCGATCGATGCGATTGCGGTCACAAAAGGCCCGGGACTCGTGGGTTCATTGCTGATTGGCATTACCGCCGCCAAAACCTTAGCATTCACACACCACAAACCGCTGATCGGTACCGATCACATTGCGGGCCATATCTACGCGAATCAGTTGGTGGAGCCTTTCCAGTTCCCACTCATGGCACTCGTGGTCAGCGGTGGGCACACCGAATTGATATACATGCCGGAAGATGGCGTGTTCGAACCGATCGGCGAAACGCGCGACGATGCGGTCGGCGAGGCTTATGATAAGGTCGGACGCGTATTGAATCTGCCCTATCCCGGTGGCAAAAAGATGGATGAACTCGCACAGATCGGTGAGGATACTTACAACTATCCACGCCCGATGATTGCGGAAGATAACTTCGATTTCAGTTTCAGCGGGTTGAAGTCAGCGGTCATTAACCACCAGCACAATGCGGACCAGCGCGGTGAAACACTGGTCCAAGAAAACATTGCGGCGAGCTTCCAAGCGGCTGTGGTCGAAACGCTCGTCACGAAAACTATGCGTGCTATTGAGCGACATCCTGTGAAACAGCTCGTTCTAGCAGGTGGTGTAGCTGCGAATTCAGGACTAAGACAGGGACTCAAAGACGCCTTAGAATCCACGCATCCCGATGTCAAACTATCAATCCCACCGCTCAAACTCTGCGGCGATAATGCGGCCATGATCGGCGCATACGCCGATACGCAGTACAGACACGGTGAGTTTTCCGATCTGATGTTGGATGCGATACCGGGATTGGATATCGAAGACTCATCGCTGAAATAGGTTGCTCGCCATATTTAGCTGATGAAAAAAATGTCAAAGGCACAAAGAGAAAATCAAAGACCTGATTTCCTTTTTTCGCTTAATTGTGAAAAAATAAAAAGATTGATTTTAACATAACTGTCAGATTGGCTGCCTGTTATATCGTATTTAGTCATGTTAAGCAGTGACGCTTTGTAAGGACGAAGCGCCACTGTTTTTTTATGGGCAAAATTTCCGGTTAACGTTTCAGCTCTCACATCGTTTATAGGGGTGTAGATGATCGATCGCTACAAACAATAACCACAATGGAGGAATGACCATGAAAACATTTGAACAAGCCAATCTGGCATTAATGAGCGAAAACGAGGATACCAAGAAGCGTACCCGCCTGCAGTTGAACAATGTGAAGGAAGCGCTCGATGAACAGGCCGCCGAAGCGATCTTCGGTGCGATCGAAACCCTTGTCGCTGATCCAGTTGTCGATAAGACACAGACCGTCACTTACCGCTTCAATTAATAGGAGGACTAACCGATGGAGAAACAACTCGAATTACAATTCAACGCCACTGATGGCAAGATGAAGAAAATTGTCATCCGCAACCCGAAACCGGACATCGATCAGGAAACGGCGAAGAACGCGATGACTACCATTCAAGCACAGGATGCATTCGTCGATGACAAGGGCCAACACCCGTACCACGAATTGCGCCGCGCCGTCTACATCACGCGTCAGGTTGACGAAGTGTTCGAAGCACCGAAAGCCGCGAAACCGGACAGTGATGCCTCGGACGCTGAAGATCCGTCAGAGGCATAATCTCTGACGATGCGCGCTCTAGAAGCTATTTCTGGAGCGCTTTTTGATAGAAAGGAGTGAGACGGATGATTCTGACACTCGGTGCCTATGCGGGCGCAATCAGTGCGGTGATCAGTCTGATGGTAACGATTTATCGGCTGATCGCCGCGCTCAATCGCCTGATCCAGCAGATCGACACGCTCAATCAGTCCGTACACGTATTATTCGATAATCAACAGAAACTCGCCAACGCCATCTATTCATCGCAACCGGAGGGACCAAGCTATGACCTTATCCCACCGATCCTATAACGCGCTCAAATGGGGCGTTTCCGTCTGCCTACCAGCAGTGACGACGCTCATCAGCGCACTCGGCGATATCTACGGCTGGGCGTATACCGACCCCGCAATCCAAACGCTAACCGCCATCACTACATTCATGGGAAGCCTACTCATGGTTTCCACGCATTATTATCACAAAGGAGAATCAAGCCATGACACCAACCGCTAATCAATTCATCCTACACGCGAAGAGCTACCTCGGCGTCACCCAGGGGAGCCAGCGCCACATTGATCTCATCGCCCAGTACAACAGCGTCTCCCCGCTCCCACGCGAGTACGCCGTCAAGACGACGGATGACTGGTGCGATATCTTCGTTACCGTTATTGGCGATAAAACGGGCCTCAGTCCGCGTATCGGTCGCGAATGTGGCGTGAAATCACACGTCGACATCTTCAAATCGCTCGGTATCTGGTTGGGACGCGCGACACCGCAGCGCGGCGACATCGTCACGTACGACTGGGACCGCGACGGATGGCCGGATCACATCGGCATCGTCACCGGCGTCTACAACAACACGATTCAGACGATCGAAGGAAACACCTCAGGCCGACGCGTCGCTGAACAGCACTACCACGCCCAGGCCCCGTTCATCTACGGGTACGCACGCCCGAGCTACGATGCGGAAGCCTCGCCGATCCTCTCTGTCGTCGTCAAGGAAACTGCCGAGCGCTGGGCAACCGGGGAAACGATCGATGACTGGGTCAAGGGCCGACAATTCGCCGTCATGGGCCACCGCCAGCGCGGCGAACACACCGAATACTTGTTACTCAATCAGAACATCCCGATCGGCTGGATGAGCGAAGAAAATATTATTAAAAAAGCGTAAACCAAACACTTATAAGTAAAACGAACTGAACGTTCGGTAAAAGGTGCTATTTTTGTTTGAAAATTTTAGGTCGTTTATCGCTCGCATATCGGGTATACTTGGAAAGCCAGGAAAAAAGACGCACGCAGACGCGATGACATTCTTGAGCAATATATAGAAAAGGGAAGTGAAGTAATGAACACTCACGATCACACAACAGCAGAAGTACTAGGAAAATACGAACGACTCATCCATTTCGTTCTCAACCGCGCCAATATCCATCAAGGACGCGACGACTATGAAGATCTTGCCCAAGAATTGCGGATCAAACTGATCGCGCTCGCCGAGCAATCAATCTATGATCCCCTTCACTTCCCGGAATCCTTCACGGCTTACGCTAAGCAAGGGCTCTACTACCATCTCATCGACCTCCTGCGTCGCCAAATGCGCCAGCAACCAGCTGAAACCATCGCCTGGGACAATAAAGTGGAAGATTCCCACGTTATCCCGAACTACGACGCGGAGAACATCATCGACCACATTGCGATGTTGGATATTCAATCAAAACTCGATGACCGCAGTCGCGAAATCCTCAGATTACAGTATGAAAAAGGTTATACGGTGAAGGAAATCGCCGAACAGCTCGGCATCAGTAAAGCAGCCATCTCGAAGCGCAGAAAGAAGATTGCAGAACTCATTCGTAAAAGATTTTTGATGGAACCGGACGAAGAATAGGAATTCGTTTGTAACTTTCGGGTATAGAAGCCTCGCAGCACGCGGGGCTTTTTTGTGTGGGGTTATATATCTTATAAGTATAGAAAATTAAAAAATAATTGAAAGGGTATAAGAAAAGGCGCGATAAATTTTTATTAAA
>JALEMJ010000008.1 GCA_022768285.1 Aerococcus sp.
GGTGAAGCGGACAAATACTAATCGCTCGAGGACTTATCCAACGGATAAGCAATGATGATACGAAATGGTTAGCGTAATTGATTGATTCAGTTTTGAGCGGACAACGCTCGATATATGGTGCGGTGACGATGGCAAGAAGGATCCACCTGTTCCCATCTCGAACACAGTCGTTAAGCTTCTTAGCGCCGAAGGTAGTTGGAGGTTTCCTCCTGTGAGACTAGGACGTTGCCGTGCAAATTATTTAAGACATCCGTTAATGGATGTCTTTTTTTGTGCTTATAAAAAGTGATGAAGATTTGTTTCGTAGTCAACAAAAATTGAAATGATTGTATATAAAAACAGACAACATAATTAGTAAATGCTGTCTGCATATTATCTCCTAATAAAATTTAAATTTCATTAAATGTAAATGCTGTTGACTGCCGATAAACCTCACCGGGATACAATGTGACATTCCCAAAATTCGGATGGTGAATGGCATCCGGAGCTACTTGTGTTTCAAAAGTCAGTCCAGCATAGCGGCTCGAAGACCGGGATTGTAGCGGATGCGTTGGTTCATCCGCATTGTGTGTATAGACGACGAGGTTCGGTTGATCCGTTTGTACACTAATTTTACGGTGGCGTTCTGGAAGCGCAATTGAGGCAACAGTATCATGGTTATGTGTCAATAGCCATGGGTGATCGTAGCCAGCTGTTTGCCTCAGATCAGTTTCACGGAAACGACCGAGAATTTCTGAGTAGCGCGTGCCGTGATGTAGATCAAATGCGGTGTTCTCAACAGCATGATAGCTATCGACTGGGATACTGTCAGTTTGCGTCGGTAAGTAGTAGTGGCTATCGATAGCAATGACGTGGTTAGTAATCGGCGCCTGATTATCACCATTCAGGTTGAAGTAAACATGATTGGTTAAATTACATAAGGTCGGTGAATCCGTCGTTGCCCGATAATCGATGACCCACTGATTATTGTTATCAAAGCGATGGGTGACTTGGACATGCAAGTTGCCAGGGTAACCGTTATAACCCGCTTTGTCCGTATGATCAAAGGTTACGGCAATCGCATTTTCACTATTTTCTGAAATAGTATATGCCCATTTCGCAATATCCATGGCATCACGCCCGCCGTGGTTTTGATTGCGACCATCGTTCATATCCACAGTATATGGGTGGTGGTCAATAGCAAATGATGCGTTCGCAATGCGTCCGGCGACTCGTCCTACGGTGGCACCATAGTAAAAATCGTGATTTTCGAAGACGTCACGGGCATCCGCATAACTTAAAATAATATTCTCATTACTTTCATTATTACCTGGAACCTCCCACCGCGTAATGCGGGCACCAAGGTTTGAAAAGCCGATCGTTTGGCCGTGATCATTGGTGATTTGAATCTCTTCGTAGCTTTCGCCATGGTACTCACCAAATGAATGAATGCTGTATTTCATCGTTTGTTTCCTTTCTTCCTGTGTTTATAGGTAGTTTAGCATAGATGACTCGTTGATTTCTTATAACTGATTGATTATTGGGTGTTAAACGCTGCGGATCCATAGTATAATGATAGCGTTATGAATAATAGAGAGGAAGTATAGGCATGACAGTAGATATCGAAACGGAAGTAAAATCAGCCTTTAAACAGCACTTTGATCATACAATTGAAGTGACGGGGTTTGCGCCAGGGCGTGTGAATTTGATTGGAGAACATACGGACTATAACGGTGGCCACGTTTTCCCATGTGCGATAACAAATGGGACGTACGGTGCCGTTGCCAAAAATGGTACGCAGCAGGTGAACTGCTATTCGGCTAATTTTGATGACGAAGGGGTTATTTCTTTCAATTTAGACACATTAGCTTATGAAAAAGTGGATAGTTGGACGAGTTTCGTCAAAGGGATGTTGCATTTCCTCAAAGAAAAGGGTTATGTGATTGATGAGGGCTTTGATATGGCGATTTCGGGTAATATTCCGAACGGTGCCGGTTTGTCATCTTCCGCATCGCTCGAATTATTGGTGGGCGTGCTTGTCCGTGAATTGTTCCACTTTGACGCCTCACAATTGGATTTAATCAAAATGGGGCAATTGACTGAGAATCACTTTATCGGCGTAAACTCCGGAATTATGGACCAGTTTGCAGTCGGTATGGGTGAGAAGGATCATGCGCTTTTCTTAGATACGAATACACTTGAGTACGAGAAAGTGCCGGCGGATTTTAAAAATAATGTTCTGTTGATTATGAATACGAACAAACGGCGTGAACTCAGTGATTCAAAATATAATCAGCGTCGCAACGAATGTGAAGAGGCTTTGAAACGTCTGCAGAAACAACTAGCTATTGACTCCCTCGGTGAATTGACACCGGAAGAATTTGAAGCTAATCGCCAGTTGATTAATGATGATACTTTGGAACGCCGTGCGAAACATTCGGTTTATGAAAACCAACGTACGGTCGATGCCGTGAAGCAATTGCGCGCTGATGATTTGGAAGGTTTTGCGAAGCTGATGAATGCGTCACATGAGAGCTTGCGTGATGATTATGAAGTTACGGGGAAAGAATTGGATACTTTAGTTGAAGCGGCCTGGCAAGAGCCAGCAGTACTGGGTGCACGCATGACCGGTGCCGGTATGGGCGGCTGTGCAATTGCATTGGTAGATAAAGAAGCTGTCGAAACTGTTGAAGCCAATATTCAAAAAGCTTATGTTGAAGCGATCGGCTATGAAGCAACATTCTATGTTGCAGAAATTGGTAACGGCGCGCACGCACAGGCTGTCACTGCTTAATAGATTGGAGCGTCAGTAAGGGTATGACCGTATCACAAGTAATTGCAGATTTCGTACAGACAGCGATTGCTGAGAAGCGCATTGACGCGCTAGATGGGATTTATGTCCGCAATCGCCTCTTAGCATTATTAGATGAAAATAGTTATGATTCAGATGTTCAGCCAACTGCGCACGCGGGTTCACTGCTCGACTGCATGGATCAATTGCGCGTTTACGCACAACAGAAGGGATTAATTTCAGAACGGAACGATGAGATCGAACGCTTTGAGGCGGCGGTGATGGATATTCTGTTACCGAAACCATCCGAGGTTAATCATCAATTCTGGAAATTGTACGCGGATAGCCCGGAGGTAGCGACAGACTATTTCTATCATTTGCAACAGGATAGTGACTACATTAAGACGCGGCGCATCGCAAAGAATATTGCGTATACGTACACTGATGGTACTTATGGCGATATTGAAATTACTATTAATCTTTCCAAACCTGAAAAAACACCGGCCGAGATTGAAGCGGCAAAAAATGCGTCTGCAGGCGACTATCCACAGTGCGTCTTGTGCTTAGAAAATGAAGGCTATCGGGGTCGCGTCGATCATGCAGCGCGACAGAATCATCGCTTGATCCGCCTATCGTTGGCGAATGGCACCTATGCGATGCAGTACTCACCGTACGTGTATTACAATGAGCACTGTATTTTCTTGAATACGACGCACGTACCGATGGCGATTAACCGACAGACCTTCGACAATCTATTGGAGATTACGACACAGTTGCCACACTATTTTGTCGGCTCGAATGCAGATTTGCCGGGTGTCGGTGGGTCGATTCTGGCTCACGATCACTACCAGGGCGGGCGCCACACGTTTGCAATGGAAAAAGCACTAATTGATCGATCGATACATTTTGAGGGCTTTGATCAGATCGATGCATGTGTTGTGAAATGGCCAATGACCACGCTGCGGTTGCGCAGTACGGATCGCGAAGCCCTGGTGGAATTAGCGGATAAAATTTTGAATGCGTGGCGCCAGTATAGCGATGAGTCATTAGGTATTCTCAGTGAAACCGATCAACCGCATAACACAATCACACCGATTGCACGGCGCAAGGGTGAAGCTTATGAATTAGATTTGGTTCTTCGCAATAATCGCAAAACAGCCGAATTTCCAGATGGTTTGTTTCACCCGCATCCAGATGTGCAGCACATTAAACAGGAAAATATCGGCTTAATAGAGGTCATGGGACTCGCGATCTTACCGCCGCGCCTCATCCCAGAATTGCAGACCGTTCAGGATTATCTCAGTGATCGAATCCCACTCTCAGAAGTGACGGAGAAACATCGGGAATGGGCGCAAGCCATCAAAGCGGCTTACGATGGTCGTGAAGATGTTAAACATTATGTGGAACAGCAAGTGGGCGCGACATTTGTGCGAATTTTGACTGATGCGGGTGTCTTCAAGTGGGACGCGGCTGGTCAGGAAGGGCTCGATCGTTTTATACAAAGCATCCATTAAGAAAACAATATAAAAGCGACTGCCATTTCAACTGACAGTCGCTTTTTTTGTGCAGTATTAACGCTGGATTAGAATGCCCACTCACCATTGCGGAAGATCGGTTTCACTTCACCGTCTTGCGTAATGCCATCGATATCGAGATCGCCGGACCCCACCATGAAATCGACATGAACATCCGAAACGTTAATACCCTTAGAGAGTAATGTTTCATCGTCGTCGTTTTCCGTGCCTTCAACTGTTGTCGGATAAGCCGCACCGATCGCAATGTGGCAGGATGCATTTTCATCGAAAAGGGTGTTATAGAACGTGACACCGCTCTGAGAAATTGGGGAGTGATGTGGAACAAGTGCCACTTCGCCTAGGCCACGCGCACCGTCATTATCGGTAACGAGCTGTTTCATCAAAGCATCACCACGTTCAGCTGAAATTTCGGTAATCTGACCGTCGTGGAAATGTACTTCGATGCCTTCGACTGTGTGATTCTGGTAGGAAAGTGGCTTAGTTGAAACAATCTTACCCTCCATGCGATGCGTATCCGGCGCAGTGAATACTTCTTCTGTCGGCATGTTGGCGATAAATGTTTCGCCTTGCTTGCTGATACTTTCAGCGCTGATCCAGATATGATTTTTCGGCAAACCGACCGTGAAATCAGTACCCGGTCCCATGTAGTGCAGTTTGTCGAACTGAATGTCGTTTAATTTTTGGGCACGTTCTTCCAATGCATCGCGGTGTGCATTCCAAGCAGCCACAGGATCTTCTTCATAAACGCGGCAAGTTGTGAAAATTTGATCCCAAAGTGCTTCCACACATTTTTCCGGATCGTCAGCAAATTCTGGGAAGACATGTTTTGCCCATCCATAGCTGGCTGCTGCGGCGACCGTCCATTTGACCTCATCATTCATCGTCGCATTTTGGATCACGCGTTTGTGCTTTGCGAGGGCACGGTTAACGGATGATAATTTGTCTGTATCGATATCAGACATAATATCCGGATCGTTGGAAACAACAGATAGACGGGAGATCTTTTGGTTTTTGATCATGTCATTATCTTCCATCTCTTTGTACTCAGGATACTCACTCAAAACATCCACATCCGCATATTCAAAAGCTGTATGATTTAATTCATCATCCTGCCACGTAAAGTGGACGCGCTTCGCCCCTGCTTTGTACGCTTCACGCTGCAATAAGCGTGCGAGCGGGTATTGGTCGAGTTGAATATAAATCATGACATTTTCGCCAGGCTGTACTTGTAATCCTTTCTGGATCAACAGGCGGGCATATTTTTCAAGTAGTTCTTCAAATTTTTCCATTGTTGAATCCTTCTTTCTATTGAGAAGATGTGATACTAGGCTTGTGCGTGTTCGACACAATGGGTAGCTAACGCTTCGAGTGGGGCAATATCTTCTTTGGTGACTTCGAGTTCAACCGTGACGGGATCGCTCCCACGCGTGGCGCCGGCACCTGCGAGTCGTTGATCGAAATCAAATACGGACTGACAGTAGTGTTCGTAGTCGTGATCACCGGAACCAAATGTCGCAAACACTTTACCAGACAGATCGATTGTCGCTAAGTCTTCGTAGAGATCGACCAAATCATCAGGAATATGTGAGCCGTACGTGTAGGTGCCGATCAAGCACAGATCATAATCGAGAAAATCTTCGCCGGCTGCATCGAAAGCTTCTACCACATCGACTTCGACATCATTATCTTCTAATGTTTCGGCGATGACATCAGCAGCCTCAGCCGTATTTCCTGTCATACTGGCATAGACAATTAATGCATTCATTGCACAACCTCCTTTGCTTGTCGTTGCTAATGAATTGTATAGGGGCTGTATTGTTCACTAATTAACCCATGATTGAGCAGCTGCCCGGCAAAAAAGCGCACCAACAACTCAACGAGTACGCGTGTTTCAATAAAACGATTTTCCTTAAATAAAATCGTCACGTTATTGAACGTAATGAATTCGCGGATGAGAAGGTCATGCAGTGCGCCTTTATCAATGGGACGATCATCCGGAATCAGTTGAGCGACAATGCGTCGATAATTGCGAAGCACCGTATCAACGTAGAGTGGCTTTTCGGCATGAGCGAATAAATGCGACAACAATTGTTCCGCATTCTCGGTAAATTGTTGTGTGTCATTTGCTGTCGCCGCATCCGAAATATGTTTGAGTAATTGATCGATGGTCGCTTCATTGATGACTTGTTCGTCATGCGCTTTCTGCAGTGTATCAGTTAAACGATACCAGAGTACTAAGGAATAGACGAGGTAGAAACCGATATCTGCCGCCAAATGCACATCCTTGGCGACATAATAGCCGCGGTAACGAATAAATTCAACGACACCTTCCTTTTCGAGAACGTCGAGCGCTGCACGGATTGGACTGCGGCTAATATCTAATGTTTCGGAAATTGAAGATTCAATGATGTGATCTTCACTGTGCCAATTCTCATTAAGGATCTGGTCCTTAATATAGAAGTAAGCCAACTGTTCCAATTTCTGTTGTTTCCCCAATTAAATTTCCTACTTTCTTTACGTATTGCGCACTTCCCATTGTGATAGCGATAGATACGTTCAATAGCTTATATTATCCTAGAATTTTTTAGAATAAAAGTAAAAGTTTTCAGAAAGGAGGACAATAATCGCGAGTTAAATTGGAAAATTCTTGTAAAAAAGTTAAAATAAAAGGAAGTAACTAAAATTCAGATGCGATTTGAAATTTTTAATGTAAAATAGGTCGAAAGTAGAGAGAAAGGGACGTTACGAGTGATCACCTTAAAATCAGCGCGTGAAATCGAAGGGATGGACAGAGCAGGGAGTATCCTGGCGCATATTCATGAGCAGATGCGCGACTTTATCCGCCCAGGTATCAGCACCATGGCAGTCAATGACCAAATGGAGAAATTGATTCGTGAGGCGGGTGCCATTCCAGAACAGATTGATTTCGAAGGGTATCCATACGCTACATGTACATCGCCGAATGATGTGATTGCGCACGGTTTTCCTGACGAACACTTCATCCTTAAAGACGGCGATTTATTATCATTAGATACCGTTATTTCAATCGATGGGTATTTCTCCGATTCGTGCTGGAGTTATGCGGTCGGTGAGGTTTCAGATGAAGTAAGACATTTAATGGATGTCACCAAAAAGAGCTTATACCTCGGTATTGAACAGTGCGTACCTGGTAATCGCATCGGTGATATCGGTCATGCCATTCAGGAATACGCAGAAGGCGAAGGCTTATCGGTAGTCCGTGAATTTGTTGGCCACGGGATTCAACCGACGATGCATGAGGATCCGATGGTGCCGCATTACGGTGATCCTGGCAAAGGACTTCGCCTCAAAAAAGGCATGACAATCACTGTTGAACCGATGCTGAATACGGGCGATTGGCCAGCTAAAGTCGATGATAACGGCTGGACAGCGCGTACAGTGGATGGCAGTTTGAGCTGTCAGTACGAACACACTTTAGTCATTACGGATGACAAACCGAAGATATTGACCATGCAAAAATTTGCTGAGGATGATAAAGGCCTCGGTATTGAAGACTACGAGATCGACCTGAACTTCGATCGTTAGTCCGGTTACCAGAGCACCGGCGCAGGAGAGGCACGTATATGAGCGATAACGATAAACATTTTGATGAACAAAACACAAACGCTGATCATTCAACAAGCAGTCATTACACGCGACGCACGGAGCCACATCGCTATGCCAAGGACAATCAGCCCGAAAGTAAACCTCAAACCAAGAAGAAATCGCATTGGTGGGTTTGGCTGTTAGTGTTTTTGTTGATCGGTTTACTCGGAATCGGTGCTTTTGCCGCACAGCGTGTATTCCAATTCGGTAATAATATTTATCAGCAGTCCACTGCGAGTCGGTTGCGCGATGCGAATGAGCAACTTAAAAACGGCGAGCCGATTACCATACTCGTTGAAGGATTAGATAACGGTGCGCTCTATTATAAAGATAAGAAAGATGCGCGATCTGATGTTATCGTGCTCGTAGCCATTAACCCGAAAACGAATCAATCGATGATGGTGAATATCCCGCGCGATACCTTAGTACCGATCGGGAAGACGGATGATTTTGACAAAGTGAACCATGCATTCATGAATGGTGGCATCAATGACTCCATCGATTCCTTGCAACGCTATCTCGATGTGCCGATCGACTATTACGTCACCGTAAACATGCAGGCGTTTATCGATGTCATCGACAGTATAGGCGGCGTGGAATTGACTCCGACACTAACGTTCCGACAGAATGGTTCTCAGTTTGAAGGGGGCAAAACGGAGACTTTCAATGGTGTCGATGCGATTAACTACGTGCGGATGCGCAAGCAAGATCCAGAAGGCGATGTGGGACGCGGGCGCCGCGAACAGCAGGTCCTTCAGGCGGTGATCGATAAAGCCGTTAGCTGGGATACCATTACCAATTATGATGAAATACTCGAGAAACTCGAAGGTAATCTCTACACGAACTTGCGCGTGTCCGATATGATTCAGCTTCAGAGCAATTATATGTCGGCCATCAGTAAGCCAAAACATGAAGTCATGGATACGTTCCAGGACTTGAACTTGCCATTCGGCTACTATCTGTTGGTTCCTGAGGTTGAACGCCTGCAAATTGCCAATGAATTGCGGACTATCCTCGGTTTACCCGCATCAAATTCTGCTGTCGTTTATCCACCTGAATATGGTGTAACCAATGAAGAATACGCGACCGCCATGGATATGAACGGCGACGGCGCGGTAACCAGCGAAGAACAGCCAGTAAAACCTGGCGTCTATGACCTCGCCGAGCTAAAACAAAAATATGAAAACAAAGGTATCGAACTGAATCTTTCTTGGCGAGAACCAATTGATCAGGGTGAAGCCAAGCAAGATACATCAGTCAACAACTGAGAGGTGAAGTAATGACAAAAGCACTCTATGCAGGAAGTTTTGATCCACCGACATTCGGGCATTTAGATCTTATCAAACGCGCATCATCGCTATTCGATGAGGTGATTGTGGCGGTTGCTAAGAATACAGCGAAGCAGCCGCTCTTTACGACCGAAGAGCGAATTGCGCTTTTTGAAGAGAATCTCACCGATTGTCCGAATGTGACGGTTCAAGCACTGGATGAAGGGCAGTTGACTGTGAATGTTGCGCGTAAGCTTGGCTGTCAAGCGCTGCTCCGCGGTGTTCGTAATCCAGTAGACTTGGAATATGAGATGAGCGTTGCCGAAATGAATCGCCAACAAGCACCCGAGATCGATACGGTGTGCTTATTAGCGAATCCGAAATATCGCTATCTCTCTTCCAGTATTGTCAAAGAAACAGCTATATTTAACGGTGACCTCTCGCAGTCTATTCCTGAAAATGTTAGAGAGGCCTTGCAGCAGAAACTGCGTGAAAAAGAATAATAAGTGAATGCCCCAGTGAATCGCTGGGGTGTTTTTATTAATGTAGAGTTATGCACTATATGTATAAAATATGCGTTTAAGGGCGAATTAACGCCTCTTTAGGAAGTAAACGCACCATTACATGTAAGCTCTTTTATAATATGGTGTTAGCTATTAGGGGGCGAATCGAATGCTATTGTTTGCTTTAATTATGTTAATCGCAGTAGGTGTCGGGTATGCGCCTAAGAAATATCAACTACCTGCCGCAATACTATCAGGAATTGTTGCTGTTGTATTTGTATGGCTTTTTAATGTGAGCGCGTAATATAAGGGAGGGGCAAGAGCAATGAAAAATTTAAATAGCGGGGATAAAATACTGTTCTCAGCGTTTATAGTGGCTTTAATATACACTTGGGGACGTTTATTATTGTCAACGTTTGGAATAATGAATTATGGTTGGGATATTTTTATTCTATCATTCGTCACCTATGTATTTATGGTCATCATAGAGCATATGATCTTTAAACAGCACCAATCGATATTCAATTCAGAAGCTGCTTACACAACAGTGCGCTCGGTATTCATAACCTTTGGACTACCAATGATTTTTGTGACTTACCATTCGGTGAACTATCTTGAGAATATGCTCGCAGGATTGCTATCGCCATTACAGCTATTAGTATTAATTGGCGTAGGATTGGTAATGGCACTATTAATTCTAGCGCTTAAATATTTCAACCATGGTTCTCAGTCATAACTATTTATTGCTATTATAGTAGTGAGAAATAGCATATATATTACATAGGTGAGTAATAATGAGAATCAATGTCTATTATCAGGATTATGAATTTTTACAAGAAATAGTCGAAGATTATTGTCTATTTCATGAGAGTTTTGAAATGGGCATAGTGTCATGTTCTCAGGAAAAGTTACTCCATAATGTAGAAATTACAAAAAGTCAGTTGGAGATTTATATTCTCCAATTAAATACAGACACAGATGACGCATTCGCCGAGCGACTACGCATCCTGAATAGTATGGCAAAAATTATTATAGTGCCATCACTCAGGAGGGTTCATCAGCTTATCCATCGTCATATCGAAATCTATGATTATTTAGTATTGGACGAACAGTTAGATGTTCGTTTACGCTTGCAGCAATCTTTGGATGAGTTACAGGAGATGTGCTGCCGGTAGGATAATGATCTTTGTTTAGTATTGCAATGCGGGCGTGAAGAACGGTGCATACCGTATGGCGATACTTTAGCGTTAATTTCGGTGCCATATAAACATCAAGTGACACTAAAAACAGTACGTGAAGATATTACTTTTTATGATAATTTGCATCGATTACTTGATGCGTACCCTAACTACTTCGTGCGCGCTAGTCGTTATGCATTAGTTAATCCGGAAAATATTGTAGCGATCAGTACAAAGACAAAGTTATTGGCTTTTACGAATGGGCAGACACTAAAGTACTCAAAAAAATACCAAAAAGATTTATTAAAACATATCTATGAGACTCATCACTCCTATAGAATTACGAAATAGATGTAGGACTAATAGAAAGGGAAGATCGCTCTTCCCTTTTATAAGACTTTCTACATGTTATTACTAAGTATTAAATCCTTGTTTTCAGTTTTCGCGCATTAATGACACATCTACCTAAAAAGTAAAAGAAAGCGAAGAAGAAATAAAAAATAAAGTTTTTAAACATATCGATGGGCAGAACAAGATTCATCACGATGACAATGAGGAATACGCCACCCATCACGTATAGCATTTCATCAAATGATTTTTTAACAACTGACATGAAGATCACATCCCTACATTATTGATTACGACTTCCAGTGTATCGAATCCTCTAATCATAAATATTTTACCGCTAGATATTGTTTGTGTTGTTGCTCTTGTAACAGCACCGATAGCTGCAGCCCATCCTGGTCCAGGTGCATTGTTATTTTATGATCTTTAAAATAGCACATTTTTTGATTTTTGCAATCGCTTTTTTATAGGATCAGCAGAACGGTTATCACTTATTAGCCATTCATACCTCCCTAAACGTTTCAGAATGAGTTTCATTTTTTAAAAATTAGTGGAGTTTCAGATCATTTGAATAGCAATTTTGAAAAGTTAATCATCTTATCTCCAAACGTTCGGATTTGACAAATGTTCCTGGCGCTAGCTACAATAATCAGCGGTGCTTTTTCTGAGCACAAATTGAGTTAAGGAGTAGAGATAGATGGAAACCTTTGACTACGAACAGGTGCAACTTGTACCCGCAAAGTGTGTGGTGAAGAGCCGTAAAGAGTGTGATACTTCTGTAACACTCGGTAAACATACATTCAAATTGCCGGTGGTACCGTCCAACATGCAGACGGTGTTGAATGAATCATTAGCCGAGAAGTTAGCAGAACAGAATTACTTCTACATCATGCACCGCTTCAATCCAGAACGTCGCGTACCATTCGTTAAACATATGAATGAACGCGGCTTGATTGCCTCCATTAGTGTTGGGGTAAAACCTGGTGAAAAAGAAGCCGTCCAAGAGCTCAAGGATGCGGGTGCTGTTCCTGATTACATCACGATTGATATCGCACATGGGCATTCAGATTCTGTCATTGATATGATTCACTTTATCAAGGACCTGTTCCCAGATACTTTCGTCATTGCAGGAAATGTTGCAACACCGGAAGCTGTTCGTGATCTTGAAAACGCGGGTGCTGATGCGACAAAAGTCGGCGTCGGACCAGGACGTGTATGTATTACAAAGATTAAAACCGGGTTTGGTACGGCCGGCTGGCAATTAGCTGCCATCCGTCTGTGTGCGAAGGCTGCGCGTAAACCGATTATCGCTGATGGCGGTATCCGCACACACGGGGATATTGCCAAGAGTATCCGCTTCGGTGCGTCCTTTGTGATGATCGGTTCTCTCTTGGCTGGTCATATCGAATCACCAGGTGAAGAAAAAGAAGAGAATGGTGTGAAGTACAAGGAATACTTCGGTTCAGCGAGCCAATACCAAAAAGGTGAATATAAGAACGTCGAAGGGAAGAAAATCTGGATTGAAAGTCGCGGGAGCGTCTTTGATACACTCGAAGAAATGCATCAAGACTTACAGTCGAGTATCTCCTATGCCGGTGGGCGTGACCTCGAAGCATTGCGTCGCGTTGACTACATGATTGTGCCAACCATCTATAATGGCGACTAATTGTTAAAAAAGAATGAAATTAAGCACGGTACGGTGGTATCGTGCTTTTCATTTAGGATAGAATGGTTTATGATGGATAATTCCAAACATGAGGGGGATGAGATGAGTGAAAGCAGCAGTACTCACAGACGGTACGTTTGAATTACCACAGCACATTATGGATCGTGCAGATCATTTCGGTTTTAATTTATCGATTAATTTTGCGAATGGTGAAACAATTAATCAGAACATCAATGATGATGAAATGATTAAATTTTACGATATGATTGATGAAGCCGATCAACTACCAACGACATCACAGGTGCCGTTAACGGATCTCTATGCGATTTATGATCAGTTGGTCGAGGAAGGGTACGACACAGTTTTCGTTGCTGTTATTCCAACCGGTCTCAGCGGCACGCTCAATTCTATTCAGAATGTGGCTAGAGACTATGAAGATAAAATCTCAACGCGTATATTGAGCCATCGTTCAATCGTGAATGCCTTATCCCATTTAACCCTTTGTCTGTATGATGATATTGATCAAGGGTTGGATGCGGACACCATTGAGAAACGTATGAACTGGTTGGACAGTACGCATAAGCAGTGGGCGATTGTCGGTAGTATGGATCAGCTTGTCAAAGGTGGCCGTGCGAGTCGCTTCGCCGGTTTCATGGGCAATCTGATGCATATTGTGCCGCTTGTTAAGTCCGAAGAAGATGGCGGATTGAATCTCGCGGGTAAAGCACATACCGTTAAACGCGCAGCTAAGAAAATTATTCAACTGATTGAAGAAGAAGTGAAACAATACCCTGAAGGCGGGACAATTCAGATCTTCCAGGCTGATAATATGGCGGGCGCTAAAGAAGTTGAAGCAGAATTGAAAAAGATGTTGCCAGATAATTTTGATACAACGATTGAATGGCTGAGCCCAGTTATTGCTGTACATATTGGTCGTGGCACGGTAGGCTTCAGCGTGCTGCCAAATATGGCAAACTATAAAGAATAATTAGAGTCAGAGATCAAAAGGGCGCCAGCATAGGCGTCTTTTTTGTTGAAAGGATTGTAGCCATGTTATTGACGAGTTTGGTGTATTTAGAGAATCAAGGCGATGTGTTGATGTTATATCGCAATAAAAAACAAAATGATGTGAATGAAGGAAAATGGATCGGTATCGGTGGCAAATTTGAGGCGGATGAGCGACCAATCGACTGTGCGATTCGCGAAGTTCATGAAGAAACAGGACAGACACCGGAACGATTAAATTTTCGCGGTGTCGTTACATTTGTCTATCCGAATCACCCGACAACGTATATGTTCCTCTATACTGGCATGCTAGCCGATCGTAACGTGGTTGCTAACGACGAAGGAACGATGCACTGGGTGCCACGCGATGAAATCCTCGATTTAAACCTCTGGAAAGGTGACCGTATTTTTTTGAAGCAATTAGCCACCTCTGATGCGCCGATCGATTTGAAATTACGGTATAATGAAAAAGATGAACTTATCGAAGTAAAAGGCGGCGATGAGTAGCCTAGGGAGGAGTCAATGAGATGTTAGTGGATCCGTGTTTTCAGCAGTTAACGCCCGATAATCCTATGCCGGAAACCGCATGGTTGCGAGTTGCGAATCAGCTCATTAATGCGGGTGTGACACATCTCCTTGTCGCACCTCTCTATCCAGCAACATCGATGTTCCCCGAACGGATGCATGCGCTGGTGACGATGTATCAGGAGATGCTGGATCGACGTGGCGTACCATTAGTGATTTACCCTGGGCAGACGGTATTGATTAATCAGCCATTGCGCACGGAAGCTTTCACTAATGAACTGCTCTATGCTGACCTTAATCAACGGTATTTACTCGTTCAGGCGCCAGAGGATATCACATTTGATACTTTACTTGGCGCATTATTCGAGGCTTTGCGTCGCAATATCATCCCGGTTCTTGTTAATCCAGAAAAACTGTCGAAGCTTTCTGATGACGATATTCAACAGTTGCGCGATCAGGGGATCAAATTGATGGTTTCTAACAATTCTTTACGTGATCGGCATTATGCGAAGCGTCTGACGCGGTGGTTTAATCAGCAATGGGTCACAACCATCGGATCCGTAGCGGGTGAAGCAGAGGAACCGGTGGATTATCGCCAGACCACGCGGTGGCTTGATCAGCACGTCGGTCGCTCGTATCGTGATGATTTACGTCTAAACAATAAAGCGCTGTTGAATGGTGATCCGTTTATTGAAAACCATCATTTCAACAAACGCCACCGCTTGTTTGGTAAGCGCAAGTAGATAGCAGTTTTCGAGACAATTGCGGATATGCTATGATGATTCTAAGAGGAGCGATCAGAAGTATGAATGAAAAACATCGTACCAACGCGTTTCAACGCATCATTTTTGCCTTCAAGACCCGCTGGCTATTGCCATTTCTCGGGGGGCTTATCGGGCTCACTGTGGGGTTAGTTCTAGCATTTGCGGTTGTCACACCGACGTATGAGAGTCAATCGCAAGTCATTGTGGATCAGCAAGGTAAAACGGCTAATACTGATATTTACGAAGAAACCTTAACATCGTCGACGGTATTGGACCCGGTGGTTAAGGCGGTACCTGAAGTGACAGCTGCCGATGATTTTGTGGATGACATCGCGGTAAATGTTCAAGAGGACACAGGAGTCGTGACGATCAGTGCCCGGAACCGATCACCAAAAGTAGCCGCGCAGATTAACCAACAATTGACAAGCAGCTTTATTCAGTCGGCACCGAAACTGTTGGCAACGGAAAAGGTCGCACTATTATCAAAAGTGAGTACACCGACGCAGCCGATAGCGCCTTCCGCTTGGCTGTACGGCCTTGTTGGAACGTTGATCGGTGTCAGTGTAATGGCTGTAATCGTTATTGTTCAGGCATTGCGCGACGATTTAATCTACAGTGAATCAATCGTGAGTGATCTTGGCTGGGAACTCGTCGGTGTTCTGCCTGAAATTAGTCAAGAAGAGATTGCTTTGACACGTTTTAAAAGCAATCAGCCACCAATGGCATCGGACGATACGAAGCGCAGATTGTAAGGAGGGATGCTGACATGTTTCATCGTGAAGAACGCAATATTGAACGTAAAAATCGTGAGCAGCATCTCGGCAGCGCACTGATGACATATACAGCGCCGAACGGTGTGATTGCTGAACAGTTTCGGACGATACGGACGAATATTAAGCAGCGCATGCTTAAACATAATGCGCATACGGTGATGTTTACTTCCTCAGGGCCTTATGAAGGAAAATCGATGGTAGCTAGTAATGTAGCGGTTGCCATGGCGAAGCTGGAACATTTTCGTGTGCTTTATATCGATGCGGACATGCGCAAACCGACCGCGCACAAAACATTTGATATTCATACAACCTCAGGACTGTCCGGTGTGCTGACGGATCGCCGTACGGAATTTATGTCGGTCACGCAGTATATTCCCGAGATGAATTTATACGTATTACCCGCCGGTCCTGTACCGTCAAATCCTGCCGAGTTACTCAGTTCTGACCGAATGGCGCAATTGATCCAGCAAGCAGAAGGTATGTTTGATTTAGTGATTGTCGATACACCACCAGTACTCGTGGTAACCGATGCACAGTTGATCGGTGAGAGTATCGATTCAGTGGTATTCGTGATACGTGAAGGTGTAGCCAAGCAGCATGAATTGTACAAAGCGAAGCAAGTGCTCGAAAATATCAATGCGGAAGTACTCGGCGTCGTTTATAATGGAGCTACCGGTAATACCCGCCATTCTTATTACGGTTATGGCTACGGGGTAGACGATGATCTGAGACTAGATGATTAAAATTAAAAGGAGAAAGTGATGAGCAGAGAAATCAAAGCCGCCTTGACGTATGCACAGAATCAAGAGCTTGAAAATTTAGATAATCCGTTTGCGAGTCAGGATGTCGATCAAGTCATCGCGTTCATTGAGAATTTCATTGAGACGTATCAAGAGTACTTTGAAGAGGGAAAAATTAATATTTTCGCAGTAGAAGCGTACCCACGCGAAGCTGATCAGGAAGCACAAGTAGCTTACGTGTTAGTAAACCTTACGGGTAAAACGATTACCGAATTGAATGCGGATCTCCATCTCACCGTTCAAGACTTTAATGTGAATTTTGAAGATACTGAATGGGAAGTTCCGAGTGATTTTCTCGGTAATTGGGTGGACGGCTACGCCATTATGATTATCGATTCTATCGCGATGCAGGGGACGCCGACGCAGATGACATACGGCTTGAATGATCTCGATCTCAGTGTCTCTAACGTGACCGTGCGTTATGCATAATATGACTTATATACGACAGATAAATATCAACGCATGCCTTTATTATTGGCGTGCGTTTTTTGTGTATACCGTGCGGGAGATACATTTAATCGGTAACTGGCGCTTTTTTAAGCTAAAATAAAATTATCTCAGATAAAGGAGTAATAATATGGCGGGATATATACAAGATATTTTGGCTGCGTTAGGACAAGCACTCAATAGTATTTCGCAGGGCGTAATGGCTATGGGACTCGGATTTTCGATGACGGCGAGTGCTTGGGCATTTGCGATCGCAGCGGTACTTAGCGTGGTGTTCAATAACGTCGCACCACTGTCGTTCCCAGCTGAATCATTGGCATTAATCGGGACAGTCAGTGACGATCGTCACGAGCGGCGTCAAATTCTGATTTGGTCATCGTTATTGTTAGTGCTGATTGGATTGACATCATTTTCACAGTGGTTAGCGGATTTCGCGGGCGCTCAAGTCTTAGCAGGAATGATGGCAGGGGTCGGACTGATGTTGGCGCAGATCGGCTGGCAAAATATCCAGGATGACAAAGTTATCGGCTATGTGTCCTTATTGCTCGCACTGATTACCTATTTATTAACGTCAAATCTCGCTTGGACGATTGTCTTATCAGTTATTGGTTCGAGCTTGGTTTACGTGTTCGTCCGTCACGATCGCATCCAAAAAAATACCGTTCAAACGGCAGATCACTTGGAAAAGCCGATTAAACCGGTATTGACTTGGAAGATGGCGCGCGGCGTATTGAGTTTTGTGACACTGAATATTGCAGGCAACCTGTCGTATGGATTGATCACAGGACAGATGACAGGCATCACACCTAACCCTGCGAATGTCAATCACATCAATATTATCGAAGGTATCAGTAACTTTGTTTCTGCGCTCTTCGGCGGTGCACCGGTCGGAGGCGTCATCTCCGCTACGGGCGCAGCGCCACATCCAGTATTTGCGAACGTGCTGATGACTGCGCTCGTTGCCTTTATCATGTTCATCAAAGTACTCCCGCGCTTGAGTCGTTACATTCCTAAAGAATCGCTCGCTGGTTTTCTCGTGGTACTCGGCGTATTTGTCGTTTTTCCAGACAATGCGATGCAAGCACTAACAGCGGGAGCACTTGTCGGTGGCTGGACAATTGTAATGACAGCGATTGTAGATCCGTTCTTTGGATTGGTCGCTGGGATTTTCCTCCAATTTGTAGTGACTATTCTTCAGTAAGGCACGTGTAGAGTTGAGGATAGTTCTCACATTCTGGATTTTTTGGATGACAAATCTGACGACCGAAAAGAATCATAGCGAGGTGCGCCTTGAGCCATTCCGATTCTGGAATACATTCACAGATACGCTTTTCAATCTGGCGCGGTGTCCAGTCCGGTTCAGCGATATGGTGATGTTTTGATACACGTGAGACATGGGTATCGACGGCGAATGCCGGCGTATCGAAGCCGACACTGAGGACAACGCTCGCGGTTTTGCGCCCAACACCTGGCAGTGATTCAAGATCGCGGCGCTTGCCGGGGACCCTGCCCTGATAGTCCTCTACTAATTTCTGTGCGGTTTGAACAAGGTACTCGGATTTATTGTGATAGAGGCCGATCGTTTTGATGTAGGGTTCGATGATTTCCGGTGTGGCCTTAGCCATGGTTTCCGGTGTTGGAAAATCGCGGAATAAATCTTTCGTGACTTTATTAACCGCAATATCTGTTGTTTGGGCGCTCAGTAGCACCGCGCAGACAAGCTGGAAATTATTCTCATAGTCTAGTGCAGGTTCTGCATCTGGAAATAAATGGATAATTTCTTCGATGACGTGCCGTGTACATTCTTTTGTTAACATGATCTGACGCTCCTCTATGTCAATTTATCTTATTATACCAAAACAGGCCTTAGCTGGAATTTGACACGATGATTTATCGTCAACTAAAATAGAGAGGCGAGTGCGCGAGTCTAGGGACGCGCGTCAACGATTATGTTAGAAAGAGGCAATAATGATGTCAGAAGGAACACATGATTTTCAAGTCTTACTCTATTACAAATATACACCGATCGAAAATGCGGAAGAATTTAAAAATCAAGAGCTGGAATTTTGTAAGTCCATTGGTTTGCGCGGACGTATTTTAATTAGTGACGAAGGACTCAACGGCACCGTTTCCGGTCCGAAAGAAGTCACGCAGAAATACATGGATCACATGCATGCAATGCCACAATTTGAAGATTTGTGGTTCAAGATCGATGAGGCAGATGACTATGCACACAAGAAGATGTTCGTGCGCTACCGTCCGGAGATCGTCTCATTGAAATTGGATGATGATATCGATCCGAACCAGACGACTGGGAAGCATTTGAAACCGACAGAATTCCGCGACGCCATCCTCGATGATGATACGGTCGTCATTGATACGCGTAATGACTACGAATACGACCTCGGTCACTTCAAAGGTGCTGTTCGTCCAGATATCCGCGCCTTCCGTGAATTACCACAGTGGATCCGTGATAATAAAGAACAGTTTATGGATAAGAAAGTCGTTGTTTATTGTACGGGTGGCGTTCGCTGTGAAAAACTTTCCGGCTGGATTCTGCGTGAAGGCATTACGGATAATGTCGGCCAGTTGAATGGTGGGATTGAAGCTTACGGTCAGGATCCAGAGACACAAGGTGATCTCTGGGAGGGTCAGATGTATGTTTTCGATGACCGTATTTCAGTCCCAATCAATCATGTATCACCATCCATTGTGGGCCGTGATTGGTTCGATGGCACACCGTGTGAACGGTACGTGAACTGTGGCAATCCAGAGTGTAACCGTCAAATTTTAGCTTCCGAGGAAAACCAAGAGAAATACCTCGGTGGTTGCTCACACGAGTGTCGCGTACATCCGCGCAATCGCTACGTTGCGAAACGCGGCTGGGACAGAGATGAAGTTGAACGTCGTCTCGAAGCTATCGGCGAATCATTACCGGTAAATGCTTAAATTTTAATTTAAACCCTCTACACGTTGTGAGTGAGAGGGTTTTGTTATGTGCAGGATAGCGTGAATTTACGCTATAATTGCCTATAGTACTGTCAAGACGATACCGAGTGAGTGGGAGAGTAGAAGTTATGAATCATGTTGGCACAAAGACGATTGAGAGCGAACGCCTTTTACTACGCCGCTTTCACCGCGACGATGCGCAGCTGATGTATCAGCATTGGGCGAGCGATCATGAATTGACACGTGATATGTCATGGCGAACGCATGATACTGTGCATGATTCCGAACACATTATCAATAATTGGCAGTCTAAATATGCGAAGCACAAATTCTATCACTGGTGCGTTGAAGTCAAAGCAACGCATGCGGTAATCGGTGAGATTTATGTTCGTCGATTACACAAAAAAATTGATGGTGTCGAGCTCGAATTTTGTATTAATGCTGCCTATGCTGTCGACGATTTAGTGGCGGAGGCTTGTCACACCGTACTGCAATTTCTATTCGATCAAGTACAGGTCAAGCGCGTAGAGTGCAATGTACCGGCAAGTGACACCGCGAAGCAAGCATTTATCGAAGCGCTCGGCTTTCAGCATGAAGGACGTAAACGAGCTGCTATCAAAACGAATCGTGGCATCGATGATTTGGAAGTGTACGGTTTACTGCAAGGGGAAACCGTTCGTTAATCGTTTCTCAGTTGAACTAGAGAGAAGGCTATTCATGAAGATCGATGAACTTTACAGTAAGTTGAATGAATTGGATTTTGTTGAGAAAGATTATGTCGCTATCAAGCATTATGTAAAAGACAAGAACGAGGAAGAAGAACAGGAAATCTCGCATCGCGTGTTGAAAATATATAGCGAACAGGGGAAGATTGCCGAAGTTGTCCTTGACCATCCGTACATGGTGCGCACGGAGTATCCGAATTTTGCGCGGTTGAACCTCCTGCAGCAACAGGCATTAGTCAGCATTCTGATCGACTTTATGCGCACACCGGTAGAGGAACGCCAGAGCGAGATGTATTTTGCTTATTATTTCGATCTCAATCATCTCCCGCACTTTATCAAGAAGTTACCGAATGGCCGTTTGTCCGATGAAGTTATTCCGGTAGCATATTTGCGAACACTTTCCGATGAAGAATTACAGAAATTTATTTTTACGATGACCGAGATGATGCAGTTCCCAGACGACTATCGGCCACGATTTGATTCCGAATCCTTTGTCAAAGTGATGTCTCATCAAGAGATGTCAGAGGAATTGGACAACCACAATAAGGGAAAATGAGAGGATACAAAAGATGGATGATCAGCTATTAGAGAAAGTTAAAGCCCACCTATCCGGTGATCCTGAAAAGGACGTTTCTTACGCATACGAGTGCGTGCGCGGTCATTTCGACCAATTGCGCGATGATCCTGATTTCTTGGAGCGCTTGGTTACCGTTCTCGGTGATGAATATCCTGAGCAGCGCGAAGTCATTCGTGATTTATGGCACGACATTATCGACCGTTCCGACGAGAAATTAATTGATAAGATGTTTCGTTTGGTCGATCAGGACCAAGCCCCACGTGCGCAATTTGAAATGAATTTCTTTATTTCATCAATGGAAGATGAGTTCAAGCAATATAAACCGACACTGAATGTGCGTTATTTGAGCATTTATCATCCCGTCGATCTGTTTGAATTTAATTTCCACGAACCATTGGAGACAGAATTGCGCCAGACACCGCGTGATTACTCGGGAATTTATATTTCATACGCGCGCGTCCTGCAGGCAGCGAACGAATGGCAGGAAGCCACCGAAGCTTATCAACAGGCCTTATTGTGGGATCCATACAATGTTGTTGCGATGCTCGATTTAGCGCGATTGTACTTACACTTGAACCAGTACGGCATGTGCTATGCGACAGCACTCAATGCTCTGAAACATGCCTTGCGTCCAACCGATCTGGCGCGTGCGTTCTATTATATTGCCCGCTTCTATCAAAAGAAGGGCGATCAGCAGACGGCGATGAAGCTTCTGCGTATTTCGGAATACTGGGAGCCGAATGGCAAGACCACCGAGCGCCTGCAGAAATGTGCAGAAGACCATACTTTGCCACCGAAAGTGATGCGCCGTGAAGAAATGACAGAGATTCTGAGCCAATGCAATCTCGGTTACTATCCTGATAATCAGCATCTCAATGGCCTCAAAGCGTTCGCCAGTCGCCTCAAAGTCCTCGGAGATCTAAATGGCGCCTTGAAACTCTATCATTACTACCTAGACCTTGTCCGCTACGAAGATGAGGCGGTTAACCAGATTGTCGCTATACTCGAATCACAGCAGGATAACGCCTAGACAGGGAGGAAACGATGGCTTTCATTAAAAAAAATATCAATAAAACACCGATTGCAGATCCAGTATTCAGTATTGCGGAGAAAGCAAAGGCTGCCAAGGAACGTGTTGGCACAGAAAATATCATCGATGCAACGATCGGGACGTTATACGGTGAAGATGGCAATATTATCGCTTTTGATAGTGTCTTCAAACCGTACGATGCGATCAGTAAAGAAACAAAAGCAGCTTATGCTTCGAGCTTTACAGGTAATCCGTCATTCCGTGAACAAGTTTACCAATGGATACTCGGTGACATTAACTCCTCGCTCGCCCACTCAGTGATTGCAACACCGGGTGCGAGTGGTGCGATTGCGGTAACTATGCGTTCCGTATTAGAAGAAGGCCAGACAGTGATTCTTCCGGATATCGCATGGGGCAGCTATAAATTGATGGCGGAGATGAATAATCTCGAAACAGCGGCGTATCAGTTGTTTGATGGGGATCATTTCAATCTCGATGACTTTAAGCGCGTCTGTCGGGAAGTGATGGCGAAACAGAACCGTCTCTTGATCGTTATTAACGATCCGTGTCAGAATCCAACGGGGTATTCGCTTTCTGTCGACGAATGGCATGAAGTTGTCGAATTCCTGAATGAATGCGGCGAACAGGTGCCAGTAGTATTGTTGAACGATATCGCCTATATTGATTATGCATACGATCTTGAACACAGTCGTGATTACTTGGAAACGTTCAATGATTTCACTGAGAATGTGCTCGCCATCTTGGGGTTCAGTTGCAGTAAGGGCTTGACCTCGTATGGTCTGCGCTGTGGGGCGGCTGTCGTACTCGCACAAACGGCAGATGCTGTGCGCGAAGTTGAGATCATTTTTGAAAAAGAAGCACGTGCGATCTGGAGCAATATTCCAAATGCAGCGATGGATAATTTCACCTACGTGACAACTGAAAATCGTGAGGCATTCATGGCTGAAAAAGCAAAAGCTGTCGCACTGTTGAAGCAACGCAGTGATATTTTCACATCAGAAGCGGATGCATGTGGCTTAGCGTATTATCCCTACAAAGAGGGATTCTTTGTTACATTAGAAATGCCAGATAATCAGCGTCGGGATCACTACCACGATGCATTGATGAAGGAAAATATATTTACTGTCAAATCGAATAAAGGTATTCGCGTAGCTATTTGTTCGTTGCGTGTGTCAGAGTGTAAAGGGTTAGCACCACGTATGAAGCGGATATTGGATGAATGTAGGGTTAATATATGATGTTAAAGTCATACACTTATTATTAGTTACATTATACTGAAATTGATATATAGTATTTCTAATTATTCGATATATTTGATTGATCAATAGAATATTAAGAAGGCCCAAGGAGGAAATCGAAGATATGATTTCCTCCTTTTTTCAGTTAAAAAAGATTTTTGACTGACTGAGAAATTTACTCAATGGTTAAATAAGGTATGTAACCCAAATATTAACTACCAGTTATTTTTAAAAAATATTCATAATATATTTGTAATTGTAAATATATCGAGATATAATCTGTTTATCAAAGAGGAAAGAAGGAATAGCATGAATAAGGAAGAGCTAAAGACTGTTAAAATTGATTTAAGCAGTCTTGATATTAAAACCTCTTTTAACCAAGCAGGAGTGTCGTGGTCACTAATCAATTAAAATATTGATTTATTATTAAACGGAGATAGGAGCGAATTAATGATGAATTCCTATCTTTGTTTGTTTTAGAAAAGAGAATAACTATGGAATACAGGCTATGTGATTCAGTACAAATATTTAGAGATAATAATAAAGAAAAAATTACTATAAGAAATTATCATCAGGGCTTGTCTATATCACTAAATTATCAAAAGGAATTAGAAAAATTACTTGTTTATTTAACAGAGTTTCGTAATGAAGCAGATATTTTTAAAGCATTTCCATATGTTAGCAGCCAATCACTATCAGACACGCTTAAAGTACTTCAAAAGTATAGCGTTATTAATATAAGAAAAGGGAAAACTAAAAAAATTAAAGTTATGGTCATTGGAGCAGGAACTACTGGAAGCCATGTGATTCAAGGACTAGCAAGCATGTCAGAGATATTATCAATAGTAATAGTAGATGATGATATTGTAGAGATGTCTAATATTAATCGACAGAATTATTTTGTCACTGATATTGGAAAAAATAAAGCTAATGTCTTAAAAGAGAGGAATAATCATATAGATATACGTACAGTATTAAGCAAAATAAAGGAAGTTAGTGATATATTGCATATTGCTTCTGATAATGAAATGGATATGATAATTCAATGCGGGGATATTCCTTCTACTAGGGAATTAGGCTACATGGTAAGTTGTGCAGCGGATAAATTAAATATTCCATATATAACTAATTCAGGGTATATAGGGAATGTGATTACGCTCCCAGAATTTTATTATCCTAACAAAGAATATAATTTCATGTATAAACACCAATCACGAGATGAAGTACTGGTAGTAACTCAAATGATGGAAAAAGCTAAATATGAGATAGCTATACAGCCTTCTTTAGTTATTTTGAAGCAGATATCTGACTATTGTACTGATTTATCTTCTGTTTATTTGTATAGATATAGAGGATACTTCGATATCTACGAAATGAAGTGGAGGTTGGATTATATTGACTAATAAATTTATACTCAAGTGTAATTCTAAAGATGTGTATACTGGCTTTAGAAATAATAAAAAATTCATTAAAAATCATTTCAAAATTTTGAATATGCTCTCAGACGATGATTGGAGACAAAATCCTTATATGAATGACGAAAAGAAACTCTCATCACCTACAAGAAAAATACTCGGAATATATTTCTGTAATATTCTGACATCTTTATTGATAGATTTTGCTAGTGGGCGTTATGACAGAATCTTGATAATATTCAATGAATGTGAGGATATTGATCCATATTCTTACAAGATTCTACATATATTACAGTATGATTTGGATATTCCAGTAGAATATATAAAAAAAATATACTAAGTATAATATAAATGAATTATCATATCAGAATATGAAAGAAACTATACGAAGAGGATTATATGATCATCTTTCAGGAAATAATGAATGGTCTTGGATTTATAATTATTATAAACAAGCGTATTTAGGAAATGCACCTAGTTCAGATCAAATTGTTAATGAATCAAAGAAGAGAGAGAGTAGTATTCAACTGGGTTGGATGTACTGCAAAGCAATTGTGAATAAAGCTATAAGGGAAAATAATAGTGATATTGCTGAAGAATATATACAAAGATTACGGAAAATTAGTACTAATAAATTTGACTATATAAATAGTTATAGTTTCTATTTAATGAAGTTTATATCGAAAGAAGCGGCTAGGGAATATATTGAAAGTTCTTGTGATATAAATAGTTATTTAAGTAAAAGCAGTAATTACTGGGAGTCATTATTAATGAAAAATTATTCTTCTTTATTGACATATGATAATCCCTTAAGGAAAAGGATTATGGAAAAATGCTGTCAAGAAACTCCCCAAGATGTTGATTTATGGATGGATTATTTGGATAGTTACGCGGACAAGAAAACAATACAAATAAAAAAGAATGAAATATTTGCTAACGGTTATTCGGATTTAAAAGTAGCAAAAGACATCGTGATTACAAATAATGAATCTGATATAGTTAGGGTAATTTTACTGCTGAGTTCTTCAGGTATAAATAGAGAATTAAGCAACGACCTAATAAAATATATAACTAATACTAGATTGAAGACATTCCTAAAGAGAATCATACAAAATACAGAATTAAGGTACTATATGGAAGGAAGTGTAGATATATGATGCAAGTGTGGAAAAATATAAAATATAAAATATTAATATTTACTCTCTTAACTATAGTACTTTCAATAATGATGGTGTCAGAGGCTTTAATACTCGAATGGTTACTGGATGTTATTCAATTATCTAATCTCTCTTATTACATTATGGTTGTTATTTTCATAGCAATCTTTTTTGTGATTCAATCTATTGTTTATTATTTCCAACAATATTTGACGTCAAAACTTTCTCATTTATCGGTTTACGAATACCGAAAGATTATTTTTAACCGTATAAGCCATATCGCACTAAGCGAGTTGAATAAGGGCGTTAAGGGCAAAGGATTATCTTATCTTACATCTCAAATGGATCGCATAGAGCAACAGTATTTTTTTACGATGTTCTGGGGAAGTTATTTATTTATTCAGTTTATTATGGCGTTTATTGTCGCCCTGGTGATTAATCCACTGATGGCACTGGCTGTAACTGCATTGAGTATCCCTAACTTATTAATTGCTTTTATTTTCAAAAATAAACTCGAGAAAAATCAGGAAATCTTATTTAATGAGAATACCGAGTATGTCAAATATACAGAGGATTTAATTAATGGCGAGCGTGATTGGAGGGTTACAAATAGTCAAGAAGAAGTATTAAAAGAATTCGAGAAACATGCTGAGGAACTTTATATTAAGCAAAAAAAAGTAGATAAAACACAGTACTTTGTAACGACATTAAATAATTTTTTTAGTAACTTTTTATATTTTGGTGTTTGGATTGTCGGCGGTTTTTTTATTTTATTTGATCACATTGATTTAGCATCGGTTGTTGCGTTTACGCAATTGGTAACGCGTATTGCTTTTCCACTTTACAGTTCATCCGATATGATTGCGCAATATATTAATGGTAAACATGCTGTGAAAATGATTGATTCGGCCTTTTCGATTGAAGAGAAAGGTGAGTTATCAACGACAATTGAAACAATCACATTCGATAGTATACAGTTGCCATCTGAGTTGACACCTCTGAAGCCAATATCGTTGACGCTGCATTCTGGAAAGCATTATCTGATCAAGGGTGCTAGCGGTATTGGGAAGACACGTTTATTAGAAACACTTACTAAAGAAATTAACGAATATAAGGGAACGGTTTCTATTAATCAAAAAGATGTTCGCTCACTGGATACAGAATGGCTCTATCGCCATATTGCATACATTCCTCAGCACCCGCATATATTTATTGGTACTATCCTCGATAATTTAACAGTTTTTAGTAAAAGCTATACGCTTTCTGATATTCAAGAGTTACTAGGCAAGATAGGCTTGGGACAATGGCAATATGATGAGATATTGCACCGTATGATCGGTGAAGGATTTTGGGAAATTTCTGGTGGAGAAATTAAGCGCCTGGCATTGGCACGTGCACTGCTACGAAAGCCAGATGTATTGATCGTCGATGAATTTTTATCTGGAATAGACCAAAGTCAATTAAAAACATTAGAAGAAGAGATATTTAAATTTCCAGGCATTCTACTTTATATCACGCATGTCGCTGATAGTGATACAGAGCTACATTTTGATGAGATAATCGATCTAAATTCTTTTGTTTAACGATATAAAAACCACCGAGCATGTATTCGCTATGACTCGGTGGTTTTGTTTTAGAATTTGTATTGACGTGGGACACGCTCGCTGATATCACAGACAATCTCATAATCGATCGTTTCCAGAGGCTCGCTCATACTGGTAATTGAATTAAACGCGCCACCGTTCTCGCCTAAGATAGTGACGGGTGTGTTGATAGGAAATTCGTGGGGGAGATGTACCATACATTGATCCATGCAGACGCGCCCGACGATCGGGCAACGTTCGCCATCGATCAGCACCTCATACCCGCTCAGTTTTCGATTGAGGCCGTCCGCATAACCGACCGGGATTGTGCCGATCCACTCGCCAGGTTGCGCGGTGTACGTAGCCCCATAACCGATGCTATCGGCTTCAGCCATTTGCTTAATCCACACTAACGATGTTTCCCACGACATGACTTGTTGGAGTTCAACATCATCGGGTAAGGCATGAGAGCCATTAGACGGATTAATTCCATAGAGTGCACAACCGAGACGGATCATATCTAGTGATTCCTCAGGATGCCAGATTGCCATTGCAGAATTGGACTGGCTGAGAATCGGGCGCTTCGGTAAGGCACTGGAGTCCAACTGATCGATGATATCTGTGAAGCGTGCCGTCTGCATCTGTGTATGTTCGATATCGGCTTCGCTATCGCCGTCTGCGGTGGATTGATGCGTAAAGATGCCATCGAGTTGGAAACTCTCAGGATGTTGCGCAATAAAGTCGATAATCACTTGACCATCTTCGGCATTACGCACACCGATACGGCCCATACCACTATCGACTTTCATAAAAATTGGTAGTGCTGGCGCGTCTTTAGGTTTAATGGCTAACGCTTGCTTGAGCCAGTCAACCGAAGTGACAGTAACCGTGATCGATTCAGTGGCGTGGAGCCAGGCATCTTCGACATTAGTGAGTCCGAGAATGAGTATTGGTTTAGTAATCTCTGCGCGGCGCAACTCTAAAGCTTCATCGCTCAGCGCCACATTGAACATATCCACAGCATCTGCTTGTTCCAAATATTTAGCGATGGGGACCGCGCCGTGCCCATATGCATTAGCTTTGATAACGGCAGAAATTTTAGTTGTTTTTGGAAGGCGTTGTTTAACGGTTTCTAAATTATGACGCAACGCAGGAAAAGATATTGTACAATATGTAGGACGATGGTTTCCAATAACCATAGCGGATGTTCCTTTCTTGATTGATAACGGAGGTGAAGTGATGCGCAGACAAACGTATCGTGAAGGTGTCAAAGCGCACAAACGTGAGCAAAAACATAAGCGGCAGTCTAAAAAGCGCTTAGTTGACCAGGATACTGCGACGTTTGATCGTGAACAGTTTATGGATACCTCGCTCGCGCAAACGACTGATGATCTCCAAACGGAAAGCACGACCGAGGTCTTCTATGAACAGCAGAAACGACGCCAATGGTTCTGGTCTGGCGAGAAGGATTCAGGCCGTCGCTTCCTCGTGATCATACTCATTGTTGTTGCGATTTTACTTGTCATCTGGCTATTGCCTGGCGTTATCGAATTATTATTCTAATAAACAAAAAGCATGATACCGAAACGCACCATATAAAATCAATGTGTAGTGTCGGGTTCATGCTTTTTTAATGCTTATTTTGTTTTTGGTTCGATAACCTGTAATTCTTTGGTGTAGTGATTAATGACTTCAGGACCATTCTCAGTAGCGATTACGAGGTCTTCGATACGTACAGCAGTATTGCCTGGGAGGTAAATACCCGGTTCAACGGAGAAGCAATTTCCGGCTTGAATTTTAGTGTGGTTGCTGGAAGAAACATCACCTTTTTCATGGGTTTCACGACCGATAAAGTGCCCAATGCGGTGCGTGAAGTATTCACCATACCCCTCTTCTTCAATATGGTCGCGGCCAGCTAAGTCAACTTCGGATAATTCGTGACCAACCTTTGCAGCTTTTAGACCACGTTCTTGTGCCTCTAACGTGATGCTGTAGATTTTCTTTGCTTCATCGCTCGGCTCACCGTAGTAAACCGTACGTGTCATATCTGAACAGTAGTAGTCATTGCGACACCCGACATCGATAACGACGGAATCGCCAGGTTTCGGTAAGCTGTCATCCGGTTCATGATGCGGGTCGGCACCGTTTGCACCGTAAGCTACGATTGGATCGAAACTGAAGCCTTGATTAGCACCTTCCTCTTTATATAGACGCAATAATTCGGCACAGGCTTCGGTTTCACTCACGCCGTAAGGAATGACTTCGTTGATCAGACGTTCAATCGCACGATCGTTAATTTCAGAAGCAACACGCATTTTTTCTTGTTCTTCTGGCGTCTTGATGGCGCGCTGATCGTCAACAATGTCGCTTGCCACAGAAAAAGTAATGTCTGGGTACGCATTAATGAGTGGCAGCAATTGGCCTGCAATCATCTGTTTATCGACACCAACCGTTTGTGCATCGTTGAATAGGCCAGTTGCTTTAAGACGATCGATTGGAGTATCGCTATCGTCAACCCAAGTCACATCAACAGCTTCCGGGTCATCGAAAACAAATAATTTATTCGCAAGCAACTGCGGTGTACCAGTTTTTGGAACGAGTAACAGCCAGAGACGTTCCATCGGGTCGAATTCAATATTCAAATAGTAGGAAATCGCACCAGGATCACTGACGATCATTACGTCGAGAGATGCTTCCTGGAGGTGTTGTTGTAGTGTTTCAATCTTTGTTTGTGTCATCACGCAAACCTCCTTGATAGAATGATTATAGCATAGTCGTGTTATCATATAGATAAATCTAAGAATGTTTTACAAATTGTTGAAATTGTTTATCGTTTACAGTAATATATTACACAATTCGTAAAGAATATTTATACAAATCAAAAAATACAGAGGGAGTTGAGGGAGCCGATGAGTCAGGAAGAGTTGCTACAGGTGAATCATTTGAGTACGGGTTATCGTACGGGTGATAACTATTATAATGCGGTTGATGACACATCAATTACGCTGCATCGCAATGAAGTGCTCGCGCTTGTTGGGGAATCAGGCTGTGGAAAGAGTACACTTGCGACCTCCATTGTCGGATTGCATGATGCCAAAAACACCCGCATTACTGGAGAGGTTCTCTATAAAGGGAAAAATTTATTAGAGTACACGGAAGATGAATATAACGAATTACGTGGCCGTGATATCGGTATGATCTTTCAGGATCCGATTGGGTCATTAAACCCATTGATGACGGTCGGTGAACAGATTAGTGAATCATTGTTTTATCACTCCGATTTGAATAAACAACAGCGCTATGAGCGTGTATTAGAATTATTGGATCGGGTTCAAATTGTAAATCCTAAACGTGTTTATAAACGTTATCCTCATGAATTATCCGGTGGGATGCGCCAGCGTGTAGTGATCGCTCTGGCGTTGGCGAATGATCCGAATATTATTATCGCCGATGAACCGACCACCGCATTGGACGTTATTATTCAAGCCGAAATTTTACAATTAATGACAGATATCCAGAAGAAGAGCGATTCCGGTATTATCCTGATCACTCACGACTTAGGTGTGGTGGCGCAGATGGCGGATCGTGTCGCGGTGATGTATGCAGGGCAGATTGTGGAAGAAGCGGACGTATTCACACTCTACAAAAATCCGCTGCATCCATACACGCGCTCATTAATGAAGTCAATCCCTCAAGATCTAGACGGTAGCGAAACGCGTGACGCGCTTCATGTGATTCAGGGAACGGTACCATCACTCAGAAATATTCCACGCACGGGCTGCCGTTTTGCGGATCGTATTCCATGGGTGCCTGCAGAAGCGCATGAGGAAAATCCAACATTACATGAAGTAGAACCAGGGCATCTCGTGAGATGCACGTGCTGGAAGGATTTCGAATTTGAAGATGGTGAAGCATAATGTCAGTGATTGAAATTCAAAACTTAAAAGTTCACTTCCCAATCCGCGGCGGTTTTTTCAATACGATTCAGGATTGGGTGTACGCCGTTGATGACGTTAGTTTGTCGATCGAACCTGGTAAAACATATGGTTTAATCGGCGAATCTGGCTCAGGAAAAACAACGATAGGTCGTGCGATCGTTGGCTTAGAAGATGTCACCGATGGCAAGATTCTCTACGATGGTCAGGACGTCACCCACAAGGCACGCAGTAAACGTGGAAAATTAAAGGAATTTAACCAAGCCGTACAGATGATTTTTCAGGATTCAACGTCGGCCTTGAATCCTAAAAAACGCATCATCGATATTATTAAGGAACCGATTATTAATTACTCCGAGAAAAAATTGAGTGATCAGGCGATGAAACATCGTGTGATTGAATTATTGGAAATTGTCGGCTTGAATGAGGAGTCACTCTATAAATATCCACATGAATTCTCTGGTGGACAGCGCCAGCGTATCGGTGTGGCGCGTGCAGTCGCCAGCGATCCTAAATTAATCATTGCGGATGAACCGACATCGGCTTTGGATGTGTCTGTGCAGGCGCAGGTGTTGAACTTCATGAAACAAATTCAAGATGAATATAATATTAGTTATTTGTTCATTAGTCATGATTTAGCGGTTGTCCAGCATATGGCAGATCATATTGCGATTATGCATCACGGTCGTTTTGTGGAACAGGGAACACGTCGTGAAATCTTTAGAGATCCGACACATATTTATACGAAACGATTATTAGCGGCGATTCCACAGACGGATCCAATGAAACGTCAGGCAACACTTGAGTTGCAATGCCAGGTTCAAGCAGAAGCTGCACAGAATCATTTACGTTACTATGACGAGAATGATCGTGCGTATGATTTGATGTCAATCAATGCTGAACATTATGTTGCGTTGAATCCGAATAGTAATCGAGGTGAAGAATAATGTGGAAAACGGTTTTACGAAGAGTCCTATTGATGATTCCACAAATTATTATTTTAAGTGTCATCGTATTCGTCATTGCACAGATGATGCCGGGGGACCCTTTCTCTGGAAAAATTAACCCGAACACAGATCCTGCCCAGATCGAAGCCTTACGTGAGCAATTGGGATTGAACGATCCCGTTCTCGTACAGTATGGTCGCTGGGTGAAGAATGTTTTTCAAGGGGATTTCGGGCAGAGCTTTACGTATAAAGTGCCCGTCACCCAGTTAATCGGCCAACGTGTCGGGAATACGATTTGGTTATCGATTTTGACGTTGATTTTGACGTATGCGATCGCCTTACCACTCGGCATGCTCGCAGGACGCTACGATAATTCCAAATTGGATCGCGGTGTCGTGTTATACAACTACATCAGTTATGCCATTCCAACGTTCGTTCTCGCATTATTATTCGTCTGGATTTTCGGTTACAAGCTCAGCTGGTTCCCAACGCAAGGGTCGGTAGATCTTGGGATTGCGAAAGGCACTTTCCAATATGTGGCCAATCGTTTCTATCATATGATCCTACCAGCGATTACGGCCGCATTGCTCGGAACGACAGGGATCATCCAGTATTTGCGTAGTGAAGTCATTGACTCCAAGCATGAGGATTACGTTAAGACGGCGCGTTCTAAAGGGGTCCCCGTTGAAAAAGTTTATTCCAAACATATTTTCCGTAATTCGATTTTACCGGTCGCCTCATCATTCGGTTACCAGATTACGGGGTTGATTGGTGGGTCAGTATTTATTGAAAATATTTTTGCCTATCCGGGAATGGGACAGTTATTTATTCAATCGATTACTAGCCGTGACTACAGTGTCGTACTCGCAACGATGCTTCTGACAGGAATTATGGTACTGTTCGGAACGCTGATTTCTGATATCATATTGAGCATTGTCGACCCGAGAATTCGTATTGATTAGGCGGTGAATCACATGTCAAAATTAAAACAACAACAAGAAGCCATCGATAATGCAAAGGATATTGCTGTGACTGATGCACCGCAAGTCCCAGATAATGATGCGCCGGAACAGGCCATTGGTTGGCATGTTATCGCACGCGAGTTCATGAAAGATAAGGTAGCCCTTTTCTGTTTAATTCTATTGCTCGTGATTATTTTCGGTATCTTTATTTGGACCTTCTTCATCGATATGGATGAATTGATGACGGTCAATTTATTAGATTATTATTTACCACCGAGTGCCGAACATTGGTTAGGTACAGATTCCGGTGGCCGCGATATTCTTGGTCAATTGATTCTCGGTGCGAAAAACTCAATCTTGATTGCCATTTCGATTACATTAATTACAAGTGTGGTCGGCATCATTGTTGGATTGATTGCAGGCTACTACGGTAGTTTTGTTGATAACGTCATTATGCGTATCATCGACTTTATTATGATTCTGCCACTGGATATGATTGTTATTGTATTCGTAACCTTAATCCGCAACTACAATGTAGCGTCTTTTATTTTCATCATGTCTGCATTCAACTGGGTCGGACAGGCGCGTCTGATTCGTAGTCAGGCGCTATCCGAGAGTCGTCGCGATTACGTCAGTGCGTCGAAAACGATGGGGACGTCCGATTTTACCATCATGTGGCGTGAAATCATTCCGAACCTCAGTTCATTGATCATTGTTAATCTGACCTTGAACTTTGCTGGAAACATCGGTATCGAAACCGGGCTCTCTTACTTGGGATTCGGATTACCGACTTCTGTGCCGAGTCTCGGGACATTAATTGGTTATGCACAATCGCCAGATATTTTAGCGAACCGCGCCTGGGTCTGGTTGCCGGCATCGCTCTTGATTCTAGTGATGATGATTTCAATTAACTATGTAGGACAAGCCTTGAAACGTTCTGCTGACGTGCGTCAGCGTCTAGGTTAGACTCCGTACAATCTATTGATTCAAATGCTATGGTTATTTGCCGTAGCGTTTTTTGTTGTAGTGCTATTGGCGTTCTTTATAGACTTTTTTTGTGAATTTTTAATGCAAATGCTTGCAATTAGTAAGTGCTATTCGTTATACTCTAGGATGCGTTTTTATAAAATATTGTAACGAAGGGAATGAGAAGCATGTTCAAGAAATGGCTAATCGGATTATTAGCGACAAGTAGTTTGGTGGTTGCAGGCTGTGCTAGTCAGGATGCTGGGGATAACTCAAATGGAACGGAGGAAACTGCTGAAACGGGACCGTCTGTTGCGATCAATGAATCCGTTGAGCATGAAGGCGAACCGATTGAAGGCGGAACGCTTAAAGTCGCACTTGTGCATGATTCTCCATTCCAAGGGGTATTCAGTGAAGTCTTCTCAGAAGAGGGTTACGACGGTAACTTAATGGCCTATTCACATGAAGGCCTATTCCACATCGATGAGAACTATCTCGTAACGGATGGTGGAGCCGCAAATATGTCAATCGATGAAGAAAATAAGATCGTGACCGTCAAATTGCGTGATAATCTCAAGTGGTCTGATGGGGAACCTGTGACAGCCGATGATGTGATTTTTAGTTATGAAATTCTTGCTTCACCTGAAGCTAACAGTGAATACTTCGATATGACGGAAATGAGTAATTTAGAAGGTGTACTCGAATATCGTAACGGCGAAGCGGATCATATCTCAGGACTCGAAAAAGTTGACGATCAAACGGTTAACTATCATATGAAAGAAATCAATATGGATATTAAGTATGGTGGCGGCGGTTTATGGAGCGAGGTGCTGCCGAAACATTACCTAGAAGATATCCCGGTTGATGAATTATCCGCGAGTCCGCAAATTCGTCAAAAGCCAGTCAGCTTTGGGCCGTTCCGTGTCAAGGAAGTTGTTGAAGGGGAATCGATTGAGTACGAAGCCAATGAGTATTACTACCGCGGACGACCAAAATTGGATAAAATCCAACTAACGCGTGTTCCAAGTACTAACATTGTTTCAGCATTGCAGAATCACCAGTTTGATATGGTAAGTGCGATGCCGAGAGATAGTTACGACCAATACAAGGATATCCCAGGTTACGATTATCTCACAGCGCCGGCCTTGCAGTATGGATTTATGGGATTCAAACTCGGTAAGTGGAATGCTGACAAGGGGGAGGTTGAACCTGATCCAAATGCGAAGATGGCGAATCCAAAATTGCGGCAGGCGATGGGATACGCGCTAGATAACGATGCAATCGGTCAGCGCTTCAATCATGGATTAACATGGAATGCGAATTCCGTCATCGTTCCTGGATTCGAAGACTTGCATGATAAAGAACAGCCAGGCTTTTACTATGATCCAGAAAAGGCGAAACAACTACTAGACGAAGCAGGTTATGAAGATGTTGATGGTGATGGACTGAGAGAAACACCTGAAGGCGAAAAATTGCAGATTAATATTGCGATGGGTGGCGGCAAACCGACGAGTGAACCGACTGCGCAGTATTACATACAGGCGTGGAAAGAGGTAGGTTTAGATACACAGTTAACGAACGGCCGTTTATTAGACTTCCAGGATCTGATTCAACGTATCGATAGTGACGACGAAAGTGTTGACGTGTTTATTCTATCGTGGGCATTGGGTAATAATCCGAAGCCACAATCGTTCTCTCGTACCACACAGCAGAACACGCCACGTTACGCAACTGAGGAGAGTGATCAGCTGTTAGAAGCGATCAGTAGTCAGGAAGCCTACGAAAACGATGACTATCGTCGTGAACAGTATAAGAAATTCCAGCAATATATGGTAGACGATCCAGCAGTGATTCCATTGAATTACTTGATGTATGTGACGCCTGTGAACAAGAGTGTGAAAGCTTATAACTCTTCCAGTGCGGATACCGAACGCACGAACTGGGCGGATGTACAATTGGTATCTGAAGAACCATTGTCAGAGTAAGAATAAGCATCATTATCGAATAACAAGACATTATACCGGTAAGGCCAACGTGTGCCTTTACCGGTTTTTTGGTGTGTATAAAGCTCCTTGAGATAAATATTCAGAAAATATTAAATTTATATAAATAATAAAAGCATGTTATTATCTAAATTGTCAGAAAAAATTGAATGATTAAATTATTGCAAAAGAAGGGGAAGTTGTCTATGAAGTTCAAGAAATGGATGATTGGGCTAGCGACCTTGAGTGCGCTAGCCATTGCTGGATGCGGTAATGGCCAAAGCGATGCCGATGCGAGTAATCAAGCTTCAGCAGAAGGTCCAGCAGTCGAAATTATGGAAGAAGTACAAAATGAAGGCGAAGCGATTGATGGCGGTACATTGAAGATCGCGTTAGTCACCGATGCACCTTTCCAGGGTATTTTTAGTTTCTCATTATCATCGGATGCTTACGATACACGATTGATGCAATTCTCTCACGAATAATTATTCAAGACCGATGAAAATTTCCAGCTCACCGATCAAGGACCTGCAAGGGTTGAGATTAATGAAGAAAATAAAACGGCAACCTTGACCTTGCGTGATAACTTGAAATGGTCACATTGCGAACCGGTAACAGCAGATGATGTGATTTTCGGTTATGAAGTGTACGCCTCACCGGATTCGCAGAGTTTACATTTTGACCTTGAAGAAAATGGTAATGTTGAATGTGTCGAAGAATTCCACAATGGTGAAGCCGATCATATCCCTGGTATCGAAAAAGTCGATGATCATACGGTAAAATATCATTTGAAGGAAATTATACCAGATCTGAAATACGGTGGCGGCGGATTACATCATGAAGCATTGCCGAAACATGATTTGGAAGATATTCCAGTGGAAGAATTGTCATCAAGTCCACAATTACGTCAACATCCAATCGGCTTCGGTGCCTTCCGCGTGACGCAAATTGTAGATGGTGAGTCCGTAGAATATGAGGCGAATGAGTATTACTACGACGGTAAACCGAAGATTGATAAAATTCAACTGACTCGTATACCGTCTGCGAATATCGCTTCAGCGCTGAAGAACCAACAGTATGATGTTGTTTTAGGGATGCCGAACAGCAGCTATGAAGACTACAAAGATGCAGCAGGCTACGACTTCTTAACCGTTCCAGTAATGGCATACTCCTTCATGGACTTCAAGTTAGGTAAATGGAACGATGAAAAACGAGTCGTTGAACCGGACCCAAATGCAAAAATGGCCGATCCAAAATTGCGTCAAGCCATGGGTTACGCTGTTGATAATGATGCGGTCGGTGAACGTTTCTACCACGGTTTAAGTTGGAATGCAAATTCAATTGTCGTTCCAGGATTCGAAGACTTGCACGATGACCAACAAAAAGGGTTTCTACTATGATCCTGAAAAAGCTAAACAATTACTAGAAGAGGCTAGCTATAAGGATACAGATGGTGACGGCTTAGGTGAGGATCCAGATGGTAAGAAATTAACTATTAACTTCGCAATCTCTTCCGGTGGTGAAGTTGATGAACCACTCTCCCAGTACTTCCTTCAGTCATGGAAAGATGTCGGACTTGACGTGAAACTAACGGATGGACGCTTGCTTGAATTCCAAAACTTAGTAGATAGAGTAACAAGTGATGATGATGGCGTGGATATCTTCGCGATGGGGTGGTCAGTCGGAGCCAATCCGAAACCAGAAAACTTCTCGCGGAAGAGTCAGATGAACTTGGCCCGCTATGCAACAAAAGAGAGTGATGAGATTCTTAAAGCCATCAGTAGTAAACAGGCATTCGAAGATGATAATTATCTCAAGGAACAGTTCAAGAAGTGGCAACAATATACGGTGGATGATCCTTCAGAAATCCCGTTACGTTACTCAGTTCAAGTAACGTCAGTAAATAAGCGGATCAAAGCATTTAATGCGTCGAATGACAGCACCGTCACTACTGAGTGGTCGGATGTTGAACTCACTGCCGATAATCCGGTAGCAGAATAGTAAAAATATTAATGAATGAAGCACTGCTGTTATCATGGTAGTGCTTTTTTGTATTGGAAAACGATTAATGATGAAAGGTTAAAACTATCAGAAAAATAATAAACATTTACACAATTTTTGTTAAATTGTGGTAAAATTTTAAACAATTAAACATTATATGTCACGTATAAGTAGAGAGGAAGAAAGGTTATGAAGGGAAAGAAATGGCTACTTGGACTGGCAACCATTAGTGCCCTAGCGCTGGCTGCCTGTGGAAACGGTGGTAGTGACAATGGCTTTGCTGATAACGGAAACGGTGGTCAACAAGCTGAGAAAGTTAGTGGTCCAGCAATTGATGAACATCCAGAAGTTACTAATGATGGCGAACCAATTAAAGGCGGAACATTGAAAGTCGCATTGGTTGCAGATTCACCATTCCAAGGCTTATTGAGTCCAGCCTTTGAAGGCGATAATATTGATGATCAGATTGTTAGTTTCGAAACAGAGCCGTTGTTTTACACAGATAATGAATACAAAGTAACGGATGAAGGGGCTGCTACCCAAGAAATTGATGAAGAGAATAAAACAGTAACGTACAAGCTGCGCGATAACTTGAAATGGTCAGATGGTGAACCGGTAACTGCAGATGATGTCATCTTCGCTCACGAAGTTGTAGCTTCACCAGACTATACCGGTCTTCGCTATGATTCCGAGAAAATGGGCAACATCCAAGGTGTTAAAGAATATCACGACGGTAAAGCCGACCACATCTCGGGTATTGAAAAGATAGATGACAAAACATTAGCGTTTCATTTAAATAATATGAATGTTGATTTGGAATACGGTTTTGGTGGACCATTCTCATACGCATTGCCAAAGCATCAATTAAAAGATATTCCGGTCAAGGATATGGAATCAAGTCCAGAAATACGGCAACATCCAATTGGCTTTGGACCATTTGAGATTACTCAGGTTGTCGATGGCGAATCAGTTGAATATAAAGCCAATGAGTATTATTACGGTGGACGCCCAAAAATCGATAAAATTGAATTAACGCGTGTACCATCGTCAGGAATTTTGGCAGCTGTTCAAAATCATCAGTATGATCTCGTCTTCAATATGCCATCGAATAGTTTTGATCAGTGGAAAGAGTTGCCGGGTTATCAATACGCGACTAAACCTGGACACAGCTATTCATATATGGGATTCAAGCTCGGTAAGTGGGATAAAGAAAAAGGCGAGAATGTTCCCGATCCTAACATGAAGATGTCAGATCCGAAATTGCGCCAAGCTATGGGATATGCATTAGATAACGATACCGTTGGCACAAGGTTCTATCAAGGATTGAGCTGGAACGCAAACTCACGGATTGTGCCAGACTTTAATGGCATTTGGGATCCAGAACAGGAAGGCTTCTACTATGATCCTGAAAAATCCAAGAAGATTCTCGATGATGCAGGCTATAAGGATACTGATAATGATAGTTTCCGTGAAACGCCTGAAGGTAAACAGTTGGTTATCAACATGGCACTACCAGATAGCGGTGAAACGGCAGAACCGCTTGCGCAGTACTACAAACAAGCATTTGAACAGATTGGTTTGAATGCGCAACTTTTAGATGGCCGGCTGCAGGAAGGTAATAACTTCTATGATCGTATTCAAAAAGATGATCCGGAGATTGACGTGTACTTCGCAGCTTGGGGAACAGCTTCTAACCCACGTCCAGATGGTTTAGCAGGACGGCACTCCTTCATGAATTATACGCGCTTTGCATCAGAAGAAAATGATAGATTATTGGATGCTATGGCGGATGAGAAATCGCTCGAAGATGAAAATTACTACAAGCAACAATTTAAGGACTGGCAACAATATATTGTGGATGAACCAACAGAAATTCCACTGCGCTTCTCACTTGAGGTGACACCGGTGAACAATCGTGTGAAGAAATACAGTCCATCGCCAGACGATACACAGCGAACACACTGGAATGAATTAGAATTAACAGCCGATGCACCAAAAGCTGAATAAGCTGGTAATAGTTGGTAAGTAATAAAAGGTGAGAGTCAAGATAGACTTTCACCTTTTTCTTTTAGGCTCTGATGTATAATTCTGACACATGAATTTCGAACAAATATCCTTTTTAAGGAAAATTTCAAAAAATTGTCAATAAATCTAACAATTCCCTTGCTTATCTTAAAAGAGTTCAGTATAATCTATTCAATTCAAAATATTAGGAGGGATTAGGATGAAGGGATTGAAGCGTGGATTACTGCTCGGCATCGCTGCCGTAGCTTTAGCCGCATGTGGCTCACAATCGAACAGTAATAATGGTGGGGGCGCCTCAGATACGGAGGGAAAACAAGTCCTAAAGTGGAGTGAGAGTTCAGAATTACCAACGATGGATACCTCACTTACCGAAGATTCCGTGAGTTCAAGCATTTTAGTTAATACTTCCGAAGGGCTATATCGTAAAACGTTGAAACAGGGTGAGTACGAACCGGCAATTGCGACTGGAGATCCGGAAATCAGTGACGATGGCAAGGTCTATACGTTCAAGTTGCGTGAAGATGCGAAATGGTCGAATGGCGATCCAGTAACTGCCAAGGATTTTGTCTACGCATGGCAACGTTTTGTGGATCCGAAGACCGGGGCGTCGATGAACTTCTTAATGACGGATCTTGTCAAGAATGCGAATGAAATCATGGCGGGCGAATTACCAAAAGAAGAACTCGGTGTCAAAGCAATCGATGATCACACACTGGAGGTTACATTTGAGAATGCTTTCCCGTATTGGAAAGAGTTATTTGCGATGACGTCATTCGCACCATTGAATCAAAAATTCGTTGAGGAAAAAGGCGATAAGTATGGGACGACATCCGATAATACGCTGTACAATGGTCCATTCATCCTCGATGACTGGGATGGTACCGGATTAGAGTGGAAATTGGTCAAGAACGACAAGTACTGGGATAAAGATACAGTGAAACTTGATGAAGTGGATTACAATGTCGTGAAAGAAACGAACACGATCATGAACTTGTTCCAATCGGGTGAAGTGGATTATGCACCGATCAGTGGCGAATATGTCCAACAGGTTGAGGGCGATCCACAGTTGCACACGCTACCACAAGCATCAGTATTCCACCTCAATATGAACTATGAACGTGATGGGAAGGCAACACCATTAGCGAATGCACACATTCGTAAAGCAATTAATGCTGCAATTGACCGTGAAAGTATGGTGAAGGATGTCCTGAAGACAGCTTCTATTCCTGCGAATTACTTCGTACCGAAAGATATGACAAAGGATGAGAAGACAGGTAAAGACTTCCGTGAGATTAATGGTGAGAACATGGTGAAATTCGATCCGAAACTCGCACAGGAAGAATTTAAGAAGGGACTGGCAGAACTCGGTCAGGATAGCATTCAGTTAGAATTATTAGGATACGACACGGATGCAGCGAAGAGTTCATTGGAATTCCTCCAAGGACAGCTACAACAGAACTTGCCAGGATTATCGATTCAAATTACATCGGTACCGTTCAAGAATGGCTTAACGAAACAGAATAACGGTGATTATGACTTAGCACTTCGCGGCTGGGGTGCCGATTTTGCGGATCCGGTAAACTTCATGAGCATTTATCAGGAGGGTAACCCGCAGAACAACGGGAAGTACGAGAGCCAGAAATTTAATGATCTGATCAAACAAGCACAGCAAGAAACGGATGCTTCAAAACGTTTGGATATCTTAGCGGAAGCAGAAAAGACATTGGTTGAAGAAGATTCAGCTGTGGCTCCGCTCTACCAGGCGACAGCGACATACTTACTGAGCGACCGCGTCGAAAACGTCGGACTCTACCCAGTCGGTGATAAAGTCCAATTCAAGTGGGCGTCTGTAAAATAACATTACAAACTTACTACATCATCAAATCTGAGGGCAATGGTTGTCCTCGGATTTTTTGCGCTTTTCAATCTATGACGTACGCTTTCAATTTTTGGTAAAATAGGGGTAATGTCACTTCAAAACAGTAAAGGAGCATAACAATGGAAGATAAAGCGCGTGTGGGACAAGCAGCAGCAACACTTGTGGAAGATCATACAACAGTAGGTATTGGTTCGGGCTCCACTGCCCAATACTTCATTAAGGCATTAGCCGAACGTGTGAAGACTGAAAACCTCACATTGACTTTAGTGGCTACCTCGGAGGAATCGAAGCAGCTCGCTGAGTCGCTGGGTATGCCCGTTAGTTCATTAGCGACTGTTGACCATATCGATTTAACGATCGATGGGGTGGATGAATTTACTGATGATAATGATGGTATTAAGGGTGGTGGCGGATGCCTACTCGAAGAAAAAATCGTCGCTATCAACAGCAATCGCGTCATTTGGCTCGCTGAAGAGCGCAAACACGTTGATACTCTCGGCCAATTCCCGCTGCCGGTTGAAGTTATCAAAAATGGTAGCGAACAATTAAAACAGCGCTTCGAAGTGGCGGGATATAAGCCGACATGGCGCATGGTAGATGATGCGAGCGAACGCTTTAGAACAGATAATGATAATTACATTTTGGACCTGCATTTAGAAACGATTGACCAGCCACACGAATTAGCAGAGAGTCTTATCCGTGAAGTCGGCGTCGTCGAAACCGGCTTATTCCTCGGAATAACCGATCGTGTCCTATTAGCGCACGATGGGCAGGTATACTGGAACGATGGTGAGCCGTTTTCTGATAACTAATTGTCAGAAAATGTAACATATCTATTGTGCAAAGTTTCAGAATTTGATATAATCTCAGTTAATAAAGTTTCGAATTGTCGAACATAGGGAGGTTATATCGTGAAAGGATTGAAACGTGGCATGCTCGTTGGATTCGCTGCTGTTGCATTAGTAGCTTGCGGTTCCAACGATGGTGCTGCTGGCAATTCAGACGCAAGTGATCAGCAAGTGCTGCACTGGAGTGAGAGCGCTGAGCTGCCAACAATGGATGTCACATTGGCCGATGATACTGCAAGTAGTGATATCATCGCGAATACAAATGAGGGGTTATATCGTAAAACCCTCAAACAAGGTGAGTACGAACCTGCAATGGCGGTCGGCGATCCGGAAATCAGTGGCGATGGCAAAGTCTACACCTTTAAATTACGTGAGGATGCGAAGTGGTCGAATGGTGAACCTGTAACGGCAAATGACTTCGTCTACGCATGGCGACGTTTGGTAGATCCCGATCAGGGGGCACCGATGAACTTCTTGATGGAAGGGTTAGTCAAGAATGCATCAGCGATCATGGCTGGAGAGATGCCAAAAGAAGAACTTGGTGTCAAGGCGATTGATGATCATACTTTAGAGGTTACCTTTGATAATGCATACCCTTATTGGAAAGAATTATTATCAATGACGACTTTTACGCCACTAAATCAAAAATTTGTGGAAGAAAAAGGCGATAAATATGGCACGACCTCCGATAACACGTTGTATAATGGTCCGTTCATTCTCGATGATTGGGACGGTACAGGTCTGCAGTGGAAATTAGTTAAAAACGAGAACTACTGGGACAAAGATACCGTCAAATTGAATGAAGTGACATATGATGTCGTTAAAGAAACGAACACGTTAATGAATCTTTTCCAATCTAGCGATGTAGATTATGCCCCGATCAGCGGGGAATATGTCCAGCAGGTTGAAGGTGATCCGCAACTAAAGGTATTGCCACAAGCCTCCATTTTTCATTTAGCAATGAACTTTACGCGCGATGGTAAGGACACGCCACTGAAGAATGAACATATTCGTCGGGCATTATCTTTAGCTGTAGATCGTCAGAGCATGGTTAGAGACGTCTTGAAGGATGACTCCATCCCGGCTACCTACTATGTGCCACAAGGTATGACTAAAGATACCAAGACGGGGAAAGACTTCCGTGAACTCAATGGGAACGACATGCTGAAGTTCGATCCTAAATTGGCACAACAGGAGTTCAAAAAAGGATTGGAAGAACTCGGTCAAGACAGTTTGCAGCTCGAATTGCTTGGGTATGATACCGATGCAGCGAAGAGTGCCTTGGAATTCTTACAAGGGCAATTGCAGCAGAATTTGCCTGGTCTAAAGATTCAGATTACATCCGTACCATTCAAGAATGGTTTAGCGAAGTTGAATGCGGGTGATTTCGATCTCGGGATGCGCGGTTACGGCGCTGACTTCGCGGATCCAATCAATATGATGAGCATTTTCCAGAAAGATAATCCGCAGAACAACGGTAGTTACGATAACGAGAAATTCAATAATCTAATGAAACAGGCAGATCAGGAATCGGATCCGTCCAAACGTCTCCAAATCCTCGCAGATGCTGAGAAGGTTTTATTGGATGAGGACATTGCGCTATCGCCACTGTATCAAAAAGCCCAGTCTTACTTGCTGAATCAGCGAGTACAGAATGTGGGATTATACCCGGTAGGTGACCATTTACAGTTCAAATGGGCATCTGTCAAATAAGCGAAAAGTTGTCAATAAGCAAAAGCACTTACCGGCAGCAATTGCCGATAAGTGTTTTTTAGCAATAAAGATTATGAATATTATTTAAACACGTACTTTTCGCGCATGTAATAAAATTTTATGGTATTATTTTCCCAATAGCCAGCAGATGATCGCGATGAGTAACCACGCAACACCGAGCCAGATACCTTTGATGTACCAGCGGCCAATCCGCTGGGAAAGACGTTTCTTCGGCTCGCGGATGTCTTGCGAATCACGTGGCGTGAATAAGCGGACACCGATTCGCTGCCACATACCATAGAATGTATCAAACGTTCCGTCACTCACTGCCCACATGAACAAGCATAACAGCAATACAGGGGCACTGAATGCGAAATAGCGATTGCTCAACGTAATTAAAAAAGGCACGTCGCTCGGGCGAATGATCATTGTTACAAGTGGTAGCAGGCAAAGTATGGGAAACCAAAATTTTTTCATAGTAGTCCTTTCTGTATATGTGAGCTATTAATATTATACCTTAGGAGGTGAAACAATCGATGAAATCATATGCGAAGTTTATCTTGCGACGGATATTTTTTATGATTCTGACATTGTTTTTAATTGCGAGTGTCACCTTTTTCTTGATGAAATTATTACCAGGGACACCGTTTACCAATGAGAATAAATTGTCGCCGGAACAGATTTATATTATGAATGAGAAGTACGGATTGAATGACCCACTGATTGTCCAATACGGGCACTACATGTTGAACTTACTTAAAGGCGACCTCGGGGTATCCTTCCAGTTCAACAATACACCGGTGACGCAATTGTTGAGTAACCGCATCGGGCCATCCCTCCAACTCGGGGCACAAGCGATGGTTGTCGGTACAATTATCGGTACCATCTTCGGTGTCGTTTCTGCGATGTACCGCAACAGCTGGTTGGATTCGACGTTGACGTTCCTTTCTATCTTAGGACAGTCAATTCCTAACTTCGTGTTTGCGGTTGTCTTGCAGTTGATCTTTGCAGTGAAATTGGACTGGTTTCCAATCGCACTTTGGAACGATGGTTTCATGAGTTCTGTATTGCCGACCATCGCCTTAGCTATTTCACCGCTCGGTACTTCCGCACGTTTCGTACGTACGGAGATGGTCGATGTGATGAGTTCTGACTATATTGAACTCGCACGGACCAAGGGATTGAGTCGTACGGCTGTTGCTTTCAAGCACGGGGTTCGTAACGCGTTGATTCCATTAGTGACTATTTTGGGACCTTTAGCCATCGCATTGATGACCGGATCGATGGTTGTAGAGAATATCTTCTCGGTACCGGGTATCGGGGAACAATTCGTGAAGTCGATTACGACAAACGACTATCCAACGATTATGGGTGTGACATTACTTTACTCCACAATGTTAGTGATCATTCTCTTAGTTGTTGATATTCTCTACGGCATCATCGACCCACGTATTCGCGTTAGTTCAGAAGGAGGGCGTTAAGGATGAGCGAAAATCGCATAAATAACACTTATCCTTCACTCAGTACGGATAAATTCCGCCCGATTGAAGATAAGATTGCGCATCAAGAAGCTGAAAAGATCGCCGCGCCTTCCTTGAGTTTCATTCAGGATTCATGGCGTCGTTTGAAGAAAAATAAAGTGGCGATCTTCTGTTTGATTCTATTAATTATCGTGGCGATTATTGCGTTACTTGCACCAGTGTTATCGCCGTATGATTATGCGGAGCAGCACCCAGCATTTTCGAATTTGCCTCCTAAGATTCCAGGGTTGGAGAATCTCGGGATTTTTGATGGGACAACGCATAACACGTTAGGTTCCGTTGTCGATATGTACCAGACCAAGGGCGTGCCTGAGGGAACTTATTTCTATCTTGGAACAGATGCCTTAGGACGTGACTTGCTCTCACGTATCCTTTACGGGACGCGCGTTTCGTTAGTTATCGGTTTTGTGGCTGCTATGCTGAACCTCTTTATTGGGGTACCTTACGGGATTATTTCCGGATGGTGTGGTGGCAAAGTTGATACCATCATGCAGCGTATCCTCGAAGTTCTTTCAGGGATTCCAAACTTAGTTGTCGTTATCTTGTTGCTGTTAGTTTTACGTCCGGGTATCAGCTCAATTATCATTGCGTTGGCACTGACAGAATGGATCACGATGGCACGTTTAGTTCGTGCAGAGACCCTGAAAGTCAAAAATATGGAATACGTATTGGCAGCGAAGAGCCTCGGGGAATCACCGTTTAAGATTGCGTTGAAACATATCTTGCCGAATATTTCCGGCGTGGTTATTATTCAGACAATCTTTGCGATCCCATCAGCAATCTTCTTCGAAGCATTCTTGAGCTTCATCGGTCTTGGTATTCCAGCACCGGAAGCATCGCTAGGTACGTTGATCAACGATGGATACAAGACCTTCCGCTTCTTACCACACTTAATGTGGTACCCAGCTGGTGTATTGTGTGTCATCATGATTTCGTTCAACATGTTAGCGAACGGCTTGCGTGATGCACTCGACCCGAAGACAACGGATTAGGAGGTAAGCCATGAGCGAAAAAATATTGGAAGTGAAGGACCTGGAAATCGGTTTTGATACATTTTCAGGTGAGGTCCAAGCGATCCGTGGCGTTTCCTTCGATCTGAATAAGGGTGAAACGCTAGCGATCGTTGGGGAATCCGGTTCAGGGAAATCGGTTACTACCCGAAGCATCATTAAGTTGTTGGCGTCGAATGCCAACTACAACAACGGTCAAATACTGTTTCATGGGGACGACTTGATTCAAAAATCAGAGAAGGAAATGCAGGATATTCGTGGGAATAATATCTCGATGATTTTCCAAGATCCAATGACGAGTTTGAATCCGGTTATGCGCATTGGCGATCAAATTGCTGAACCAATTCGTATCCACCAGAAAGTTTCCAAAAAGGCAGCGCAGGAGCGTGCCCTAGAATTGCTTAAAGCAGTCGGCATGCCTAATGCTGAAAAACGTATGCGCGACTATCCACACCAATTTTCCGGTGGGCAACGTCAGCGTATCGTCATTGCGATTGCGATGGCTAGCAAGCCGGAGATTCTAATTGCGGACGAACCGACGACCGCATTGGATGTTACCATTCAGGCTAAGATTTTGGATATGATGAACAAATTAAAAGAAGAGGAAGGGTCTTCCATTATCTTCATTACGCACGACCTCGGTGTTGTCGCAAACATTGCCGATCGTGTGGCCGTCATGTATGCCGGCAAGATTGTGGAGTACGGTACAGCTGCGGAAATTTTCTACAATCCGCAGCACCCGTATACTTGGGGCTTGATTACATCAATGCCAACGCCGGATACGGAAGGACGCTTGTTGTCCATCCCAGGAACACCGCCTGATCTTTTGGATCCGCCGAAAGGTGATGCGTTTGCATTGCGGAGTGAGTATGCGATGGCAATCGACTTTGAAGAACAACCGCCATTGTTCCCATTATCAGAAACGCACGCTGCAGCAACGTGGTTACTACATCCTGATTGTCCGAGCGTACAGCCACCTGGTGAAATTATGAACCGCTATAAGACATTCCAACAGCTCAAACAACAAGGCAAGATTCAGAGTACGCCGGTTCCGGGTGCAGTGAAGGATCAGTATCAACGTTATTTGGAAGCAAAAGGTGAGGGGGCTGGCGCACAATGACGACAGAACGTAAACCATTACTCGAAGTCAAACACTTGAAGCAATATTTTGATGCCGGCACCAAAAAAGAAGTCCGCGGGGTCGATGATGTTTCATTCGAAATTTATCCTGGCGAAACGTTTGGATTAGTCGGTGAGTCCGGTTCAGGTAAAACCACGACAGGACGTACGATCATGCGCTTGTTGGAGCCCACAGATGGCGAAGTGCATTTTGACGGGACGGATGTACTGAAATTGAAATCTCGAAAGGAAATGCTACAATTCCGCAAAGACGTCCAAATGATTTTTCAGGATCCATATGCTTCATTGAACCCAAGGATGAAAGTCTCCGATATTATTGCGGAAGGACTCGATGTCCATGGGATCATTGATAATAAGGAGGAACGTAAAGCACGCGTCACCGAATTATTGGAAACGGTTGGCTTGAATGCTGAACATGCCACGCGTTACCCACACGAGTTCTCCGGTGGTCAGCGTCAACGTATTGGTATTGCACGCGCAATTGCAGTCAATCCAAAAATGATTATCGCGGATGAACCGATCTCAGCACTGGACGTGTCTATCCAAGCGCAGGTCATTAACCTTCTGGAAGAATTACAGGATAAGTTCAACTTAACGTACTTGTTCATCGCCCACGACTTATCGATGGTGAAATACATCAGCGATCGTATCGGTGTCATGTATAAAGGGAAACTCGTTGAACTTGCCGAAGCGGATGAGCTATACTTCAACGCCTTACATCCATATACCGAAAGTTTATTGTCCGCTGTGCCACTGCCGGATCCAATCTATGAAGAAAATCGTCAGCGCATTGACTATGATCACCAGGACTTCACTGGTAAAGAAGAAATGTTGGAAGTTGTTCCAGGGCATTTTGTTTACACTGACCCAGATAAACTGTATGAGTTAGTTAACAAACATGCTGAAAAATCCAAACAGAACAACGACCAAACAACTATGGGACAAATGAATTAAAAAATGATTAAAACAGAGCAACCGCGGCCCAATCACTGCAAGCTCTGTTTTTTCTTTGTTATAATGAAAGCGGTAAACTGGGAAAGGATGATACACATGAAGAAAATTATTAATCAACCGAGTGCTGTCGTGGATGAGATGGTTAGTGGACTGAGTCGCACACACAGTGATCTTGTCCATCGCTTAGAAGACACGAACGTTATTGTTCATAACCATGAACATTCAGGCAAAGTTGGCTTAATCTCAGGTGGAGGAAGTGGACATGAACCTGCACACGCAGGATTTGTTGGCCAAGGCATGTTGTCAGCTGCAGTCTGTGGTGAAATATTTACCTCGCCGACACCTGATCAGATTCTAAAAGCAATCGAAGCTGCTGATGAAGGTGCGGGTGTATTTATGATCGTCAAGAATTATTCTGGTGACGTGATGAACTTTGAAATGGCTGAAGAAATGGCCGAAATGGAAGATATTCAAGTCAAGCATATTGTTGTTGATGATGACATTACAGTCGCTAAGTCAGATACACAAGGCCGCCGTGGTGTGGCAGGTACGCTTTTCGTACATAAAATTTTAGGCTATGCGGCTGAAAGAGGCGATTCGCTTGATCAAATAAGTAATCTCGCTGAGAAGATTGTCAAAAATATTTGGACGGTCGGTTTAGCTTTATCCGGTGCGACTGTTCCAGAAGTTGGAAAGCCTGGTTTCACCTTGGCAGATGATGAAATTGAATTTGGAATCGGCATTCACGGTGAACCGGGTTATAGCCGTGAAAAAATCCAAAGTTCGCAAGGCATGGCAACAGAATTAGTAGACAAATTGTTAGCGGAGGTAGCGAATGATGCGCCTAGTGGCTATGGTATTCTCGTTAATGGAATGGGCGCGACACCGTTGATGGAACAATACATTTTTGCGAATGATGTCCTTGATCTACTCGAAGAAAAATCGCTAAACGTCGCTTTCAAAAAAGTAGGTAATTTAATGACTTCGATTGACATGGCTGGTATTTCGCTGACAATTATTGCACTACAAGACAATTTTTGGCTAGAAGCACTGAATGCACCGGTTAACACAATTGCATGGTAGAGGAGGTCGCGCAATGGATAAATCACAAGCAGTAGCATGGTTGAAGAGTTTTAATGATAAGATTCAAGAAAATAAGGCATATTTATCTGATTTAGATACACCTATTGGCGATGGCGACCATGGCAATAATATGGCGCGTGGCATGACAGCATGCATGGAAGCTCTGGAAAAGGAATCTACTGAATCTGCGAGTGACGTACTGAAAATTGCTGCGATGCAATTACTCAGTAAAGTTGGTGGTGCATCGGGACCGTTGTACGGGTCAGCGTTCCTCGGCATGTCAAAAGCAGCTGACCAATCACTCGCAGAAATGATTCAGGCAGGTGCGGAGCAGATCATGCATCGTGGAAAAGCTGCAGCCGGTGAGAAAACGATGCTTGATGTTTGGTTGCCTGCGGGCGAGGCGTTAGCTAATGAGCAATTGACGACAGAAACAATTGATGACTTGATAGAGGCTACGAAAGATATGAAGGCGACTAAAGGACGTGCCTCATATTTAGGCGAACGCTCAATCGGACATATAGATCCGGGTGCTGCCTCTTCAGGACTACTATTTGAAGCATTGATTGAAGCACTGGCAGGTGATAAGCATGAGTAAAGAAACAATCGGTGTCGTTTTAGCATCACATTCCAAGTCATTGGTAATGGGAGTAATGGAATTATTGAATGCTGTCGGTGTTGATGTATCAATCACCTACGCAGGTGGTCTGCCGGTTGGTGATTTAGGATCAGATTATAATGCAGTGACAGAAGCCATCGAATCGAATCCGAAAGATACGTTATTGGCATTTTATGATTTAGGATCCGCCAAGATGAATTTAGAAATGGCAGCTGAAATGTCCGATAAAGACGTTCGCTTAATCTCTACCGCATTTGTAGAAGGAGCTTATACGGCGACGGCACTCTTACAGGCAGATGCATCTATTGAGGAAATTGAGAAGCAACTCGAAGACGTCACTATCAAAAAATAAACAAAGTAAAACCGTGCAGTACCTTCCTGCACGGTTTCTGTATTTAGTGTTTGGCTTTAGCTGGTGATTTGGCTAATTTTTTCTGTTTCTTTGCTTCGCGTTCTTTTTCGTCTTCTTTGTCCATCATGCTTTTAATCGCAATCCCCGCGATGAGGGTAATGTACCACATGATTTTAAGGTTGCGTTTCTTTTGTTCACTTGACATATCCAAGATCCTTTCTATCGGGTATCCTCCGTCAGTATATCAAAAAAGCGCACGTTAAGCACTCAAAAGTCATGCGCATCGCGAGTATGATAAAATAAACTATTATGACATTTTTACAAAGGAGTAACGCCATGACAGCAGTAGGTATTGATAAACTAGGTTTTTACACCGCACCGTATTACTTGGATATGACGGATCTCGCGCATGCGCGAAATGAAGATCCAAATAAATTTAAGATTGGTCTCGGTCAAGAGCAGCAGAGTGTGACACCTGTGACACAGGATGCCGTTACTTTAGCTGCGAATGCGAGCGAAGCGATTCTTGACGCCGATGATCGCGATACCATTGATTTGGTGATTTTAGCGACGGAGAGCGGTGTGGATCAGTCGAAAGCAGGCGCTATCTATTTACATCATTTGCTCGGCATCCAGCCGCATGCGCGTGCCATTGAAGTAAAAGAGGCGTGCTACAGCGGAACGTACGGGCTACAAGCTGCATGCGACTACATCCATCGTCACCCTGAGCGTCGTGCATTAGTGGTTGCGTCTGATATTGCGCGGTACGGCATTGAAAGCGGTGGTGAGCCGACACAGGGGAGTGGTGCGGTTGCCATGATAGTCAGTGCCAACCCGCGAATTGCGGTTGTGAATGATGATGCTGTATTTACGGCGAAGGACATTATGGACTTCTGGCGTCCGAATTACAGCAGCACCGCGATGGTCGATGGCCATTATTCCAATGAACAGTATCTCGCACAATTAGAGGATGTGTGGACAACGTATCAACAGGATACGCAACTCTCGCTTTCGGATTTTGAAGCGATTTGCTTCCACCTGCCATATACGAAGTTGGGGATAAAAGGGATGCGTACGTTGTTTGAAAAAGAAAACGCATCTGAAACGGATCAGACACGTTTGATGGCTAATTTTGAAATTAGTCGCTATTACAATCGCCATGTCGGTAATTTGTACACAGGATCGCTCTATCTCAGTTTAGTAAGCTTGTTAGCACGAACTGAGTCATTAACTGGTGGGGCACGTATCGGGATGTACAGCTACGGTTCGGGTGCCATGAGTGAATTTTTCTCATTGATGCTTGTCGATGGCTTCCAACAGATGATTCCTCGCGATGCCATTGAACAACTGTTAGCGACGCGTCAACAGGTTTCTGTCGAAGAATACGAGCAGTTATTCCGCGAAGCACGCCCGACAGATGGCAGTGACGTCACCTTTGATGCACATAATGATGCGTCAGACTTCCGTTTACTGCGTATGGAGGGGCATCGCCCACATTATGGCCGAGAGAACGCTTAGTGCGTTTGACGCCACTCGTTTAATATTTGAATTGCTTCATCTTCACTAACATGTGATGGATCTTTGAATTGGGCGCTGACCGGTTGAATTTCTTCCGGTGTAGCGCCTATTTTTGTAAGCAAAGTCCGCAATTGTAGGCGCATGTGCCCCTGTTGGATGCCCTCACTGACAAGCGCACGCAACGCAGCGAAATTCTGGGCGAGTCCCACCGCAGCGATAATTTGCATCAATGTCTCAGCATTCGGGTGGCGTAAGAGCTCGTGGGCAATCTGTGCGGTTGGATGCACGCTGACCGAACCGCCGACTGTCCCAATCGGCAGTGGCAGAGTCAACGTACCGATGAGATTTTCATTAGTTGCATCGAGCGACCAGGTAGACAGTCCACGGTATTGGCCATCACGTGCTGCATAGGCGTGTGCGCCAGCTTCAATCGCGCGCCAATCGTTGCCGCTAGCTAATACCACCGCATCAATGCCATTCATAACCCCTTTATTATGTGTTGCTGCGCGGTAAGGGTCGACCTGTGCGAGTTCGGCTGCTTTCACAATGCGTTCAGAAATACGCAGATCTGCCGGGTCGTTATCGAGTAATTCGATAGGAATGGTAGCTCTGGCAGTGACCAAACTTTCAGTTGCTAGATTGGAAAGAATTGCCATTAATACTTCAGTTTTATGCATCAAAAGAGACTCGAATTGCGCAACTAAATACTGCCCTGTGGCTTCAAGCATGGTGTTGAGTGTATTCGCGCCCATGGCTTCTTTCGTATCGACGGCGAGGTAGAGGGTATAAAATTCTCCCTTGTATGCATGTGTGACGTTGACCGCACCACCACCGCGCTTAATGAGACTCGGCTTGGTTTCATTAGCCACTGCGAGGATATCTGCTAGGTGGGTATCAATCCATGGATCGAGCGCTTCAGTATCTGCTTTCGAAATATTTGTGAAAGCGAGTTGGCCAATCATTTGGCGTGAGTGTACGGTTGTCTGAATACCGCCATTACTGCGCATAAAGCGCGCACCATTGCTGGCAGCTGCGATGACACTTGGTTCTTCGATCGCCATAGGTACCACATATTCATCACCGTTAATGAGAAAATGTGGGGCTACACCGAACGGCAGGGCATAGCGACCGATCACATTTTCGACCATCTGATCAGCCATTGGAACTGAAAGTGACTCGCCGTGCATCAATTCGTTGTATTGTGTCTCATTAATTAGCCGATTGTCCTTGAGCAACTGCAGACGCTCGGCATGTGTTTTTTGGTAGAAATGATGGAAAAGTTGACTATCCATAATAAACCTCCCTATCTAGTGTGTCGTGCTCAGTATAACAAATTCTCATCGAATACGACTCCTCGTACGACTGGTGTCTATGCTAAAATAGAACAAACTAATGGAGGTGAATAGCTTGAGTGAAAAGCAATTACTCGATGTCAATGATATGAAACGCGCATTGACACGTATGACGTATGAAATTCTTGAACGTAATCACGGGACCGACAATTTAGCGATTGTCGGCATCAAAACGCGCGGAGAGGTGCTGGCACAGTGGATTCAGGGGCGCCTTTATGAATTAGAAGGTGTCGAAGTTCCACTCGGCGTATTGGATATTCGTGGCTATCGGGATGATCAGGATGGCGTACGTGATATTAAAATTTCTAAAGACGCATCCGATATTGAATTTGACGTCAATAATAAGCACGTTTTTATCGTTGATGATGTGCTGATGACCGGGCGCACGATCCGCTCAGCGATGGATGCTTTAATTGATTACGGTCGTCCAAGTAAAGTATCATTGGTCACGTTAATTGACCGCGGGCATCGTGAATTACCGATTCGTCCAGACATTGTCGGAAAAAATATACCAACAAATATCAACGAATCTGTCCATGTTTACGTGCCGTCAATTGACGATAAAACCGGTGCCTTTTTATCACAATAATGTATAACCCTTTATTTCCAAAGCTAGAAATGAAGGGTTTTATTATGAGTTATATTGAAAACGCTAACTTATTATGTTAGGATATGCAAGGAAACGGTTTAATAATGTTTAATTTTGTTAGGAGGAGTAATGACTATGGTCAGTCGTAATAATTCCTGGTTACGGGTAGCGCGTATGCGTGATAAGCGTCAGCGTTTTGCGGTCAAACGTTTATCGATTGGCGTTGTTTCCGTATTCGTCGGCTCAATTTTTGCTTTGTCAAGTCAACAGGCGCAAGCAGCAGAAATAGCCGCTGAGACACCAGCAGATAGTACCGCTGAAGTATCAGATCTGGCAACACCAGGGGATAGCGAGAACACTGAAGTTACTGACGGTGAAGATGGGTCATCAGCAGTAAATGATGTGGAACCTGAAGCAGAAGAAGCAACGGAAGATGCGCATAGCACAGATGTATCCGCGAATAGTGATACGCAAGCACCAGTTAAAGAAATAAAGGATGTGGAGGTAGAGAAAGCTGGAAAGGCCGCAACGCCTAAGCGAACTGTGACCTATGATACTGATAAACAACCGGTCGAAGATAAGCAAGCAGACGAAGTCGTAATCGGTAATGAACAATTACAAGCAGTTATCGATACGCATTTTCCACGCGTGAAGGAATACACCTACAAGGGAGACTACTTCCAAGGTGCGGTGAACGAATTTAACGTGATCGCAGTGAACGATGCGCTAGTTACGCCAGAAGTTGAATTTGAACAAATCGACGAAAAGACCGCGCACTACAAGATGTCCATCTTGGACGAAGCTAAGAATATCAATGCATCCTTGACGGTGGAATTGGCAGTCGACAAGAATGCGTTGAAATTCAAAGTTATCGAACTACAAAACCACAATGATGTTGTACCAGGTGAAACGATTGATGACACTTCTAAATTGTTAGAAATCATCGCTTTCCCTGACTACTTGATTTCCATCTCCAATGAAGAAGAAGGCGCACACTTTGATGGTGCTAAGATGTCCGTAAATACGCACCAATCCGGAGACCACCACTTCGATATCAATGGTCAAATCTCAAACAACGATCTTGGTGGTTACATGTACGGTTTCTTAACCAACGGAAACACCAGTGCCGGGGTTTGGACCAACTCACAATTTGGTATTGATTACACACGTTTAACCGTAGCACAGCAGGATGCTAATGTCGGTATTCTTGCTTCACCATACTACTACCAACG
>JALEMJ010000022.1 GCA_022768285.1 Aerococcus sp.
CGACAATACAGTCGAAAAAGGCAGGAAATGCCTCGCTCAGTGTTTGCGGGTCATTGTTGGTGACGATCGTGTGTGTCAAGCCGAGGCGTTCGACATTCTCGCTCAGAATTTTTGCGCGTTTAGGTACGATTTCATTGGCTACCAATAGTCCCGTGTCCTGCATGCCGAACGCCAAAGCGGCTGTCTTACCACCCGGTGCAGCACAGAGATCGAGGACACGTTCGCCCGGTTGCGCAGTGGCAATCGTGCCGACTAATGACGCACTCGGCTCTTGACTATAAACATAGCCTGCACGGTGAGCAGGTGTATTGCCACTGATCTTTCCGTAGTAACTTTCTTGGGCATAGGGTGAGGGTTCGAAGTGTGCAGCCATTTCCTGATTGACGGTATCAGCACTTGGTTTCAATGGATTGATTCGAAAACCGCTGACAGCCTCGCCGTTCAGCAATGCATCTTCAAATGCTGCATAATCACTTGCTAATAATTCACAATATTTATTTTTAAACGTATTTGGTAATCGCATAGTTTCCTCGATCCTAAAAAGTTGACAAATTAGTGCTTGAAGCGCATACTCACTATTGTTTATTGCACAGGTAGCAATAATTTATTTTATAATATTCACAATCTTATCGTTTTGTTGTATGCATAGCGTACCATAAAGCGCGTAATAAGATGAGTGATATATAGAAAAGGAGTTTGTTAGCTATGGGAAAAATCGATGCATGGGTTGCCGGTTTGCGTGTCCTAGAAGACTGGGGCGTTGAACGCGTTTACGGTTTACCAGCCGGTTCTTTAAACTCATTGATGGATGCGTTTGAAAAAGAACAAGACCGCATTGACTTTATTCAAGTTCGTCATGAAGAAATCGGTGGATTGGCTGCTGCAATGCAGTACAAATTCTCTGGTAAACTTGGGGTTGCTTTGGGATCTGCAGGTCCTGGTGCTACTCACTTGTACAATGGATTGTACGATGCGAAGTACGATGGTGTGCCAATGTTAGCTATTATTGGTCAGCGTAAACTCAGCGAGTTAAACTACGATGGTTTCCAGGAATTCAACCAGAACCCTTACTTTGCGGATGTTGCTTACTACAACCGTCGCGTCATGTTTGCAGAACAATTACCAAAAGTATTGGATGAAGCTATCCGTGCAGCTTATGCTAACCGCGGTCCAGCAGTTGTCGAAGTCCCGGTAAGTTTTGGTTGGGAAGAAATCGATGAAGATTCCTTCTTTACCTCTGCAAGTGCACGTCCAAAGAATGTGACATACAAAGTTGATGAAGATGATTTAGCACGCGCTGTTGAGATGTTGAACGACGCTGAACGTCCGATTATTTATGCTGGACGTGGGACACGCTTCGCTGGTGAAGACGTTGTTAAATTGTCACAGAAGATTAAAGCGCCAATCGCCGTTACTGGGATCAACTTCGATACGTTCGATTACGACTACGAAGCATTATTAGGATCTGCTGCGCGTGTCAGCTGGAAACCGGCGAACGAGGCATTCCCTCAAGCCGATGTTGCCTTAATTCTCGGGAACAACTTCCCATTCACTGAGGCAATGCACCTTTACGATAACTTCAAACACGTTATCCAGGTAGATATTGATCCTTACCATCTCGGTAAACGTCAAAAGGTAGATATCGCCTTCCTCGCTGATGCTGGTGAAGTAACGCGCCAGTTGACTGAAAAAGTCGATGCCGTTGAACAATCCGACTGGTACGATGCGAACGTTGATAATATCAAGAACTGGAAAGAATACCTCAACCACATCGAAACAAAATCAGATGGCCCGTTGAAATACTTCAACGTTTACAATGCCATCAATGAAGTTGCTGATGAAGATGCCATGTTCTCAGTCGATGTTGGTAATGTTACACAGACTTCTGTACGTCACTTGCACATGACACCGAAGAACAGCTGGGCAACATCAGGTATCTTCGCAACAATGGGTAATGGTGCGCCAGGTGCCATCGCTGCGCAATATGACAACCCGGATCGTCAGGTTTGGAGCTTGTCCGGTGATGGTGGATTCATGATGGTTCCACAAGCAATTACCACACAGGTTCAATACAAGATGCCGATCATCAATGTCGTCTTTACGAACAAACAATTCGGATTCATTAAGGATGAACAGGAAGATTTGAATGACAACTTCTTCGGTGTATTCCTTGAAGACGAGAACTTCGCTAAGATGGCAGAAGCTCAGGGTGCCGTTGCTTACACAGTAACCGAGATTTCTCAATTGAAGGAAACTTTCGAAAAAGCTGTTGCTGACAGCAAAGCCGGCAAGACGGTCTTGATCGATGCTAAGGTTGCTGCTGAACGTCCAATTCCATTGGAAGGTCAACACGTGCTTAAATTAGACCCTCGTATGACTGATGAAACTGAAGTTAAAGAGGTTAAAGAACGTTACGACGCTCAGGACTTGAAACCATTCGCTGACTTCTTGGAAGCTCACGGATTGGAAGACAAGCGAGCCCAAGCACATTTGGACGATGGAATCATCACTGATGATTCTAAGGAATAATCACTAAAAATATCATGGCCTAGTGCCATAACGCGGAAACGTCGGACCATATCACTCGGTTCGGCGTTTTTTTTGATGCGAAATATTACAGTTTGGTAACAAAACAAATGAAGAGCGTTTACGTCATGCGTACGTATGTTCGCGCTATAAATCCACTATTACCGAAGCTTATAAAAAACTTAACCTTTTTATTGTCTAAAAATAATATATAAATACAATAATTAGTACTTTTTTTGTATAATAGCGCGCTGAACTGTAATAATTTGTAATGTTTCTGTTACCACAGCCATCTTGCGACCCTTTATAATATTTTTAGATATTTTTACTCGGGGGTAAAGCAAGAATATGAAACGCACAACAAAAACAGTATTAGGAACTTCACTCGCGACTGTGGCTGCCTTAGCTGCGACACAGAGCGAAAACTTCGCAAATGCTGAAACGTACACGATTAAATTCGGTGATACGCTCTCAGAATTAGCAGAGCAATTCAACACAACCGTTGAGAAATTGCGCGATGATAACCAGATTGAGGATATTAACTGGATTATTGCTGGTGACAATTTAGAAATTGATGAGCCAGAAGTTGTACCGGTACAGACGACAGAAACTGAGGGGCAACATACTTACATTGTACAGGCCGGTGATACGTTATCTCAGATCGGTGCACGTTTCGGTGTTTCTGTGCAGCAATTACAGGCGTGGAACGGATTAACAGGTGACTTGATTTTAGTTGGTCAAGAATTGATTGTTTCACCTGATGCTGAACAATCAGCTGCTTCAGCAACATACGAAGCGCCAGTTGCTACTACTGAAACACAAGCACCGGTCGCTACTGCACCTGTTACACAAGCTACAGATGTTAATACTGACACAGACGTTACAAGCGATACAGTTGTTGCCGATACTACTGAAATTGTAAATACGTCAGATGATGAAAATACTGAAACACAAGCACCAGTTGAAGAGACAACAGATGCAGTAGAAGCACCAGTTGATGAAGAAGAGGTTGCCGAAGTACCGGAAGCTGATGAAGCTGTTACTGAAACACCAGAACAGACTGAAGGAGCTACGGAAGAATACACCGTACAGCCTGGCGACAGTTTAGCATCGATTGCTGAGCGTTACCATGTAACAGTCGATCAGTTGCGCAACCTAAACAATTTGATCAGTGATTTTATTTTCAGTGGTCAGAGTTTACAATTATTTGTTGATGCTGAGGTAAATGATTTAGATCTAACCTCTGAAACCGAAACACAAACGGATTCGGATGCCGAAGCTCAGGCTGAGGCTGAACGTGTAGCCGCTGAAGAACAAGCAAAACAAGAAGCTGCTGAAAAAGAAGCCCAAGCCGAAGCTCAAGCTCAGGCAGAGCGTGAAGTACAGGAAGAAGCTGCGCGTGCAGAAGCACAGGCGCAAGCTGAAGCCCAAGCACAGGCACAACGTGAAGCACAAGAGGCTGCTGCTCGTGCTGAGGCGCAGGCACAAGCTGAAGCTCAAGCGCAGGCAGAGCGTGAAGCACAGGAAGCTGCTGCACGTGCCGAGGCACAAGCTCAGGCGCAGGCACAAGCACAGCAAATGGCTCAACCTAGCGCAGGTGGCGTTGTCGGTACAGCAATGCAATACTTGGGTACTGGTTACGCTTGGGGCGGTAGTACACCAGGTACTGGTTTTGACTGCTCAGGTTTAGTACAGTACGTTTACGCACAACACGGTATTCAATTGCCACGTACGACTTACGAACAGGCAACAGTTGGTCAACGTATCAGCTTTGATGAAGTACAACCAGGTGACTTGTACTTCTGGGGAGACAGCCCATACCACGTAGCGATCGCTATGGGCAACGGCGACTACATCCACGCACCAAACCCACAATCCGTTGTCGAAGTATCTAACATCAACAACGGTTGGACACCAACGTTCGCAATGCGCCTGTAAATGCGCCTGTAATCGTAGGCACAGCGTTCATATGTGATTGTATTTACCCCAATACGATACAAAACAGTACAAAAGTCGAAGCTGATGCTTCGGCTTTTTGTATACAGTTGGAGTTGTACACAACGCTAATGATTTACGTTAAAATGAAGATTAGGAAATTAACGCGACACGTAGTAGAAATGAGCTGTAATGAGGTGAAACTATGCGAAAGATATTAGTAGTGGATGATGAGAAAGCCATTTCTGATATCATTGCTTTTAATCTTGAAAAAGAAGGTTATGAGACCAGAAAAGCGTATGATGGCGAGGAAGCTTTAGAAGTTTTTGAAGCGTATCAGCCAGATTTGGTGCTATTGGATGTGATGCTGCCAAAGAAGGATGGCTTAGAGGTGTGTCGTGACATTCGAAAAGTCAGTCAAGTGCCGATCATTATGTTGACCGCAAAAGGTGAAGAGATCGATAAAGTCTTGGGATTAGAAATGGGCGCTGATGATTACATCACGAAACCTTTCTCGAATCGCGAATTATCGGCACGTGTCAAAGCAAATTTGCGTCGCTACACCATACAGACCGAAATTGCAGATAATGCGGAGGATGCGAGCCATGAAATTACGATCGGTAACCTTGTGATAGATGAGAATGCCTACAGTGTCATGAAAGATGGTCAAGAGATTGATCTCACTCATCGTGAATATGAGCTATTACACTATCTCGCTCAGAAACTTGGATCTGTGATCTCACGAGAAGACCTATTAGAGACGGTTTGGGGTTACGATTACTATGGGGACGTTCGAACCGTTGATGTGACCATGCGCCGTCTTCGGGAAAAAGTTGAAGATGATCCCGGTCGTCCGACCTTATTAATGACACGGCGCGGCGTCGGTTACTACATGCAAGATGTCGGCACAAAGGATGACGACTAATGGCAGCGGAGCGTCAAACTAAGCGCATCCGTTTCTTTGATTCGGTAACTTTTAAATTGCCTGCCGTCTTCGTTTTACTGCTGTTATTGATTCTATTATTTTTCGGCACCTATTTTATGCGCGAAGTCGAGCGTGAGATTCTCGGTAACTTCGATGCGCAGGTGAGTAATCAGTTAGGGTTTTTGGAGGAGAGTATCCAGCCACTGCTAAACGAAGATAAAGATGGTGAGATGTCGACATCGCAGATCGACCAGTTAAATAGCACGGTGGGACGGTTCACAGTTAACAATATTATTGAAGTGCAGGTACTTGATCCTACAGGTGTGCTACTCGCAACGAATAATTCGGTGAACCCAGCAGCAATCGGCCAATATGCCGGCGATCGCATGATTGATCAGGCAATTTATTCGGGAACACAGATCAGTCGTGAAGTTTTCGATGAACAGCAGGGCATCCGGTTGAAGAAATACGTGGTACCAGTATTCTCTACCGAAAATATCAGTATGGTCAGTGGTGTGGTTTCCCTGACAGTCAATATTGAGAGCGTGTATAGCCAGATCAATTCGATTATTTTGATTTTCTTATCGGCTTCGGGGATGGCCATCTTGATGATGATTTTTATCACTGTGCTCGTTTCGCGCGGGATTACGAAGCCAATTCAAGAAGAGATGAATCAGATTGAATACATTGCAGAAGGTGACTACTCCAAGCGTGTAGAGATTCGCAGCAATGATGAAATCGGGCAGCTCGGGAATGCGATCAACTATCTGGCTTACCGTATCAAAGAAGCACGTGAACTCACAGAGTCTGAGCGTCAGCGTCTCGATTCGGTATTGAAGCACATGAGTGATGGTGTCATTGCGACTAATCGCCGCAATCGGGTGATTTTAACCAATAGTCGCGCGCTCGACCTCTTACATAAAAATGAGGAAGAAGTGACAGGCCATTCAATTCTCGATGCACTGGATCTCAAAGGGAAGTATACATACAGTGAACTGCTGGATAATGACAAAGAAATTATGATCGATGTGACCGATGAGAACGATAATACGTCGATTATTAAATGTGAATGTTCCGTGATTCAGCGCGATTCCGGCTACATCAGCGGGGTCGTTTGGGTATTGACGGATGTCACCCAACGCCAAAAAATCGAGGCGGATCGCCGCCAATTTGTTTCCAACGTTTCGCACGAGTTACGCACGCCACTGACGAGTGTGAATAGCTATACGGAAGCATTACAGGATGGCGCAATCGATAACCCAGTACTCGCGAAGCGCTTCTTAGATGTGATTCAAACGGAAACGCACCGTATGATTCGTATGATTAACGATCTGCTGAGCCTTTCGCGTATCGATGATGGGCGCGAGCAGATGAATATCGAGCTGCTCGATCTGAATCAGCTCGTTGACCATATTCTCGATCGCTTCGATATGATCTTGCAGACAGAAGAATACAGCGATCGCGATTACGAATTAACACGGGAGTTGAGCAGTGAGCCGGTCTGGGTCGAAGTCGATCAGGACCATTTGACGCAAGTTATCGATAATCTGGTTAACAATGCAATTAAATATTCGCCGGATGGTGGACGCATCACAGTGCGCTTGATGACTACTCACAATGAAGTGATTCTCAGTGTGCAGGACCAGGGACTCGGGATTCCACATCAGGAAATCCCTAATGTTTTCGATCGGTTCTATCGTATCGATAAAGCGCGCTCACGTTCGCAGGGTGGTACCGGTCTCGGCCTCTCCATTGCAAAAGAAGTCGTAGAACTTCACGGCGGGAAAATCTGGGTGAATAGTATCGAGAATAAAGGCTCAACCTTCTACATCTCACTACCGTACGATGAATCTGTTGGGGGAGGCGACTGGAAAGAATGAGAAAGTTTTGGAATCGTTTCATCGTCTGCCTACTGCTCATATTAGTAGCTACTAGTTTAGTGCTGACCTTTTTAATTTTCCGTCGTTCTATTATCCCACTGCGTGCGAATGATGGGGAGAGCCCGCTGCTTGCCGATGACGTGAATGTCTTTGAGAATCAGGAAGCGACAGAAGGCGAAGTAGAAGAGCTATCGCATAGCTTCGGCGCAGATAGTGTAGTGTATTACACAAATGGTGTCTTTCAAAAAGCGGTCGATCCAGAAATCCTTGATACATTAAACGGCGACTTGCGTAACCTGTTAGGACAGTCGCTCACGGCAGTCGGTAAAGAACAGAGTGTCGGCGATTTTCATTTAGCTATCGCGGATCAGAGTGATTATGTTGAATTAGAATTTTCGCAGGATACACCGTTTACTGCCTATCGCGGTGCAGCACAGGATGACGACGATGAGAATGCCTTATCGAGTGATCGCACTTTCAATCGCTTGGGCTACTTAGCGAGCAAGCAACAATTTTATGTGATTAATGATATCGATGATTCCGTCTTAACATTTGAAGCGCCAGATAAAATGCAGACGTGGCTATCGACGGTTAAGGATCATCTCGATTCATTTACGACGGTTGATCAAGTGATTCTCAAAGGACGGACGATTTACCTGCAACAGGATAAACAGACCGTACCCCTGTTGCGTTACATCATGGATCAGCGTTCGAATTCTGATTTATTGAACACTTTTTTTGAAGCACATGAAGAAGTTCACGATTATAGTGACGCGCAAATTTCTAGGTATTATGCGGATAAGCGCAATATGACGATCGACAATAATACGTTGGAAGTTGAATTCCGCAACGAAGGAGATGAAGCCCAGAAGCGCCAAATTGCGACTGAAGCGGAGAAAAATTTGCGTCGCATCCACTCGGCGGGACAATCCTGGCATTTCGATGATCGTGATCGGGCGACGCGATCGGATATCTTCCGCCAGATGATCGGCGGCATACCGATATTCGGGGATCGCGATGTTTCAAAAATTTCGATCACCTTGGAGTCGGAAGGCACATTGAGTATTAAATTCTCTAAGCTCTCCGTGCAGACACCGATTAGTGATCTTTCCGTCGATTACGATCTCCCAACTGGAAAAGATGTCTTACTGGCGCTCAATAGTAATGGCTACGCAAATGACAGTATTGAGGACTTAATGATCGGATACTTCTGGCAACCAAGTACAGCGTCCGATCGTTTAATCGACTTAGTGCCGACGTGGCTGGTCGCCATCGATGGACAGTATCAAACGCTCGATAATGTACTCGACTTGGCGCAATATCCACAATTACGGACAGTCACAACAGCAGATGGACAGATTGTAGATACCAACTTAGCAAAGAAAGCGCAGTAAATTATGAATCTTAAAAAAATCAAATATTTATTTATTATCGGCTTTTTATTGTTGAATGGCTTTTTACTGTATATTTTGCTGGATCAAGACCGCGAACAGTCCCAACTTGCGGATGGTCAGGGCCGCATTACGAATAATGCATTGTCAGAAAATATTAATCCGAAGTTTGAGTTGACCGATGAGGTGCAGGAGTTACCAATGCGTTCTGCACACCGCGATCGCCTGTCAGCGACGGATAATGTGAACGGCGAGGTGGAAGATCTGTCCGTTTCGGAGGACGGTTATCGTTTGACCGGTAACTTGAAGTCACCGATTCCACTGAGTGGGACGGACACGAACAACCCATATCTACTGAAATCGGCTGATCAAAACCGCCTCTCGGAATGGCTCGGTGCGGGGAACATCCCGTATGCTGATGATTTTGTTTTTGCGTTTTACGATCAATCACAAAAACAAGTTTATTTCGGGCAAAAGATTGATGGCGAGTACCTGTTTCTCGATAGTACAGCAGAGTTGATTTTTCATGTGGATGACGATGCACGCATTACGAGTTTTGAAATGACACACGTCTCTAATGTGAAGTCGGAAGGGCCGAATCAACGGATGGTCACGACGAAGCAAGCTATCAATAATCTGTCCATCTCCGGACGTTTTGTCCAAGATATGACGCTCTACCAAGCCATGAGCGGCTATCAGGACATGTTTACCGTTAACGATATCGTTGTTTATCGACCGATCTGGTTATTGTTAGGCGCTGAAAAAGATGGCAATCTCGATCAATTCTATGTGGACGGCGTCAAAGGAAATATTGTCCGCAACGAGAATGATCCGAATGAACAAGCGACAGCGGCAGTTGAAGAGATAGAATAAAAGGAGGAACTATGACAGGCAAAAAACACGCGTGGTATATCGGTTTATTGCTGTGCTTCCTCTGCATTTTAGGATGGCTATCGCCAGCGGTAGTGCATGCTGAGCGTGTTGACAGTTATCGTGCGGATATCCAGACGGCGAAGGATGGTCGCGTGACTTTAACTGAAAAAGTTAGCTACACGATCGATGATCCGATTGAACAGCTCAATCATCGCATTACTATGAACGATAGCCAAGAGTTGAATGATATTACGATTTCGATGCAGGCAGCCGGTCAAAAAGATGCGTTTCCGTTTGCGGAGAGTGATACGGCAGAGATTGGGACATTCAGTGCTAACAGTCAAGGACATGATTTATTGATTACACTGAATAATAAGATGGCTGATGAGCAGCAGACCGTCACGTATCGGACCGAATGGCTGGCTACGTGGGTGAAATACGGGAATAAAGAAATCCTTGATTATCCAATCTTAAGTGTGCCGTACGATCTCAAGGAAGCAACGATTACCTTTCATTTTCCTGATGATGCGCATCAGTCGGTTGCTTATTTATTGGAGGGCATAGACCACTACCAAGTGAATTGGTTGGATGCGAAGACTTTGCAGGTGACGGCGTATGCGATTAAGGCGAATGCGCACGGGCAATTATTGGTCAACGCACCAAGCACGCTGGTGCCGGATAATCGTACAGAAGGCCCCCAATCGAAGGGCGAGCAATTGGCACGCCATATCGACACGGTTAATCAGGAAGCGACGCAGCGTACGCACTGGCAAACACAGACCATTCGTATCATCTTCTGGCTAGTCATCATTACGGTGCTGTTGTATACTATCGCGCTCTGGCATCGCAAGTGGCACCATCGCCCAAAGACGACAAATTGGCAGCAATGGCAGTATCAGTCTGCGGTTCAAACCCCTGTAATCCTCCCGTTTATCTCGCGATGCACTTATTCGGATGCCTCGCTCTTCTGGCTGATAATGTTCCAGTTAGTGGCTGAGGAGCACCTCACGATGCGCTGGGAATATGATGAAACAGGAGAACCGATTGAAGCGTACTTCCGCGTGCGCTCACGTCACGCACAGACCGCACCGGAGCAGGCGGTGCTTCATTACATGGCGCGTTTTGAGGGAGTAAGCGAATTATCTTACAACCAGCTCGTTTACGGTGCAGGCAAGACGAAGCAGAAACCACAGCCAGCCTTCCGCAAGGTGATGTCACAGATCAAACGTCAGATGAAGCAGCAGTTGCGCGATCAAGCGATTTATGATCGCGTGGGCAATCGGTTGTATCAAATACTGTGGTTTATGATAGTGTTCATTTTAATTAGTAGTCTCATTGTTAGCGCGATCTTGACAGTGACTGCGAATCAATCATTCGGCTATAGCTTGGGAATTGTTCTAAGTTTACTCTGGCTATTCGTCCTAAAACGCGCGATGTTTCCGATCTATCTGCCAGATGGAATTCAACTGAAGCGCTATTTCCAGCATTATCTGAACCAGCTCCCCGTGAAGCAAAAACCAATTAAAGGTTGGGCGCTCGATTACGTCTACAGTTGGGCAATTGGCAAAAACCGTGAACAATATGCTATGATGGAAAAACGTGGAATTGTCGCGCATCATCCCGTACTCGGTATGTTTGCGCCGATTCATCAGAAACGATTAAAAGAACTCAATTCACGGCATTAACATAGGGGGCAGGATCTTTGGATACGAGTGATCAGGAAGATTTTTCAATACGGGTGTCGATGTTAGCATCGAGCAGTACCGGAAATGTAACCTATATTGAGACACCAAAGCAAAAAATTCTTGTCGATGCTGGACTAAGTGGCAAGAAAATTGAAAATTTACTCAAACAAATCGACCGCAAACCGGAAGATATCGATGCGATATTTGTCACGCACGAACATTCCGATCATGTCAAAGGACTCGGTGTCATGGCACGGCGTTACGGGATGCCGATTTATGCTAACGAGCCGACATGGCGCGCAATCGGTGACAAATGCGGTGTGATCGCACCGGAACAGAAGGAAATCATGTCGCCGGGAGATATGGTAACGCTCGGTGATTTGGATATTATGAGCTTCGGCGTGAGTCACGATTCTGCAGAGGCGCAGTTTTACGGTTTCCAAAAAGACCAGAAGCAATTCGCGATGTTGACGGACTTAGGTTATGTCAGCGAACGGTTGGAAGGTTTTTTGAAGAATTGCGATGCCTACCTCATGGAGAGCAATCACGATGCGGATATGCTGCGGATGGGGCGTTACCCGTGGCATTTGAAGCAGCGCATTTTCAGTGACACGGGCCATTTGTCGAATGAGGATGCAGGTGAGGCGTTGAGTGAGATGGTTGGCGAAAAAACCAAACGCGTGTATCTCGGCCATCTTTCCGAAGAAAACAATATGAAGGAGATTGCTTCACAGACGGTCAGCAGTGTGCTGGCCTCGCACGATATTCCAGTCGGTCAATCGCTAGAGCTGTACGATACGGATCCGAGTTCACCGACGGAGCTGTACACATTATAAGCGTGGAAGAAGAGGAGTGGAGCTCCTCTTTTATTTTAAAGTTTCGGTAAAAACTACCGCGATTTAGAGGGAATCGCGCATTTTTGTAGTGAAAACATGTAGAATAAGAATTGTAAAAACTTCGTACAGCGATGTACTTAGGAGGAGAGCTATATGGCGGATTCGAATCAACACCCATCATCAGATGATCAAGAACAAACAAAACAAACTACTTCGCAGGAGCAGTCAGTGACAGCGACGAAAACTTCATCTCACCACACAAAACAGTGGGTACCGGCGCTTGTCGGTGGATTGCTCGGTGCCGTGCTGGTTGGTGGGGGCGGCTTTGCGATTGGACACTATACGCAATCGTCTATGCCATCAGAAGAGAAAATCGATGAATTGATTGCTGATCGTTTGAAAACTACCCAGAACAACACTAAAGGTGACAATAATCAGAGCGTCGCACTCGATGTGACGACCGATGTATCGAGTATTGTCAATCGTGTGAGTGACGCAGTGGTGTCAGTGGAGAATTTATCCGAAAACCGGGATTCCTATGATTTATTCAGTTTCGTACGTCCTGGCGGTGGTATGGAAAACGCTCCGAATGGTGATGGTGATTCTGACTATCAGACAGCTTCGGAAGGTAGCGGTGTGATTTATAAAGTACAGGACGGTAATGCATACATTGTCACGAATAATCATGTAGTCGCCGGCAGTGATGCGTTGGAAGTCGTGCTAGCGAATGGTGAACAGACACGCGTAGAATTGGTTGGTGCCGATCCATGGACCGACTTGGCCGTGATGAAGATGCCTGAGAAATATGCGAAGGCCGTGGCTAAATTCGGCGATAGTAGCGCATTGAAAGTCGGTGAACCTGCAATTGCGATTGGCTCTCCGCTCGGCTCCGATTTCGCCTCGACAGTGACGACTGGGATTATCTCAGGGCTTAATCGTCAAGTGCCTACCGATATCAATGGCGATGGCAGTTCTGATTGGACAGCGACTGCGATTCAAACGGATGCGGCGATCAACCCAGGTAATTCTGGTGGTGCCCTCGTGAATTCATCCGGTCAGTTAATCGGTATTAACTCCATGAAGATTTCCAGCGATAAGGTAGAGGGCATGGGTTTTGCGATTCCTGTCAACGAAGCACGCAATATCCTTAAACAGCTGGAAGTCAATGGCCGCGTGATTCGTCCAGCGCTCGGTATCAGTATGATGAGTCTCTATCAAGTCCCATTGACGGAGCAGGAGAGCGTATTGAAATTGCCGAAAGACGTGAAGAACGGGGTTGTCGTTCGCAGTATTGAAGCGGGGTCTCCAGCAGAAAAAGCTGGCTTGAAAGAATACGATGTCATTACTAGGATTGATGGTGAAGAAGTGAAAGACGCGATAACCTTGCGTCAGAAACTCTACAGTCAGGAAAGCAATGCGAAAGTTAAGCTGACGTTCTACCGCGAAGGAAAAGAACAAACCGTTGACGTCCAACTCGAACCAATGGATGCGTCAACTGAAGCTGAAAATCAGTAAATCATAGTTATGATTAATGCTAACGCCCGGACTTCGTGTTCGGGCGTTTATTTGTACACAGTTGTGGATGAGTGATACACAGCATTTATTTGTGAATCCACAGAAAGTTAGCACGTAACGCTATCATTCCTATAAAATCAAGGCTTAGAAGTTAAACACAATTGTGCATAACTTGTGGTAAAATTGTGGATAAACGTAATTATCAATGAAAAAATGCATGAAAAGGCGAGATAATAACACTTTTAATCCACACCTGTTAATAAATCTGTGCATAACTTATTGTGAAAACAAAGAAAGGAAGTAAAATGAAAATTCGTCTGATCGTTGTCGGCAAATTGAAAGAGAAATACTTGAAACAGGGGATTGCGGAATACCAAAAACGTCTGGGGCGTTATACGCAATTCGAGATTATCGAAGTCAAAGATGAACCGACATCGGAGAACGCGAGTGAAAATGAGGAAGAGCAAATTAAAGCAGTGGAAGGTGAACGATTGCTCGCAGCAATAAAGCCGCGCGATAAGGTGATTGTCCTATCGCTAGATGGAAAAATGATGACCTCAGAACAATTTGCGGCTGAAATTCAAACCAGTATGACTTACGGACAGAGTACGATTGATTTTGTGATCGGTGGCTCCCTCGGCACCTCAGAGGGGGTCAATCAGCGTGCGGATACCGAGGTCTGTTTCGGTAAAATGACGTACCCGCATCAGCTCATGCGCCTAATTCTGGTTGAACAGATCTATCGGGCGTTTCGGATTATGAACCACGAGCCTTATCATAAATAATATAGGTATACAAAAAGGCGTGTGCGATAGTGGCACACGCCTTTAATAAGGGTTAACTACTGGAAGATGCTGACGATATTATTCCAGATATCGCGGAAAGTTTGAACAATTTGATCCCAAATCCCATTGATCTCTTGCTTTTGAGAATCATCGAGATCATTCCACGCTTGTTGCGCTTTGTCAGCAATGTCGTTACCTGCTTCACGGACGCGATCGCCTAACTGATTCAGCGCGTTCTTCTGTTCATCAGTCAATTCGATTTCGCTGAAGCGTTGCATCAACTGTTGAATCTGATTGATATTTTCCTCACTCAAGATGTTGGTGAGGTTGTAGTTATTAACGACGTTATTGACGATAACTTGAATCTGGTCGACAGAAATATTGCCCCCATTTTCGTCTTTGTACTGTTGAATCTGTTCCTTAATGTCCGCAATCGCAGCGTTCAGATTCTCATCAGAATATCCTTCTTTATCTTTGTTGTCTTCAGTAATCTGTGCGGCTGTTTCCAACTCCTCCTGTGCGACTTCGACTGATTGACTGTTGAGCGCCTGTCCGGATGAGGCGAATGCCTTATAGACACCTGCCAAGGCTCCAGAGCCATCGACAGGGACGGCGGATGCGACATCGATGTTCACGTCAACAGCACCGGCAGTGATTGCGGCGTTTTCGTACTGACGCGGTGTGATCGCAGTGATGGTATCCGGTGTCAGGATTTGTACCGTCACACCACCGTCATTGTTTGCGGGCGTGATATAAGACGAAGAATAGACTTGTTGGTACGGGTAGTTATCGTGAAGCAATCCGTTCAATTCATTAATTTGTACGGGAATTTCTTCGGTACCTTCTTCCACTTTGAGTAGCCGCTTTGTCTCATTGAACTGCGAGGCACTCAAACTCTCACCGTAAGTAAACATTGGCTGAATCTTAATTTTATCCGCCTTAACGATCGGGGAGACGAGCAGTAATAAGACTGCCACACTCCCAATAAGCCATGCGAATCGACGCTTGCGATGCATCGTATGTGTCATTAGTATGACCTCCTTAGATTATTTATTGAACGCGTATTTAACCATATTCAGTATACCATGGCAGCTACCATTAAAGGTTATAAATTCCTTATTAAAAGCTTAAGAAGGTATAAAAAAACGCCTGCCACTGTGTGGACAGACGTTTGTGCCTAAGCGTTATTTACCATAATCGACATCTTCGAAGTACTCGTTGCGCGCATTCCAAAGCAGATATTCATGCACACCATTAGCAGCGAGCGCATCGATTTGATCCTGTACTGCTTTTTCATCGTATTCCATATACGTCCCGCTCGGGAGGTAATCTGCTGTAAAGGATTGTAGCCATGGGCGCGTCTTGTGCGTCTGATCGCCTTCGAGTTCACTTAAGACACTTTTTTCAGCTTTGATGTATTCATCGATAACGCCGTACGGTTCCAAGTCCGGTGCATCGAAGCCGAAGTCACCTTTCTGCCAGTGACTAGGGTAGACCATTCCGGAGATGTGGTCGACATTGTCAGCCATCCAGAGGTAATTTTGACCGATACCCGGGGCACTCTTAGCGGTCGCCACGTATCCGAATAAGTCGGCAGATACGTTCACACCGTAACTACGCAGTTCTTGGTTTGCGTATTTCAGAAAGTCAGCGATCGCGTGTTGACGCGCTTCTACGCTGCCTTTGCCGTATTTTGCGTAATCACCCATATCATAGTCGAGATCAGTAGCAATACTTTCGAAGCCTTCCGGGAAACGAACATAGTCGAACTGGATATCCTGGAAGCCGAGTTGGGCAGCGCCCTTTGCGACATCGACAATATATTTCCAGACATCTTTATCGAATGGGTTAAGGAAGTTTTGCCCACTGTCATCTGACCAGACAGCGCCGGAACTATCGCGGAAACTCCATTCCGGATGTTTCTTAATCGCCGTATTGTCTTTGAATGTCGTAATACGCGCGATCGGATAGATTTGATCCTTCTCGAGCCGTTTCATCATTTGTTTGCCATCGAAGGTCTTATCAACATTCTGTTTAACCTCTTCGTTATCCACATCGAGGTCGGTAGCGATTGAGCCCCAGTCACTCTTCACATCGATAACGACACTGTTTAATGCGGAGTTCGCCACGAGGTTTAAATTACGTTCGAGCGTTTCCGGCACGCCCATACCGTAGGCGGATAGATAGATACCCTTTACACCGTCTTTAGGGTAGGCGATGTTAACATCGCTCGGATGATAGAACTTCTGTGGTTTCTGCGTCGGTATGCTCAACAACGGCTGATCGTTTACGGCTAGTTTTTCTGAGGATAGCGAACGCGCACTCGGTGCATCGGTACGTTTTGGCCCGATCAAGCGATCGCTGACAGGATTATCAGTCGCAAAGACGAGAATACCCACCAGTGCGAGGACTAAAACAAGCGGAATGAGCCACTTCCACCATGTATGGTTGCGGTTGGCGTGTTGTTTTGGCGTTTGCTTCGGTTTGGAGTCAGATGGCTGTTTAGGCTTTGCTATGGCCTGCTGTGACCGCACAGAACGTTCCGGGTTGCGGCGTTCCTTTTGGCGCGGTGGCGTTTGATGCCGACGCGGTGGACGCGGGGATTGGTGCTTATTCATTGTTTGCCTCCTCCTCTCTCGTGATGGCTTCTCTCAAATGATCGATTTTCTTTTGAAGTTTATTGAGCTGTTCTTGGGTTTCTTTATGTTTGAAGTTCAAGTCGTCTATTGTATCTTCAAAGGTTGCGGCGGTTGCTTTATCACCAGCCAGCGACTGATAGTATTTATTCTCTTCGTTCATCAGTTCGCGGTAGGATTTGAGATACGTCTCAATTGCTCGAATCGTATCGCGCGAGGTTGACTTGAACATTGAATTTTGGCTCTCAACCTGCTCCGTATCTTCTTTGAGTGCGTCGAGATTTTCACTAATTTTATCCGCAGCATCCAGCCGTTCGTTCAAATTCTTAGACACGCGGGCATTTTCTTTGCCCATGGTTTCTAATTCTGGATTGGACGCAATGTCCGCTTCGAAATCTTTCTGTAGGGTCTGTTCGTTCGCCTGAATGTAATTAATCTGTTGCGAAATCGTATCGATGTCTGATCGCATATCGCCACTTTTTACTGAATCACATGCACCCAAAAAGAGTGTCGACACACCGATCAATAATAGCAGTCGTTTCTTCATCATTTCTCCCTTTTTTCGCAAAGTCGTTACTCCTCAATATAACGAAATAATCGCTTTTCGTAAAGAAAAACCAAGTGCGCGATGTAACGATATTATGAAAATTTAAACTTCAGAGATTATGATATAAAGGTAATGAAAGGGGTGCCAATATAATGGTATACTAAAGGATGAAGTATTAGGATGAGTTTTCATTGGATTGTGCATTAATTACTCACAGCTAGTGTATTATTGTGAAATATAAACAAAAAATAAAAACAATGAAAGGTGAAAAGAGATGGAAACAACACAGACAAAGAAGAAGCACAGTTTTCCAACGGCGATTTCAGTTCTCTTTATTGTATTGGTATTTGCGTCGTTATTGACGTTAGTCATTCCAGCAGGCTCCTATGCGAAGTTGGCATACGATAGCGATGCCCAGGCGTTTGAAGTGACAGAACCGAATGGAGATACGACAGATTATCCAGCTACTCAAGAATCATTAGATAAGTTTGGTGTTACCGGAAGTTTAGATAAGTTTCTCGATGGCAGTATCAATAAACCGGTCGCTATTCCGAACACATATGAACGGGTGGAGCAAAAACCACAGGGTATTAAGGCTTTCCTAATGGCACCGATCAATGGCGTCTATGAGAGTATTGATATCATTCTTTTCATATTGCTTATTGGGGGCTGTCTCGGTGTACTAATGGAGACCGGGGCATTCAATGCGGGAATCGCTTGGCTATCCGAAAAAACAAAAGGGCATGAGTATTTATTAATTATCTTATTAATGATTCTTATTGCGCTGGGTGGGACAACATTCGGTCTTGCTGAAGAAACTATTGCGCTATTTCCGATTTTGATGCCTTTCTTCTTAACGGCGGGTTATGATGCGATGACGTGTATCGCCACCGTTTATATGGCATCAACGATTGGCTCAATGTATTCGACGATCAATCCCTTCTCTATGGGGACTGCATCCAATGCAGCAGGGATTAGCTTAGGTGAAGGATTAGGTATCCGGACGATCGCATTGATTATCGGGACTGTGATTACCACGGTGTATATTCTTCGTTACGCTAAAAAAGTTAAAGAAGATCCGACAAAGTCCATCGTGTATGACCAATACGAGGAACATCGCGAGGCTTTTCAACACAGTGAAGTACTCGAATTTACGCGCCCAATGAAGTGGTCATTACTGGTATTTGGGATTACATTTATTATTCTTATCTATGGTCTCGTTGTGCATCAGTGGTGGTTCGATGCGATGACCGCATTATTCCTCGCTTGTTCGATCGCATTACTATTCGTTTCCGGCCTCGGTGAAAAACGCGGGATCGATGCGTATATCAAAGGGGCATCCGACATGTTGAGCGTCGCGCTCGTTGTCGGTGTTGCACGCGGGGTAAACATTATCCTTGAACAAGGGATGGTTTCGGACACATTGCTCTATTTCTTCAGCAATCTTGTCAAAAACATGAACCTGATGCTGTTTATTATTTTCATGTTAATCATTTTCATTATTCTCGGCTTTTTCATTGCATCGTCATCAGGATTAGCGATGCTGTCGATTCCAATTATGGCACCACTGGCTGCGCCGGTCGGGGTGCCAACCGCAGCAATTCTCTCCGCCTACGTGTTCGGTCAAGGACTGATGTCATTCATTACACCAACGGGACTCATTCTGGCCTCTCTAGCAATGGTTAACGTGACGTATGATCGCTGGCTCAAATTTATCATGCCGCTGATGGGGATCATCGGTGTGTTGAATCTCGTAATCCTTATCGCGCAGGTCTGGATCGGATAGGCATATGCGCGCAGTTTCACGCCCACTTGTTCGTTACATTAGCGAATAATCATTATCGTCATTGATCTGTCAGATAACGTGCTATAATGTGACTTTGAGAAGAACATCATGAAGAACAAGGGGAGTCGTGAAGTACATGTTCTATCCTTATTACTTTTTTGATCCGACAATGATTTTTATTCTGCTCGGGATACTCATTTCGGGGATCGCGAGTTGGAATGTTAATCGGACATTCAGAGAATACGATCAATATACCAATAATGCAGGGTATAACGGTACGGAAGCCGCTGAAAAGTTACTGCGTGCAGCGGGAATTAACGATGTTCGCGTGAGCCAAGTCGGCGGTAGTTTGAGTGATTACTACGATCCGCGGAATAAACAATTAAAACTTTCACAGGCAACGGCGCACGCAACCTCGATTGCGGCAGTCGGTGTGGCAGCGCACGAATGTGGGCACGCGATGCAGGATGCGGAAGGCTACTTTTTCCTGCGTTTCCGTAATAGCCTCGTGCCACTCGTTAATTTCGGTACGCAGTCATCGTGGATCATTTTGATGCTCGGTGTCATGCTCGGTTGGAATCAGACACTGATTAATATCGGGATCGTGTTATTTTCTCTAGGGTTTGTGTTCCAAGTATTGACACTGCCAGTGGAGATCAACGCTTCTCGTCGCGCTATGCGTGTGTTAGAATCACAGGGGATTTTAGTAGCGGATGAATTGCCGTACGCGCGGAAAGTATTGCGTGCAGCAGCGATGACCTATGTGGCTGCCGTTTTCGCCAGCCTATTATCTCTGTTCCGCGTCTTCCTGCTTTTCGGTGATTCGAACGATCGCCGTTAATGAACAGATTGTATATAAAAGGACCGTCACAATTAATGTGGCGGTCCTTTTTCATTGCATCTGATAGTTAATATTGTTTCAAGTAACGGTCCAATTCCCACTGCGTAACTTGTTGTTGATAATCTTTGTATTCAATGTCTTTGGCGACAAGGAAGTTGGAGGTGATATGTTGGCCGAGTGCGTCTTTGATGATTTCATCTGCTTTTAGGGCGCGAATGGCTTCGCCTAGTGAGCGCGGCAGCTGTTTGATATTCGATTTTTCGATATCAATATCAGACATCGCGTAAATATTGTCGCCGACTTCATCGGGCACGGGGAGCTTATTGTTGATGCCGTCCAGCGCTGCACCGATACAAGCAGCCATAACAAGATACGGATTCGCACTCGGATCGATAGAACGGATCTCAACGCGAGTTGATTCACCGCGAGACGATGGTACACGCAATAGCGGTGAGCGGTTTTGGGTTGACCAGGCGATGTATACCGGTGCTTCGTAACCGGGAACGAGGCGTTTGTAAGAGTTAACGATCGGGTTACCGACTGCAGTAATCGCTTCAGCATGGGCGAGTAATCCAGCCATCACTTGATAGCAGAGCGTGGAGAGTTGCTTATCTTTCGATTCATCGTAGAAAGCATTCCCGTCTGCCGTGAAGAGCGATAAGTTACAGTGCATCCCAGATCCGGCGATATTAGCGATTGGTTTTGGCATAAAGGTCGCATGCAAGTTGAAGCGACGCGCGATGGTTCGAACAATCAGCTTGAAAATTTGAATTTTATCGCAGGCTTCCACAACGGATGCATACTTAAAATCAATTTCATGCTGTCCTGAAGCAGCTTCGTGGTGGGAAGCCTCAATTTCAAAACCGAGTTCTTCGAGCGTCAGTACCACTTCACGGCGCACGTTTTCGGCTTGATCGACTGGCGCGAGATCGAAGTAGTCACCGTAGTCGTTCAAAGTCGTGGTCGGCTCACCATTTTCATCGAGTTTCAGCAAGAAGAATTCTGCTTCAGGCCCAAGATTGAAATCAGTAAAGCCTTCTTGGCGTAATTTACGTTCCATGCGTTTCAAATTACCGCGCGGATCACCAGCGAATGGCTCGCCGTTTGGCAAATAGATGTCGCAGATTAACATGGCGATGGAGCGATCATCACTCGCAGTCCACGGGAAAACAAGAAAGGTATCCAAATCGGGGACTAAATACATATCTGATTCTTCAATTCGTACGAAGCCTTCAATCGATGAGCCATCGAACATTAACTTGTGGTCGAGCGCTTTGTCGAGCTGGCTGATCGGAATTTCAACGTTCTTTAGTGTACCGTTCACGTCTGAGAAGGCGAGACGCACAAAATGAACATTCTTTTCCTTACATTGCCGGCGAATATCATCAGCAGTGAGATGTTTTCCCATGGGTAACCTCATTTCTAGTACAAAACCTATACAACAGTTTCGGATGTCACTCCTCAATGGTATAAAATGTAACATAATATGACATGAAACGCACGAAGAATTTGCTGATCACTAAAAAAGATCAGTACTGATCGTATTTAACTGCAGAAGGTATGCGAAAACCTTGTAAAATAAACTCGCGAAATGCAATAGATAGAGAGAAGGGGTCCCTGTGAAACGTACAAAGAAATGGTTATTTACACTCTTGGCAGCTATCACAGTTTTGGTCTTGACAGCATGTGGTGCAGCGGGCGGTAATGACGAGGCAACCGTCAAAGTCGGTGTTGTCGGCGACCAGCAGGAAGCGTGGGAGCACGTTAAGGACGTTGTGAAGGATGAAGGTATCAACCTCGAGATCGTGAAATTCACGGACTACGTGTCACCGAATCAAGGATTGACTGATGGCTCGCTGGATCTGAATGCTTATCAGACGGTTGAATACTTGGACAACTGGAACGAAGAATACGGTGACGATCTTGTCAGCATTGGTTACACTCACGTTGAGCCGATGGGACTGTATTCAGATAAGATTAAGTCGATCGATGATGTTGAAGATGGCGCCACAGTGACATTGCCAAATGATAAAACCAATGAAGCACGAGGTTTGAAAGTGTTGGAAAAAGCGGGCTTAATCAAATTGAACCCGGACGTCGACTTCCCGACAGCTGCGGACGATGTAGTTGAAAATCCGAAAAACCTCAAATTTGAACCAATCGAAGCGCAACAAGTGCCGGAAACGAAATCTGATCCCAAAGTACAGTTAGCCGCCATTAACAATAATTATGCGATTGAAGCAGGCTTATCAATTACGGATGCCATTTACGTTGAACCGAATGAAGGCACTGAACCGTTCTGGAACCTCATTGCAACACGCGCTGAGGACAAAGATAACGAAAATTACAAGAAAGTTGTCGAAGCTTTCCAGACGAAGGAAACCGCTGACATTATCAAGAAAGCATCGAAAGATAACCAAGTGCCGGTATTCGATTACTAATTATTCTATATGCTGAGCACACGAACGTACGGAGCGCTTCCGTGCGTTTTTTTGATGACTTTTTTGTTAAGATAAGAATGTTGAAGGAGGAAAAACTAGTGAATATAACCATACTCTGTGGCGTTCCAGAAATTGAAAATTCTGCTAGCCACCAGTTTTTAAAAGCAAGTGTACCAGATGGTGTTTATTTTGAAGAACTAGTTGATAATCCCGATGATGAAACGATCAAGCATTATCAGCAGCTGTTATTAGATGCTGACCGCTTTTTTCTGGAGTTTCCGCTCTATTGGTATCAAGCCCCTGGCATTATTTCCGACTGGTGTGCAGACATCTTTACGGATGCGTTCATCCAAAAACTCAAGCGTCAAGATGATCACAAAGAATTCGGTGTGATTATTAGCGTCGGTACACCGCTCTCTGATTATCAGAAGGGCGGACGTCAGGGGTTTAGTCTCTCTGAAATTCTGACGCCGTTTGCGACAATCGCCCATTACTTCCATTTCACGTATCTAACACCGTTCGTCCTGTCACAGTACATGTACATGACAGATGTCGAACGCCGTGAGAAATTAGTTGAATATCAGCAGCATCTACTCCTACCGCGCAATGCATCGTTCACCAAGCGCGCGCATTTGATTATCGATCAAATCGAGGCGATGGGGGAAGAAGTTATCGGCGATACGCCGGAACTGCTAACGATGGCGGTCGAAGATGACCTTAATAAATTAGATGACTTACGACAACAGATTAAATGGCAGGAGGCGAACGAATGAGCGAAGCAACGGACTGGCGCTTAGATTTTTTGGCGCGTGCAAAAGAACATGTTACCGATTATCGTGATGTCGCTTACCTCGAGGCTGCAGAACGCATGATTGAGTCACTCAATCTGCGCATTGAACAGGCGGAGGGTGAACTGGAAGGTTTGATCTGGAACCATGAAGAAGAATAATGGCGGTCCAATCGCTAATTGACAAGCTTTTGTTCGGTTCCTTATACTTGAGAACACATGACAAACGAAAGGCGGAACATACATGAGTAATATAATAGATGAGTTAACATGGCGCGGGGCCATCAACCAGCAGACGGATGCTGAGGGCCTGTACGATTATATCGATAACCATGCGATTACCTTGTATTGTGGTGTCGATGCGACGGGCGATTCTCTCCACATCGGGCACTTGATTCCGTTTATGATTCTTAAACGTTTCCAGCTCGCTGGCCACCATCCCGTGATCGTTATCGGTGGTTTAACGGGAGCGATCGGTGACCCTTCCGGTAAAAAAGCAGAGCGTAAACTGCAGTCGATGGACCAGGTCAAATACAATGCGGATAAATTAACTGCGCAGCTCAAAAAATTATTTATGAGCGATGGTGCAGGTGATTTTCGCTTGGTCAATAACTACGATTGGTCAGCGGGAATGACGCTCTTAGAATTTCTGCGCGATTACGGCAAGCTGTTTAATGTCAATACTATGCTCAATAAGGAGATTGTCGCTTCACGTTTGGAAGTAGGTATTTCCTACACTGAGTTTACCTACCAGATCTTGCAAGCCATCGACTTCCTACATCTCTACCAAGAAATGGGTGTGAAATTGCAGATCGGTGGTGCGGATCAATGGGGCAATATCACGGCTGGCATTGATTTGATTCACAAGGTTGAAGGTAGTGATGCGCCGGCATTTGGACTCACGATTCCACTCTTGCTGAAATCCGATGGAACGAAATTCGGTAAAACAGAAGGTGGCGCTGTTTGGTTGGATCCCGAAAAAACATCACCTTACGAATTCTACCAATTTTGGGTGAATCAGCAGGACGCCGATGTGATCCGTTATTTGAAATACTTCACTTTTCTATCAAAAGATGAAATCGACGCGCTTGCGGAAAAAGTCGAGAACGAACCGTGGAAACGCGAAGCGCAGAAACGTCTCGCGGAAGAAATGACGCGCTTTATTCACGGTGAGGAAGGTTTGCAGGAGGCACTGACGATTACTGATGCATTGTTCTCCGGGGACGTTCAATCGCTCACTGCGCATCAAATTGAAGAAGGTTTCGGTAACATGCCAGGTGCGACCGTGACGCGCGAATCAAAATCGCTCGTTGATTTTCTTGTTGATTACGGTGTCTCGCCGTCTAAACGTCAAGCGCGCGAAGATATTACTAACGGTGCGATTGCCTTGAATGGTGAAAAAATTGCAGATATGGCTTATGAAGTAACTGTTGATCAAGCAATCGAGAACCGCTACTTCGTCGTGCGGCGCGGCAAGAAAAAATATTTCTTAATGACACTTGAAACAGAATAATAATGGAAATGGATAGTCGAGAGCATGCTCTCGGCTATTTTTGTGCACGCGTGATCGGTAGTGGCAATGATTTATTACCAAAACTGATGGGTCAATATGCTATAATTGCAATGATTGTATAGAAAAGAAAGGGGCACTCATTTGTGGCTGATAACAACAAAACGTTTTACTTAACAACGCCGATTTACTACCCGAGTGGCAAACTGCACATCGGAAATACGTATACGACGGTGATCGCGGACACTATCGCGCGCTACAAACGGTTGATGGGTTACGATGTCTTTTTCCTAACAGGGACGGATGAGCACGGACTCAAGATTGAACAGAAAGCCGAAGAAAAAGGCATTTCGCCGCAAGAATATGTGGACGAAATGGCGGGCGGCATCAAAGATTTATGGAAAATGATGGGAATTTCCTACGATAAATTTATCCGTACGACTGATGACTATCATGAAAAAACGGTGCAGAAGATTTTCGATTATTTACTAGAGAAAGGCGATATCTATCTCGGTGAATATGAAGGTTGGTACTCGGTATCTGATGAAGAGTACTTCACGGAATCACAACTCGCAGAAGTTTATCGCGATGAAGATGGTAAAGTCATCGGTGGCGTGGCACCTTCTGGACATGAAGTGGAATTGGTCAAAGAAGAATCTTATTTCTTCAAGATGAGTAAATATGCGGATCGTCTTTTGCAATACTATGAAGACCACCCGGACTTCATTCAACCGGAAGTGCGTAAAAAGGAAATGATTGCGAACTTCATCAAACCGGGACTCGAGGATCTCTCAGTCACACGTACCAGTTTTGACTGGGGGGTCCCGGTAGCATCTAATCCGAAACACGTCGTTTATGTATGGATCGATGCGCTTGTCAACTATATTACTGCACTCGGTTTCTGGCAGGATGATGACATCAAATATCAAAAATTCTGGCCTGCCGACTTACATATCGTCGGCAAGGAAATCGTTCGGTTCCACACCATTTATTGGCCGATACTTTTGATGGCATTGGATTTGCCACTGCCGAAGAAGGTATTCGGACACGGCTGGTTATTGATGAAAGACGGCAAAATGTCGAAATCCAAAGGCAATGTCGTTTATCCGGAGATGCTGGTGGAGCGCTACGGTTTAGATGCAGTGCGCTATTACCTCGTGCGTGAAGTCCGCTTCGGTCAGGATGGTATTTTTACCCCAGAGAACTTCATCAACCGCATTAATTACGACTTAGCGAACGATCTCGGTAACTTGTTGAACCGTACCGTTTCAATGATTAACAAGTATTTCGATGGCAAAGTTGTCGGTTATAACGGTGCAACAACCGCTGAAGATGAGAGCCTCGAAGCTGTCATCAGAGAGAGCGTACAGGCATACTTGGAAGGTATGGATGACTTACGCTTTACCGATGCCCTGGATAATGTTTGGAAAATCATCACGCGTACCAATAAATACATCGATGAAACAACACCATGGGTACTCGCAAAAAATGCCGATGATAGCGATCGACTCGCTGATGTGATGTATCACTTAGCTGATGCCTTGCGCATTGTTGCGATTTTGATTCAGCCGGTGATGATCGAAACACCGAAGAAAATTTTTGAGCAGTTGGGCCTTGAATTTAACGATGAAACGGCTTCGCTGGATCAAGCAACAATCGGACGTTTCCCAATCGATACGCTGGTGATTGCAAAAGGAACGCCAATCTTCCCACGTTTGGATACGGAAGAAGAAGTTGCCTATATCCAAAGTCACATGACGGTCGGGCAAGCGGCCGATGACTCAGCAGAGGATTGGACACCCGACGACACGGAGTGGCTCAGTCCTGACCTCAAAGCAATTAAGTACGATGATTTCGATAAAGTCGAACTGCGTGTCGCTGAAATCAAAGACGCAGCGACAGTAAATGGTGCAGATAAACTATTGAAATTCCGCCTCGATGCCGGTGATAACCAGGACCGCCAGATTCTATCCGGTATCCGTCAGTGGTACCCGGATCCGGAAGTATTAGTTGGTAAAAAAGTTGTTATTGTGGCGAATTTGAAACCACGCAAGATGAAAGGCGAAGTATCGCAGGGAATGATCCTATCCGTGGAAGATGGCGATGATGTGCGTGTGGTCATTGTACCGAACGAATTGCCGAACGGAAGCCGTCTCGCCTAAACGATTGTTTAATGCATCAATAGCGAAAACCGGAGACTCTTCCGGTTTTTCGTTTTGTTTAAGGAGAATATACGATGTTATTTGATACGCATACACACTTTAATGCATCGGATTTTGATGATGACCGTGAAGCAGCGATTCAGGGCGCACGCAATGCTGGCGTGTCCGGAATGAACATCATCGGTTTCGATAAAGATACGATTCCGGGTGCACGCGAGCTCGTCAAAAATAATAAAGACATGGTGGCTTCCTACGGGTGGCATCCGGAAGTGGCGGGTGATTACAATGACGCAATTGAACAACAATTACAGGAATACTTAGATACTGAGAAGGTTGTGGCAGTTGGTGAATTCGGCTTGGATTATCACTGGAATGCGGCACCTAAGGATGTTCAGGAACGCGTGATGCGGCGTCAGATTGCGATTGCGCGCGAACGTCATCTGCCAATTATTATTCACACACGCGATGCCAATGAGGACACCTATCGGATTTTAAAAGATGAGCATGTCGAAACTATTGGTGGAATCATGCACACATTTGGGGATGACCCGGAGTGGGCGAAGAAATTCCTCGATCTCAATATGCATATCTCGTTCAGTGGGGTGTTGACGTTTAAAAAATCCAAAGCGGTACGCGAAGCTGCGAAAATTATTCCAGAAGATCGTCTGTTGATTGAGACGGATAGCCCTTATTTGTCACCGGAACCGCATCGTGGTCAACGCAATACTTCAGCAAATGTACGCTTCGTCTGCAATTTGCTTGCGGATGTGCGTGATACCAGCTACGAAGCCATTGCTGCACAGACGTATCAGAACGCCTGCGATCTGTTTCATATCCGCTACGATGAGGAGAAAGGATTTGTCCGTACGCATGACTGAGAAACCCAAGATTCGGGAAGTTATTGTCGTTGAAGGACGCGATGATACCCGACGACTCACCGAAATGTATGATGTCATGACGATTGAAACGCGTGGGTCTGCCCTCTCGGAAGAAGTGCTCGAAGAGATCGAAATGGCCGCAGAACGTTTCGGCGTTATTATTTTTACCGATCCGGATGTTTCTGGAACGAAGCTCAGACGGCGAATTTCGGAAGTGGTACCGGATGCGAAGCACGCCTTTTTGACACCGGAAGAAGCCAAACCCGATCATCCAGGTAGTCTTGGCGTGGAACATGCCTCGGATGAAGCAATCGCTCGCGCGCTGGATGATGTGTACGATGTGGTTTCCCCAGAAGATCGATTAGTCGCACCGCCAACCGCACAACAGCTCTATCAGCTCGGATTACTTGGAACGGCGGATGCACAGAAACGGCGCGATTACCTCTGTGAACAGCTCCACATCGGTCATACCAATGGCAAACAGCTCGCCAAGCGTCTCTATTTATTCCAGATTGAATGGTCACGGGTAGCGCGCATTATGGCAGATTACAAAGAGGAGACTAATGATGACAACGTCTAAATACATTGCGACACCATCGCGTACGAATGCGATTCTCGAGAAATATCACTTGGATGCGAAGAAGAGTCTAGGACAGAATTTCTTGATGGAGCCGCAGATTTTAATGGATATGATTCAAGCAGCTAGTGTGGACGATGAAACGAATGTGATTGAAATCGGTCCGGGAATCGGCGCACTGACTGAAATGCTCTGTATGCAAGCCCACCAGGTGCTCGCGTATGAAGTGGATCAGCGCTTGATCCCTGTCCTTGAGAACGAACTCGCTGACTTCGATAATTTGACAATTAAGCATCAAGATATCTTAAAAGCGGACGTTGCGACAGATATTACGGAGAAT
>JALEMJ010000016.1 GCA_022768285.1 Aerococcus sp.
TTACATTGCTGACAATTGCGTCTGGCGGAGATAATTTAGGTATCTATATGCCTTATTTTGCTTCGTTAGATTGGTCACAGACCCTCGTGGCGTTGCTTGTGTTTGCAATCGGCATAATTATCTTTTGCGAGCTTAGTCGGGTGCTATCTTCTATTCCGTTAATATCCGAGACAATTGAAAAATACCAGCGAATCATTGTGCCCTTAGTATTCATTCCACTTGGACTATACATCATGTATGAAAGTGGCACGATTGAGACTTTTCTGAACTTTATTTTATAGATAAAAAAGCCCCTTAAGTGGGGCTTTTCTTATATTTTTTGAATCCTAACCTCAAACCTCAGATACGTTTTTTTACCGCCATGACGAATGGCTCAGTTCTACAAGAAAATATATTAAGTTTGATCAATGAGAGACCGGTAAAACATTGTATAGTATTTTACACAGGATTATGGACTTGACTGATTTTTTTAGCGTCTCTGTCTCTGTTAGTTTTTACTCTTATGTATATATTACCTTTTATATATACTTTATATTCTTTTCTAAATTAGCAGAGACAAACAGCGACAAAATCACGGGTACATATGCGGGCTATTTTGAATCTTGAAGCCTTTCATTTTATCTTTTTCTGCTTCTATCCAATGGGCGTAGCCTTGAGGATAGTAGCGTTTATTCTCTGAATTGATTCTAATATCAGTGTACTTATATTCGCATCCTGTTTCTTGCTTCAATGTACGAATAAATCTCTTGGCGTAGCCTCTACCAACTCTTGTATTGTCTCCGTCTTCCTCTTTGTACAACTTCAGTTTGTGTTTAACAAGGTTAGCGGGGATTTTATCAACTGGAATAGAATTCCCGGCTTTGTCTTTCATCAGATGGTAGCCTTGATTAATAAATTCCTCGATAACGTAGCGTTTAACGTAGTCATTCTCAATTAGAAAATCTTCGACTTCTTGGCGTACATAATCAGGCTCGATAAATTGCTCAAACGCTCCAATATCTAAACATTTCTTCAAGAAGCACTGTTTAACGGCTTCGCAGTTGGTAAACTCCTCATCAAACGGGCTAGCGCCTTTTGGGAATGACCGCGTAAATGGCACAATCAATAAACGGCGCTCCATTCCGCCCGATTTATCTTTAAATGTTGGCAGGTTATTGCAACTAAAGATTAATGCCGCCTTAAAATGAACAGTAAAACGATTCCCTTGTTTCTTTTCTGCGTTTACCGCGTTACCAGTCGTAGCGCTTTTCAATACGCCGTTTTTTGCAATATAGTTGCCGTCTACGTCGTCCGCAATATTGGCAACTTTACCGATTAATGAGTAGGTGGCGAACCGTTCTGAAAAAGCAGAGGGCTCTAATGAAGCGATATGTTTCTCGCCGATGGTATTAATCAATAGCTCTTCAAACGTTGATTTACCGTTATTTCCCTCGTATCCTTTAAGAAAAATCATTTTTTTATGTGTCTGATTCGAGTTCATAGCGTCTTGCCCGATTTGAAGTAATAGCAATTTGAATGCTTCATCTTCCGGTCTGTAGTTGCTTAGAAACTCATCAACGAGCGCCTCTGTTTTTTCTGATACGCCGTTCACGGGGTAAGCGGTAACTATCTTTGACGTGAAGATATATTCAGGGCTAAACGGTAATAGCTTCTTTTGCTTCATATCATAGATACCATTAGCTAGGGGTATCAGGTTTTTATCGTTGTCTCCATTTACGAGCTCAGCGTCTAGACGTAAGTTATAAATCACTTCGGTGCGGTCTTGTTTTTTATAATCAGGGTTCATAGCCCGGATAAGCCTATTAATCGTGGTATTTGAAACGCCATACAGTCCCGTGTCAGGGTTATAAACGCCGAGCAATGCCTTATCTGGCTCATCTCCAATAGTGACAATATAAGCGTGCAACATGAGTAATTCAGTGCACCGGTTAACATGCATGTGCTTTCTTGTGGTGTCTGTATTTGATTCATGCCACGCGATACCCTCCATTTTTAGGGCTTCTATCAATTCGGCTAATGAATGATGGCTTGCTCTGACTTGTTCGGGATCTGTATTTCGTGCTCGTTCGGCTCTTTGCGCTTTTAGTAGTTCGCGATTTTTTGCTAATTCGTCATTAATATTTAATGCTTCGCTCATTAGATTATCACCTCGTTGTCTGCTTTCTTCTTTCAGCTTTATATATGCTATTGATAATGGTATTTACTTCGTTTCTTTGAAGCGGAGGGCTTACTAAATAATCGTTAATGATGTAGGTTACTCGCTCTACATTTTCAATTTCGCAACCACTGGCGACTAATGCACCAACACGGCTAGTTAACCATGTATTGCGTTGTCCCTCTGTTGTGCCCTCGAGCGTTTCATCTACAAATGCACCTAATACATTACGAGCGTTCTCATAGCTCCTATAGGACGTTCTCGAAGCGCCTACAGGGGTGGTATACGTCTGTGTGCCTCTTACTCTGACTTTATGACCGCTGATGTTCGTGTATGCCTCGTACTTGTCGAGGAGCCCGTTATCAACAGGTAGCCCCTGCGGTTGGGAATAGTTCGTGCTTGAGTGGTCTACAAAAATGTTATGTGCTTCAAGATGTTCAATAATGCCTAATGTAGTGGCTTTGGTCTCTGCTTTGTTCATGCGACGCTCAGGTTCTAAAATCACGCGTAATCTTGCGTTATCAGGTCGGTTATTCGCCGTAGGGTAGATAATATAGTTATACGGGTTCAACGTCTCTAATAGGCGTTCTAGCGTCTCTCTGAATGGCAGTCGTTTGCCGTCTGTCGCTTCAATGTCAATAGTAATTAAAGACTTGTAGCGCAGACTTTTATCATTTCTGATGTAGCATATTTTGCCGTTAATTTGCTTTGTTTCGGTCAGTTCTCCCGCGATAAAATAGGGGAGTTCTCTTTTTTTCTCTTCGGGGTCTACGGGTCTATCCTGCCCCTTATGGCGTGCCTTTATAGCCTCGAGGTCTTTACATAAATAAGTAAGTAGTTCAAAATCTCCGCCGTTTACTGGTACTTGTACCATGTGATTAGTGATGTAGCCTTTTGATTTGTATATCATCAGTCTTTACCTCCTTGTCTGTTGCCTATGAACGAGTAAGGCGTATCAAAAATAATTTTCCACCTCAAGAAGTGCCTTAGCGTTTTGTAATATTTGGCTCATCATGTACCCGGTTTCGGTCATTTGCTCGGTACGGTTGGCACTGTCATTTATAAAGTGTTTCAGCTCTTCGATTTGTTCAGGGCTCAAATGCTCAAAATCTACTTCACTGAGTAATTTCATTTCTTCTTTGAACTCGTTTAATTCCATAGCTTGAAAGTTAATAGCTCGCACGAGCTCATCAAAATCTTCTCTTTTTAGTAATGCGCTGTTCATTCGTCATCACCGTCGTTATTTCTGATTACTGTAAATTGAAACGTCTCATCAAAATAATTTTCTAACTCTAGAATCAGCTTCGTGTTTTGTAGAAAAATAGCGGTATCTGACAAACGGTCTTGAGTATCCTCGATAATATCAGCAATATCGATAAAAAAGCCTTTAACGTTGTTTGAGACTTCTTCATCTTCGAAAGGCAAATGCGCAAAATCTATATTGCTAAATCTATTCAATGCTTCTTTTAAATTTTCGAGACTGTTAACGCGGTTATTAATACCCTGTATTTCATCATTAAACTGTTGCCGTTTTAATACCTTACTGTTCATCAGTCTTTACCTCCTATGCTTCGCCCATGCCTAATTCGTCATTGAATACGTTTTTGAGTTCGTCCTCGTTTTCGCAGTTATCCAATAACATGGCGATATTGTCCGCTTCATTGAATGCTTCTTTAATGCCGTCTGCAATGATGGATAGCTCTTTCCCTGTAATCTCTAGGCGGTCGTCATTTACCACCTTATCCAGTGCTAGACGTGCCGTGAATGTCTCGAGTAAATTCAACAGCATGAGTTGATTGTCTACGAGGGTTCTCATATAATTGAGATGTGTTTTTTTAAAGTAATTCATTTTTTCTTGCTCCTTTTCTTTAATGAATGGGTGTCGGTTAACTTGGATTTTAGGCAGTGTCTCGGTGGCTCGTGGCAGTGCCTTTTTTTATTGATGTTTTTCTAAAAATTCATTAATTCTGTTTCGGTTGATATAGCGTTTATTGCCAATACTAGCGACTAGCAAGCCTTTTTCTATCCAACTATTTAGCGTGTTCGTGCTAATCATGAACAGCTCTTTGATTTCGGTAAACGTCAACCATTCTTTGGTAATGGCGAAGTCGCGTTTAGCTTCTTCCATAGCGTAGCGGTAGGCTTTATAAATCTCTTGTTCTAATGCTTCCTTATATTCACTGGCTAAAATGTACGTTGTCATTGGTCTATTTCCTTTCTATGAAAAAATGTCTTCTTCCTTTATCCATTCCTGCACCGTGATATAGTGCAACACGAAGCACGCACCAATTACCGCGCCTATGATGGCGACAAGTGACTGATTCACGGCGTGCGTGAGTGCGTGGTATATCAGGAATAAGCCGATTACCAACCATGCGCTTCCTTTGATTTTGTTAGTCATCAGTTCATCACCTCCTTTTAGGCTTCTTGCTTCTTAATCAAGCGGTCGATAGCGTCGTTAACTCGTGTTTCTTCTCGTCATCTAATTCTTTTCTTAACCATCTGCTAAACGTACTATCAGCGATACCTACCTCATCAGCAATCTGCCAGTGTTGTAGTTCGTTTTGAAAAATGCGTTCTCTAATGTTCTGATTGATTTGTTTTCTATTCATAGCGAACCCCCCCTAAAGATGTTAACTGTTTTATACTATATGTTGCAAAAAATTGTATAACGATTCATTTCTGATGTCAACAATCATTTGCTAATGTTTCTATTTTCGTTTAATATATGAGACAAAAAGGAGGTAACATAATGATAGATATTGATGGATTAGAAAAAGATTATCCTCTAGAATTTTCTTCTGTTTACGAGGGTAGCGAGCAATTAGCAGATATTGATCAGGATTACTTCAATAGATATATATCTAAAGTAAGCTATTTAAATTTCGGAGGAATACTAAAGGCGCTCAGGAATGATATAAATATTACTTCTGAAGAATTATCTGATATTTCTCAGTTATCCCGCCCCTACATATCACAAATAGAAAATAATTATAGATTGCCAAGTAATAAAGCAATTAAAAAACTAGCTACAGGATTAGCTAAATTATTAATTAATGATTTGAATATGCGAGGACTAGACGCTTGGGACGTAGATTTTGGTAGGCAGTTAGTTTATTTCTATGAAAGATTGCTATTGTCTGCTAAAACAGAAAGCGAAAGACTGAATTCAATAGATAAAAAAATAATAACTGATGGGGTAAATATAACCGGTCAAGAATCAAAACTATTAAATGCGTTTCGATCTATAGATAATGAAGCGCAAAAAGTTGTGATGAATTTAGTTGACTATCTTGTAAAAGATGAAACTGATGAATCTGATAAAGAAACTGATTAATTCATCTCTGGTTAATTCATCTCTGGCTCTCTACTACTGATAGCTAGCTTCGAGTGCTCTAAATTCTGGCACGTGCCGGATTTTGTTATCGTTGATTTGCTTAGATATGCACGCAAACGGTCGTACATGCGACCTTAAATAATCATGTTTACCATATGGGCGGAGGTGGTAACCACTCCATTGAAGCCCTCCCTTTTCGTCTCGGTGGCTCGTGGCAATTAGAAGAGGGGTAGTAAATAATGGCAACTTATACACAATATAAAAACACTAGAGGCACATTCTGGCGCGTCCGTGGAATTGTTGGAATTGATGAATACACGGGCAAGAAGTCGGAGATTAAAAAAGGTGGCTTTGTTACGAAGCGCGAAGCTAAAGCCTACTTTGAGAAGCAACGTGAAGAGTTTGTCAGCGGCTTAGCACGTGGCACGCAGTCGTTAACCTTTGAAGCAGTTTATCAGTAATGGCTTAAGGGGTACGAGAACACGGTTAGAGAAAGTACATTAGTTACCACTCAAAACGCTTTTTACCATCATGTTATCCCTGCATTCGGTCATTTAAAAATTGATAAAATCAAGCCGGATTTGATTCAAGACTATGTTAATCAATGGTGCAATCAGTACAAGAAAGGCAAAACATTCTATTACTACGCGAAGCGAGTTTTTAAATTCGCCGTTACATGTGGCTATATCAAAAAATCACCATGTGACCGCGTGATAGTGCCTAGAAAAACAGAAATTGAAGATAAAGAGAATAAAAAACAATTCTATACGCGCGAAGAGTTACAGCAATTCCTCGATGGATTGAAAGATAATGACATGTGGTACCCTTTTTTTAGGGTGCTTGCATATACGGGTATGCGACGCGGAGAATGCCTCGCGTTAACGTGGAATGATGTTAATTTTAAAGTTGGCACTATCTCCATCAATAAGACGCTCGCACAAAAAGCGCAAAAGGTCGTAGATGGTAAGCCTACAGGTCGCGAGTTAATCGTTGATAAGCCTAAAAACGGTCGTTCACGTGTTGTCTCAGTGGATAGCGTCACCTTAGAGATACTAAAAGCATGGCAGAACGAACAGGCACAATTATTAATCAAACAGGGTTATAATGCGTTGAATGGTAAGCAACTATTATTTTCTTCTCTTGCAGGGAATAAGTTTATTGAGATAACTCGCCCGCGTAAAGTCGCACTCAGTAACTGTAAGAGGCAAGGATTACCGTTTATTAAAATTCACGGCTTCCGTCATACGCACGCCTCATTACTTTTTGAGGCAGGTGTACCAATGAAAGACGTTCAGGAGCGCTTAGGTCATTCTGATATTTCCATGACAATGGATATTTACACGCACGTCTCAGAATCAAGACAACATGAAACAGCGGACGTATTCGCGCAGTACATGAACGGCTAATACATAACTTGCAATTATTTTTTTAGTCGTCAGGTTTTCGTCAGGTTTGCTATTCGGAGTTTAGAAAAGTTGATATACCGGGGTTTATAGCTATTAGGCTCTAGTCCCACCGTCTCCGTATCTAGACCTCGTTTGAGGTCTTTTTTTATTTTTCGACATTGTACACAAACATTGATATGACTAGGAAAAGATCGTGATGCACTTAGAATATTTGGTTATTATGATGAGAATTTCTATTTTGTAATAACTGCTATAGATGTTAACCATAATAAACAAAAGGGTTAGTCCTTGAGCATAGGTATATTCTGTCATAGAAGAGGTGCTTATGCTTTTTTAATGAATAGGTGCCGGTGTAATTTATAATCTTTAATTTTCCCCGGTTAATCATTTGCCTTATGGTACACTAGCTTCATAACGAAGAGAAAGTGAGATGTGACGAATGAAAGCTTATCTTGCCAGTGGGATTTTTAGTGATATGGAACGCGACTATAATGAAAAACTTGCGAAACAGATCCGCGAGCGATTCCCAGATCTCGATCTCTACCTCCCACAAGAGAATAAAGAGATTAATGATAAAAGTCAGTTCGCTGATGCCGTGCAGATCGCGACTGCTGATAATGAACGTTTAGATGCTTGTGATTTCTTATTTGTCGTTTTGGACGGTATTGAGAGTGGCCAAGGACGCTGCGCTGAAATTGGTTATGCTGCTGGAAAGGACATCCCTATCTTCGGGTTGTGGACAGATTCGCGTCAGGAAGGGACAGACAATGCTGACAAGATTGCTATCCTCCAAAATGACATTGCTGAGAGCCAATTCGCCTATATCAATCTATATGTGATTGGATTAATTAAAAATAACGGTAAAGTGGCAAATAATGTGCCGGAATTGCTGGATGCGATTGCTGCACATTTTTCAATAGACTAAGCGTCTGAAAAAGGAAAATGACATGAAGAAGCAATGGCTACAGTACGGGCTATTGGCCTTGGGAATTATCAATATTATCTATAATGTTGTGTTAATGGTCAGTGGCGGGGCGAAAGCGTCACAGCAAATTACAATTATAGTAGAGACGCTCGCCGGCATGGCACTGATTTTCGTCCCACAATTGGCAGATCGATTACTTCACATTAAAATTTCACCGACGATTACGTGGGGTTATTTATTATTCTTGCTAATATCTGTCTTCATTGGTACGGGATGGGATATGTACAATCGCGTATCGTTTTGGGACAAGATCCTGCATGCAGTGAGTCCAGCTATTTTGACAATGGTCGGTTACGCGCTATTGACGCACTTGTTGTCGCGGGTACCGAACAGCGGCTCTCTTGTCGGTACCTACTTAATATTCGGCTTCGCGTTTGCGGGCATCTGTGGGATCGGCTGGGAATTCTGGGAGTTCAGCTGGGATCACCTTTTGAACATGAATTTACAGCGTTATATGGGCCTTGGCGGCGAAGCACTTGTCGGCCGTGCAGCGTTGATGGATACGATGAGTGACTTCTTCTGGAACACAACAGGCGCTGTCATTATGTTGATTTATTCAGCCATCCGATCTCACATGACAGCCAATTATTTTGATCGTTACTACATTGTTAAGCGTCATTAAGGCGCTTATTTTTTTGCACTTTTTATTTTCGGAATGATGACGATTTATTTGCTAAAAGCTATTGACCTCCTAAAAGTGTTTTGATAATTTTGTTAGGTAAATAAAAATCATTACGATTTACATCAAAGTTGGGAGTTGAAGAGATGAAGAAAAATTGGCGTAGAGTGCTGATGGCCGTTGTAATGATCGGTGTCTTGTTTTTAGGAGCTTGTGCGCGTGGTGGCGGTAATAGTTCAGCTTCTGAAAAGAAGGGTTTATCGATTGTCACAAGTTTCTATCCGATTTACGAGATGACACAAGAAATTGCGGGTGACAACAATGATGTGCGTATGATCGGATCGAAAAACGGTATCCACACCTACGAACCTTCTGCCGCTGATATCAAAGCGATTAGTGATGCTGATGTTTTTATTTATCACTCACGGACACTGGAAGGCTGGACGAAGAATCTCAAAGAGAACTTCGCTGAATCCAACGTTAAAGTCATTGAAGCAACAGATGGCTTGAAGTTGCAGAAAGTCGAAGGACTTGAAGATATTGAAGCGACAGATGGTATCGATGAGAAATCCTTATACGATCCGCACTCTTGGTTGGATCCAAAATTAGTGGCTGATGAGGCAGGCGTCATTGCCAATAAGTTGGGCGAAATTGATCCAGATAACAAGCAAACGTACCTCGATAACGCCAAGAAATTCCAGAACAAAGCGAAGAAAATTGATGAAAAATATGCAAAACGTTTCAAGAACGTTAAAGAACGTACCTTTGTTACACAGCACACGGCGTTTGCTTATATTGCTAACAGATATGGGTTGAAGCAATTAGGGATTGCAGGTATCGAAGAAGAAGAACCGAGTCCACGTCGTATTTCGGAAATCTCTGAATTTGCCAAGGAAAACAACGTAAAGACGATTTTTGCTGAGCCACAGACGTCTAGCAAGAAAGCAGAAGTTATTGCAGACGCAACAGGGGCGGAAGTTAAAACGTTGGACCCACTAGAAGCTGACCCAGAGAATTCAAACAGTTATTTAGAGAACTTAGACAACACATTAGACGCTATTGCATCAGATTTGGAGGAGAGATCGTAAATGATTTTAGGTAGAAAAGGATTAGTTGCTGGAAGTTTATCCCTTGCACTATTAACATTGGCTGGTTGTGGGACGAACGATAATCAGGAACAGGCACAGAACGATTCAAACGACGATGTACAGTACGTTGAAGGTGCAGACGAAGAAGCTAAAGAACATGATCACGAAGGTGAAGACCATGATCACGAACATGAGGGCGAAGAACACGATCATGAACATGAAGACAGTGACGAACCAGAAATTGTCAGAGCAATCAATGATGATGGTTATGTAACATTACACGGTGACCACAGTCATGAATACAGTGGTAAGGTGCCTTTCGATGCTGATATTGATGATGCCTTAGTCATGAAAGACGATAACTACGAACTAAATGACAATGACGTGCAATACAAAAACAAAGATGGTTACATCATCAAAGTTGATGGCAAATACTACCTTTACAAAGCTGACGTCGAAGAAGATGACTAACTTCTAAACGCATTTATACAGGGAAGGGAGCGTTAATGCGTGAATTTTAAAGATAAACGATTTCTAGCTGCTGGTGGGCTATCCATCGCACTATTGATGGGTTCTGGTTTCGCTATTGCCAACTACCAGGCTAATAACAATAAGAGCGACATTAATTATATCGATGGTGTTGAGACGGTGGCTGACGCCAATACTGAAGGCGGAACGGCTGCTGAACAAACCAAAAAATTAAACGATGAAGAAGGTATTGATGCGGAGCAGATCGTCGTTAAAATCACTGACGAAGGGTATGTAACATCACATGGGGATCACTTTCACTACTACAGTGGGAAGGTACCTTATGACGCGTTGATCAGTGAAGAATTGGTTATGAACGATTCAAATTATAAATTGAAACAATCGGACATCGTCAGTGAACACAAAGATGGATTTATTATTAAAGTAAATGGTCAGTATTACCTCTACTTGAAGAACCCGGAAGTCCGTGATAGCGTTCGTACGAAAGAAGAAATTCTTGAACAGCGCGCACAAGTTTCTGGCGGTAAAGCTGGCAAAGCCGGTAAAGGTGGTAAAGGCGGTGCATCAGGAAGCATCTTCTCTGGTTCTGGACACCGTAACGCACAGGGCCGTTACACCACAGATGATGGTTATGTCTTCACCCCAGGAAGCATTGTCCAAGACACTGGTGATGCCTACATCGTTTCACACGGCGACCACTTCCACTATGTACCGAAAGCTGACTTATCTGCATCTGAACGTGCAGCCGCCGAAGCTTACTTACACGGTGGCTCAGGTAGTGGTAAGGTAGCATCTGCAGGCGCTGTACATACAAGTCATGGTGGTGGCTCTAGCCACGGACCAGTAACAGTTACTGCAAGCGATGGTACAAAGGTCACACTCGGTGGCAGTAGCAGTAGTAGTAACTCTTCCAACCATGGTGGAGGCTATCGTGGCGGTAGCTCGTCCAGCCAAAGTAGCGGCTCAGCTAGTCATACAAACACTGGCAGTCATGGCGCAACCTCTAGCAATAAGGATCACAGTAGTGCGTCTAACAGCGGCAGTGCCAACAAGGGCAACGGCGGTTCTACAACTTCCAGTGCTAAATTGTCTGACTTAGAGAATAAGATGAATGCGTGGTACAAGATGCCGAAGAACAAACGTCACACTGAAAAAGACGGTTTAGTCTTCGATCCACGTAAGGTTACTGAGGAGAACAGCTTCGGCTATGTGATTCCTCACGGTGACCACTTCCATATTATTCCGTTCAATCAGTTGACAGCAGAGGAAATTCAGGCTGCAAATGCGGCATTGAATGCAAAAGCTAAGGGTCAGAAGATCCCGTCTGAATCTGAAATCAACAAGAAGTTGAACAATGCAAACAAGCGGAATAGCAGTAAGCCATCGACCAATAAGCCGGCGCAGAAACCGGATAAAGGTGAACAAAAACCTTCAAAAGATGAGTCTGCTAATAAGGTAACGCACACCTTCATGGGCAAGAAAATTGAAGCTTATGGTAAAGGTACAGATGGTAAGCCTTACACTACAAGTGATGGGTACACCTTCAATAAGGAATCAATCATGGAAGTTGATGACAAAGGAGTTATAGCTTCTCATGAAGATCATATTCACTACTTCGGCCTCGGTGAACTTGAACAGAACGAATTGGATCAGGTTGCTGAATGGGTGAAAGAGAACAATAAGAACGTCGACGTTAACGATCAGTCTGATAGCTCTAAACCAGCATTCAATGCTGAGAAAGTCGTTGATAAGAAAGACGGTTCGTACATCGTCCGTGAAAACGGTAAAGACTACAAGTACGCCGAGAAAGACTTGGATGACACGCAACGTGCTTTTGCTGAAATGCAGATTGCTCAGAACAAAGATGGTAAATATGTCTACCAGGTTGCACCGGCTAAGGTTGGCGAATTAGAACCAGAATTGTTAGTCAACATGGATGATTTACCAATGCACGCAGCGAATGCAACAATCGATACGGGTGATGCATTCATCATTCCGCATATTGACCACATTCACATTGCCTTCTACAAAGACATGTCGAAGGAACAAATTGCGACGGTTAAATACATCATGCAACACCCTGAAGTTCGTCCTGAACCATGGACGACTGAAGGCCACGATGACAAGAAACCAAGCAACGATGATGTGAAATACATCGTTGGCGTAACACCTAAGGACAAACGTGCGGGCATGAAGAATTGGCAGATTGTTCACGATATTGATGAAGTGAAACAGGCACGCGCTGAAGGACGTTATGCACGTAATGATGGCTATATCTTTGATCCTGAAGATATTCGTGATCCTAAGACTAAGATTTATTCTGATTCTTATACTATTCCAACGGCGGATGGAAAACGTCATGATATTCCGTTTACTCAGTTATCAGATGCTGAATTAGCAGCTGCGAAGAAAGTTGCTGCTGAAGTTCAAGCTGAAAAAGACAAGAACAAAGAACAGGATAAAGACAAAGAAAACAATAGCAATGACAGCAACAAGAAGGATGACGGCTTTAGCGTTGACTTCCCTGCTTACGATGCTAACAAAGCTTCTGAGTCAAACGATGACGCTGATACAGATGACAAAGCTGAAGAACAACAATCGGCAGAAGATAATAGCGATGCTGAAGCTGCACCAGCTGCTGAACAGCCAGTTGAAGATGCAGAGCCTGAAGTACCGGTTGAACCGACAAATGATGAATTAAAAGCTGCAATCGCGGCAAAATATGGTGTGTCAACAAGTGCTGTTAAATTAGTCAACGGTCAATGGGAAGTTACTATTAATGGTGAAATTACTAAAGTGACAATGGCTGAAGCTAAACAGTTGATCTAATACTCTCTCTAATTGTTCACATCTAAATCTTGAAATCGTGCGCTTCGCATTGCGTGAAGCGTGCGATTTTTTTATGCTAAACTAGAGGATAACTTATTAGAAAGAGGGCAACTGTGTGGCAAAAAATAATATCACGCCGATGATGGAACAATATCAGACGCTTAAAGAAAAATATCCGGATGCCTTTTTATTCTTTCGATTAGGCGATTTTTATGAAATGTTTAACGAAGATGCGATCAAGGCAGCCAAACTCTTAGAAATAACGCTGACGAGTCGCAATAAAAATTCTGAAAATCCTGTACCGATGTGCGGGGTGCCTCATCACGCCGTATCAGAATATGTGAAAACCTTGGTTGATCAAGGCTATAAAGTGGCGATTGCGGAGCAGATGCAGGATCCTAAATTAACTAAAGGAATGGTAGAGCGCGATGTTATCCGGGTGATTACGCCGGGTACCTATATTCATGAGGGCGGCCAGCAGACTGAGAATAACTATTTAGTAGCTATTGAACCAGTTGACCAACAATTTACGCTAGCGTATGCCGATATTTCGACGGGTGAATTACAAGTGACCACTGTCGCCAACGCGGAAGTTCTAAAAACCGAATTTTCGCAACTGCGGCCGAAGGAAATTGTCGTGGAAGAATGGTTGCCCGATGATTTAGAAGATGCTTTACATCAAATCACACCATTTATCAGTTCCGTACACCAGGAAAATATGTCTGGTGATCAAGCACAGCAGAGTGAACAACTATTGGTTGATATCGATGATGAGACGGAGCGACACGTTTTAAAATTGCTGCTCAGTTATACCTATGCCACACAATTACAGTTGGTGGGGCACTGGCAACATGCGGTGCATTACGAAGTCGATCACTACTTGCAGATGGATTACTTCGCGAAACGAAATCTGGAGTTGACCACATCTATCCGTACCAATCAGCGTTCCGGTGGACTGCTGCATTTCATTGACCGTACGGAGACGGCGATGGGTGGGCGTTTACTCAAACGATGGTTGGAGCGCCCACTCATTGTTAAGTCAGAGATTAATCAGCGACTCGATGCGATTGGATCACTGATCGATCATTTCTTTGAACGTGAAACAATTGCTGAGAAACTCCGAGGCGTATATGATCTTGAGCGCCTCGTGGCTAAGGTTTCTATGCATAGTGTGAATGCACGTGATTTACTACAATTGAAACATTCACTCGAGCAAATTCCACAAATCATCGCTAGTCTCGAGGACGTTGATGCTGAGGTCTGGAAGCCCATCACTTCTAAGATGCAGGCATTACCGGAAATGGTCGATTTGATTGGTCGCGCGATCAATCCAGATGCGGGAACTTCTGTGACGGAAGGCAATGTAATCAATTCAGGATTTGATGAACAGCTCGATCAGTATCGCAACACCATGACGCATGGTCATGAATGGCTGGCGCAATTACAGGCGAACGAACGTGAAGCGACAGGCATTAAGAATTTAAAAATTGGCTATAATAAGGTCTTCGGCTATTACATTGAAGTATCCAAGAGCAATCTCCAGTATTTATCAGAGGGGAAGTATGAGCGCAAGCAAACCTTAGCGAATGCGGAGCGTTTCATCACGCCAGAGCTCAAAGAAATGGAACAGAAAATTTTAGAAGCTGAAGAACATGCTGAACAGCTCGAATACCAATTATTTGTGAAAGTTCGGGATCAAGTCAATACCTATAAACAGCCATTGCAGGTGCTCGCCCAGGCAATAGCGGCAGTTGATGTTTTACAAGGACTTGCACAAGTGAGTGAGGATCAGCAGTTTGTGCGCCCGACTTTCGCTGATGATTATCAAACGTTACGCATCGTAGCTAGTAGGCACCCCGTTGTCGAGGAGACAATCGGCAGGGAGGCATTCGTCCCGAATGATTTTGAGATGGATAAGGAAACGCATATTTTATTGATTACGGGTCCGAACATGTCAGGGAAATCCACCTATATGCGTCAGCTCGGGCTCACCGTCGTCATGGCACAGATGGGATGCTTTGTACCAGCGGAGAGTGCAGAACTGCCAATTTTTGATAAAATCTTCACGCGTATCGGTGCATCCGATGATTTGCAAGCGGGACAGAGTACGTTCATGGTTGAAATGATGGAAGCAAACCAAGCACTCAAAAATGCCACTGATCACAGTTTGCTACTATTCGATGAGATCGGTAGAGGGACATCGACCTATGATGGCATCGCTTTGGCACAGGCGATTTTGGAATATATCGACCAGCATATTCAAGCAAAGGTTCTCTTCTCTACCCATTATCATGAATTAACGGGTTTAGAAGCGACACTTCCAGGATTAACGAATGTTCATGTCGGTGCGACTGAAGAAAATGGCGATGTGGTATTTCTACATCGTGTCCTTCCAGGTGCGGCCGATAAGAGTTACGGGATTCATGTCGCGAAGCTGGCAGGTATGCCGAAGAGCCTATTGGATAATGCGCAGCATATTCTCGAACAGCTGGAAAGTGGGGAGCACTCGCAGGATGCTATCCAGCAATCCCTGTTTTCAATGGTTAATGAAGATAAACCGGATACCACGCAATCCGATATTATCGATGCGATCGATGCATTGGATTTAGATGACACGACACCTCGAAAAGCATGGAAAAAGATCGAAGCCTGGCAGCAACAGTTAAAAGGAGAGTAAGACTTAATGGCTATTCGCGAATTAACACCGATCGTTGCGAATCAAATTGCGGCTGGTGAGGTCGTTGAACGCCCGGCATCAGTTGTTAAGGAGCTGGTCGAAAATGCGATAGATGCGGAAGCGACTATTATCACAATCGCTGTTGAAAATGCAGGCATGAAGTCGATTCGTGTGACAGACAATGGCATCGGCATGTCGCGCTCGGATGCATTGCTGTGTCTTAAACGTCACGCCACAAGCAAAATTGTTAGTACGCGTGACTTATTTAAAGTGAAGACACTGGGCTTTCGCGGTGAAGCATTGCCCTCCATCGCATCTGTTTCAGAAATGACCATTGAGACGAGCGATGGTGAAGAAGGTACGGTGGTGACGGCTGTTGATGGTGAAGTCGAAGATAGCCATCAATCACACTTGCGCCAGGGAACGAGCGTACTGGTTGAAAATCTCTTCTATAATACGCCGGCACGACTCAAATATGTAAAGAGTCTAACGACAGAACTGTCGCACATCACGGACATCGTCACCCGAGAAGCGATGGGACATCCAGACATCCGCTTTGAATATACGCATGAAGGTAAGCAATTGTTAGCGACGAACGGTAAAGGACAATTAGCCGAAGTTATCGCAAATATCTATGGCGTGAAGCAAGCACGTGAAATGGTAAAAATCGGCTCTGAATCACTAGACTTTACCATTGAAGGTATTATTTCCAAGCCGTCATTAACGCGTGCATCTAAAAAATATTTATCGCTATATCTCAATGGGCGGTATATCAAGAACTATGTATTGGCACAGGCAATTATTCGCGGGTATGGGTCGAAGCTGATGGTCGGACGCTATCCGATTGCGGTGTTGCACATTAGCTTGGATCCTAAATTACTAGACGTTAATGTCCATCCGACCAAACAAGAGGTGCGAATCAGTAAAGAATATGTACTCGAGAAAGCAATTCGGACCACGATCGATGATACGTTGAGCGATATTCAGCGGATTCCATCTGTTGATCGCGATAACGATGATAACGATGCGGCGTTTGCCTTCACACCGCAAGTCGAAAAAGCGATACAGACAACCTTGACAATGCCGCACTGGCAACAAGCTTCAGAGGGTGATGAGACGGATACTGAATCATCACGAGCTGATCGCCGAGATGAACTTGCTGATCTCGATATCACGTATTCTGCCGTAAAAGATAAGTCTTCTGCTAATTTAGCGCCAGATGACGAAGAGGCATCTACTACGCATACGGATCATTCTGTATTTAATCCCAAACAGACAGTACGGAAAGCATCGTTTCCAGAGTTAGACTATGTGGGTCAATTATTGGCAACGTATCTAGTAGCTTCCGATGGTGAAAATGCTTATTTGATCGATCAGCACGCCGCGCAGGAACGGATCAAGTACGAACGCTTTCGTGAAGAAATTGGTAGTTACGGTGTCGATGAACAACAACTGTTGGTGCCAATCGTGCTAGAGTATCCAACATCAGAGATTGATGGCGTGACTGCAATTATTCCACGGCTGCACGATATGGGCATCGATTTAGAGGCGTTTGGTCCGAATAGTTTCGTGGTCAATCAACACCCCGCATGGATGTCGGAAACGCACTTACAGCGTGATATTGAGGATCTGATTGAATTAGCACTGTCTGATCCAGAAGCCTCCGTTAATGAATTTCGGGAGGCGACCGCAATTATGATGAGTTGCCGTTTATCGATCAAGGCTAATCACTATTTAGATGCGCAGAGTGCGAAACAATTGATTCACGATTTAGCATTCTGTGAGAATCCCTATAACTGTCCGCACGGGCGCCCGGTACTGATTAAATATCCGAAACACGATATTGAACGTCAATTCAAACGTATCCAGGATACTCATGTCCCACAGAAGCACCGCAATTTACATTAGGGTTGGAGATAGTATACACTGAGTGCAGCGCTTTAACTGAGGAGGATTTATCTAATGAATAAAGAAGAAAAAGATAAACGACTTAAAGAATTAACCAAGGAACAATACGAAGTGACACAAAATGCCGCTACCGAGCGTCCATTTGCGAATGAATATGATGAACACTTTGAAAAAGGCATTTATGTCGATATTGTCGATGGAAAACCACTGTTCTCAAGTGCCGATAAATACGATGCTGGTTGTGGCTGGCCAGCTTTCACGCAGCCGATTGAAGCACACGAGATTAATGAAAAGACGGATACAACACACGGACTCGTTCGAACCGAAGTACGCAGTCATGATGCCGATTCACATTTAGGTCATGTGTTCAATGATGGCCCACAAGAGACGGGCGGATTACGCTACTGTATTAATTCTGCTGCATTGAAATTTGTTCCGTTTGAAGAAATGGATGCAGCTGGTTACGGCGACTACAAGAAATACGTCGATTAATCAGTAACGATGTTTGAATTTATTGCAGGTACGCTGCGGTCAATTGAGAGTGATGCGTTAATTATCGTGGCGAATGGCATCGGTTATCGCATTCTAATGGGAAATCCCTATCGGTTATCCGATAAGCTCGGCCAAGCGGTCAAAGTTTGGGTATATCTATCACTCAGTCAAGAAATGTTGCGACTCTATGGGTTTAAAACCAAGGCTGAGAAGCAATTATTTTTGAACTTGATCAGTGTGAAAGGTATCGGCCCGATGAGTGCACTCTCGATCTTAGCATTGGATGATCACGAAGGCCTTATCACTGCCATTAATTCTGGTGATAGTCAATTTTTGACTAAGTTTCCAGGTGTTGGCAAGAAAACCGCTCAGCAAATTGTTTTGGATCTCGAAGGAAAAATTGATTTACCAATGGCAGAGGGCTCAAACAGTAAACCAATGCCCAGTGCAGCGACTGATGCGTTGCCTTATGAAGGTGAACTTACTGCCGCGTTAGAGAGTTTGGGCTATAGTGATAAGCAGATTACACGAGTAATTAATAAGGCTGATTTCCACGACGCACAGACGACTGAAGATGCGATTCGTATCGCGTTGCACTTTATTGTGAGTGATTAGGGTAAGGAGGTGAGCATATGAGTCAAGAAAGAGCGCAGTCAGCGGAAGCATTTGAAGATGAAATGAGTTATGAATTATCGCTAAGACCGAAACGTTTAGCTGAATATATTGGTCAGGAAGAACTCAAAAATGAACTGACGATTTATATTGAAGCGGCCCGTCAGCGCGAAGAGCCACTGGATCATGTGCTCCTCTATGGTCCACCAGGATTGGGTAAGACGACCCTAGCTAACATTATTGCGAATGAAATGGGCGTGCATTTGCGTGCAACGAGTGGTCCTGCTATCGAAAAAAATGGGGATCTATTAGCCCTCCTCAATGAATTGGCACCGGGGGGTATTCTCTTTATCGATGAGATTCATCGCTTGCCGCGTACGGTTGAGGAAATGCTGTACAGCGCCATGGAGGATTTTCGCGTCGATATTATTATTGGTCAAGATAATGGTGCGCATGCCGTGCAGTTTGATCTGCCACCATTTACTTTAATCGGTGCGACAACGCGTGCAGGATCGCTCTCAGCACCTCTCCGTGATCGTTTCGGCATTGTATCACGTATGCGTTACTATACGACGGAAGAGCTGATGGCGATTATCACACGCAGTAGTGAGGTGCTCGGGATTCAGTTGGACGAGCAGGCGGCGAATGAAATTGGCAAGCGTTCTCGGGGAACACCTCGAATTGCGAATCGCATCCTGAAACGTGTCCGCGATTTTCAGCAAGTCTTGCGTCCCGACCAGCCGATCGATCAAGCGATCGCCCAAAAAGCGCTAGCGATTCTTCAAATTGATGGCTCAGGACTCGATGAACTCGACCGTCGATTGTTGCAAACAATGATTGAAAATTACCATGGTGGCCCAGTAGGCATTAAAACCTTGGCCGCCAATTTGTCCGAAGATAAGGAAACACTTGAGGATATGTATGAACCTTATTTATTGCAAAATGGGTTCTTAATCCGAACGCCGCGCGGTAGATGCGCGACCCCAAAAGCATACCGGCATTTAGGGTTGCCGCTTCCAGATAACACTTCGGAATCTTTAGAATGAAGACATTAAAAAGTCGACGTCAGTCGACTTTTTGTTTAGGAGGGAGGACTGCAGATGATTCCATTACATGTTAATAGCTGTTATTCATTACTTCATAGTCCGCTGTCTATCGACCAATACGTTACTCAGGCGGCCGATACGGGCTATCGCGTGATTGGCTTGGCCGATGAGAATGTGTTGTATGGTGCGCTGATGTTTTATCGTGCAGCGAAGGCGCACGGTTTGACACCTCTCATCGGTATGACTGTGACTTTGCCGAGTGGTGTGCGCCCTGATGAAAATGAACAATTGATTATTTATGCCCGTTCGTATGCTGGCTACCAGCGCCTCATGATGTTGAGTACTTTGCTCAAGAAGTCTGAATCGATTGATCGTCAAGAAATTATGCGTTTTATTCTCGACGCCGATAATCATCAAGATTGGATCGTAATTTTTGGGGCACGTTACAGCCCAATTATTAATGCTTTAAAGCACGGAGATGCGCAGGCAGCTGATCAGTTAGCGGAAGAATGGCACGCTAAATTTACCGAAGAACAGCTATACATCGGTGTTAGTCCGTATGCTGAGGATTTGACGCACATTGATGCGCTCCAGCAATTTGCAGCGAAATATCGGATTCCGCTTCTGGCACTGCCTTATATTACTTATGGTGAAGCTGACGATTATTTCGCCCTGTGTGTCATGCAAGCATTGGCGAAGAATCAGTCGATTGAAGATATTGCGCACGTACGTCAGCAGCACAATCAGGATTATTTACGCAGCACTGAAGCTTTTGAGCAGCAATTTGAGGCGATGGGATTAACGGATTGTGTGGCACGGTTGGAGTCTCTGGCACCATCCTGGGCCTTTGAGATGCCTAAAAAACGGCGCCTCCTGCCGAAATTTCCCGTGCCAGATGAGCAAACGCCTGCTGACTACTTGCGCACACAGGTAGAAAAAGGCATGATAGCGCGGCTGGGTGTTACATCGACCGACGCTATTCCAGACGCGTATACTGAACGTCTCGCTCACGAATTAGATACCATTCACGAGATGGGCTTTGATGATTACTTTTTGATTGTTTGGGACGTTATCGATTACGCGAAGCATCACCATATCCGAACCGGACCCGGCCGTGGTTCGGCAGCGGGTTCGTTAGTCGCCTATGCCCTTGGGATTACGGGTGTTGATCCAATCGAAAATCATTTACTTTTTGAACGTTTCTTGAATCCTGAACGTCAGAATATGCCGGATATCGACTTAGATTTTCCAGATAATCGACGCAATGATGTTGTTCGTTATGTCTACAACAAATACGGTGCGGATCATGTTGCTCAAATCTCGACTTTCGGAACGTTCAAAGCAAAGTCGGCACTGCGTGAGGTCGGACGCATGATTGGTGAAACACCGAAAGCAGTGAGTGCTTGGACAAAAGCTATTAAGCTGCCGAACGCATCAATTGCGACTAATTTGAAAGAATCACCGGCACTCCAGCGCCTAGTATCCCAACATCCTCACGGAGAGCTATGGTTAAATACGGCACAGACTTTAGAGCAGCTACCGCGAAACATATCGACGCACGCGGCAGGTGTCATTATTAGTGACGCGCCACTTACGGAATACGTCCCCCTCCAACACAGCAATAGTGATGCGATTCATCAGTCGCAGATGACGAAGGATGATGTTGAGGGCTTGGGATTATTGAAGATGGACTTTCTGAGTTTAATCAATTTGACAATACTGGATGATGCGGTGCGCGATGCGGAGCGTTTCAGTCAGCACACCTTGAATCCAGAAGTGTTCGATCAGACAGATCCAGCTGTCTATCGGATTTTTCAGCGAGCTGAAACAGACGGTGTCTTCCAATTCGAGTCACCGGGAATTCGTCAGGTCCTGCGACGTCTGCAGCCAACCACAATGAATGATATTGCCGCGGTCAATGCACTCTTTCGTCCGGGACCGATGAAACAGATAGATCATTATATCGCGCGTAAACATGGCAAAGAACCCGTCAGTTATCCTGATGACGCGGTGGCAGATATACTAGAGAATACATACGGCATCATGGTGTATCAGGAACAAGTCATGCAAGTGGCGCAACGCATCGCGGGTTTTACACTAGGTGAAGCCGATATTTTACGTCGCGCAATGAGTAAGAAGGATGCTCGAGAAATGGCGAAGCAGCGCGAAAATTTTGTTAAGGGCAGCTTACAAAACGGTTTTACTGAGGATAAAGCACTCGAAATTTTCCAATACATCAGTGAATTTGCCGAGTATGGGTTCAATAAATCACACGCCTTTGCCTATGCGTACCTCGCGTATGAACTCGCGTGGCTAAAAGTTCACTACCCGACATCCTTCTATTACGGCAATATTAAAAGCAACCGTGCGTTTGAAAAGAAGGGTATCAGTTTACTCAAAGAAGCAATGCTCCGCGGTGTGACAGTAAAAGCGCCTAGTGTACAGAGCAGTTATGTGCAAATTCATTCAATTGATCCACATACATTACAGCTGGGGATTGGCGATATTAAAGGAATACCGCACGCCACGGCTGTTGCGATTGTCACCGAACGCGAGCAGAACGGGCATTATCGTGACTTAAACGATTTTGTTATTCGTCTGCCTAAACAGCTAGCTAAGGTTGATGCACTGTCACCACTCGTTAAAGCCGGTGCGATGGATGATTTCGGGTTTTCACGGCGTGCGTTGCTTGAAGAGAATTTAGAAAAAGCGTGTCACTATGTCACAGTATTTAGTGCTAATTCAGGCGCATCGGCTGATCTGTTTTCAACTGATTTATTCGGGGAATCGATGAACGATTATATGCCACGACTAACCGATAAGCCGGAGTATAGTACCTCGGAATTAATTGCGAACGAAGTAGCGACACTCGGGCAGGCAATCAAAACGAAATTATTTGAAGACTACGAACCGTATTATCAATCAGGTCAACTGACCGTGATCGAAGAAATCACGGGGAATGCCAACCGCTATACAGCAATCGGGGAGCTATCGGCAACAAAACGGATTACGACTAAACGTAAGCAACCGATGGCATTTGCGAAGCTGAGTGATGAAACGGGTACGATTGATCTGACACTTTTCCCAGATACTTATCGTTACGCGGCTAGCGCACTGCACGATGGCAATAAAGTCTTAGTGATCGGTCGAGCAGAGCAACGAAACGATCATGTACAATTAGTTGTCTCCAAAATGCAAGAACTATCTGATGAAACGCGTCAACAACTAGAAAGCGCACGAAAGCAACAGAGTCGTCAACAAAAAGACTCCTCTGCGCCTTATCATATTCGTGTAGCCAATCGCTCACAGGCAACGGCCTTTAAGCAGGAATTGTTGGCACTGATCGCTGAATACCCGGGTAAAACCCCAATCACTATACATATGGTAGCCGAGCAGAAGCAATATCAGTTAGGGGATAATTATTGCTTAGCAGATCAGCCACATGTGTTGCAGCGCTTGCAACAAATCTATGGAAGCGAAAATGTAAAAAAATAAAACTTTTTTCACAGATAGCATTTAACGGTAAATAACTCGTGTTATAATAGCCAGGAAATAGGAAAGGTGTGTTAATGATATGACGAAAAAGAGAATCGCTGTTTTGACAAGTGGTGGCGATGCACCAGGAATGAATGCCGCTATTCGTGCAATTGTCCGTAAGATCATTTTTGATGGCAACGAGCCATGGGGCGTATGGTACGGATTCAAAGGATTGGCAGAAGGTAATATGCGTCCATTGACAGCGCACGATGTGTCAAATATTTCCTCACGCGGGGGTACGATGCTCTATACCGCACGCTATCCAGAATTTGCTGAACGCGAAGGTCAGGAAAAAGCGGTTGAACAATTAAAGAAGAACAATATCGAAGGGTTAGTTGTCATCGGTGGTGACGGTTCTTACCACGGTGCACAAGCGTTAACACGCCTCGGCTTCCCAACGGTCGGTGTACCAGGTACAATCGATAACGATATTGCTGGTACGGACTATACGATTGGTTTTGATACAGCCTGCAACACCGCATTGGAGTCCCTCGATAAACTTCGCGATACAGCACGTAGCCATGCACGTACGTTCGTTGTAGAAGTGATGGGACGCAATGCAGGGGATATTGCTTTATGGTCAGGGATCGGTGTCGGTGCTGACCAAGTCATTATTCCAGAAGCCGATTTCAGTATGGATGAAGTGACGCAAGCCATCGATAACGGCTACAAGAATGGCAAAATGCACCATTTAATTGTTTTAGCCGAAGGGGTTATGAAAGCGTCTGAATTCGAAGAAAAAATGTCTGCATACCCAACGGATTATCACGTTCGAACTATCACTTTGGGACATGTTCAGCGTGGGGGTTCGCCGAGTGCTAAGGACCGTATGATCGCTTCTGTTTTAGGCCATCAAGCAGCTGCTTATGTTGAAACGGGTAAGGGTGGCGTTTGCTTCGGTATTCATAACAATCAACCGGTATATACACCAATCGATGAAGCGCTCAGCACAAAAGATGATCACGCAGCGCTCAATGATCGCTTAGAAAACTTGAACCAGGAAATTTCTTTCTGGGCTGGAAATGATCAAGACAAATCAAATGATTTAGTATAAGATAGACGTATCAGCAATATAGTGAATTATGGAACAGGAGTTTGGCAATGCATAAGAAAACAAAAATTGTATGTACGATTGGTCCGGCATCTGAGAGTGTTGAGATGTTAACTGCTTTGAAAAAAGCGGGAATGAACGTTGCGCGTTTTAACTTCTCACACGGTTCTCACGAAGAACATTTACAACGCTTCAAGAATGTTCACGAGGTCGAAGAACAATTAGGCGAACGTATCGGGATTATGCTTGATACGAAGGGGCCAGAAATCCGTACCAATGATATGAAGGATCACCAGCCTGTCTTCTTAGAAGAAGGCTCAACTGTTCGTGTGTATATGCACGAAGTTGAAGGTGACGCCACACAATTTTCTGTGACTTATACGGAATTAATTGATGATGTTGAAGTCGGCAGCACAATCTTAGTCGATGATGGATTGGTTGAATTGCGCGTTACTGGTATTGACAAAGCAGATGACTGCATCATTACTGAAGTCGCTAATAGCGGGATCATCAAAGATAAAAAAGGTGTGAATGTTCCAGGCGTCTCTATCAATCTTCCAGGAATTACTGAAAAAGATGCTGATGACATTCGTTTCGGTCTCGAACAAGGGATTGACTACATTGCAGCTTCTTTCGTTAGAAAAGCAGAAGACGTGATGGAAATCCGTAAGATCTTGGAAGAGACTGGTCACTTGGATGTCAAAATCTTGCCTAAGATCGAAAGTCAAGAAGGTGTTGACAACCTCGATACTATCTTAACGGCTTCCGATGGGATGATGGTTGCTCGTGGTGACTTAGGGGTCGAAGTACCAGCTGAAATGGTACCAATCTACCAAAAAGAAATGATCCGCAAATGCAACGAAGCAGGTAAACCAGTCATCACTGCCACACAGATGTTAGACTCAATGGAACGTAATCCGCGGCCGACGCGTGCAGAAGCTTCTGACGTTGCGAATGCGATCTTCGACGGTACGGATGCGATTATGCTTTCAGGTGAAACGGCTGCCGGTAAATACCCAGTAAACGCCGTGCAGACAATGAACCGCATCGCTCTGGCAATGGAAAATGAAGCACAAGAATACGGTTTGGCAATCAAGAAATTAAAAGAATTCAACGAAACTGATGCTTCCGAAGCCGTCGCACAATCTATTGCTCACACTGCACGTAACATGGGTGTTAAGACAATTGTTGCAGCAACAGAATCTGGCTATACTGCACGTTTGATTTCGAAATACCGTCCGGATGCGGATATCTTGGCATTGACTTTCTCGGAGAGCATTGCGCACAAGTTATTAATGTCCCGTGGTGTTATTCCATTCGTTGTTGATCGTCCAAACGATACGGATGAAATGATGGCCTTAGCAACACATGTTGCCAAAGAAAATGGTTTTGCAAGTGATGGGGATCATATCTTAATCGCTGCTGGTGTACCGGTTGGTGAAACAGGTATGACGAACATTATGCGTATCCAGACAGTCGGTGAAGAATTGTTACAGGGTGCAGGAATCGGTAGTCGTCAGGTTATTGGTCACGTACTCATTGCTGATGATCCTGAAACAGCACTCGCTTCAGCAACCGACCAAACAATTATCGTTACTAAAGAAACCAACGAAAAATGGAACGACGTCTTTGAAAAGGCTGCTGGTGTCATTGTTGAAAAAGGTGGCTTAACTGGGCATGCTGCGGTTGTCAGTGTAAACTCAGATACGCCAGCTATCATTGGTGCTGAAGGGGCTACTGAAAAACTTCATGATGATCAATTAATTACGTTGGATACGAAACGCGGCGTGGTCTACAACGGTTCATCACTTTAATGATTGATTCACTATAAAATTAAAAATTGACAGGAAAGCATTTGGTCGTCTGATCGAATGCTTTTTTTGAAAGGGATAGTTTGATGAATATTTTAATCACTGGCGGTTATGGCTTTATTGGGAGCCATTATATTCGTTACGTATTAGGTTCGGATCCGAATATTAACGTGGTCAATTTAGATAATCTTTCTTATGCATCTAATTCTGAGAATTTACTTGACGGGTTAACAATGGGATATGAGTTTGTTTACGGTGATATCAATGAAGAGGAATTAGTAGAGGCACTTCTTTCACAGTATAAAATTGATCAAGTGATTAATTTTGCAGCGGAATCACATGTTGATCGCAGTATCAGCGAGAGTAAACCATTTATTCACTCAAATATCGATGGCCTCGCTACCTTACTCGAAGCGTTTCGTGAATATTGTAAGAAGGCACCTGATCATTCAGGAAAAAGAAAATTTATTCAAATATCAACGGATGAGGTATACGGGGACGGGGACGATTACCCAGGTGCAGCTGATGAACAAACGCGTCTCAATCCTAGTTCACCTTACGCCGCTTCCAAAGCGGCTGCCGATTTGTTAGTGCAGTCTTATCATCGGACGTATGGGTTACCGACAGTCATTACGCGCTCCAGTAATAATTATGGTCCCAACCAACATCAAGAAAAATTTATTCCGACGGTGATTAAACACGCACTTAAGGATGAAGAAATCCCCATTTACGGCGATGGCGCCCAAATGCGCGATTGGTTATACGTTGCGGATAACTGTCGTGCGATCGATGCGGTCAGGAAGTATGGACAAAGTGGTGAGGTTTATAATGTTGCGTCTGGCCACCAGCTTTCAAATGAGGCGCTCGCTACCAAGATATTACAGATACTCGATAAGCCACAGATATTATTAACGCACATCGACGATCGACCGGGCCACGATCGTAGTTACCTTGTGGACGATTCCAAGGTTAGAGCACTGGGTTGGCAACCCGAAGTGATATTTGATGAAGGATTACGCGATACAGTGGCATGGTATCAGCAGCACCCCTATTATTTAAAATAAGAGAACAACAAAAAACTCGCTGCGTTTGATATCGCAGCGAGTTTAAACTTTATCTATTTAATTGTTGGATCGACTGCTTGGTCGTCACCAGCAATTTCTTTGAAGTTGGCATAGCGTACATGACTGAATTCACCTTCCGGCATTTCAATCCCTGCTTCAGCGAGCGCCTTATGCAAGCCTTCAGTATATTTGGCGATTTCTTCCTGTTCGGCATCACTATCTATCCATAGACGTACGCGATAAATGAGTTCATCTTTGTCATTGCGTGTCACGCCGAGAATAGTTGGCGTGTCGTCTTTCAAGTACGTATCATCTGCCATTAATTTTTCAAGCGCATCATTAACGACCTGTGCGTAACGCTCTTGATCAGTATCCGCATAGTAGGAGAGATCAACGTCAATTCGTCGTGGATTGCGTGAGATGTTCGTGACGACATCGATATTCCGGTTAGGGATGTAGTAGACCTCACCGTTAAATTCTTCAACGACTGTGGTCTTCAATCCGACCTGTTTTACCGTGCCTTCAACGCCGCTGATCTTCACCCAATCGCCGACATCGAATTGATGTTCGAGGAGGATGAAGAAGCCATTCACCGTGTCACTGACCAAGCCCTGTGCACCGAAACCTATAGCTAAACTGGCAACCCCAGCCCCAGCTAATAGGGTGGCGACTGGCACACCGAGAATGGCGAGAAGCGTGTAGCCCATCATAAAGTAATAGGTATAGGAGATAATGTTTTTAGTCAGTGATTGCAAGGTACGCTTTCTTGGGACGTCTGATGACGATTTAATATTATGTTTAAAATATAAATTGCTCAATCGTAAGGCAACATTATAGATAACTGTCAAAACGACAACCGAAATGATCATTCGGACAGCATTGTCGAGTAAATTGGTCAAAATATCTTCCCAATTGATAGCATTACGAAAGTAATTTTTAATTGTTTCTAGCATATAAAACCTCCTGCCAAACATACTAACAGAAAATATTTAGTGACTAAAGCAAGAAAACCGCTATAAACTAACGGTTTTACTTTCAAAACAGTCATTAAATATGATATTATAGCTCTAAATTGAATGTAGGGGAGTGATAGTGCTATGACATTAGGTCAGGTAGCAGGTCTGATTGCTGCCATTGCTTTTGTTGCTTTAGTTGTTTTCTTGGTTATTTTTCTCAGACAACTCACCACAACAGTTAAGGAAGTCACACGTACTGTAGATGAGGCGAACCAAATGCTCGCTGTGCTACGCCGCGATGTTGACGGACTATCTGTTGAAGCACAGGGACTGCTTAACAAGACTAACCAATTAATGGATGACGTTAATGGTAAGCTAGGATCAGTTGATCCATTGTTCGAAGCAGTCGGTGATTTGGGCGATTCTGTTTCAGATATCAATGATTCTGCGCGCACATTGGTGAAAAAAGTCAGCAATAAGGTCGAATCGTCTGACGGCGCTGACAATGACGATGCCGTTAAACCAGTCAATGCAGAGATCGAAGCTGAAGCGCAAGGACGTGAAGTCAGTCCTACTGAACGCGCGTCCTCAACTGCTGAAGGATTGAAAAAGAAACATTTACTTCGTCAAACAAAGAAACGTTCGCAGGTCAAAACATTTAAAGCATAATTGTTATTGGTTTTGTGATTTACAATAGAGAAAGGTTGAAGCGATTATGAGTAGACATGAAGGAAGCTTTAGTTCATTTTTGTTAGGAGCTGTTGTTGGTGGGGTAACTGCTTCTGCAGCTGCATTATTATTTGCCCCAAAGTCCGGTGATGAATTACGTCAGGACATTCAAAAACGTGCACACGACGCTAAAGAAACAGCTTTAGACTATGCTGATTTAGCGGTCGAAAAAGGTAGTGCATTATACGACCAAGCCTTAGATTCTGCCGAAGACATTCGCGTAAACTTGAAAGAACACGGCAAAGAGTTCAAAAAAGATGCTGAAGTTGCCAAAGAAAAAGCTGGTGCCGCATTAGACGCAGCTAAGGAAGAAGCTAAAGACGTTAAAGACCACGCAGAAACATCTTTTGAAGTTGCCAAAGAAGAAGCTAAGGACGCCGCAAAAGACATCAAAGGTACTGCTGAAGCTGAAGTTCAAGAAGCTAAAGCAGACGCTAAACGTGAAGAAGCTAAACACTCTGTAAAAAATGCAGGGGACAAAGCTAAAGATGCCGCTAAAGACGTCAAAGACGCAGCCAAAGAAACTGGTAAAGCAGTCGAAAAAGAAGCTAAAAAACACTAATGGCGTAATCTTTGATGCGTTGCATCATCGCATAGATTAACGGATGGGATCGGTACCTATTGTGTATCGATCCTTTTTGTTTTCAGGGCGTTTTCCTGAAAAAGTAATGAAAACTTAATATTATAGCACCGTAACCGGTTGCAAAATGGATATGAAAATGGTATCTTCCTACTGATGAGGTTTGAAGGGAGAACAGAAGATGAAAAAACAAAATATTACAATTTATGATGTTGCCCGTGAGGCGGGCGTTTCGATGGCGACCGTATCGCGTGTTGTTAACGGGAATACCAATGTTAAACCTGTAACGCGTGATAAGGTCATGGAAGTTATTAAGCGTCTCGACTATCACCCGAATGCTGTCGCTCGTGGCCTAGCGAGTAAGAAAACCCGCTCAGTTGGTGTATTGATTCCAGACATTACGAATACATATTACGCTGGATTAGCACAGGGAATCAATGATATTGCTTCGATGTATAAATACAATATTGTTCTAGCAACATCGGAATCGACTGAAGAATCGCGTCTAGGTGTGCTATCCAATATCTTGTCTCGACAAGTTGATGGTTTAGTCTACATTGGCGAAACAGTCGATGAACGTATCGCAAAAGAAGTACGTCGTGTCGGTACGTCGATGGTTTTAACTAATGTCTACGATTCGTCAGATGAATTTATGCGCGTCCAGATCAATAGTCGCCAGGCATTCTATGATGTGACGAAACACCTTGTCGAGGAGGGACGTCAGCGCATTGCATTTGTGGGCACAGAAACGGCAGTCAATCATCCGCAGTCCGAACGTTTCTCCGGCTATAAACAAGCCATTGATGAAGCGGAAGGCCTGTCAGTGATCAGTTATACGGTGGATAAATTGGATTACGCGTCTGGCTATGCAATTGGGGAAACACTATATGCAGATGGCATCGATGCGTGTGTTGTGATTGACGATGAGTTGGCAGTAGGTATTCTCAATGCCACACAGGATAGCCATGTATCAGTGCCTGATGATTTCTCACTGATTACTGCAAACAATACTCGCCTAACACGAATGGTTCGTCCGCAGATTTCATCGATTGAGCCACCAGTTTACGACATTGGGGCAGTTGCTATGCGTGCCCTTACTAAGATGATGGATAGCAACGATGAGGATGAAGTGATCGAAACGATTAATTTACCGTATGAGATCACCTATCGTGAAACCACAAAATAATCAAGTGGATGTTTATTCTAGAATGAGGGGTCGAGTCATCGACTCTTTTTTAATCGAATAGTGTAAGATAGGACTGAAAGCCTATAATCAAGGAGATTATTATGAATGAAGCATGCCTTATTATTAATCCCGTAGCCGGAAGTGGCGATGCCAAAAGAATGCAACATGATGTGGCCAACTTCCTCTATACATTGGTTGATCGTGTTGAAGTTATCATGTCAACACCTGAACGAACTGTCGCATCAATTGCGAAAGTTGCCAGTGACGATGGCGCAGACCTCATTTTCGTACTCGGTGGTGATGGCAGTGTGAGCGAGGCAGTTAATGGTATTATGAACAGTCACGCGTCGCCACGCTTTGGGTTTTTACCGTTCGGAACGGCGAATGATTTAGCGCGAAATATCGGTATCAATCCTAATCCTAAACTGGCATTGCGTGAGCTGAGGAAGGGACATGCTTGGCGTTCAATTGATGTTGGGGAGGTTAACGGCCAATATTTCATTGATGCGGTGGCGCTCGGTTCATTGGCCGAAGCGGTAATGGCAACAGATGATCAGTCTAAGAAATTACTAGGCTATTTTGCATACATCAAAGATGGTGCCAAAGCGATGCTCACGCGCCAACCAAAAGCGTATACGATAACGAGCAAGTCGTTTAATGGTAATGTGCGCACACATTTAATGATGGTTACGATCGGCAATACGGTTGGTCGGATTGAGCAGCTCGTCAATGGCGCGAGTAGCGATGACGGGTACCTTTACTTTTTGGCGGCGAAAGATAATCTCAAATTGCCCAATTGGAATCATGTGCTCAAAGCTTTTGTTAATCGTGATGTATGGTCACTGGATGAAGTGACTACCTTTCGTACACGTGAATTAACAATCGAAGGAAGAGACACCGCACAGCATGGCAAATTGAATGTGGACGGCGATGAGGGACCAGTGCTACCCGCACATCTTTCGGTTCATCCTCAAGCACTCAATGTGCTCATTCCTGCCGATAGGAGTAGTAAATAAGCTTAGCGCGTCAGTTGTAACACTGTCAGAACTTTGCTACAATGTGACGGTGATTAAAATCTGTGAAAGAGGGGATATGTCGTGTCAGGACATAACAAATGGAGCAAAATTAAGAATACTAAAGGTGCAGAGGATGCGAAACGCGCAAAAGTTTTCCAAAAACTTTCACGTGAAATTTATATGGCAGTAAAAACTGGTGGTCCTGATCCGGAATCGAACCCATCGCTGCGCATGGTTATGGATAAAGCCAAAGCAGCTAACATGCCTAAATCCAACGTTAAACGTGCGGTCGACAAGGGGAGCAACAAAAATAGTACGGAAAACTATGATGAAGTTTCCTATGAAGGGTACGGCCCAGCTGGTGTTGCTATCTATGTTGAAACTCTGACAGATAATACGAATCGTACATTGACGAATGTCCGCAATATTTTCAATAAAAACGGCGGTAATCTCGGTGAATCTGGCTCAGTGGCTTACATGTTCGACCGCAAAGGTTACCTCGCTATTGAGCGCGAAGGTATCGATGCAGATGAAGATGATATGTTAATGACGGTATTGGAAGCAGGCGCTGAAGATATGGAAACTTCTGATGAAGTTTTTGAAATTTATACGGCTGCGACTGACTTTGGCGCAGTACGCGATGCACTAAAAGAACAAGGGTATGAACTAGCTACGGCTGAGTTAATGATGGTACCGAAGAATACATTAGAAGTATCAGACGAAGATAAAGAGAAATTACAGAATCTCATCGATAAATTAGAAGATGATGATGACGTGCAGAACGTATACGCTGCCGCTACATTATAGTGACGTGCGTATCTCGTGGAAAGGATGATCAGATGATTGATCAACAACTGTTGCAACAGTTCAAAACGCAATATCAAAAGAACGATACACGGGCAGCGGGGCACGCCGTAGCTGAAATCGGTATTAACGCAGCGAGTGTCGATTTAGATGTTAAACGGCGCCATACATTTATGTTTTCTGATGAAACACCAAATGGAGTGATTACTAATCAGAAACAGAGTGGCCGTTGTTGGATGTTTGCGACATTGAATTCTTCACGTGTTCAGACCATGAAGAAATTAAATGTGGCATCTTTTGATTTTTCTAAGACGTACACGCTCTTTTTTGACAAATTAGAAAAGAGTAATACGTTCTTGGAAAATATTATTGCCACTGCTGATCGCCCGACGAGTGATCGTACGGTAACCTTCTTATTGGAGAGTGGACTCGATGATGGTGGTTACTGGGAATTTGCAACGGGTATCTTAAAGAAATATGGTAATGTACCGGCTGAAATTATGCCTGAAACAGCAAATTCTGAGAATACAACAGTAGTGAATCGCGTATTGAGCAATTTCTTGCGTCAATTCGCCGTTGAATTGCGTCAATTAGTCGCTGATGGTGCGGATGAAGCAACAATTAATCAACGTAAAGATGAACAGTTGTACTTTGTCTATACCGTCTTAGTCAAAGCATTCGGTGAAGTGCCGGAAACTTTCGACTACAGCTATCGCGATAAAGATGATCGGTTCCATCGCATTTCTAATATTACACCGCAAGCATTCTTTAATGATTATGTGGGTGTTGACTTGGATGAAATGGTCGATCTGATTAATGCGCCGATGATGGGTCGTCATTACGGTGAGAATTACTCCTTCCATTATCTCGCTTCGGTACATGAAGCAGATCCTTTGAAGATGGTCAACGTACCAATTGAAGTCATGAAAGAGGCTGCCATTGCGTCAATCAAAGATGGGCGCGCTTTATGGTTTACGTGTGACGTCACGACTATGAGCCACCGTCAGCTGGGCATTTTAGATCCAGATATCTACAATTACGAAGAAACACTTGGTGCCTCTGTAAAATTAGATAAAGGCCAACGATTAGAATATCGGATGTCCACGAACAATCATGCCATGACACTTGTCGGCGTCGATCTCGATGAAGAGGGCAAGCCGTTGACGTGGAAGGTTGAAAATTCATGGGGGGAAAAGAACGGCAAGAAAGGGATCTTTTCGATGTCAGATTCTTTCTTTGATGAATACGTATATGAATTAGCCGTACCTAAACAGTATTTGTCTGAAGAGGTTATTGAACAGAGTAAGAAAAAGCCAATTCTATTGGACGTTTGGGATCCGTTAATGTAGTTTTTTAGGCTGAGGAGGAACGTATATGATTGATAAAGAATTACTTAAAGATTATAAAGAGCGTTTTGATAATGATCCGAAAAGCCAGGCTGTTAGACATGCTATGGCTGAAGTCGGTATCAATAAATCAAGTGTAAACTATGAGGTAAAACGTGAGCATACGTTTGCGTTTTCAGAACAGACGAAGCGCGGTGCGATTACTGACCAAAAACGTAGCGGTCGCTGCTGGATGTTCTCTGCATTAAATACGGCACGTGTTGAAACAATGGATCGTTTGAATGTGGAGACGTTTGAATACTCACAGGCTTACCCATTATTCTGGGATAAACTTGAAAAATCAAATTTCTTCCTGAATAGTATTATTGAGACTGCTGATGAACCGCGCGAATCGCGCTTGATCTGGCATTTATTGCAGGATCCAGTACAGGATGGTGGTCAATGGGCAATGTTCGCCGGTATTTTGAATAAATATGGTGTTGTGCCTAAAAAAATCATGCCAGAAACTTATCACTCTTCAAATACGGCAGAGTTGAACGAGCATTTAACAAACAAGTTGCGCGAATTTGCTTTTGAATTGCGCACTATGCATGAAAACGGCGCAAGCAAAGAAGAGCTTGAAGCCAAGAAGGATGAACAGCTCTACTTTGTTTACAGTCTGTTAGTAAAGACGCTCGGTGAAGTGCCGGAAACGTTCGATTACAGCTATCGTGATAAGGATGATAACTTCCATCGTATTTCTAACATTACGCCACAAGAATTCTTCAAGAAATATGTTGGATTTGATCTCGAACACATGGTTAGTCTGATTAATGCACCAACTGCTGATAAACCATATCACAGGACATACACTGTCAAATACTTAGGAACGATTGCTGAAGAACCGGCCATCAAATACTTGAACTTAGAGATTGATGATGTGAAACAAGCAGCAATTAACGCGATTAAAGCGGGCCATCCAGTATGGTTCGGTTGTGATGTTGGTAAACAATCAGAACGTCAGCTCGGTATTATGGATACCAAGATGTACAAGTACGAAGATACTTTGGGCGAAGAATTCAAACTCGATAAAGCACAGCGTTTAGACTACGGTGTCAGCATGTTGACGCATGCGATGGTGTTAACGGGCGTTGACTTGGATGAGAATGGCCTACCGAAGACTTGGCAAGTTGAAAACAGCTGGGGTAAAAAAGTCGGTGATGACGGTATATTCTCTATGAGTGATGAATGGTTTGACGAATATGTCTACCAGATTACTGTACCTGAACAGTATGTCACTGAAGCACAACGCCAAGAATTTGCTGCAGAACCGATTGAACTTGAACCATGGGATCCGATGGGTGCTTTGGCAATTGTTCACTAGTTAAAAATTCCATAGAAATATCAATTTAAAGCGGAGAGAATACAATTCTCTCCGCTTTTTTTTATTTTTTTTTAATGTGTGCGCAAAATTTAAATACATCAAACGTACTTATCAATTAGTGAGAGGAGGGAAAATAGATGAAAGAATGGACAGATCAATTGATAAAGGGGGCGTATGATGCAAGAGCAGATGATATTCATGTGATTCCGGAAGGCGATAATTACAGTGTGTACTATCGCATAGGTGGTAAATTGCAATGGCAAAGCAGTCATCCAATAGATGATAGTGAGCGATGGCTGCGATATATCAAATTTACAGCCAATATGGATGTTGGGGAGAGACGATTACCGCAGGATGGCAGCATGATGTATCAGAGCGGAGATATTCAGATTGAATTACGATTGTCTACAATTGCAAATTATTTAATGCAAGAATCGCTAGTTATACGTTTACTCTATTCAGAGATGACTTTTGCACAACCGTTTCATAATTTTTCACAAGATGTGGTTGCTAGACTGTGGGATGCTACCCATCGCAAGAGCGGGTTAATCATTTTTTCGGGACCAGTGAGCTCAGGAAAAACAACGACAATTTATCAATTATTGCATGCGCTATACGCTGAACAGCCTCGAAATATCATTACGATGGAAGATCCAGTAGAAATTAAATATGCGAAGTTTTTACAAGTAGCCATCAATGCCAAAGCAGGCATCACTTATGAACGAGTGATACGCGCGAGTTTGCGTCACCATCCAGATATCTTAATGATTGGTGAGATACGTGACGAAGAAACCGCGCGGATGGTGATACGTGCAGCCTTAACTGGCCATTTAGTACTGGCAACTGTCCACGCTCGAGATTGTGTAGGGGTTATTGGTCGCTTACAAGAATTGGGAATCAGTAAAGAACAGCTCATACAAACATTATTATTGGTTACCTCACAGCGACTAGTTCCTAAACGGGAATCAGAGGAAATGCTGCCGATTGTCGAGTTAATGAACAGTTCGGAAGTTACGAGGTATCTCTTCACGCAGAAAGTTCCCGAAAGTGTGAAACGTCTAAATCAACAATTAGAGGAGGGATACACACGTGATGTCATCACCAAAGCAGTCTATCAGAGCTATCGATTGGAAGAAGTTGAAGAATTATGAAATTGTGTCGGTATGGCAACCGGCCTTTCAAGCGGAGGTTCTAAAGTACATTGCCGAGTTGTTGCTGGAAGGTTTCCAACTACTTAGTATTATGACTTTCTTGAAACAGGTATATCCAAAACAATCCGATACATTTGACGCCATGGCGAGTGATTTGGCAACAGGGCACAATTTTCATGAGGTCGTCGGTCATATGCGCTTAGCCCCGATGATTACATTTCGCATCCGAATGGCTGAAACGATGGGCGACTTTCCCAAGCAATTACTGATGATTGCCGAATATTTAGCTTACCTGGCTGAGCAGCGACAAAAGTTGCGACAAATCGTGATGTATCCCATTTTTTTGTCAATGATGTTGTTGGGCTTATTATTTGGTTTGCGGACTTTTTTGTTGCCTCAACTGGAGCAAATGAGTGGGCGCAGCGGATCAACGGTACTATCCGTATTGCTATTTGGTTTAGAATATCTGCCACAGCTATTAGTTCTCCTACTAGGAATTGTTAGTGCTACCACACTTTTAATCTATACAGTCAAGGCGCATGTGCCACCGCTACGCTGGGTGCAGTGGCAAACACAATTACCTATTATCGGAACGAGTTTGCGTCTCTACCATACGTTCGTATTTAGTCGCGAGTTTGGCGAGCTATTTGCACTCGGTTACTCAATTAAACAAATTATGTTGAGTTTTTCCGATCAAAAGGAAGTCCCTTTTCTATCAGAATTTGGACAGCAATTACTGGCGAATTATAACGAGGGGATGGCGCTCACCGAAAGTTTAACAACGAGTCAACTATTTACTGAAGAATTTCCGGCAATCGTGAGTCAAGGCGAGTTATTGAATGAGTTAGCTATCAAGCTGTGCCTATACAGTGAGCGATGCTTTACGCGCTGGCAAGCTGTGGTAGAGAAGCAGATTAAATGGCTCCAGAATAGTTTATTTGTAGGCATTGCACTCATTGTCGTGAGTGTCTATTTATCACTGATGTTACCGATGTTTAATATGATAGGAGAAATATAATGATTGAACAATTAATCAAGTGGATGCGTGCCCGCTTACCAAAAGCTAAAAAAGGTTTTACCCTTATTGAAATGGTCATCGTCTTGTTTATTATTGCATTACTATTATTGATCGTCATTCCTAACGCGAATAAGGCGCAGGAAAAAGCACAAGATAAAGCAGATGCGGCAGTTGTTAAGACTTATGAAACAGAAGAAGCACTGTATAAAATGGACAAAAATGTTGAGGCTGTTGATGCGAATACACTGGTTCAAGAGGGTTACTTAACGCAAGATCAGGTTACGGCATATCAGCGCGTTAAACGTTAGCGATGAATGATACTAAGCAGTGGCAACGCGGCTTTACATTGCTCTCGATGGTCATTGTCCTTTTTATTATTAGTTTATTACTGACGGCAACAATAATCGCAGGTGAGAAGCAACGTCGGCAGCTAACAATTAATACGACCCTCCAATTAATTGTACAACATTATGAACAAACGTATCACCGCGCTGTAGCTGAAGGAAGCAATTATTATGTGATCTTTGGTAAAGATCGTGTGCGTTACTATAAACGTGGCGTCAGCCCACAATATATGGTTGATGAAATTATACTTCCCGACATTCTGACAGTTGATCGCTCACACCGTATTCCAATTCGTGCGGCAACTGGTCATGTAGATCCTAAAACTATCACATTATTTGCAGCACCATCGCGATATTATCTAACATTTCAGCTAGGAGGCCAATATGAGATTTCAACAGACTAAAACAATTCTATCTGCGCGACGTGGCCTCACTTTAATTGAAGCTGTAGTAAGCATGGGCCTTTTCTCACTGTTTCTGATGATCTGGTTCGGCAATATGGAGCATCAGCTCACTCAGTTATCGCGTGATCAACAGCAACTCGAACAGAACGAGAAGCTTTTACAACACGTACTAAATCAGGAAAGCAATGACCGACTCGTGTTGCTCGGTATTGGAGTTAAAAATGAAGGATCGCCACAAGAATAGAAAATTGCAGCGGGGCTTTACCATGATTGAAACAATTCTGACGTTGGCTATTTTTTCAATGCTACAAATGAGTCTGATACAGTCAATGCATTTTGGACTAGATTATTATCACCAATTGACGAATGATAAGGGTGATGACTGGGCAAATTTTATCTTGCAAGTAGATAGGGAAATACGCTGCGCACAAATACGCCGCGTCACTCCGCAATCAATGATGTATCAAGTGGAAGGATTGGGGGAGGTCACTATTGAATTTTATCGTAATCAGAAAGGTGGCATGTTGAGGCGTCGAGTGCGCGGAAGTGGACATCAACCACTACTGATGCAAGTGCAGCAAGTTCAGATGGTCAAATGCGCACCTAACAGCGTTCATATCGCATGCCGATTTGAAAATGGTAAGCAACACCAATTCGCTTTTTACAGTTTAATGAATAGGCGTGAGGAATAACACTATGCCAGGAACACACAAACGTGGAAGTATACTTTTTTATACATTAACTATGCTCATGTTAATGGGAATCTTATTTACGGCTACAAATGCATTGTATCTCAGTCAGAGGCGTAACCTCCGAACCTTATCTGATGGACTCGTCGCTCAAGCAATGGCTGACAAAAGTTTACAGCTATTTCAAGATAAACAGCTGGCAATTTCTAGTGAGCACAAGGCACTCCGTAAAGCGCACGCTGAGATTGAAGAAAAATACCGAAAGATTCAAGAGACCGATCAAGAGCAGGTAGAAGTTGATAAGGATAAAATGTTAAATAATGATGAGACAAACGATGAATCCATGGCTCGTCAATCGACAAAAGAGCAGGAAGCCGGCCACGAGGTATTAGATCAATTAGAAAAAGTGCAAGCACAACTCGATGAACAACTTGAAACATTAGCAGAACAGCAATTGCAGCTAGATGTGTATCGTTATAATTTGGGTCAAGTATGGATTAGGGAGAACGGAGATCGAATCAGTTGTAAGGTTCAACTGGCGAGTACACATCAGATGTATACATATGATTATCCACAACAGAGATAGCAATTGTCGGATTGTTCATTGAAATTAAAAAATCTGTTACAATGGATGAAATAGTTGTGAAAAATCGGAGGAAATGATGAACCGAAGAGTTGAACAATTGCGAGATCAAATGCAAGAAGAAGGACTCGGTGCCTATTATGTGTCCAATCCTTTTAATGTGCGCTATCTGAGTGGCTTTACAGGTGAAGAGACATGGCTACTGATTACTTTAGCAGATGCTTTCTTGATTACTGATTTTCGTTATTTAGAGCAGGCACGTGAGGAAGCTATCGATTTTGACGTGTTATTGTATGGTAAGAATGCACCTTATGATTCTGTTATTGCATGCCTTAACGATAAGCTACTTACACACAGCATTCATCGATTAGGCTATGAAGATGAGGACTTAACAGTTGCAGCCTATGACGTGCTAGAGGAGCAATTGACGAGTGAATTAATTCCGTCCTCTGGTATGATTGAATTGTTGCGACAAACGAAGGATGCCATTGAGATTGCAACAATCACAAAGGCCTGCGAAATAGCTGATGAGGCGTTCCAGTATATTCTTGGGTACATTGAACCCGGGATAACTGAAATTGAAGTTGCTAATGCGTTAGACTTTAAAATGCGAGAATTAGGTGCTTCAAAAGTTTCCTTTGAGACAATTGTTGCCTCGGGTTATCGTTCGGCGATGCCGCATGGGGTAGCTACGCACAAAAAGATTCAACGCAATGAATTAGTTACCTTAGATTTCGGTTGCTACTATGAGGGATACGTATCGGATATGACGCGAACTATCGCAGTTGGCGATGTAGTGAGTCAACTCAAAGATATTTATCGAATCGTTCAGGAAGCAAATCAAAAAGTCCGTGAGCAAGCCAAACCTGGCATGATGGGCAGAGAGTTAGAGCATATTGCTAGAGATTATATCGCATCTGCAGGCTATGGTGAGCAATTTGGACATTCATTAGGTCACAGTATTGGTTTGGAAATTCATGAGGAACCGAACGCTAATTTACATAGTGAAGATATTTTGAAGGTTAATCAGTTAATTACAGATGAACCGGGAATCTACATTGCTGGATTAGGCGGGGTTCGTATTGAAGACGATCTGTTATTTACCGAGGATGGTTGTCGAACATTGACGCATTCTTCGCGTGAACTGATTCAACTTTGATAGTGATATATTAGGCGCACTTCCTTGGTAATTCTTTAAGAAGAATTGTTTACACTTTCCTGAACGTTGGTATAATGGTATAAGTAGTGCGAAGGCACAATTTAGGAGGGAATTTGAAATATGATTACGACAAATGATTTTAAGAACGGCTTGACGATTAAAGATAAAGGGAACATCTATCGTGTAATAGAATTCCAGCATGTTAAGCCGGGGAAGGGTAGCGCATTTGTCCGCTCCAAATTGAAGAATCTTCGCACAGGTGCAGTAACAGATAAAACCTGGCGTGCAGGAGAAAAAGTAGAAACTGCGCATATTGAGAACAGCGAAATGCAGTATCTCTATGCATCCGGTGAATCTCATGTATTTATGGATACTGAAACATATGAACAATTAGAAATCGATGGTTCAATCATCAAAGGTGAGTTGAATTACTTACTCGAAAACATGATTGTTGATGTGATTACTTATGAAGGCGAAGTTATCGGGTTAGAGTTGCCGAAGACCGTTGAATTAGTAGTCAAGGAAACGGAACCTAGCATTAAAGGCAATACCGCATCTGGTGGTACAAAACCAGCTACAATGGAAACTGGTTTAGTTGTTAATGTACCTTTCTTCGTTGAAGAAGGCGATAAATTGGTGATTAATACCACAGACGGCGAATACATTTCTCGTGCATAGAGAGGAGAGTTATTGATGGCTAAATGGGAAACAGAAGAATCGTTAATTCATCATGATGATCTCGGAAGTGTTCATATTTCTCCAGATGTGATTGAAACAATTGCCATCGAAGCCATTAAACGCTTTTCAGAGTTATCACCGGTTGGTTGGTATCGATCAACGATTTCTGGCTTTTTAGGATATGATCGCGGTGTAATGTTGCATGAGGAAGATGGTCAATTGATTCTCGATGTGATTATTGACGCTTACTACCGTCCAGATATCCCACAGACAATCATTAAGTTACAGCAATACCTATACGAGCAAATTCAGGAAATGACTGAAATTGCACTCGATGAGATCCGTATTTATGTCGCAGACCTTGTAGTTGATAGTGCAAGCTAGAAGGTAGGGTGAAGCTATGAGATTAGGATTAGCGCAAATTCGTGAAATTGCGTTGCTAACTTTGTACCAACGTTGGTACAATACAGAGAGTAGCATTCATGACACCTTTACTTTCGTTACCGAAAATAGCGATTTGTTCCAGCCTGTCGTGACATTTAGTACGGTCGATACGGTTGAAGCAATTCCTAGAGTGTCAGCTGAGCGTGTTGAAGATGTGGACTCCCAACAATTGAAGTCGGCACTCAATGGCGCAGTGAGCCATGAAAATGATACGGTGCCTGAATATCTTCTAACGTTAGTTAATGGTGTTGAAGGCAAACGTGATGAAATTGATGCTATTTTAGATCGTTTCATTGAAGGTAAATGGTCAGTCAATCGTTTAGAGCGTATTAACCGATTGATCTTAGAGATTGCGGTCTATGAGATATGCTATGGAGAAGAGGGCAAAGTTCCTCATGTCGTCGCTGTCGATCAGGCGTTAACATTATGTAAATTGTATAGCGATCAACGCTCGCGTCGGTTTATCAATGGCGTCTTATCGAAGATCATTGAAGAATTATAATTATTATAGTTATCAGAGGGATTGATAGTGAATCGTTACACGATCAATCCCTTTTGTTTAAGGAGCCTATGCGATGACGAAAAAATTATTAGGAAAACCTTTAGTAATGACGATGAAAAAGGACCTTGAACGGCGAATTTTACAACTCAATCAACAACGTATTTTTCCTAAAGTTGTTGCATTGTATAGTGACGGGGATATCGCCAGCATGCATTACTTTAAAAACAGTGCTAAATTGGCTGAAAAACTAGGAATTGCCTATGAATTAGTCCCGTTTTCATCTGAATCATCAACGAAAGCAGTTATTCAGAAAATTCAACAATTAAATACTGATGAAACAGTACACGGTATCATTCTCGGTATGCCATTACCATCTACTTTCGATCAGCAAAGGATTATCAGTAGTATCGATCCAGATAAAGATATCGATGGGCAATCGGTGATAAATCTAGGGCGAATAATGGTGAAAGAACCAGGTCTGCTCCCTAACACACCATCTGCTGTATTAGCAGTACTCAAATACTATGAGGTATCAATTACTGGTAAGCGAGTGGTTGTTGTTGGACGCAGTCCGGTTGTTGGCAAGGCACTCGCACTGCTATTCTTAAACGAGGATGCTACTGTAACTATTGCTCACTCGAAAACTAAAAACCTCGATGCTATCACGCGAGAGGCAGATATTATTTGTGCAGCGACTGGTAAACCGGGATTATTAACTGGTGAAATGATTAAACCGGGCGCTACCGTCATCGATGTTGGCACAACTTATGATGCTGAGGGGCATGTGCATGGTGATGTCGATGAATCTTCAGTTTCATCAGTTGCCGGGGCTTTCACGCCAGTTCCAGGAGGTGTTGGACCAGTGACAAATATTATGATATTTGATCAATTGGTCTCACGATTGGAGGAATTACATGCCTGACCAGGAATATTTATCAGTTTCCCAATTGACGCATTATATTAAAGCAAAATTTGACCGAGACCCATATCTGGAAAAAGTCTTTGTAACAGGCGAGGTCTCCAATTTTCATCTTCGACCGGGAAAAACACAGTTTTTTCAAATAAAAGATGATCAAGCAGAGATTTCAGCAACACTATTTCCGTCTATCTTTAAACGGCTCGCTTTCGATCTTGAGGATGGCATGAACGTGTTGGTGACCGGACACATCTCTGTTTATGAAAGGCGGGGACAGTATCAAATCACCGTCGATTCGATCCAACCAGATGGTATAGGTGCACTATATGCAGCATACGAACAATTAAAGAAAAAACTGCGTCAGGAAGGCTTGTTTGATCGACCCAAACGCGCGATACCTAAATTTCCTAAAAAGATTGCTGTGTTGACTTCACGATCAGGCGCTGTCATCGAAGATATTATGACAACGGTACGTAGGCGCTATCCCAAGGTACAATTGGTGCTCTATCCAACCGTCGTCCAAGGAGAGCGTGCTGCACAGAGTCTTATTCGGAATTTACAGCGCGTTGAACAGGATGGCAGTTATGACACGGTGATTGTCGGTCGCGGTGGTGGTTCAATTGAAGATTTATGGGGCTTTAACGATGAACAATTAGCACGTACAGTTGCTGATATGGAGACGCCGGTCATTACTAGTGTTGGTCATGAAACGGACACCACCCTGATCGATTATGTGGCTGATCAGCGCGCGGCAACACCAACTGCTGCGGCAGAATTAGCGACACCTAGTTTAGCTGATGTTTTACTTCAGATTCAGCGGTATCGCCAGTTACTGTTTCAACGGCAACAGGTGATCTTAAAGCGGTATCGTGAACAATTAGAGTCACTAAAACGTACGACGGTATTTAAATATCCGAATCGCTTATTTGATGAACGGCGTCAGCATATTAGCTTGGTTGAGGGGCGCTTGCAGGATGCGATGTTTCAGGGCATCCGCCGAAAGCAGCGACAAATAGCAGAAACGGCAGATCATCTCAGACAGAATGATCCGAAAGAACAACTTTATCGGTTTAAAAACCGATTAGTACGCAATCAGCAGCGACTTGATTATGCGATGACATCGCAATTAAAAGATGTTACCCATCGTTTGCAAAATGCTTCTAAACAGTTAGATTTATTATCGCCGTTAAAGCGACTCAGCAATGGGTATGCTTACGCAACACATGAAGGGCACCCGGTCTTAAAGAGCGGTGATCTCGCGGTTGGCGATCAGATGAATGTGACCTTTTCAGATGGCAGCGTACGGGCAGAAATTCGGGAGAAATATGAAAAGACTGAAATGTAAAGGAGTAGCGCAATGGCAGAAGAAGAACAAGATTTAGCATTAGAAGACGCATTGACACGCATTGAAACGATTATTAATCGCCTCCAAAGTGGTAAATTACCACTTCAAGAGTCGATGCAGGAATTTCAAGAAGGGGTCAAGTTAGTTGCATATTGTAATGAGACACTTGAAAAAGCTGAGAATACAGTCACACAATTAATTAATGAGAACGATGAATTGGAAAATTTTGATCGAGATAAACAAGGAACGGAGTAAATAGAGTGAAATTAAACGCATTCAAAGAAAAATACCAAGTGGCCATTGATGAAGAATGTCGTGTTAACTTTAGAAATGCAGATACCAAGATACAGGAAGCGATGGATTATGCTTTGTCCACTGGTGGCAAACGTGTACGTCCGCTATTGACAGTGGCTTTCACACAAGCGCTCGGGGGAAATGTATTTGTGGGCTTAAAGCTAGCGCCGACTGTTGAATTTGTACATACTTATTCACTCATTCATGATGATTTACCGGCAATGGATAACGATGATTATCGTCGCGGACAGCTGAGTGTTCACAAAAAATTTGATGAAGCGACAGCTATTTTAACAGGCGATGCACTGTTAACTTATGCGTTTCAATATTTAGCACAACTTCCAGATATTTATGCTGAGAAAAAAGTAACATTAATACAGATGCTAGCGACTGCAGCAGGTGAATCGGGAATGGTTGAAGGTCAGATGCGTGATATGATGTCAGAAGGAAAACATTTGACGCTCGATCAGTTAATGGCATTAGATCGGTATAAAACAGGTGAATTGATTAACTACAGTATTTTATCAGCTGCGCTAATTGCTGATGTATCGGAGTCTGTTTTTGCAAAATGTGTTGATTTTGCGACAAACTACGGCATTGCTTATCAAATTCAAAATGATTTGCAGGAAGTGCTCTGGACGGATGAAAAGCGTGGAAAACATGCACACGGTGACACAGATGCAGAAAAAAATACCTACCCAAGCTTATTAGGAATTGATGGCGCTAAGGCAGCCCTCAATAAACATATTCAGGCGTGTCAGCACAATCTGAAGGCAATTGAAGATGCCTACACGAAATTTGACCGCGAGTTAGTGAGTGGCTTTTTGGATTACTTGGAAGTATAAATGGCAGGATAGAAGGTGACTAAGCCTTGCAGAAAGAACGTGTAGATGTGCTCGTCGTATCGCAAGGAATTACCGATTCGCGCGAAAAAGCGAAGCGGTTAATTATGGCCGGTGAAATCTATGATCAGAATCAACAGCGGCTAGATAAACCGGGACAGAAAATTACGATTGATCATCAACTTCACCAGAAAGGACGGCCGTTGCCTTATGTTTCTCGCGGTGGATTAAAATTAGAAAAAGCACTAAAAGTGTTCCATATTGATATGGCAAATCGTAATGTGTTAGATATTGGTTCATCAACCGGTGGATTTACAGATGTAGCGCTACAAAATGGCGCAGTACACTGTTACGCATTAGATGTAGGGACCAATCAACTGGTATGGAAACTGCGCAATGACCCGCGTGTGACGGTCATGGAACAAACGAATTTCCGCTATTCAAAACCTGAAGATTTTATCGAGGGGCGTCCCGATATGGCGGTTACGGATGTATCATTCATCAGTCTATCGATGATCTTTCCACCCTTAAAAGACATTATTGCTGCCGGTTCGCCTGTCGTCGCATTGGTTAAGCCGCAGTTTGAAGCTGGCCGTGATAACGTTGGAAAGAAAGGTATCGTTCGGGATAAGGCAATACACCAACAAGTGATTGCGCAGACATTCCAATCGGCAATTACTTACGGATTTGATGCACTCGATTTAACATATTCACCGATCACGGGCGGTACAGGAAACATTGAATTTTTAGGATACTTTAAACGCGCAACAGCGGATGAAGGTCAGATATCTGAAGAAATTAATATTCCGGATATTGTGGAAGAAGCACATCAGCATTTTGAGTAAGAAGTTGAATAGGGGGAGAGCTGCTTGCTTCAGAATCTAAGGATTGAAAATTTCGCGATTATTGATCAATTATCTGTTGATTTTGAGGATGGCATGACTGTCTTGACTGGTGAAACCGGCGCAGGAAAGTCAATCATTATTGATGCGGTAGGATTGCTTATTGGCGGTAGATCCTCAGCAGATTATATTCGTTATGGTGAAGATTATTTTCTGCTAACGGGAATGTTTTTTATGCCAGAGATTGACCCTGAGGCGGAAGCATTAATGGCGAATTGGCATATTCCTTTTGATGATCAACAAATTCAAATTTTGCGAAAAGTTGAGCGCAACGGTAGGAATACAGTCAAAGTTAATGGTGTTTCGCTGACGGTTACAGCACTTCGACAGCTCGGTCAATACATTGTAGATATTCATGGCCAAAATGAACATCAGACGTTAATGGATCCTAAGTGGCACTTATCGCTGTTGGATCGCTATGATGAAAAAAAGATGCAGCCGCTACTAGCTACATATCATGAACAATATGAGACGTATCGTGACTTAAAACAGCTGTTGAACCAATTGACGCTCAATGATAAAGAGACGGCACAACGTATGGATTTACTGAAATTTCAGATTGATGATATCGAAAAAGAGCAACTAGAAGTTGGCGAAGAAGATCGCTTAGTCAATGAGCGGACACAATTAAAAAATTATGAGCGTGTCGTGCAATCATTAACTACCGCGAATAATATGCTGACTCAGTCGGCTGGAAGTGCGTACGATGCATTGGGTGAAGCGACAACAGCCTTGAGCGATATTGAAACACTCGATAGTCAATACCAGAAGTTCTACCAGCAAGCAGAAAGTATCTATTATGGGATCGAAGGCTTATCTTCAGATATTAGCCATGCGCTAGATGAATTGTCGTATGATCCCGAACGGTTGAATCAGATTGAGTTGCGTCTCAATGCGATTCAAAATTTAAAACGTAAGTACGGTGAGTCGGAACAGGAAATTTTAGACTATGCGGTGCGTGCAAGAGAAGAAATGGATGCGTTAACGCATCAAGAGCAGCGATCAGATGATTTGAATCTCCAACTAAAAAAACAGATTGCTGAAATGAAGCAAACGGCGATTTCATTGCATCAAGCACGTAAATCGATTGCGAAGAAACTAAGCACGGCTATCGATCAGCAGTTACAAGATCTTTATATGGAGCATGCGCATTTTAAGGTTAATTTTGAGGAAACGAAGAGCTTTACTAAAGATGGTAAGGACAATGTGGTCTTTTATTTATCTGCCAATCAAGGTGAACCTTTTAAACCACTGCATAAAATTGCCAGCGGTGGTGAAATGTCACGTATCATGTTAGCCATTAAAACTATCTTTCAGATGGCTAAAGGTGGGACTGCGATTATTTTTGATGAGGTAGATACTGGCGTAAGTGGACGGGTGGCTAAAGCTATGGCGCATAAGATGTACTTGATTTCAAAGGAATCGCAAGTGTTGTGTATTAGTCACTTATCACAGGTTGCCGCAATGGCAGATTATCAACTGCTAATTACTAAGGTGACCACGAATAATCGCACCGCGACGCAAATTGAGCAATTGAGTGATGAGCAACGCGTCACACAACTTGCCAGAATGCAATCCGGCGAAAACGTTACGGATGTTAGTCGGGTAGCTGCGAAGGAGCAATTGAAACAAGCAGCGGAGGAACGGCAGCAGTTGAAGGGATGATAATTTGTCACTTAAAAAGCCAAAAATTATTGTGATTGCAGGTCCCACTGCAGTTGGGAAAACGGTGGCTAGCATCACTTTAGCGCAACATTTTACCGGAGAAATTGTGAATGTCGATTCGATGCAAATTTATGAGGGACTCACCATTGGTACAGCATCACCAACGACCGATGAAAAGAAAACTGTTCCGCATCATTTATTTAATTACCATTCACTAACAGTATCCTCAACGGTTTCTGAATTTATCCCGGAGGCGCGTGCAACAATTTCCGATACTATTGCGCGAGGGAAAGTGCCGATTGTTGTCGGTGGTTCTGGTCTATATCTCGAAAGCTTGTTGTTTGGTTTTCAACTCGGATATGATGCGCCACATCCTGACTTTCGGGACAAAATGCAACGACTAGCGGATGAAAAAGGCGTTGAATGGTTACACCAGCAACTCGAACAAGTTGACGCACCATCGGCAGCAACTATTCACCCTAATAACGTTCGCCGCGTAATTCGGGCGCTCGAAGTGGCAACATTCACCGATCATAAATTATCCGATCAAACTGAAGATCGCCATGAGCACCCAGCAATATATGACTACCATTTAATTGTATTAAATACGGATAGGCATACACTTTATGAACGTATCAATCGCCGCGTTGATATGATGATTGCAAATGGCTTACTAACGGAAGCTGAATGGTTGTTTGAACAGGAACTTTCGCCTGATCATCAGTCCTTACAGGCGATCGGGTATAAAGAACTGTTCCCTTATTTCAGAGATGAAAAATCGTTAGAAGAATGTGTGAAAACTTTAAAGACGCATTCTCGTCACTATGCAAAGCGACAGCTTACCTGGCTGCGACACCGTTTGCCGGAAGGACATCAATATGATCTCGTACGCCATCCTGAACAGCGGCGTGCGATGATCGATGCGGTGCATGTGTTCTTGGAGCAGGAGGACAATGAATGAAAGAGCGTGTGATTCTTATTAATGTACTTAAAACGCCGATTAATCCTGAGCACGTGGCCATGCAACAGGAAGAATTTGAGCAGTTAGTACAAACCGCTGGCGGTGAAGTCACAGAAACTATTGTTCAAAAACGAGATCAAATAGATCCTAAAACGCTGATTGGTAGCGGTAAAGTTGCTGAAATTAAGCAACGGATAGCAGCGACAGATAGTGAATTAGTGATCTTCTATCAGTCATTGAGTCCTTCTCAGAACCGGAATTTACAAGATATGCTCGATGTACCCGTGATCGATCGTATCCAATTAATTCTCGATATTTTTTCGATGCATGCGAAAACAAAAGAAGCTAAATTACAGGTCGCACTGGCGCAGAAGAAATATCTCTTGCCACGCATACAAGGATTAGGAACTGTGCTCTCGCGACTCGGCGGGGGTATTGGTACCCGGGGACCGGGGGAAACAAAGTTAGAAACAGATCGGCGTGTGATTCATAATGAGATTAATCAAATCGAAAGGGATTTGAAGCAAGTAGCCGCGAATCGGGTTCTTAATCGAAAAAAACGTGCCGACAGTCAATTATTTAGAGTAGGGTTATTTGGCTATACTAATGCTGGAAAATCAACGATTATCAATGGATTGGCACAGGCTGACACGTATGAAAAGGATGAACTCTTTGCAACTTTATCACCGTTGACGCGAACGTACGCTTTAGATAATCATTTCAAGTTATCGCTAACGGATACGGTCGGCGTCATTCAGGACCTGCCACCTATGTTAATCGACGCCTTTCATTCGACGCTAGAGGAAAGCATGGCAGTCGATCTACTATTGGTGGTTATCGATGCATCAAGCCCTTATGCTGACCGCCACCAGCAAGTGATAGATGAGATTTTAGACGATATGGCGATCAGTCATATTCCAAAATGTTACATATATAATAAGATGGATCAAGTCGTGGGGATGACCGATCTAGCGATTTCTCAGACAAATGGCTTGAAAATATCTGCCAAGAATGCTGAAGATCTCGTACGATTAAATGCGTTTATTGTTGATCAAATTAAAGCGCAATACACCTTAATTGAACGTTCGGTCGATGCAAAAGATATTGGTAATTGGTTATCCTTCGCTGATCGCGTTTACATTGATAAAATGGCATACGATGAGACAACTAATCGCTACCATATTGTTGCTTATTCACCTAATGAATTAATTCACCATCTACTACCATAATTATTGGTAAATACGATCACGCACCATCGCTAATGGTGCGTGTTTTTAATTATATATACATTATCCTTTAAACACATGTATATAAAGAAAGAAGGATGGATATATATGAAGCGATTGAAGCGTTGGCTAGGATTAGCACTATTCAGTTTATTACTGTTAGCAGGATGCGGTGTAGGAACGCAGTCTAAGACACCAGAAACAGTAAAAGTAGCGGTCGTCGGTGATGGGGAAGCTCAGGTATGGGACTATATTGCTGAAAAAGCGAAAAAAGAAAATATTAATCTTGAAGTTGTAAAAATGAATGATTATGTACAGCCGAATATTGCATTGGCTGATGGTTCTGTTGATATGAATGCTTTCCAACACGGCCAATATCTCGCAGAATGGAATAAAGAACATGGCGAAAATTTGCAGTCAATCGGTTTAACATTCATTACGCCGCTGTACATCTTTTCAGATAAACTGGATGATGCGACGCAGATTCCAGAGAACGGCAAAGCACTGATACCGAAAGAACCAGCAATTCAGGGGCGCGCATTGTTGGCCTTTGAAAAACTAGGCTTGATTAAACTCAAATACGGCGCGGATTTACAGGCTTCAACAGATGATATCATCGCAAATCCAAAGCATATTCAGTTCGTTGCTGTCGATTCGCCGCAAGCTCCTGCTATGCTTAAAGACGTCGATGTTGCTGATATCGGCGGCCAATTTGCGGTAGACGCCGGGTTATCAATCGATGATGCAATCTTTAGTGATATCGGATACATCGATGAAATTCCAAAAGACCGCTTCAATCTCATTGCCGTACGTCCTGAAGATAAAGATAATCCGGTATATAAGAAAATTGTTTCCTTATATCAATCGGATGACGTCGCTGATAAGCTCGAAGAAGTAGGTAAAGAACAGTATCTACCCGTATGGAATAAAGTTGATAACTAATTAATTAAGAGCAGACCAATACAGGAGTGTATAATGGTCTGCTTTTTAGATAACAAAAAACTGCCCTCAGGTGAGAGCAGTCAATAATCATATAATGTGATCGCTGTTATTCCGCATTCGGACGCGGAAGCAGTTGACCAAATTCACTGTAGTATGACGGGTAGGAGAGGTAGACAGTAATCACTGAAGAGATTGTTGCCACGGCCATCATTGCAAAGTAGAACAATATCTGATACATAATGGCTTCTTTAGGGAAATTACCGCCAAATAAGATTCCGGTCATTAATCCCGGCAAAATAACAAGTCCCACTGTCTTTGTGGTATCGATCTGCGGTTGCAAACTGTTACGTACAGCGTCTCGAATGACGTTTTTAGAAGCTTGCTTTGTAGAGGCTCCCAGTGCTAATTTCTCATTGATTTGTTGGCGCTGATTATCGATTGTCTGTGCTAAATTTGTAAAACTTAATCCAGTAATGTTCATCGCGACACCGATTAGCATGCCGTTCATCGGGATGACCTGGTTTGGAACGTACAGTATGGCTCCGGTAATCACGAGTATAAACATCGAAACAATGCTGCTACCGAAGACAGACAGATTTGCGATCGCAAAGTGGTGCTTGATGCCCTTGCCACGCTGTTGCGCCGTCCATGCGGCATTAATATCCATAATGCCGACCATGACAGTGGTTAATAGCCAATTATCAATCTGAAAAACAAAGATCAAGATATAGCCGACAATCGTCAATTGGATCGACATACGGAAGATAGCAATCAAGATATCTTTAATTAATCCCAGATCTTCCTTCCAAGAAATAATCAAAGAGATAATAACAAGTGAAAATGTTGCGAGTAGGGACCAAATATTAATGGTCATGTTGTAAGCCATGCGTAGATTCCTCACTTTCTGAAGTAGCAGTCGGTGTATTGTCACCATCGATAACATTGATAGTACCGTCGCCATTAACAGTTACCGTTTGCTTCGGTACAGTAATTTCAGTAGCGTGGTGGGCTACCCAAATCAATGTTGTCCCGTTTCCATCTGCAAAATCTTGCAATACCTGCTCGACAGCCTGCTGATTGTTTTTATCCAACGCCGATGTAATTTCATCCAACAATAAAACTTCTGAAGGAATGATCAATGAGCGAACCAGGCCGACGCGCTGGCGCTCACCACCCGATAAAGTGGAGATATCAGTGTCTAAATCGATATCTCCTAAGTTGACTGCATCCATTAAGGTGTGAATGGCATCAGTATCGGGTTCCTCATTACGAATTTCGAATGGGAAGTACAGATTTTCCTGTACAGTGTGCCCGAATAATTGGGGTGTTTGCGTAACATAAGCGACACGTTGGCGTAATTTACGGTAGTCATAATCGTATAACGGCTTACCTTTGAAAGTAATTGTTCCCTCATCATAAGGTTGAAGCCCACAGAGGATCTTGAGCAAGGTGCTTTTTCCGCTTCCTGATTGGCCTTTGATAGCGGTGTGCTGACCTTCATGAATTGTCAGATCCACACGATCATAAATTGTATGATCGTTGAAGGCCAAACTAAGGGCTTGAATATTAAAGAGTTCAGTCATCTGCTTATCCTTTCTTTTATTTAGAATAATTCTATTTTACCAAAAAATACAACGATTACCAGACATTATTAGTAATAAGTAGCTAATTCCGTGATTACACAATTTGCCGTATAATCATGTGGTTCAATGGGAAGTTCAGGCACGATGAGTTGCTCAAAGCATGGTAAAATCGTGTAAGGTGAATAGGTAGCTAGCCAGCGATCGTAATACCCACCACCGTGACCGAGACGCTGTCCGCTGTGTGTTGCCGTAACACAAGGCAAAATAGCAAGATCGACTTTTTCTCCCGATACTGGGTGTCTGTCAGTTGTCAGTGGTTCTTTGATGTGATAGCTACCGTAGTGCCACTCTTCGTTTTTTGGATAGGGATAAAGCATCAGGTGGTCATTCATGGTGTCAGTGACAGGCAAGAGAATTTGTTTGCCAGTTTTGCGTGCGATCTGAATCACTGTCGCTGTATCAAATTCGTAAGGTAGCGATTGAAACACAAAAATCGTTTGCGCCGCATTAAATTCGGACGTATCAAGAATGGCTTTAGTTATTTTTTGATTTGCTTTTTGATAGTAGTCAGCACACAATTGTTGGCGTTTTGTGAAAATCAGTTCTCGTAAATTTTTTTTGCGCTGTGGGATAGTTAACATACACATTCACTCCTTGTGGCGCTTTCTAGTCTACCAAAATCAGTAATTATTGTCAGAATAAGCGTTGAAGTTCAAACTACAAGTTGTGACGCGACAAGCAAATAATACTATATATAGGGGCAAAAAATAATTCACAATACAAAATATAGTTGATTATCGTTCTTTCTCTGGTAGAATGAGGACAGAGCTTTTATGGTCAGGGGGGATATGAGATGTTATTGGTATATATGTCTATTGTCGGCAATACAAAGCGTTTTGTAGACAAATTAGACATGCCTAGCTTGGAAATCACTGAGAATAATTGCTTTACTGAAGTTGACGAGCCTTATGTAATTATCATTCCAACATATGATATTGAAACGACTGATCCAATGAATGATTTCATTGAAACGGGTGACAACCAGTCGCTCTGCCGCGGTGTTATCGGCGGTGGCAATCGTAACTTTGGAAAGGATGTATTTTGTTATACTGCGCAAGATATTTCCTTAGATTACGACGTGCCGCTGTTGCATCGTTTTGAATTTATGGGATCATCAAATGATGTAAAAAAGGTGAAGGAGATTATTGAAGAAATTGAAAACGCCGACAGTACAACAGCCTAATGAGATGACTTACTTCAAGCTGAATAATGAATTGAATATTCCTGTAGATGATAAGATTCCGTTACATAAAGATAAAGAAGCCGTTCGTGCGTATTTCTTAGAACACGTTAATCCAAACACGGTCTTTTTTTATACCATTGAAGAGAAGATTAACTATTTAATCGATCACGACTACATCGAAGAAGAATTTATAGACAAGTACGATCGCCAATTTGTTTATGATTTGCTGCAATCGACTTACGATAAAAAATTTCGTTTCAAATCGTTTATGGGTGCGCACAAATTTTATTCTCAATACGCCCTGAAGACAAACGATGGAAAACGCTACCTGGAACGTTATGAAGATCGCATCGTCTTTAATGCTTTATACTTTGCGGATGGTGACGAAGAACTTGCGACACAATTGCGCGACGAATTAATCTCGCAACGTTTCCAACCAGCGACACCGACATTTCTTAATGCTGGGCGTAAACGTCGCGGTGAAATGGTCAGCTGTTTTTTGATTCAGATGACTGATGATATGAATTCGATAGGACGTACCATTAACTCAGCACTTCAGCTCTCCAAACGCGGTGGTGGTGTCGGTATTAATTTGAGTAACTTGCGTGAGGCAGGTGCACCAATCAAAAAAGTATCCAATGCGGCTTCAGGTGTTGTGCCAGTCATGAAATTGTTTGAGGACTCTTTCAGTTATGCGAATCAGCTGGGACAACGTCAAGGGGCTGGGGTAGTCTACCTGAATGTATTCCATCCAGATGTCGTGAATTTCTTAGCCACAAAGAAAGAAAATGCTGACGAGAAGATTCGCGTAAAGACGCTCTCGTTAGGTCTTGTCGTTCCAGATAAATTCTATGAATTGGTTGCGAACGACGATGTCATGTACTTATTTAGCCCATACGATGTCGAGCGTGTCTATGGTCAGCCGTTCTCATACGTCGATATTACGGAAGAATACGACAATATGGTTAATAACTCTGAAATCAAGAAATATCGTATTCAAGCGCGTGAACTGGAAATGGAAATCAGTCGCTTGCAACAGGAATCGGGCTATCCGTATGTCGTTAATATTGATGCGGTTAATGAAGCGAACCCGATTGCGGGTAACGTCGTTATGTCCAACTTGTGTTCAGAAATTTTACAAGTACAGACGCCGTCGACACTAAATGATCGCCAAGAATATGAGGTGCTGGGCCGTGATATCAGTTGTAACTTGGGATCTACAAATATGGTGAATATGGTCCAGAGCCCTGATTTTGCAAAATCGATTGAAGTGGCTATCCGTGCGTTGACGTACGTCACTGATCATACAGCGATCAGCGCAGTACCATCGATCGAGAACGGTAATAATTTATCGCATTCTATCGGACTTGGGGCGATGGGATTGCACACGCTTTTAGCCTTGAATGAGATCTACTACGGATCCGATGAATCAATTGAGCTGACTGAAGCTTATTTCTATGCCTTGAACTACTGGTCTCTCGTAGCATCCAATAAAATTGCTACAGAGCGTAATGAAACATTCTATGACTTTGAGAACTCAGACTATGCATCTGGTGTTTACTTCGACCGCATGATCGAAGAAATTCCTGAGATCACCTCAGATAAAGTCAAAGATATTTTGAAAAATGTGCCTTTGCCGACTGCTGAAGATTGGAAGGAATTGAAAGCTAAAGTCCAAGCCAATGGGCTCTACCACGCGTATCGCTTGGCTGTTGCACCGACCGGAAGCATCAGCTACGTCAATGAAACGAGTTCATCACTACAGCCGATCATTCGCTTGATTGAGGAACGTCAGGAGAAAAAGACAGGTAAGACGTACTACCCAGCACCGTATCTCTCAAACAAAACCATGCCATACTACGAATCGGCGTACGATCTCGATATGCGCAAAGTGATTGACGTCTATGCAGCAGCTCAGAAGTATGTTGACCAGGGGATGTCTATGACACTGTTCATGCGCTCAGAGATTCCTGAAGGCTTATACCCGTGGAAGAAACCGGGTGAGGTAAAGATGGATACCCGTGATTTGAATATCTTGCGCAATTATGCTTGGAATCAAGGTATTAAATCGATCTATTATATTCGTACATTTACTGATGATGAAGATGAAATTGGTAGTAACTACTGCGAAAGCTGTTCGATTTAAGTGATACTGCGATAAAGGAGGAACATTCGTATGGATAAGCCAAATAAGAAATTTATTGAACTCACTGCTGAAGAGAAAGCTGAACGCGTTGAGCAATGGCGTAAAGGTCAATATAATGCGATTAATTGGAACAATATCGAAGATGATATTGATAAACAAACGTGGGAAAAACTGACAAGTCAATTTTGGTTGGACACACGTATTCCGGTATCGAATGACCTGGATGATTGGCGGATGCTGTCCGAAGAGGAACGGCATGTTGTGGATCTTGCATTCGGAGGATTAACCTTGCTTGATACGTTGCAATCACAGGACGCTTTAAATATTCTGCGCCGTGATCACCGTACGCCACAAGAAATTGCAGTGTACAATAATATTGAATTTATGGAAACCGTCCACGCTAAATCGTATTCGACGATTTTTATTACCTTAAATTCAACGGCGAGAATCGATGAAATTTTTAATTGGACGGATACATATGAACACCTCCAATATAAAGCGAACCGCATTAATGATATTTATCAGCACGGTTCAGCGCTCCAGGCAAAAGCTGCTAATGTGATGTTAGAGACATTCTTATTCTATTCGGGATTTTTTGCACCATTGTGGTATTTAGGTAACAACAAGCTCGAGAACGTTGCAGAAATCATTAAATTGATAATTCGCGATGAATCTGTTCATGGGACGTACATTGGGTACAAGTTCCAAAAAGGCTATCTGGAACTCAAAGATAGCGAACGCGATCGGATGAAAGACTGGGTATTTAATACAATTTATGAATTATATGAAAATGAAGAGAAGTACGCGCGCTATATTTATGGAAGTGTTGGCTGGACAGACGAGGTATTGACCTATTCGCGCTATAACGCAAATAAGGCGCTACAGAACCTCGGCTTCGATCCGATTTTCCCGGATACCGCCGAAGATGTGAACCCAATTGTAATGAATGGGATGTCCACGGGTACATCGAATCACGATTTCTTCTCTCAAGTCGGTAACGGGTACTTACTCGGGAACGTGTCCGCGATGACTGACGATGACTATTCGAAATGGGCAATGTCTAACCGCAAAGAGCAGCGAATGGCTTATCGTAAACGCAAAGCCGAAGAGCGAGCAAAGAAAAATCACAAAGATTAATAATTGATCAGTGCATAGAAAAGCAGGTCCTCAAATGAAGACCTGTTTTTTTGTACGTTTTAATTGTTAGATAGCGAACTAATGAATAATTAATACATTCGATTCAGCATGCATCACGACATATTCAGAAACGGATCCTAGAATAATGCGTTTCACACTACCTTTACCAGATGCGCCCATGACAATGGTATCGATACGGTGACTTTGCGCGAATTTCAAAATTTCCAAACGGGGATCACCGTCAATAATATGCGTGGTCAATGTCAGATCGTCATCATCAGCATATTTTGATGCAATAGGTTGTAAAAATGATTTCGCGTCATCATGTACTTGATTGCGATAATCGCGGAAGTCATAGGCTTGATTATAAAAGGCCAAATCCTCTGTTACTGTCAATAAATCAATGGCGCTTTCCCACACTTTTCCGAGATCAGTGGCAAGCTGCAGTGCGCGTTCCGATGGTTTGGAAGCATCGGTAGGCACGAGCAGCTTTTTATTCGCCGTATCATGACGCACGAGTAAGACCGGAACAGGGGAATGACGCGTAATAAACTGTGCCACAGAACCAATGAGAACACGTTTAAAGGCACTCTTACCCGTAGCACCCATGATAATCAATTGGTAATCATTTGTTTCTAATTGATTGAGAATGATTTGTCGCGCATCACCGAAATGAACCTTAGTGCTGGAATGTAAATCGGGAAATATCGTCGTTGCTCGTGCCTGATGATCGGTTAGTAATTTTTCACGCGCTCGGACAATAGCCTCACGTTCATCTGCCGTTAGTACATGTGCTAAACTTTCATTTTCACGAATGACATTAATAAATGTTAGCGAAGCACCACTCGTTTTGGCAATGCGAGCGGCCTGTGCAGCTGCATATTCCGATTGTTTGGAGTCATCAACTGGCACCAGGATTTTAGAGATTGTTTCTAACATTTTAATCGCCTCCCATACCTTAGAATTAGTATATCAAATTTATGAATCGCTTACAATCACAGCTTTGATGGGTCAGATAAATTAACAAGATAGCGGTTTAGTTTTTTGGTACAATAGAGGTATCGATTGCATAGAATGAAGGAGGAGACCGCTATGGAGGAAGGCACGACAATTTATTTTGTACGGCATGGGCGCACGTTTCTGAATAAGTATAATTGCATGCAGGGATGGTCCGATACACCACTCACACCCGAGGGCGAAGAGGTTGTTATTCAAACAGGAAAAGAAATGGCGAATATTTCTTTCGATGCGGTATATACGAGCGATTTATCCAGGACACAGCGCACAGCGAAATTATTATTACAGGAAAATCGTGCAACAGATCCTAATATCGCTATTACACCGCTACCTGAATTTCGTGAAGTATTTTTCGGTGGGTTTGAAGGCCAAGATGGCGATCGCACCTATGATTATGTGGCGGTTCGAAACGGGTACGAAAATGCGCAAGATATGCGCGCACAGCTGAATCACGCGCAAATTATTAATGCCATTCATCGTGCAGATCCGTACCATGATGCAGAGACATTTAGTAATTTTTGGCATCGTGTAGAGCGGGGACTGATTAATCTGATTCAGCGCCATCGGGAGAACGAGGACCACATCTTATTAGTGTGCCATGGTGCCTGCATTAAGTACATCATTGAAAATATTGTTCCTGATCCTAAGATGTCTGAAGTATTACCGAATGCTTCTGTATCAAAAGTACGTTATCATAATGGGCAATTTCACTTAGATTACTTCGCAAAGACCAATCACTTTTTACCGGAACGTTAAATGAGGTACCGCATACTGAACGATACGGAATATGCTATAGTAACTGTAATAATATAGAGAGGATGCTTGCAATGATCGAAACAGTTTTTACAGTTTATTGGGAGAATAAGCGCGACGATGTACGCAAAAAACATGGCACATTTAAAACGGAAGAAGACGCCATGAACGGCATCAAAGCATGGTGGGAACTACAAAAAGAAGAATACGATCAAATCAAGACTGAACGCACAAATTCTGGTGCTTTAGAGATACAGTACCTCGCTAACGATAGTAATTATGTCTATCGTATTGAAGAAGAGCCCAATGAGGGAACATTACCACCGACAACATATAAATTGCGGACGGAGAAGGAAATTCAATCCTTACGTAAAAAGAATGCGCTCGACGATGATTATTATTTATTCGATGAGCTCGCTGAACCTTACCGCGATCGTTTGATTGTCGCTATGAATGATAGTAATAAAGCGAGAAAATATGCTTACGACAAGCGTGGACGCATCATCAAAGAACTAGAATTGTAAAATTGAGATAATAGAAAAGACATCACTACACGAGAGTGATGTCTTTTCTATTTGATGAATTATTCTATTAGTTTAAGGTAACCCAGTCACCGTTATCTGCAAAAATAATACGTTCAGCGAGGTTGGTTGAGTAATCGGCGATACGTTCCAAGTTAGCTGCAATAAATAGGTATTGCACGCCGCTGTTAATTAATTCAGGATCTTTTTTCATTGCCGTAATTGTTTGATCTTTGATATTGCTGTAGTAATTATCAATCGTATCATCATGATGTGCGATAATTAGCGCATCTTCAGCGTTCATATCAATGAGTGTTTTGACCAATGCCTCAACCATATTGGACACTTCATTGCCCAAAGTTTGCAGTGCGTCTTCAATATCGGCATCCTGCTTATTGTGTTTAATCGTTAAGCTGGCTTTACTGATCGATACGGCATGGTCACCAATACGTTCAAGATCAGCACTCGCTTTTAGATACGAGATTAACAGGCGCAATTCATAAGCCACCGGGGACTGAAGACCGACGAGACGGTGAAATTCCTGTTCAATCGTTTTTTCCAAGCGATTAATTTCGATGTCACCTGTAATGACGCTCTCTGCTAATTGGTTGTCGTGGCGAATGAGTGCCATCATAGTATCGTTAATTGCCTCGGTCGTTTTATCACCCATGGTTGATAGGGTGTCAGTCAATTTTTCGATTTCATTTTTAAACTGCACGCGCAATTCTGTTTTCATCGGGAAGTCCTCCTACATTATCATTGTCAGTCAATTCATATGAATATAATAATGTATCCAATAACCGTCTTCAACTGATCGTTTCTTCCAAGTCAATGTTTATTGCGAAATCTTAAAAAATTTTCTATGGTTAAAGTCACGATGGTGGTAGAGGAGATGTACACATGTCAAATGAAGAAGCCTTAGAATTATTGAAACAATTGATTGATATTGAAACTGTTAATGGTAATGAGCGTGAAGTTGTAGATGCTTTAGCTGAGCAATTTGACCGCCATGATATTCCTGTTGAAATTATACCGTTCACGGATGACCCGAATCGTGCACAGCTAGTTGCGATATTGGAAGGCGATAGGACAGGAAAGACGTTTGTGTTTTCTGGACATATGGATGTTGTGCCTGTAAGTCAACAGGAGTGGCAATACGAGCCTTTCCGTGCGACAGTTGATAATGGCATCTTATATGGGAGAGGTGCCAGCGATATGAAGTCAGGATTAGCTGCCGAAGCGGTCGCATTAATTCGCTTGAAAGAAGCCCGTATACCATTTGCAGGTACGATTAAGTTTATAGCTACAGCTGCAGAGGAAGTCGGTTTACTCGGTGCTGAATCCCTGGCGAAACAGGGATATATTGACGATGTCGACGCAATGGTTATTGGGGAACCTACATCACTAGCGATCACTCAAGCGAACAAAGGCGTCTTTGACTTTATCGTGCGTACGCATGGTAAGGCGGCACATAGTTCAGAGCCAAATCTAGGAGTCAACGCGATTGATCACTTGATACTCACATTGCACGCGTTATATGAGCAATTGGATATTACTGATGTGCGTGATGATGTCCTCGGACAAGCGTCCGTGAGCCTCAATCAAATTTCAGGCGGCATTACGAATAATATTGTTCCGGATGAAGCAGAAGCTTTTATAGATATTCGTACTGTAGCAGGGCAAGATCCTGATATATTGCGATCGCGTATTCAAAAAATCTTAACGAAGCTGCAAGAAACGGTACCTAATTATCAGGTGGATTATGAACAAATTTATGATATTTTAGCTGTATCCACACCGTCTGAACATCCATTGATTTCGGTCGCCAAAAAAGTTGTCGGTAATCATGGCTATGATGCAGCATTGCACGTATTTAGAGGTGCTACCGATGCTTCTAAATTCAGACTTGCCAATAAGGATTTTGGAATGATTATTTTAGGGCCAGGCAATGGGAGCAGTGCACATCAAGTTGATGAAAACGTGAAAGTAGCAGATTATTACCAAGCCATTGAGATTTATCAAGAGATTGCAACAGATTATTTAAATCATAAGGAATAATTTAATGATAGGCTAGAGTTCTAATTAAAAGAAAACTGTAAGAACTTCCATTGTGGTAGGATACTTACAGTTTTTTATTTACTCAATTGTTTATCATCATCGAATACTAATCAGTAGTTATTAATGAACAACATTAATACACTAGCCAATAGCTTCAATCGGTGTTTAGTTTCTTTTCCAATGGAGGGATTCCCCCTTTTTTATATTTTTATAAATGATTTTCCGCATATGCCGCTAGCCTTTCGGCATTTTTAAAAGTGATATTATCTAATTTTATATCTCCTGAACGTAGTGTTTGGACAGTTGCAGCATTGACTCCAGTGTCTTTATTAATACGGTATGCAGATATATCACTGTTGAGTAACTCGATAATTTCTTTTCTCATCTCACTCATCGTTCTGACTCCTCTTCTTATTTATAATCCATGCTATAAATATCAAAAAGATTGTCCAAGCAAAAAAGGCTCGCCGATCAAAAGTATGCTTAATGACTTGAAATCTAATTTTCATATTTTTTAATTAGAATGAATGCGTAAAGAGTAGTGAGCCACTTGCTATTATGATCAACTTTAGCGCCATTCATATTTAATTACTTTCTAGATGATTTTGTGCGTTTTAAGTAAAGTTCACGACTTTATAATAAATTAAATGGTGAATAAAATACAAGAACATCATAAAAGGAAAGAATAAATTCATTCGGTCTAACATTTTGTTAATAATGATGCATTATTGATTGAAAATCGCTTTATCTCAACATTCTAAGAGCCCATGATGGCTTAAAATGCACAAAAAATACGCTCGTGGGGAGTCGAACCCCAATTATGAGAACCGGAATCTCATGTGATATCCATTACACTACGAGCGCATAAAAATATTTAATTATTTTTAACGACAGGAGATCTAATACTAATTCAATAGATCTCCTGCCTAATGGAGCTGAGGGGATTTGAACCCCTGTCCAAACATGCCGGATCGTATAACGTTTACCGCTATAGTTTACCGATTCGATTTAGCTCACAAAAGGCAGATAAACATACCATTTTTGCTCGCGAATCCGATTAATCTCTTTCCCGGACTCCGGATCGAAGTCCGAAGACGTATCCCACTGCAATAAGACCTGCGACTGACACATGGGCGATACCAGGCAGATCTGACTTAGCTGACTAGGCAGCTAAAGCCAAGTTAGATTGACTATTTTCGTCAATTAAATTTAAGGTAACGTTCATAACGAAGACGTAACCTCCGAGCAGTGGTTATACTCCGAATCATGCCTGTCGAATCCAATAACAGCCCCTAAATATGTCAATTAACTATTATATAGGATTGACAAGCAATGTCAACGGTCACTTTGCTTATGAAAATATTTAGATTGACAACTCCTATTGGTTTAGTGCTTCTAAATACGTATCTTAATGTTTCTATGCAGTATTTTTGTTAGGAAAGTGATATAATAAGTGCGTTGTTTAGTAAGTTTTAACGATAGAGTAAGGAAATTGCGTAAAGTGCTGAATGGATGGGATGTTGCCTTCAGACGAAAAAGCCTGAGCTTTGCGATAATTTCTTGCTTCCGCTTGACGTTAATTATCACTAGTAATTCCGTTTAAGCGGAACTCTAAAGAAGGGAGTTCCGATTATGTCTACATCAAACAACAAACGTTTTCGTTTTACGCCAATGCAAATGGCGTTGGTTGCATTATTTATGGCACTTAATATTGTGCTAACCCGCTTTTCTATTCCAATAGGGCAGAATAATCGTATTAGTTTTGGCTTTTTATCTACCGTATTCCTGGGATTTTTCTTTGGACCTTGGGTGGCTGGCTTTGCATCAGCAGGGAACGATTTATTAAAATCCTTCTTATTCGGTGCATCAGGAGGTTTCTTCTTCGGTTTCACTTTCAACGCGTTCCTCGGTGGCGTATTCTATGGCTTCTTTCTCCATCGCAAAGAAGTCAAATGGTATCATGTGCTGGGTGCTGTGTTGTGCAATACGATTATCACGAACATCATTCTTGGAACGCTATGGCTCCATATCATGTACGGCACACCGATGCTCGCATTACTAGCAACTCGCGTGCCTCAGAATATCATTATGGGTGCTGTTCGCTTTGTTGTAATGTTGATTGTTATTAATATTTCACAATTTCAACCGTATTTCGACAAATACCGTACAGTTTAGTTTGATGACTTAAAAAATATATAGCACAAAAAATACCCAACAGTTCCGTTAACTGTTGGGTATTTGACTATATTGGATGTAATAGGCATGGTGATTGTGGAAATTATATCAGTCGAATGCTGAAGAAGAGAATCACAATAATTCCGAGCGCAATACGATACCATCCGAATGGTTTAAAGTCGTTCGTTTGGATGAAACGGAGTAAGAACTTGATAGTTACAACAGAAACAACAAATGCGACTGCGCAGCCGACAGCAAGTAAGAGTAATTCATAGCCAGTGAAATGAAAACCATTGAAGATGACCGCTTTAACGACACGTAAACCGCTGGCACCAAACATAATAGGAATACTCATGAAAAAGCTAAAATCAGCAGCAATCGGACGCGATGTACCGAGGATCATAGCACCTAAGATGGAAGATCCTGAACGAGACGTCCCTGGAACAATGGATAGCGCTTGAAATACACCGATACCGAGTGCGCGACCATAGCTCAAATCATTCATCGTTTCGACTTTAGTCGGAAGTTGCGTGCGACGATTTTCGATAATGATGAAGAGAATACCGTAAATAATCAGCGCTGCGGCGACGACCCATGGTGACATCAGGTGCTCATCCATCCAATCGTCGAGCAAAAAGCCAAAAATAACTGCAGGAATACATCCAACGGCTACTTTAAACCAAGTCTCCCAAGTATCTCTCCGTTCGACTTTTGTCTTAGAGGGTGAGAAGGGATTCAAACGGTGGAAATAAATGAGGATGACGGCTAAGATCGCACCGAGCTGGATAACAACCAAGAAGATTGCCCAGAATTCCGGACGAAAATCAATATTCACGAGTTCTTCGAGCAGGATCATATGCCCCGTACTTGAAATCGGCAGCCATTCGGTGATCCCTTCAACGATCCCGAAAAGAATCATTTTAATGATATCCATAATCATGATGTTTTTAAACATCCTTTCTATTGCTCTAAATGTTAGGATTTAGTACCCCAAAATTGGTAGTAGTCGGTTTTTAATGCACCGTTATAAATTTTACGTTTTTTAGTGGCTTTCATTTTATAAAATTTTTCAAAGTTTGCATCAGCTGAGAGGATATATTTACTCCATGTTGGCATTTGATTGTAAATGGTTCCCATTTCAGCATATAACTGATGCGCATATTCTTGATCTTTAAGTCGTTCGCCATACGGTGGATTGGCGATGATAATACCGTACGTTTTATCGGTCTGAAAATCTGCTACTTGCATTTGCTTGAATTTAATCTGATCTAATACACCAGCTGCTTCAGCATTTGCTTTAGCAATCGCAATCATTTGATGATCGATGTCACATGCAAGGATATCCATTTTTACGTTATGTTGAATAAAATCACGAGCTTCTTCACGCACGGCTGTATATTCGTTAGAGAAGAGATCCCAATTTTCCGATATAAAGTGACGATTTAATCCGGGTGCAATACGCATCCCTTTTCGAGCGGCTTCAATCGCAATTGTGCCAGAACCTGTTGTTGGATCGTAGAGCGGACGATCAGGAAACCAGGTCGTTAGATCGATTAATGCGGCAGCAAGATTCTCTTTGAGCGGTGCAAAGCCTTTACTTTGACGATAGCCGCGTTTGAATAAGCTATCACCCGTTGTATCTAACGTAACCGTAGCGATATCCTTATTGATACGCACATCGATGGGATAGACTGCACCAGTCTCAGGAAAAAAGCCAGTATGGTGATAGTAGTGATTTAAACGATCAACTACCGCTTTTTTAGTCATTTTTTGGACAGTCGGTACAGCGTGTAATTTCGATTTAATTGCTTTTCCCGAAACGGGGAAAGCCGCATCCATCGGCAGAATAGCTTCCCATTCAATTGATTTTATAAATTCATACAGCTCATCAAAACTTAATACTTCAGCTTTTCCCATGACAATCTTGACACGGTCTGCCGTTCTCAGCCATAAATTGGTACGAGCGATATCAGATAGCTCGCCTTCAAAATATATTCGTCCGTTAGCATTTTTAGGTTGGTAGCCCATTTTTTTAAGTTCACGATTTACGGTAGATTCAATACCAGCAGCACAGGTTGCCACTAATTGAAAAGTTGTCATATTTATCCCACCTTTTTAGTGCAAATAATAAATGATAAAAATAAAAGGGAGGTACTAAGACCTCCCGCTGCCACTGTAAATTTCTGTAAGCCATGTTCTGTCTCCAGAATTACCGGCAGAGCCATTCTGGAGGGTAATCATCTGTCTATTTGAGCTAAATGCTCAAACCTCAAAGGTTGGTTCATTTCCTACATACTTTGAGTGCCCTTACCAATGTTTAGGTTGCTCTCTCGAGGGGTTTACCGCGTTCCACTTCTATGATTTCCCATAGAACTTCGTCACTGTGGCACTTTTCAGAGTTACTAGAGCTTGGGATAACCTTTAGCCCGGTCACTCGCCATCAAAGCCTTTGCTTATTGTTTCGCAAAGCACGAACACTACAGACATCTCAGCCTGTGAGAGCATGGACTTTCCTCAGGCAAGAAATATTGCCCGCGATTACCCGAAATCTACATGTACGCACGTTATTATACACAACGCATAGTGACTTGAAAAGACTAGCCGCGATAAATTTGTGTTTCTTCACCATCATTTTCGACCACATCTGGTGTATCGACTGCTGAATCGTGTGCTTCTTCGTTAGTCTGATGATTTGTTACACCATATACGGTTTTCTCTAATCGAGACAGCCGCTTGATGATATCGTAGTTTGTTGTTGAGGCTACGCGTTCGCTATCGCTATTTTCCGTATTTCCTTGTGATTTACTGCGTTCTAATTTTTGTTTTAAGCGCTCGTTTTGCGTTTTTAGGTAAGCAATTTCGCGGTCATACGACTCATAATCACGAATAATTAGGTTCAGGAATTCATCCACTTCTTGCGTGTTGAATCCTCTGAGCGCTGGTTTAAATTCTTTCTGTAAGATATCCTTTGATGTTAAATTACGATTTGACATATGTACACCCCAATTAAAAGACTTTCATAAGTGCGATTATATCATATTGATAAGTGAACGTTTAAGTGATATTCACAGAGATTAACGTTTTACTGTCATGCGTATTGTGGGAAAATAAGTTATACTAAAAGCGTTATTCACTAGAATGGAGGGACACCATGCAGATCAATTTATACGATTATTTGGAAAAGAAAATGTCAAAAGATATTTGGCAATCAGAGTGGCGCATCATTGAGGACGAACGTGTAGAAGAAATTACGATCCAATTATTCTTACCATTAAAAGATGTTTTAGCAGAGGCAGAGTTAGCCGACTTCGAACAACATACGGTTGACGCTTCCTCCTCTTATATGCTGCAGGCGCAATTCAATCCCGTGGTAACAGGGGATGCAAATGTTGATGGCTATTACTATTTTGCACCGCAAATGTACGATGGTGAGTTTATGAAGACAAATATCGATATCATTTTAGAAGCGCTCCATCAATTAGAAGTATCGGCCGTGTCACAATTGCGTGATATGGCAAAGGGCGAACGTGAGTCATTGTACTTACCATGGCCAACAAATTTTGAAACATCGCGGATTGATACGCTCAAGTCAGCCGGGCGCTTTGAAGCGATTCCGGTACGGAGAAACCACTGATGACCAACTGTTACGAAGTAAATATTGATACGTCAGCAGCACAGGCGGACTTTATCGGTGATTTGCTTATGGGGATGGGCTCACTCGGTGTATCGTTATCTCCCCATACTGGTGATGAACGCCTAATGCGTGTGTCTGCATATTTTCCGATAGCAGAAGATCCTGAAACATTATCGACACATTTGTCACACCAATTAACGACTGCTGGCGCTGACCATCAACAATTCAAACTGACGATCAAGGTCATCGGTGAATCGGATTGGCAGAATCAGTGGAAAGCCTATTATCATACGCAAAATGTTACACGTTGGTTGACTATTGTCCCTGAGTGGGAACATGTTGAAAATGCCGACCGTTTAACCGTACATCTCGATCCAGAGGTTACTTTTGGAACGGGGTATCATCCGACAACGCGACTAGCACTAAGCCTGCTGGGTGATGAATTATCATCGGGAGATACTTTAATAGATGTCGGCACAGGGTCTGGCATTCTGGCGATCACTGCGGACCTTCTGGGGGCCTCTCACGTCTACGCGTTCGATAATGACCCCGCATGTGAACAGGCTGTAGCACATAATTTAGCGCTCAATCCTAAAGCGACACATGTAACTTTTCAAGTAAAAGATATGCTCAATAATGTATCAGAAACAGCTGACATTATTGTTGCGAATATACTTTCGGAAGTGTTGTTACAACTTATTCCGCAAGTTGATGTACATCTCAATCCAGGTGGCAAGTTAATTCTTTCCGGAATTTATTATGACCAATACGAAGTGATTGCGCAGGAGTTGAAAGATTATGGGTTTGAGATTATTGAATCGCGAAAACGCGGCGCTTGGTATGCATTACTTGCTACGCGACACGAGGGTTGATTGTTAAAGAGATAGAATTGCGCTAAAATTATAAAAGATATTAATTAAGGAATAGGGGGAGTGCGCAATGTCTGATATACCAAATAAAACAGAGGCAGAAGTAATCGCGCGCTGTGCAGAATACATGCCTGAGGAAAAGTTGGAGGTTGTGAAAAAAGCGGCACGGGTCGCTAAACGCGCGCACCGTGATCAGCGCCGAAAATCAGGCGAACCCTATTATATACATCCTATACAGGTTGCCGGTATTTTAGCAGATTTAAAAATGGATTATGAGACCGTTGCTTCGGGTTTTCTGCACGATGTGGTTGAAGATACCGGGTTTACACTCGAGGATATCGAATATCTTTTTAATCCAACCATTCGGCATATTGTCGATGGTGTAACCAAATTGGGAAAAGTCAAATACCGTTCAAAGGAAGAGCAACAGGCTGAGAATCACCGTAAAATGCTTTTAGCTATGGCTAATGATCTGCGCGTTATTATGGTCAAATTGGCTGACCGATTGCACAATATGCGTACGTTACAGTTCCATCGGCGTGAAAAACAGATAGAAATTTCTACAGAAACCCTGGAAATTTATGCGCAGTTAGCGGATCGCTTAGGGATTAGTCAAATTAAGTGGGAGTTAGAGGATACGGCGTTACGATATATCAATCCCGAAGAATACTACCGCATTGCCCATCTAATGAACTCGAGACGCGAAGACCGCGAACGCTTTATTTCGCAGACAATCGATGCCATGAAGACGTTTATCGACGAGTCAGTCAGCGGTGATTATGAGATTTATGGGCGACCGAAACATATTTATTCTGTGTACAAAAAAATGAAAAGCCAACACAAAAGTTTTGAGGATATCTATGACTTGTTGGCAATTCGTGTGCTCGTACCGACCTTGAAAGATTGTTACGCGGTTCTAGGTGTGGCACATACACATTGGCGTCCTTTACCGAATCGATTTAAAGATTATATTGCCATGCCTAAAGCAAATGGCTATCAGTCATTGCATACGACTGTCCTCGGTCTGAATGGGACGCCTGTAGAGATTCAAATACGGACATTTGAAATGCACGAAGTGGCGGAATACGGCATTGCCGCGCACTGGGCATATAAACAGGGACAAACAGATAAAGTTGAGAAGGACGAACTTGCTTCCCAGCTCGAATGGTTCAATCAAATTGAGGACTTACAGTCGGATAGTACGAGTGCTACGGATTTCATGGAGAGTGTCAAAGAGGATATCTTCAAAGATAAGGTATATGTTTTCACACCAAAAGGAGACGTCCATGAGTTGCCTGCAGGATCCGTGCCCTTAGACTTTGCCTATGCTATTCATTCAGAAGTCGGTAACAGCACAATTGGTGCAAAAGTTAACGGAAAAATTGTGCCACTATCCCATAAACTTAAGAATGGCGATATTGTCGAGGTTATGACAGCTAAAAATTCAGCTGGTCCGAGTCGCGACTGGGTGCATTTGGTAGCTTCAAATAAAGCTAAAAACAAAATTCGGCGCTACTTTAAGGTTAAAGATCGCGAGAAAAACATTGAAATCGGTGAGCATGCGATTATTGAACAATTGAATGACATTGGTTTGTCATTGAATGAAGCACTGAATAAGCGTACGCGTCAAGATTTGCTATCACGTTTCAACTTCAAATCTATGGAAGATCTCTATGCAGCGGTGGGTTTTAATGAACTATCGGCACATGCAGTTGCCTATCGGTTAAAACGGCTGGTTCGTCCATCGAAAGATGATGTCACACCAGTGTCTGAAGTGTCTGATCAGGTGACGGAAACTGGCGGCAATCCGCATCTGACTCGTGTTGAGCCGATGCATATTAAGCACAATAATGGTGTGATTGTTGAAGGAGTCGATAATTTATTATTCCGCTTAGCGAAATGTTGTAGTCCTGTACCTGGTGATGAAATCATCGGATACATTACCAAGGGGCGTGGCATTACAGTTCACCGTAAAGACTGTCCGAATGTACAGTTAGATGAAACAGCTGATCAGGATCGCTTACTGCCGGTCGATTGGGAAAACGAAGCTAGCCAAGATAATAAGCACTATGAAGTTGGTATTGAGATTAATGCATTTGATCGCCACGGCATTGTTAATGATGTCCTCGAGGTTATGTCGCCGTTGACAGAACATGTGACCAATCTCAATGCGACCACCAATCATAAGACGAATACGGTAACAGTGAAGTTGCGGTTTTTTGTGCGCGATACGGCCCAATTAAATCGCATCGCTGCTAAATTAAAAGAAATTCCGGATGTCGATCAAGTGAAGCGCCTATAATTGAGGAGGACTTTGCATTGAAGGTTATATTGCAGAGAGTGACAGAAGCTTCAGTGGCAATCGATCAACAGATTGTCGGATCGATTGGCCTTGGCTTCATGTTGTTGGTCGGAATAGCACCGAATGACACTGAAGAAGATGTTAAATATGTTGCACGTAAGGTTGCTAAAATGCGTATCTTTGATGACGAAGAGGGAAAAATGAATCTCTCACTAGACCAAGTTGGCGGTCAAATATTATCCATTTCCCAATTCACGTTGTTTGCGGATACGCGTAAAGGCAATCGCCCTAGCTTCACGGATGCAGCTTCTCCTGATATTGGTGAGACGTATTATCAATTGTTTAATCGCGAATTACAAGAAGTTTATGGACTCGATGTTGAAACGGGGCGGTTCGGTGCTGATATGGCAGTATCGCTAGTCAATGACGGCCCTGTCACAATTATTGTCGATAGTAAAGACAGATAAATAGCAATCCAAAAAGGCGTACGCTTGCAGAACTGCACGGCGTACGCCTTTTAACGTGTCGTTTAAGGTTCTTCACCCTGATTATTAGGGTATGTCTGAATTTCGTTCGGATCAGGTTCCAGTGCACCGACTTCACTCGATGGATTTTCTGGATCAAGTTGATTGAGTAATTGGTCCATCTCTGTATTGAAGAAAATGGTCAGTCCGTCTACTATCGATTGCGCTACATGATCGTAGTAACTATCTTGTATAAAGACAGCAATATCGTTTAGATTAGACATATAACCGAGTTCGATCAACAGCCCAGGCATTTGAGATTCACGTAATACTTGGAAATCACCGAATTTGATACCAGTATTCGGTAGCTGTCCCTTTTCCACTAATTGTGACTGTACCGCTAGGGCAAGTGGTGTAGATGTATCACCGTACTGATAGACGGTTGAGCCACTCGCACTCGGATTATTCTCAGCCTTGTCATAATGAAGACTAATGAAAGCATCGGCAGCCTGCTGATTTGCGAGTGCAGGACGTTCGGCCAGTGATACTGTTTCATCATCATCTCGTGTCATAATCACGGTAGCGCCTGCGCCTTCAAGGGCAGCTTTGACGGCTTGCGCTGTCTTTAGCGTAATATCTTTTTCATAGAGTGATTCATCGTCTGATATTGTCCCCGGATCTTCACCGCCATGACCAGGATCCAGTACGATGGTTTTTGACTGGAGGGTTGTTGTTGCCTTTGCTGTTTCAGCAAGTTGCTTCATTGCCTGGGAATCGCTCGTCACTACCCAGTTAGCGATATAACCTGTATCGCCATCAGCTGTTTTTACGTGATAGTAGGCTCCGGATTGACCGATATAGGCGAGTGGTTCTTTGCGATGTGCCTCATAGATAATCGGACTGCTTGTATCTGGTGATTGGCGGATATGTGCACCTTCTGCTTCCACAATTACTTTGTAATCATAATCTTTAAGAAACTTGGTATCCGCAGAAGAATCAATTGCATCGTTCAATGCTGGCGCAGGGACATTGCCCGGTGTGATTTCAATATTTTCTTGCTTGATCCATGCAAGTTCGCTATCGAGCTGAACCTGTACCCAGCCATTTTGTTGAAAGATAATATTATATTTATCATCTTTTTTGACATCGGCGATCTTATTCGCATTGTCTTCTGCGGATTCATAAGCGGGGGCATCCGTCAGTAACGTTGCGAGATAGCCTGTGCCTACTGAATTCTCTGTATGCATCGCTTGGATGCTATCAGATAACCAACCAGCAAGCCATCCCACACGACCGTCATTTAATAAAATTTTTTGCCAACCGTTTTGTGTACTCACGATGCGGTAGGATGTACCTTTTTTTAATTGGCTATCAATATCATAAGAAATACCGGGGCCTTTGCGCATATTAACAACATCAGCAGTAATCGCTTGGGTGCGATTATGTTCGGTTAGCCATACTGAACCGCCACCAATACAAAAAAACAAGATAATAATACCAAAGTAGCGCCAATGCGAGGGAATCGCTTTTAATTGGTCTATAAATGATGTCTCCCGTTCCGGTTTTTTCACGCGTATACTCCTTATTGCCTCAATAGTTATCCATAGTTTAGCATGTTTTTAATGATGAAATAAAGCCTGGCTATTGTTAAAAAATAGGGACCTAAAGCTAGGCGTTCACATAGTATTGACTTATAGTATGATATTCGCTAAAATTCCAGTTAAAGTTTGGATTTATCCTTTGACAGAGCAATGCTTTTTTAGTTCTTATCAGCGAGGATGGTTGGTGTAAGCATCTAAGAAAATAAAAAAGGAATGAACACTCTCGAGGAAGATAGTGAAAAGCTATCTCGTTAATGCGCGTTAAGCATAGAGTACTGTAAGTATACAGTTAAAACTAGGTGGTACCGCGAATTTAATCGCCCTTGTCTTCATTAATTGGGGACAGGGGCTTTTTTGTTGAAGGAGGAAGAACGTGATTCAGAGACCTAAAGGAACCAGTGATATATTGCCAGCAGACGTTAAAAAGTGGCAATTCATTGAGAAGACAGCGCGTACAATTTTGGAAAATTATCGATTCCTTGAGATTCGTACGCCAATTTTTGAGAATTTTAATTTGTTTAGTCGCGGTGTCGGTGAAACAACTGATGTCGTAACCAAAGAAATGTATGATTTCAAAGATAAGGGAGGTCGTCGGATTGCACTGCGCCCAGAAGGTACTGCGCCGATAGTTCGCGCTTATATTGAAAACAAATTATTCGGTCCGGAACATCCGAAACCATATAAAGCGTATTACATGGGACCGATGTTTCGTTATGAGCGTCCGCAAAGTGGTCGTCAGCGCCAGTTCCATCAGTTAGGCGTTGAAGTGTTTAATGGTGAAGGTGCTTGGACAGATGTTGAGACATTAGCTTTGGCACATGACTTGCTGGAGGCATTTGGCTTAAAAGATATCAAATTAGTCATTAATTCATTGGGAAGCAATGAGGATCGCAAACGGTATCGTGCGGCATTAATTGACTATCTCAAACCATATGAAAATGAGCTCAGCGAGGACTCCAGACGTCGGTTTAAAGATAATCCACTGCGTGTGTTAGATAGTAAAGAACCGCAGGATCAAGCGATTGTTAAGGATGCGCCGAGTATTTTAGATTATCTATCACCAGCATCACAGGAACGCTTTGACCAAGTGCAAGCGTTATTAACAAAGGTTGGCCTCTCATTTGAAATTGATCCTAACATGGTGCGGGGGTTAGACTACTACCAAGAAACTATTTTTGAAATGATGACAGAAGAACCAGTGTTCGGTGCAGAAACAACAATCTGCGGCGGTGGTAACTATTCTGGATTGGTCAGTGAACTGTCAGAAGGTAAAGTAGAGGCTCCAGGATTTGGGTTCGCGATTGGAATTGAGCGCTTGCTACTATTGATGGATGCACAAGGTGTGACAATACCAGAACAGCTACCGCTGAATGCCTATTTAGTAGCGATTGGTGACCGCGCCTTCGAAGCCACGTTCGAATTAGGCCAGTGCTTACGTCAACAAGGGTTCAGTATTGATCGCGATTTAACGAAGCGTAAACCGGGTAAACAATATCGTGAAGCAGACCGTTTGGGCGCCGAATTAGCAATAACAATTGGCGATCAGGAACTGGATCAAAATATCGCGAAAGTGAAGCGATTATCTGATGGTGTTGAGCAGACGTATCCATTGAGTGATTTGGAAACTAATTTTGCTGAAATCTATCAAGCAATGATGGGAGAGATGTAACATGAAACGAACAACATATTGTGGATTAGTTAGTGAAGAACACGTTGATCACGAAGTGACTGTTAAAGGCTGGGTGCAAAAGCGTCGTGACCTCGGTGGCGTTATTTTTGTTGATTTACGTGACCGCGAAGGTTTAGTACAGATCGTTTTCAACCGCGAATTTATCGATGATCAATTCGCTGTAGCTGAAGAATTGCGCTCTGAATTTGTTATCGAAGTCACAGGTAAAGTTGTTCATCGTGCAGATTCAGAAATTAATCCTAAACTGCGCACGGGACACTTTGAAATTATGGCAACGTCATTGACGATTTTAAACCGTTCGAAGACACCGCCATTCCCAGTTGAAGACGACATTGATGTTAACGAAGATAAACGTTTGGAATACCGTTACGTTGACCTGCGCCGTCCGAAGATGCTCAATAACCTGTGGATGCGCTCAAAAGTCACACATGCTGTTCGTCAATATTTGGATAACCAGGGATTCCTGGATATTGAAACACCTGATTTAACGAAGTCAACACCAGAAGGCGCACGTGATTTCTTAGTTCCTTCACGTATTCATCCGGGTGAAACCTATGCACTGCCACAATCGCCACAATTATTCAAACAATTATTGATGGCCAGCGGTTTCGATCGCTATTACCAAATTGTTAAATGTTTCCGTGACGAAGATTTGCGTGGCGATCGTCAGCCAGAATTTACACAGATCGACTTAGAAACCACATTCCTTGAAGAAGATGAGATTCGTGACATTGTTGAAGGTATGCTGAAATATGTGATGAAGGAAGTTAAAGGGATCGACTTTGACGATCCGTTCCCAGTTATGACATATGACGAAGCAATGGACCGCTATGGATCAGATAAGCCGGATACGCGATTCGGAATGGAATTGACCGATATTACAGATATTGTGGATAACTATTCATTCAAAGTCTTTAATATGGCAAAAGAAAATGGTGGTATTGTTAAAGGAATCAATGTTAAGGGTGCCGCTGATCAATACTCGCGTAAGGATCTCGATAGCCTAGCTGATTTCGTCGCGGACTTCGGTGGCAAAGGGGCTGCATGGATTAAAGTTTCTGATGAAGGATTAACTGGACCAATTGGGAAATTCTTCCGTGATAATCCAGAACCGCTGACAGAATGCTTGAATGCCGAGCCAGGAGATATTTTAATTTTTGCGGCCGACAAGAAGTCTGTCGTCGACCGTTCATTAGGTGAAATTCGCTTGAAATTTGGGCGTGAATTAGGGTTGATGCCAAAAGATCAATACAATTTCTTATGGATTGTCGACTTCCCGTTATTGGAGTGGGATGACGAAGAAAATCGCTACACGGCAATGCACCATCCATTCACTATGCCGAAACGTGAAGATCTCGATAAACTAGAAACTGCGCCAGGTGAGGTTTATGCAGCGGCTTACGATATCGTTCTAAATGGCTATGAAATCGGTGGAGGATCTATCCGTATCAACGAACGCGAAATCCAAGAACGGATGTTTAAAGCACTCGGATTCACTAAGGAGAGTGCCGAAGAACAGTTTGGCTTCTTGCTTCGTGCATTAGACTACGGCTTCCCACCACACGGCGGTTGCGCTATGGGGTTAGACCGTATTGTGATGCTCTTGGCAGGAGAAGAAAACATTCGTCAAGTGATGGCTTTCCCTAAGAATGGACGCGCCTTCGATCCGTTAACAAGTGCACCGAGTGAACCTTCAGAAAGTCAGTTATCTGATTTAGGGTTACAAACAATCGATTTAGATAAAGACTAATTATTTAAACAATTTAGAGCGAAAATGCCTGTTTAAAAAGCAGGCATTTTTTTGATTTCTTTAACACTTTGAGATTCTGAACAATGATATAATGAATCCAAGATAAAGAACGGGGGAGTTATCATGGCAACAGTTTATGATTTTGAGGTTGAAAGCGAAAAAGGCGAAAAGTATTCATTAAGTAAATATAAAGGTGATGTGCTTTTAATCGTAAATACAGCAACGAAATGTGGTTTAGCGCCTCAGTTCGAAGGTTTAGAAGAGCTCTACAAGGAATATCAGTCGCAGGGCTTGACCGTTTTAGGCTTTCCTTCTGACCAATTCAAGCAGGAGGTTGCTGATGGTGAAGAAGCGGCCTCAATTTGTCGTACAACATATGGTGTCTCCTTCCCAATGCATGCTGTTAGAAAAGTCAATGGTGATGATGCATTGCCACTCTTTAAGTATTTAACAACGGAAGTGCCTGGCGTTGGTCAAAAACGTATTAAGTGGAACTTTACGAAATTCTTGATCGATCAAGAAGGGCATATCGTGAAACGTTACGCACCTACAACTTCTCCTTCAAAAATTGCGCCTGATATTGAAAAGTTATTAGCAAGTGCAGAGGCATAATAGCATGAATAGAAAACGTTGGTTACTCATCGGACTTGGTGTAATTATCCTTATTTTTGGTGCAGTATTCAGTGGCTGGCGTGAATTAGAAGGTAATGCTTTACAAGAAACCATTGATCAGACAATGGGGGATGACTTAACGATTCGCGAAGGTAGCGGCGATAAGAAGATTGTTGTTATTCCGATCCACGGTACCATTACCTCAGAGAGTAGCGGTAGTTTACTATCAGATAATACGACATACGATCAGCAACGCTTGCTCGATGGCATTGAGGCGCTGAAAGCAGATTCTTCTGTTGCTGGTATCATTTTAGAAGTTGATTCTGGTGGTGGTGAAGTCTATGCCAGTGAGGAAATGTACAACGCGATTAAGCAACTCAAGGCAGAGAAGCATATCCCGGTATATGTGAATATGAAATCTGTTGATGCCAGTGGCGCCTATATGATTTCAATGGCAGGAGATAAACTCTACGCGCATCCTGAAACGCTAACGGGATCTATCGGTGTCATTTTGACCCAGCCAAATTATAGTGAACTCGCTGATAAAGTCGGATTGTCTCAAAATATCTATAAATCCGGCAAGGTGAAAGATGCTGGCAATGCATTTCGTGAGCCAACTGAAGAAGAAAAACAGATTTTCCAAGGTATTATCGATGAATCCTATGAGAATTTTGTCAAAATTGTCGCTAATGGACGCAAGATGAACGAAGACAATGTTCGAAAACTAGCAGATGGTCGGGTATACACCGCGAAGCAGGCGAAAGCAAACGGCTTGGTGGATGAAATTGGCGACCAAAATGCAGTGATCGATCGAATGATAAAAGATTTGAAATTGGATCACCCAAGTGTCTCTTATATGCCGATGAGTACGGGGCAGTGGGAGCGATTTGCTAGTGTCTTAGGCTATGTTGTCGAACGTATCGAAAGTCACTGGTCATCAGATACCCAATCAGGATCACCAGCATCATTGGAGAAATTGATGCATCAGACCCATAGTCCCGTGGTATGGGCAATATATGGAGGTATCACTGAATGATGACACACGCAGATGTTTCTGTTAATGAGTGGCCACGCGGGCTCTTCGGCGGCTTTTTTAGTCGAGTGGTAGCGTTCTGGATCGATCAAGCGCTGGTTAGTGCATTGCGTGCTATTGTCTTATTTACTTTTGATTATCTGTCGCTATCTTCTGGTGTGAGTGGTGGCATGACATTTATCGTTAAAAGCCTGATAGTAGTTAGTTATTTCACTGTAGTGACCTTCATTACTAATGGATGGACAGTTGGAAAAGCGCTCATGGGTTTGCGAACAATAGCGCTAGATGGGCGATCGCTATCCCTGACAACAGCGTTGGTTCGTGAAGGTGTGGGGAAAATGATTCTTATGCATTTTCCATTCCTGGGACTCATCGTCTTATTCAGTGAGCAACGCGAGAATTTTATGGATTTCTTTACAGACACGCGTGTCGTTTCAGAGCGTAGACTAGCACTCATTGATTGTTGGCAAGCAACAGAGGGAAAGGAAAATCAGTCATGATCATCGGATCACATGTTTCTATGAAAGGTAAAAAAATGCTGCAGGGTGCCGCGGAAGAGGCGGCTTCTTACGGTGCTAATGCTTTTATGATATACACAGGTGCTCCACAGAATACCAAACGGAAGCCGATCGGTGAATTGATGATTGAACCCGGTAAGACGTTAATGGCTGAAGAAGGCATTCAATCTGTGGTGATTCATTCGCCATATATTGTTAATCTGGCGAATCCGAATAAACCGGAAAACTTTGAGTTCTACGTTGAATTTTTGAAGGATGAAATTAAACGTGCGGAAGCAATTGGTGCTGAACAAATTACTTTCCATCCAGGATCACATGTTCAGACGTCTACTGAAGAGGGGATTAAAGCTTTAGTCAAAGGATTAAATGCTGTATTGACAGGTAAGGAGAAAGCACAAATTGCTATTGAAACGATGTCCGGTAAAGGGTCAGAGATTGGCGTTCGTTTTGAAGAAATTGCTAAGATCATTGATGGCGTAACGTATAATGAATCCCTCTCAGTGACGATGGATACTTGTCATATGAATGATGCTGGTTATGATGTAAAAGATCATTTCGATGAGGTGCTTGAAGATTTTGATCATATTATTGGATTAGACCGCTTAAAAGTCATTCACGTGAATGACTCAAAGAATCCACGTGGCGCGCACAAGGATCGCCACGCGAATATCGGTGAAGGAACGATCGGTTTTGAGCCATTAAATCGCATTGTGCACCATCCAGCACTCAATGGTATCCCGAAGATTTTGGAAACACCATGGGTACAATATGATGATAATAAACGGCATAAGAAGCCACCTTATAAATTTGAGATTGAAATGTTTAAAACGAATCACTATAACGATCATTTGATCTCACAAATCAAGGAACAGTAATGTTAAAAACCGTGTACTTAACAGATTAACAGTACACGGGTTTATTGCTTTATAAGTTAGAATTCTGGACGTTTAAGGTCAAGGAGAAGCGAAATAAGGGTCGCTGTCTCTTCAATACTGCGTTCGGCTACATTGATTACGGGACAATCCAACTTTTGGTAAATAGCATCCGCATAACTCAGTTCCTTAGCAATGCGATCATCATTATTGTAGCGTCCGGTATCTTTTAATCCGAACGCGCGTAAACGTTCCTTGCGATAGCGATTTAGTACGTCTGCTTCTGTAGTCAGACCGACAATTTTTTGCTTATCGATTTCATATATAGCATCTGGAAGTTTCGATTCTGGTAGTAATGGCAGGTTGGCTACTTTATAGCCCTGAAAGGCCAGATAAATGCTGAGGGGCGTTTTACCGGTTCGTGAAATGCCCAGTAGCAGAATATCTGCTTCATCGAAACGATCTGGATTCTGTCCATCATCATTTTCAACTGCGAACTCTAAACATTCAACACGATGATAATAATGATTATCGAGAGGCGCTTTATTTCCTGGTTGTTGCAGTGCTTTTATACCTGTCTGCTTTTCAATATGTGTAATGAGTGGTTGCATCACACTTACATAATGTAGTTGATGTTCGCTGCAGAATTGTGTGGCATACTGGTCGAATGCAGGGTCAACAAAACTCCCTAAGATATTGGCGTGTTGCGCATTTGCTTCAGTTAATGCGGACTCTAACTGATGGTGATATTGAATGAACGGCCAATTTTTAACTTGAAAATGGATCGTTGGAAATTGTACCATCACACTGTTAAGATAGTTTTGATTCAACTGTCCCGCAGCATCCGATAATAAATAATAAACCAATGTTTGTTCGATGGGTTGATCATTCGGATGTTCATTGAGGCTAGAGTAATTATCCGGCATAACAATTCCTCCTTTTCGTCTAGTATAGCAAATAATGAAGCGCTTTAGTTAATTTGCGCTTGACGTTTCTTGATGAACATATTATTCTCTAATGATGTAAATAGGAATGCTTTGGATTTATAAAAAGGATGTGACGATTCGGTGATTGATTTTGTAAACGAATCGATGACAAAATTATCAGATAAAGGATACAAATATACCCAGCGACGTGCTGATCTACTTGCGATTTTTGATGAAGATGAAACGCGTTACTTTTCAGCTAAAGAAGTTCAACAGCGGATCAAGGTTTTGTATCCTAAAATGAGTTTCGATACAATCTATCGAAATTTAAAGCTTTTTACGGATGAAGATATGTTGGAAGAAACGGAATTGAATGGCGAAATGATGTTCCGCAAGCACTGTGATCCTGAGATTGGCCATCACCATCATTTCATTTGTAGAAACTGTGGTAAGGCACTCCCTGTTGAAACGTGTCCATTGGATTTCTATGCGCAGCAGTTACCAGGAGCCAAGATTGAGGAACATGAATTTCAATTAATTGGTATCTGCCCAGAGTGTGTTGCAAAAGGCTAGTTATTTTTTGCACATTGCATAAACGTGATTGACGCAAGGAATGAAAATCGCTATAATGTCGATTGTACGTTTCTATGTGAAGAAACGATTGTTATGCACGAGGGGAGGTATCACACATGGCCAAGACCGTTGTTCGCAAGAACGAATCCCTTGAAGATGCTTTAGGACGATTCAGACGACAAGTTTCTCAATCAGGTACTTTGAGAGAAGCTCGTAAACGTGAATATTACGAAAAACCTTCAGTTCGTCGCAAGAAAAAATCTGAAGCTGCTCGTAAACGTAAGAGATAACTAATTGTTTGAATTGAGGAGATAATGACATGACGTTAACTGAGCGTTTAAATTCGGATCTCAAAGAGGCAATGAAAGCCAAGGATAAAAAGCGTCTAAGTGTTATCCGTATGCTGAAAGGCGCATTGCAGAAGAAAGCATTGGATAACGGCGGCGAATTGAGCGATGAAGAAGCATTGGCAGTCGTTGCGAAAGAACGCAAACAGCGCGCAGATTCTGTTGAAGAATTTGAAGCCGCTGGGCGCACTGATTTGGCTGACGAAACGCGTCAAGAGATTGAAGTGGTTGAGGCATATCTTCCCGAGCAATTATCAGAGGATGAAATTGCTACTAAAGTACAAGAAATCATCGAAGAGACTGACGCAAGCTCGATGAAAGATTTCGGAAAAGTGATGGGAAAAGCGGTAGCAGCAACCAAGGGACGCGCTGATGGTAGCACCGTCCAAAAAGTTGTCAAAGAACTTCTCAATCACTAAAGATAAGTTGAAATCACAGTATGAATGATTGATGATCACTGTATCTTCAATCATTTTTTTGTATCTAGAGATCTGGTTTTCCTGTTAGGAGGTGACTGATAGATGAAATGGAGTATTCCGACGCATTTAATTGAGGAAGGACGCCAGTTAGTCGATAATGAGGCGATTAAACGCGTGATCCCAGATGCCAAAAAACAGGAATGGTATGCTGAGGTTTTTGATGAACGATGGTACTATGTAACATTAGACGGTACGGCAAAAGAAAAGGACAGCTGTCAGTGTGATGTGTGGCAGCAGAAGGGATACTGTCGTCACACGGTAAGCGTTGAACTTTTCTTGAAAGAAAATAAGGTGTCACGCCAGCTATCCGCAAAAACGACACAATTGTTTTATTACCCGGAGGCGCTCGGCCAGCAAACGATCGATGTACCGGCGCTTTACTATACCTTTGCGGAACGTTATCAAGTGACTGAAGGAGAAAACAAACGGCCAGATCAAATTACCCCATTAATGGTCAGAATTAACGTCTCTGATGAGTTATCGGATGGCGCCTTGCGTTCGGATGATGCATCTTTTATTGCGCATTTATGGTTAAAGAGCGATCGATGGTATGAAATTAGCGACTGGTCCTCGTTCATGCACGAGTTGATACGGGGCAATGACTATGCACTTACGCAAAAAGGCGATAAAACCGTTTGGCTTGTCAGAGAAGCATTTAACACTGAGACTTATCAATTACTTCATGATCTCGCTTTATTATTGCCTTCCAATAGACAAATGGATACTGCCGTAAACGGCCAACTACTCAATAACGCAATGGTGAAGCGCTTACTAAAAAGTACCCGCGAAGATGAACCTATTGTGAGCTGGCACCTCAATGATCGTGACCTCCCGTTGATCGTTCACACAGAGAATGAACGCCCAATAGTATTCGAAATTAAGCGTTTATCAGACGAGCAATGGCAACTACAGATGGCAGAAGATGTGCACTTTTATCGTCAATGCCAAGCAATAGTAGTAGGTAACGATTGGTATCCTAATGATGCTAGTGCGCAATATTTTGATAATATGCATACCCTGAAAGAGCTATTTTATCTTCATCAACAGCGTTTAGAGATGCAAAAAGACAATTTTTTTGAATTTATGTCTTATTTTGGCCTATTGATGATGACACATACGCTTATCCGAAATATTGTACTCGTGCCTTTAGTCGAGCCTATTGAACCACTTTCTGTCGAAGCAACCGTTGATATTGTTGATAATCATTTGACGGTCAGGCCGATATATCATTATGGTCGCTTCGCTATACCATTAGGCGAAGCACATGTTTCTACTGAGGAACGTGTACTTTTGCGAGATATTAATGGCGAACTCAATGTAATGAAATTTTTGGCTATGGATGGCTTTAAGTCTGACGGCGATGGTTTCTACAAAGCCTATCCTTCCCTTAAAAAATGTCTCTCTGGTTTGGAGCGTTTTTTGCGTATCCATCCGAACAATTGGTTAATTCACTATTCCGATCGTTTGTCAGAACTCGGTGATTCTAGCCTTCGAGCTAACATTCAAACGTCATCTCACGCTACCAATCGCTATTTAAATGTGACGTTTGATATAGATGGTGTTTCCTCAAATGATGTTAATCGCGTTCTCAAGGCTATCGATCGTGAACAGAATTATATAAGTCTCTCAGATGGACGCATCATTTCCGTTAAACAATTAACGACAGCTTCGCAGCGCCAATTATTAAAAACACTTCAGGACAAAGAAAAGCCGTGGCATAATGGCGACGCTATTCATACTTACCAAGCATTGGGTTATGAAGAGGTACTGGGTCAGAGCGATAACTTTCAGACGTTTTATCACGATATTACCCACTTCGCAGCTGAAGATTATAAACCAAGTGCTCAATTGCAAACAAGATTAGCAGATTTTCAGAAGTACGCTGTGCAGTGGTTGAATATGCTGTCGCACTACGCATTAGGTGGTATATTAGCGGACGAAATGGGACTTGGAAAAACAGTTCAGACGATTGCATTCCTCCTTGAATATTATGAGCAGCATCCGGATGCACGTGTTCTGATACTGGCACCGGCATCTGTTTTATATAATTGGCAACACGAAATTGAGCGTTTTGCACCATCACTTCGAGCCGTTCTGATCGATGGTTCGCAAGAAGAACGCACCAGATTACGTGAGAAATTTGCTAGCGACATATGGATTGCTTCTTATCAAAGTTTTAGAAATGACCGAGAAGATTATCATAAATTAGACCTGGATGTCTTGATTATGGATGAAGCACAAGCACTCAAAAATCCGCGTACTATTCTCTACCACGCAGTGACTGAGCAATCCAGTGAGATGCGTATTGGCCTCTGTGGCACGCCATTGGAGAATAATTTACAGGAATTTTGGTCACTGATGCAAGTCGTGTTGCCGGGACTATTTCCTGATGCAAAGGCTTATAGTGAGCTAACGATTGATGAAATTCGTTATATCAGTGGGCCATTTATCCTGCGACGAACGAAGAAGGATGTTTCCCTACAACTCCCAGAGAAGAAGCAATTTGATCGTTATTTATCGTTGAATAGTTCACAGAAGACACTCTATCTCGCGTACTTAGAAGATATTAAGCGGCGTATCTCGGTGGCAGACACAAGTAATAAGCAATCCCTGTCGCACGTTGAAATTTTATCGGCAATCACGCGCTTGCGCCAAATTTGTTGTCATCCGTTACTCATCGATGAAGATTATACGGGTGAATCTGCAAAATTTGAACATCTTAAGCAGTGGTTGGATGAAGCTCTAACGAATAATCGGCATATTTTGATTTTTTCACAATTCACTAACATGCTAGACATTATTGCTGACTACTTAGAGGTTAATGGAATTAGTTATTTTAAATTAACAGGTGAAACAAAGAAGGCGGCACGTCAAGCACAAGTTGATGCCTTTAATCGTGGAGAGCGTCCAATATTCTTGATTTCTCTGCGTGCAGGAGGCGTGGGTTTAAATTTAACTGGCGCAGATACCGTATTATTATATGATTTATGGTGGAATCCATCAGTTGAAGCACAGGCAGTCGGCCGTGCCCATCGTATTGGCCAACAGAATGATGTCACTGTTTATCGCTTCATTACAGAAGGTACTATTGAGGAACGGATTGCTGAATTGCAAGAAGAAAAACGACAACTTTTTGATCAGTTGCTGGGGCAATACGACATTCAAAAGATGCCTAAACTTACGATGGATGATCTCAAATTTATTTTGGGAATTAAAAATTAATATTGAGGGGTTGCACGCAACGGAATGCATGTAGTATGATGTTATGGTGCAATTCGCACAGAATATCACACCCTATGAATGATTGAGCGCGGTGCTCCGCTTGGAGTTGTTCAATTTTGAAGTAGGGGCGGAAAAACCGAATGGAGGAATATTATGTCAGTAGTATCTATGAAACAATTGCTTGAAGCCGGGGTTCACTTCGGTCACCAAACACGCCGTTGGAATCCTAAGATGGCACCTTACATTTTCACTGAACGCAATGGTATTTATATCATTGACTTGCAACAAACGGTTAAGTTAATTGATCGTGCGTACAATTTTGTTCGTGAAACGGTTGCTAATGGTGGATCAATCTTATTTGTTGGTACGAAGAAACAAGCACAACAAGCTATCCAGGAGGAAGCTGAACGTGCCGGTGAATTCTTCATTAACCACCGTTGGCTCGGGGGGACGTTGACTAACTGGGAAACGATCCAAAAACGTGTTCAACGTATGAAGGATATCGACAAGATGGAAGAGGACGGTACTTTCGATGCTTTGCCGAAGAAAGAAGTTCTCGAACTCATCAAAGAACGTGAAAAATTAGAGATGAACTTAGGCGGTATTTCTGAGATGAAGGAGCAGCCAAGCGCAATCTTTGTTGTTGACCCACGTAAAGAAGCAATTGCAATTAATGAAGCACGTAAATTAAACATTCCTGTCATCGCTATGGTAGACACTAACTGTGACCCAGATAATATCGATTATGTTATCCCTTCGAATGATGATGCGATTCGTGCCGTACGTTTAATTACAAAGACGTTGGCAGATGCTGCTTTAGAAGGTAAACAGGGCGATGAGGATCAAGTCGAAGAAGCAGCCGAAGAATCTGTTTCTGATGAAGATCTTGAAAAAGTAGCTGTTAAATTATCTGGTGAATCTAACGAGAACAGTGAGGATGCAGAATAACTAACCGATTGACAGTTGAGCTGATATAAAAATCATTGTATCATGAAATCACGGTTCGTTTGCCTGATAGGGACTTGGTGAAGAATGACCGGTACTTATCAGGCATTTTTTGTAAAATAAATTAATAAATGACATATGGGAGGAATCTGAATAATGGCAATCAGTGCAAAACAAGTAAAAGAGTTGCGTGACCGTACCGGTGCCGGTATGATGGACGCTAAGCGCGCATTGGAAGCAACAGATGGTGACATTGATAAAGCAATTGATCATTTGCGTGAAACCGGTCAAGTTAAGGCCGAAAAGAAAGCAGGTCGTGTAGCGGCTGAAGGATTAGCAAAGGTTGTTGTTGAAGGTAATGATGCTGTCATTTTGGAAGTTAATTCTGAAACGGACTTTGTGGCTAAGAATGAAAAATTCCAAACGATGATCGGCAATATCGCGCACGCATTGTTAGCCGAAAAACCAGCTAATGTTGAAGAAGCCCTGGAAACAGTCACGGTTGAGGGCGACAAATTATCTGATTACATTACACAACAGATTTCAGTTATTGGTGAACACTTGGTATTGCGTCGCTTTGCAATCTTTGAAAAAGGTGACGATGAACTCTTCGGACAATACATTCACATGGGTGGTGCAAACGCTACATTAGTTCAATTAAAGACAACTGATGAAGAAGTTGCACGTAACATTGCATTACATGTAGGCGGGATCGCACCAAAATATGCGACTGAAGCAGATGTGCCAGAAGACGTTAAAGCACACGAACGTGAAGTCTTGACCCAGGAAACAGTTAATGAGGGTAAACCAGAAAAGATTATTGACCGTATTGTTGATGGGCGTATGCATAAATTCTTCTCTCAAACAGTCTTAGTTGACCAAGATTTCTTAATTGATGATAGTCAAACAGTTGGCGAGTACCTCAAAGCTCATAACGCAGAAATTGTAGATTTCCGTCGCTATGCAGTTGGTGAAGGTATTGAAAAACGCCAAGAAGACTTTGCAGCAGAAGTTGAAGCACAGATTAAGAAATAATTTGAGCGCAATAACACTTATCTGACGGGATGAGGCTGACGAGGTTGGGGATTCCCAACCTTTTTGTTTAAGGAGAGAATATGACAGAACAGGTCAAATATAAACGGGTAGTTATGAAATTGAGTGGGGAAGCTTTAGCTGGTGAAAAAGGCTTCGGTATTGATCCACAAACAATGAAAAAAATTGCCAAAGAAGTTAAAGAAGTTCATGAATTAGGTGCGCAACTCGCAATTGTTGTCGGCGGTGGCAATATCTGGCGCGGTCGCACTGGTGAAGAAATTGGTATGGAACGTGCACAGGCTGATTATATGGGAATGTTGGCAACGATTATGAACGCCTTGGGACTTCAAGATGCCTTAGAGAATTTAGGTGTTGCCACGCGTGTACAGACTGCGATCGAAATGAGTGAAGTGGCTGAACCATATATTCGTCGTCGTGCCATTCGTCATCTAGAAAAGGGACGCGTCGTTATTTTTGCTGGTGGTACGGGAAATCCATACTTCTCAACCGATACCACTGCAGCATTACGAGCTGCTGAAATCGATGCGGATGTCATTTTAATGGCCAAAAATGGGGTAGATGGTGTCTACAGCGCTGATCCAAACATCGATGATACAGCAGAAAAATATGAAGAATTGACGCACTCAGATATTATTGAGAAGCATTTACAAGTGATGGATTCAACGGCTAGCTCGTTAAGTATGGACAATCAAATTCCATTAATTGTATTTGATCTGAATACACCTGGCAATATCCGCCGTGTAATGCTTGGTGAAGAAATCGGTACTGTGGTGAAAGGATAATAATATGGCAATTAAAGATATCATTAATGATACAAAGTCGAGAATGGCGAAAACAGCACAGAGCCTGCGTGACGAATTAGCACAAATCCGCGCGGGTGTTGCGAACGCTGGCCTATTAAACGGTGTAATGGTGGATTACTATGGTGCGCCAACACCATTAAATCAGATCGCTTCAATTACAATCCCAGAAGCACGTATGCTGATGGTGACGCCTTATGATAAAACAGCGTTAGATGATATTGATCGCGCTTTACAACAAGCGGATCTCGGCGTTTCACCAACTAACGATGGGGATAAAATCCGCATCGTTATTCCTGCGTTAACGAAAGAACGACGCGAGGAACTTACTAAAGTGGTTGGTAAGGACTTAGAACAGGCGAAAGTTGCAACGCGCCATATTCGTCGCGATGCGAATGATGCCATAAAGAAAGCTGAAAAGAATAACGAAATCACCGAAGATGATCGCCGCGAATATGAAGATGAAATTCAAAAATTGACTGATCAAGCGATTGCTAATTTAGAAGAAATCGCAGATACGAAAGATCAAGAGATTCGCGAACATTAGTCACAGTAGAGAGCCTGTTCACAGATGAAACAGTGGACAGGCTTTTTTGTGCTTTAATGCCAAATCTTATAATTGTGTTAATCCACAATTTGACTTATTGTTGAGTAAGAGGAACTATACTATAATTAACAACAATGAATACAAATTTGATGATAAAGAGAGGAATTTAGTTAATGAGGGAATATAACCCACAAGGTATCATCCCTGAGCACGTTGCAATTATTATGGACGGCAATGGGCGTTGGGCCACTGCTCGTCAGTTAAAACGAACAGAGGGTCATCGTGAAGGATTGCAGGCTGTACGACGAGTCACTACAACGGCGGCAAATATGGGAATTAAAATACTAACCCTCTATGCTTTTTCTACGGAGAATTGGAAGCGGCCGGTGTCTGAAGTACGTTTCCTGATGAGCCTGCCTAAATATATGGAAGATGAAGTGCTCCCAGAATTAATTGAGAATAATGTAAGGGTACAGATGATGGGGTTTACCGAAAATATTCCGAAGAGTACCCTAGATTCGATTCGTCGTGCCGAATCGCTGACAAAAAGCAATGATGGCTTATTGCTCAATATCGCGTTTAACTACGGTTCGCGCGCTGAGATAGTACATGCTGTGCAAACAATTAGCCAAGAAGTTGCTACTGATAAGCTGTCAGTGGACGAAATTGATGAAAAAACAATAGATGATCGTCTCATGACCGCAGCGCTTGGCCCTAAGAGCAATCCAGATTTTCTTATTCGTTCGAGTGGTGAAGTTCGCCTAAGTAATTTCTTGCTGTGGCAACTCGCTTATGCTGAAATGTATTTTACAGATGTATTGTGGCCTGATTTCGATCAAGAAGTTTTCGAAAACTGTATTGGTGAATTTCAACATCGCCAACGTCGTTACGGTGGTTTAAGCGAATAGCCAAGGGGGCAGACAGATGACAAAACGGATTATTTCGGCAATTATTGCAGCTGCGATATTCTTTCCATTGGTGATTATTGGTGGTATGCCACTCCGCATTTTTATTTGGTTGATCGCTTCGATTGCTTTTTTGGAATTGATACATATGATGGCCATCAAGTGGTTTAGCATTGAATCGCTTGTTGGGTATATTATCATGCTCTGTAGCTTATTTCCGCTCGAGTTTATTCAAACACATCATCTTGATAATATGCCGACATGGTTTTCCTATCTAAGCTTTTTAGCATTGGCGGTTATTACGATTTTTAAGGCGGACCAATTTACGTTTCCACAGGGTGCAGCATTGGGGAGCGGTGCAATGTATATCGGTATGGGCTTTCGGTTTTTGATTGAAACCCGCAATATTAGTTTGTCGAGTATTATTTTTGTTTTATTTGTATGTTTCGCAAATGATAGCTTTGCCTATTTCGCAGGTGTCTTTACAGGTAAGCATAAGCTTGCACCTAAAATTTCACCCAATAAAACGATTGAAGGATCACTCGGAGGAATTGCTGGTGCCGTTGCGATTAGTGTGATATTAATGCTTATTCCTTATTTCCACGATCCTTTCCCTACACTCCAGCTTTGGCAGGTTATTATCATGACTATTGGACTCGCTATATTTGGCCAGATAGGTGACCTTTTAGAATCTGCGGTAAAACGTTATTACGATGTTAAGGATAGCGGACATATCTTACCAGGGCACGGTGGCATTCTTGATCGTTTCGATAACTTATTGCTCGTTTTACCGATGTTTCATTATTTATTGATGCTCGTCATATAGTAGGAGTTATTTATGAAAGCAATTATTATTTTCATTCTTATCTTCGGGATTTTAGTTATTTTTCATGAATTTGGACATTTTATTATGGCAAAACGTGCGGGTATTTTTGTTCGCGAGTTTTCGATTGGCATGGGGCCATTACTCTTCCATTATGAGGGTGATGAGACAACATATAGTTTGCGCTTGTTGCCATTAGGTGGTTACGTGCGCATGGCCGGACTTGAAGATAACGGTGAGTACTTCACACCGGGGCAACCTATAGTCGTTGGCTTTAATGAAGCGAATGAAATTGATCGTTTATCATTCGATGAGGACGAAGATATTACAGATGGTTTACCCGTTGAAGTTGTAGAGGGAGATATGGATCAAGCATTTATCCTCAAAGCCATTCCTTATGGTGAGAAAGAACCAGTAATTTATAAAATTAGCCGTCATGCGACAATTATTGAAGAGGACGGCAATGTTGTCCGTGTATCACCACCAGAGCGACAGTTTCAATCGGCAAAATTAAGCGATCGCTTACTCACTAACTTAGCTGGTCCAGTACAGAACTTTATTTTAGGAATATTAGCGTTTATCCTTATAGCTTTCATGCAAGGTGGTGTACCATCAAATAGTAACGTGCTCGGTGGTGTTCAGGAAAACTCGCCAGCTCAAATGGCAGGACTGCATGCTGGAGATCAGATTATCGCTGTTAATCAGAAATCGGTGGCAAATTTTTCAGAAATTCAGCAAGAAATTCAGAAATATCCAAATAAGCAAGTCAGTATTAAACTAGCAGATAAACGACAATTGCATGTCAAACCTGAGCCACAGAAATTATCTAATGGTGAAACGATTGGTCTCATTGGTGCCCAACAAACTGTTGATCACGGTGTGTGGAGCAAGATTAAATATGGGTTTACGCAAGCTTGGATGATTATTACCGGTGTGATCGGTGTGATCGCTTCTATGTTTAAAACTGGCTTCGATATCAATGATTTTGGTGGACCAGTTTACATGTATCAAGCGACAACACAAGTTGCAGATATCGGTTTTACTGCCATCCTGTCATTACTTGCCTACTTGAGTATCAACCTAGGGATGGTTAACTTGCTACCCGTCCCAGCCCTTGATGGTGGAAAAGTCTTACTCAATCTCATTGAATCAGTTCGTGGCAAGCCGTTGAGTCCAAAAACCGAAGGCATGATTAACTTAGCGGGTGCGATAGGCATACTGATTTTATTCGTCGCAGTCACTTGGAATGATATCATGCGGTTCTTTTAAGCATAAAGAGAAGTGATATGTATAAACACTCATTTGCTGTGAACATATCACTTTTTTAGTTGTGAAGGGGAGTTCAGTAGTAATGAAGCAATCAGAACAACAGCTATTCCAAATTTTAATGACACATCTCGGATGGGAACCCGATGACCAAAATTTTAAGAGTGGGCGTATGACCGATGTCACCATCCATGCTGCTTCAAGGCGCTATACATTTCAGATACAATTTGAACAGCAACTCACTGCTGCTCAAGCAAAGCGCTTAATTCATAGCATTCAACAGCAATTTCTGGGCATAGCAACTACAGAAATTTTATTGACATATGAAGATCAACGCATGCCTAAGGAAGAGGCTTGGGAAGATTATTGGCCGTTAGTTGTTGAAAGGCAGTCATTAAATGATGGCGTGGCTAAACAATTATTGTGTCAGCAATTACCAACGTTCGATGGGCAGCGAACGTTGACGTTGAGAGCTGAGAATCCCCAAGCCCAAACCGCTATTGAACAGCGTTACCATCGGGAAATTGTTGAGGGGTATCAGCAATTAGGTTTCCCCGCATTTAATTTAAATATTATTGTTGATGCTGACACGGTTAATGATCGTGTTGAAAATTTTAATTCCCGTAAAGAGGCACTAGAGAAGCAACAGCAAGAAATCGCAAAGAAAGCTATCGAGCGCCAAGAACAACAAGCGAATGAACCTGAAGAAATAGTGCCTGAGAACATCAAAATTGGACGGACAATTCCTACAGACACACCTCTACAGCCTATGTCAGCGTTTAAAGAAGAACAGCGCGGTGTCATTATGGAAGGTGTCGTCTTTGAGGTAGAAGTGAAGGAACTCAAAACCGGTCGCTGCATATTGAATGCTAAAATCTCAGACTATACGAGTGCTTTCAGTATTTCGAAATTTTCAAAGAATGATGAAGAAGTAGCGATTTTTAAAGCAATTAAAACCGGGATGTGGCTTCGTGTTCGTGGCGATATCCGTATGGATGAGCGCTTTCTCAGAGACTTAGTGGTTAATGTTTATGACCTCGAGAAAGTAAGCAAAGAAGCTCGTCAAGATACGGCAGATGACAAGCGTGTGGAACTTCATTTGCATACGAAAATGAGTGCGCTCGATGCCACAAACACGATTACTGACTATGTTGAGCAAGCTAAGGCATGGGGGATGTCAGCCATCGCTTTGACAGATCACAGCGGTGTTCAAGCTTTCCCGGAAGCCAGTCGAGCTGCCAAAGAAAATGGGATTAAAGTCATTTATGGTATGGAAGCGAATGTGGTAGATGACGGGGTGCCGATTGCCTATCAACCGCAGCATATCAATCTTGAAGAAGCAACATATGTTGTTTTTGACGTTGAAACGACTGGGCTGTCTGCGATTTATGACAAGATTATTGAGTTATCAGCTGTCAAAATGGAAAAAGGCAATGTGATTGATGAGTTTAGCGAATTCATTAATCCAGGGCATCATTTATCAAAGTTTACGACGGATTTAACCAGTATTACAGATGATATGGTGGCAGATGCGCGTCCGGAAGAAGATATCATTAATGATTTCCGAAAATGGGCGGAAGGCACGATTCTGGTTGCGCATAATGCGACTTTTGATATGGGCTTCTTAAATACAGCTTATCGTCGCTATGGCTTGCCGGAAGCAGAAAATGCGGTTATCGATACATTAGAATTCGCGCGTTTTTTGCATCCAGAATTTAAGTCTTATCGGTTAAACACGTTAGCGAAACATTATAAGGTTAATTTGGAACAACACCACCGGGCCATCTATGATGCGGAATCAACGGGAGCGCTCGCTTGGATTTTTGTGAATGAAGCGAAAGAAGATCATGGGTATCACTATCACGATGAATTAAATAATGATCTCCAGCAAAAAGAGGCGTATAAAAATGGTCGTCCGTTCCACGTGACCTTGCTTGCAAAAGATCAAACAGGCCTCAAAGATATGTTTAAACTGGTGAGTGCCTCAAACGTTAATTATTTCTATAGAGTACCGCGTATTCCTCGCTCAGTGTTGAACAAGTATCGGTCACACTTGTTGGTTGGCTCAGCTTGTTCTGGGGGCGAAGTGTGGGAAGCAGCCATGCAAAAAGGGAAGGCACAAGCCAGTGATAAAGCTAAATTTTATGACTTCCTTGAACTTCAGCCAAAGCCTGTATACCAACCGTTGCTAGATCAAAATCTAGTGCATAATGAGCAAGAATTAGAAACGATCATGAAAAATATCATTGCGATTGGTCAAGATTTGGATATTCCTGTTGTAGCTACGGGCGACGTTCACTATTTGAATCCTGAAGATAGCATTTATCGTGAAATTTTGAAGAATTCGGATAAAAGCCATCCCCCAGTTAAATCGTTCCCTGATGTGCACTTTCGAACGACGGATGAGATGCTGTCAGATTTTGCCTTTCTTGGGGAGGACAAAGCTACTGAGCTGGTTATTACCAATACGAACAAGATTGCTGATATGATTGGCGAGGTTGAACCGATTCATGACAAGCTGTATACACCGCATATCGATGGCGCCGAGGAATCAATTCGTGAAGACTCCTATCGGCGAGCTCATGAGATCTATGGCGATGAATTACCGGAAATTGTATCTGAACGTCTAGAACGTGAGCTAAACAGTATCATCGGCAATGGCTTTTCAGTGATCTACTATATTGCCCAAAAACTAGTCGCAAAATCTAATGAGGATGGTTACATTGTTGGGAGCCGTGGCTCTGTTGGGTCTTCATTTGTGGCGACTATGCTGGGGATCACTGAGGTTAACCCACTTTTCCCGCATTATGTCTGCTTGAACTGCCATCACACCGAGTTCTTTACGCATGGTGAAATTGGATCCGGTTTCGATCTTCCCGATAAAAAATGCCCAGAATGTGGAGAACCGATGATGAAGGACGGCCATGAAATTCCGTTTGAAACATTCTTAGGCTTCCATGGAGATAAAGTGCCGGATATTGATTTGAATTTCTCCGGAGAATATCAAGCGGATGCGCATGAATATACGAAAGTATTATTCGGTGAAGATCATGTATTCAAAGCGGGTACGATTTCAACAGTTGCAGAGAAAACAGCATACGGTTATGTAATGGGCTATGATCGCGATCATAATTTGAACTGGCGACAAGCGGAGCGTGACTTCTATGCTAAAGGGGCGGCTGGTGCTAAACGTACCACGGGGCAACACCCAGGTGGAATTATTGTTATTCCTGAGAACATGGATGTTTTTGATTTTACACCGGTACAGTATCCAGCAGATGAACAGAATGCCTCGTGGCGTACGACGCATTTTGATTTCCATTCAATACACGATAACGTTCTGAAACTCGATTGTCTGGGTCACGATGATCCAACCGTTATTCGTAAGTTACAGGATTTATCAGGCATTGCACCGAAAGAAATTCCGACTGATGATCCGGAAGTATACAAAATTTTCAATGGAACCGAAGCACTCGGTGTAACACCAGAGCAGATTTTCTCCAAAACAGGTACATTCGGTATTCCAGAATTTGGAACGCGTTTCGTTCGCCAAATGTTGGAAGATACGCATCCGAGTACCTTTGCGGAATTAGTGCAGATTTCTGGTCTCTCGCACGGTACCGACGTATGGCTAGGCAACTCACAAGTTCTCGTTCGCGAAAAAGGACTGGAATTAAAAGACGTCATTGGATGTCGTGATGACATTATGATGGACCTCATTCATATGGGCGTCCCAACGAGCGATGCTTTTCAAATAATGGAAAAAGTCCGTAAAGGTAAAGGTCTATCTGAAGAACATCGGGCGATTATGGCAGACCATGACGTACCAGAGTGGTTTATGTGGTCGTGTACAAAGATTAAGTACATGTTCCCTAAAGCACACGCAGCTGCTTACGTGCTGAATGCGTTACGTGTGGCTTGGTTTAAAGTGCACAAGCCATTGTATTATTACTGCGCGTATTTAAGTGTTCGCGCGCATGATTTTGATCTGCCGAACATGGCTGGTGGTCTAGAACCATGCAAAGGTAGACTGAAAGAAATAATGGTAAAAGGGAACGATGCCACAAAGAAAGAGCAAGACTTGCAAATTGTTTTAGAGCTCGTTAATGAAATGTGGGAACGTGGTTATCGCTTTGAAATGGTTGATTTAGAAAAATCCGATGCTGAAAGCTTCGTTCTCGATGAAGAGAATAAAGGCTTAATTGCGCCATTCAGGGCGATACCGGGGCTCGGTATTAGTGTGGCACATCAAATTATTGAAGCACGTGAAGATTCACCGTTTCTTTCAAAAGAAGATCTCAAGAAACGGGCGCGTGTATCGCAAACAACAATTGATCATATGACGGAATACCATATGTTAGATAATTTACCTGAAGAGAATCAGCTGAGCTTGTTCGATATGTAATCAGGTTATTGTTTGAGGTTAATATTTAGTTTCGTTATAGTAATAATAGTTGATAGAGTGGGATTCGCACAGAACGTACGAATCCTGCTTTTTTGTAAAAATGTGTAAGGAGGGGTTTAAATGAGTGAAAAGAATGTCATGTTGACAGCAATTGTAGACCGTGAAATTGGACGCGATGTGATCAAAGTAGCACGAAAAGCGGGTGCTGTAGGGGCAACAAGCTTGCACGGCCGAGGTGGTCTGTCATTGGTTGACGGTAATAATGCTTTGCATGTACCGATTGATTCACAAAAAGATATTGTCATTATGATTGTGCCTAAATCTCAAGCATCTAATATTTCAAAGCGAATTGGTGAAAGCCTCGATTTTGAAAAGCCGGGAACAGGGATTATTTTTGCTTCAGAGGTTAATCGCGCGACAGGATTGTACAATAAGGGAATCAGTGAAGAAATTGAGGAATTTTAATGCAATTACTTTATGATAAGTTAAAAGAAACAATGATGTCAGTGCTGCCCATTGTTCTGATTGTATTTCTGCTATCGCTATTTATGGTGGATGTACCATCAGATATGATGATTCGATTTGTTATCGGGGCAGTGTGCTTAATTATCGGTTTGACCATATTTCTACTGGGGATTGATGTCGGCATGTCACCGATTGGCGAAAAAATGGGACAATCTATCGTTAAGAGTCCATCTATCGGATTTATCCTGTTCCTGACTTTTATTATTGGATTCAGTGTTACGGTGGCTGAGCCAGATCTTGCTGTATTAGGCGAACAGATTGCTGATGCATCAGGTGGACTGCTATCTTCCAGTTTAATTATTTCTGTCGTGGGTATTGGCGTTGGGGCCATGATCTCTGTCGGTATGATCCGTATCTTAAAGGGGATCCCACTAAAGTACTTCTACACAGCGGCTTATGCGCTCATCTTTATTATTTGCTTATTAGCGCCGACTGATTTTATTGCGATGGGCTTTGATTCTTCAGGTTCGACAACCGGAGCATTGACCACACCATTTATTCTGGCAATCGGTGCGAGTGCATCCGCTCTGAAATCTGGCGATGCGTCTGAAAAAGACTCATTTGGGCTTGTTGGTGCGATGAGTACAGGGCCAATTATAGCTGTCATGCTCATGTCTCTTATCGTTTCTATCGATTTGAGTGATGCTGGTTCAACATACGAATATACACAGGGTATCATTGAACCTTATATTAATGCGATTGGACCAACGATATTAGAAACGCTTGCCTCACTTTTACCAATTCTTATCATCTTCTGGGTGATGAACCATTTTTATTTCCATACTGAAAAAGATGAGCTCAATGATATTTTGAAGGGAATCGCCTATACATTTATTGGATTAGTTTTATTTTTAATTGGTGTGAATCAAGGATTTTTTGATATGGGTCACTATCTTGGATCAAAGCTATCTGAAGGATACGAAGCGTGGCTACCACTTATTTCTGCAAGTTTAGGATTCGTTGCCGTGCTCGCTGAGCCAGCTGTTCACGTCCTCGGTGATCAAGTAGAAGAAGTTACGGGTGGGTTTATTCGGCAATCGCTACTAATCACTGTATTTTGTTTATCAGTCGGTGTAGCGAGTGCGTTAGCAATGTTGAAGATCATGATCCCATCCTTACAATTGTGGCATATCATCATCGTATTTCTGGGAATCTCGTTATTATTAACGTATTTTGTTGACGATCTCTTTACTGGGATTGCTTTTGATGCGGGTGGTGTTGCTTCAGGACCGATGACGGCCACTTTTATACTGGCATTTTCTCAGGGAGTTGCTGAATATCTCCCGCAAGCTGATGCGGTCAAAGATGGCTTTGGTATTATTGCAATGGTAGCATTGGTGCCAATTACGATGGTATTATTACTAGGATTAATTTTTACAATTAGCATGAAAAAAGGAAACATATCAGAGAATGAAACGGAGGATGAATAATGGCAGAGGATGCATCGGCATTAGTTGCATTTATTGCGATTATAAAGAAAGGAATAACCGCAAAATTTGTTAAACAACTTAAGTCAGTTAAATTCCGCGGTGCAACTGTTATTCAAGCAAAGGGCTCAGTGGAAGATGCTTTTACTAATCGCTTAGGTGTTCACGATAGTAATCGTGAAATGGTGATTACTTTGGTAGAAAAACAATATGAATCATTGATTCATCAAGTGGCTGAGGAAAAATTTCATATTTCCGAAAATGGACGCGGGATCTTGTTCTCGATTGACGTTACTAGTTGTTATGGACGTCGTGGCTTCAATTATCCATTTGAAAATAGCAACAGTGATGAAGATCATCAGTTGCTTTGGACAATTGTCAATCGCAATGAGGGGGCCAAAGTGGTCAACCTCGCTGCTGAGCAGGGCGCGAATGGTGCAACCGTATTACACGGCCGCGGAATTGGTGGTAAAAAAGCACGTAGAATCTTCAGCATTCCCTTAGAATTAGAATATGATGTTGTGCTTCAAGTCATTCCATCTGAGCTACTGACGGATATTGCCGATCATATTGACGAGTCACTAGCGTTGAATAAACCTGGACATGGAATTCAATTCACTACGCCCGTGAATGGTTCACTTGGAATGGTCAGCATCCATGCAGCTAATGAACGCTAGTATTGATATTGCACTTCACATAATAGTCTGCTATGATTGTTCAAGAGAAGGCGAGAGGAGTGAGCGGAAACGCTCGCTCTTTTTATTGAATGGCACAGTGAGAGGGGTGTTGGATGATGTCAAAGATTACTGAAGCTGTTCGGACAGTGATTGAGCCAGAAGTTGTGGATATGGGATTTGAATTGTTCGACCTGCAATTTGTTAAAGAGGGTGGCGATCACTATCTACGTGTTTTTATCGATAATGATGAAGGGGTCACTCTAGATGACTGTGTCGCGGTGAGCGAAAGGCTCTCTGTGGTATTAGATGAATCCGATTCGGATTTAATTGCCACGGCCTACTTCTTAGAAGTATCGTCACCAGGGGCTGAGCGTCCATTGAAAGACGAACGTGCGCTCCAGAAAGCAATCGGCGATTGGGTACATTTGAATTTCTATGCACAAGTTGATGGCATAAAGGAAGTTGAGGGACGGTTATTAGCTTACGATGACTCAACCTATACCCTTGAAACTAAAGATAAAGCACGTCGCGTCGAAAAAACATATGACAGGAGCAATGTGTCTTTAATTCGATTAGCAATAGAATTCTAATGAGAGGGGTCATTAAACGGTGAGTAAAGAACTAGTCGAAGCTTTTAATATTCTTCAAGAAGAAAAAAATATTTCAAAAGAAACGATTATTGATGCGGTGGAATCGGCATTAATTTTTGCATATAAAAAGAATTATGATCAGGCACAAAATGTTGAGGTCGCCTTTGATGAGAAAAAAGGGGAATTCAAAGTATTTGCAGTAAAAGAAGTCGTAGATACAGTGATGGATTCCAATCTAGAAGTATCATTAAAAGATGCTTTGAAGATTCATCGTGCTTATGAGATCGGTGATCATATTCATTTTGAAGTTACACCAGAAAATTTTGGGCGTTTAGCGGCGCAAACAGCCAAACAAGTGATCACCCAACGTTTGCGTGAAGCTGAACGTGCGAATATCTATGAAGAATATGTGGATTATGAGGATGATCTACTGACAGGTGTTGTCGAACGCCAGGATCGCCGCTTTGTTTACGTTAATTTAGGACGTATTGAAGCTGTGTTAACCCATGAAGGACAAATTTCTGGTGAACGCTTCACACAGCATGAGCGGATTCAAGTCTATGTCGAGCGAGTTGAAAATACGACAAAAGGGCCACAGATTTATGTGAGTCGTACTCATCCGAATGTTATCAAGCGCTTGTTCGAGCAAGAAGTACCAGAAATTTACGATGGAACAGTTGAAATTAAAGCTATTGCGCGTGAAGCGGGCGACCGTAGCAAGGTAGCAGTCTATTCACATGATCCTAATATCGATGCAGTGGGGACAGCAGTTGGACCACGTGGACAGCGTGTGCAGACGGTTGTTAATGAATTGCGCGGTGAGAATATGGATATCGTGGAATGGGATGAAGACCCTGAAGTCTTTATTAGCCATGCATTAAATCCAGCTCAAGTTTTAGAAGCACATTTCATTCCAGATGAAAAATCAGTGATTATTGTGGTACCGGACGATCATTTATCATTAGCTATCGGACGTCGTGGTCAGAATGTACGTCTTGCCGCACGACTGACAGGCTATAAGATTGATATCAAATCCGAAAGTGAATGGGAAACGTTCCAGTATTCGCCAGAGTACGATGAATTATTCGCAACAACTGAGGACACGGATGTCGACGAACCAGAAAATGATGATGCTGGTGATAGTGCCAGTGAAAATGATGACTCTTTGGCTGATCCACAGTTGGAAGATCTATTTGGAGAAAATACTTCAAACGTCGATACTGATCAAACGTCATTAGATGAATTTTTAACGGGTGACCCAGAGACACAAAACTAGGAAGTGATCGCTAATGAAGAAACGGAAAATCCCGATGCGTAAGTGCGTTGTTACCGGAAAACAATATCCTAAACAGGAACTCGTTCGGATCGTACGTACACCTGATCAAGAAGTAGCGATAGATCCTACGGGAAAAATGAACGGTCGCGGCGCATATATTGTGATGGAACCTGATGTCGTGAGAATTTCGCAGAAAAAGCACATTCTCGATCGCCATTTGAAAGTACAAATTTCAGATGATTTTTATCAGGAACTGTATGAATACGTTGATCATCAAAAAGCGCGTAAAGAGATAATGCCATGAATGATCGGCGTTTAAATCTACTAGGTTTAGCACAGGTGGCCGGTGGTTTAGTTAGCGGCAATGATCAAGTGGTTGAAGCCATTAATAATCGGCGCGCAAAACTTGTGATAATAGCATCTGATGCCTCAGAAGCGACAAAGAAGGATTTTCGTTCGAAGTGCGAGTATCACCATTTGAGATTAAATGATGAATTCTCAATGATCGCAATTAGCCACGCACTGGGTAAAAAGCGTAAAGTATGCGCGTTGACGGATAGCGGATTTGTGACGTCGTTTTTGAAGAAGAGTAAGAATAACGGGGTATCAGACATGAATTAGTGAGTGGGAAAGGTGATGTTATGTCCAAAAAGAGAATTTATAAATTTGCAAAAGAAAATAACATGTCAAGTAAAGAGATGCTTAGTGCTTTATCACGCTCAGGCTTTACGTATAAGAGTCACATGGCGATGATCGGTGATGAAGAAATGAATAAGGTTAAAGCACTGATTCATAACGATACGGGTGCTACGCAAGAGGAATCTAAGCCGAGCGATAACAATAGTCGCAAACAGCAGACAAGGTCGCGTGATGATCATGCGCAAAACGGACAGGCACACCAATCACAACAACATGCTGATAAGCGTGAAAAACAGCAACGTTCTAAAAGAACAGTGCATGACGTTGACCACAAGTCCAATAAAAAAAGTGCGAATGACCATGAACAGAACAATGGGCATAAGCAGAACAAAAAACGCCAAGATAAAACTAACGGGCATCAAAAGGGTACGAGTCCTGAGAAAAACAATAAGCAGAACGCGAAGAAAAAACGTAATAAGAATAAGAAGGATAAAAACCAGCGGAAGCAGAAATTTAATCCTAACATGCGTAAAACGGTTCATCACGATCAGCCAAGAAATAGTGGGCCGAAACAGTTACCAGACAAAATTGAATACTCAGAAGGTATGACTGTTGCGGAACTGGCGAAAAAATTACATCGCTCACCAGCTGAAGTTGTTAAAAAATTATTCAGTATGGGCGTAATGGCAACACAAAATGATTCATTAGAAAGTGATGCTATTGAGTTAATTCTTGATGAATATGGTGTAGACGCAGAAGAAAAAGTTCAAGTCGATGAAGCTGATTTCGACATTTACTTCGATGCCGCTAAAAATCTTCCAGAAGATAAGAAAGAGGCCCGTCCACCAGTAGTCACCATTATGGGACACGTTGATCATGGGAAAACAACGCTTCTAGATTATTTACGCCATGCAAACGTTGTTGCAGGTGAAGCCGGTGGTATTACACAGCATATCGGGGCTTACCAGGTACGTGTAAATGACGATCGACTTGTTACATTCTTGGATACACCTGGACACGAAGCGTTCACCACAATGCGTGCGCGTGGTGCTGATGTTACGGATATCGTTGTCATCGTTGTAGCTGCTGATGATGGCGTAATGCCACAAACCATTGAGGCAATAAACCATGCGAAAGCTGCCGATGTACCGATCATTGTGGCTATTAATAAAATTGATAAGCCAAATGCCAATCCAGATCACGTGAAGCAGGAACTGATGGAGTATGAACTTGTTCCTGAAGAATGGGGCGGCGATACCATTTTTGTAGAGATTTCTGCTAAATTTGGTCAAGGTATCGACGATTTACTCGAAATGATCACACTCGTTTCTGACGTACAGGAATTAGAAGCTGTTCATGACAGTTTAGCAATGGGAACAGTCATTGAAGCACGTTTGGATCCACATCGCGGATCGATTGCTACCGTATTGGTACAGTACGGGACGCTGAATCACGGTGATGCAATTGTGGCCGGGGATACGTTCGGTCGCGTGCGTACTATGACAAATGATCAGGGCCGTCGTATTCAGACGGCTGGGCCATCGACGCCAGTGGAAATCACTGGTTTACAAGAGGCGCCGTCCGCCGGGGACCGCTTCGTGATTGTTAAGGATGAAAAGACCGCGCGTACAATCGGTACTGAACGTGCAATGCGCGCACAAGAGGCACGTCGTAATCAAACAACGAAGGTTACGCTCGATAACTTGTTTGATACGTTACAGGCCGGTACCCTTAAAACCGTTAATATCGTCTTGAAATCTGACGTTCAGGGCTCGGTCGAAGCGCTGAAAGGCTCGCTGAATAAGATTGATGTTGCGGGCGTTAAGATCGATATTATTCACGCGGCAGTTGGTGCCATTAATGAAAGTGATGTGTCGCTAGCTAGTGCATCAAATGCCATTATCGTTGGCTTTAATGTACGGCCTACCACAAATGCACGTCAGGAAGCTGAAGCAACAGAGACGGATATCCGTACATATAATATTATCTACGATTTGATCGAAGATATTGAACACGCGATGAAGGGGCAGTTAGAACCAACATATCGTGAAGAAGTAACTGGTGAAGTGACGATTCGTGAAACTTATAAAGTATCTAAGGTCGGTACGATCGGTGGTGGCTTGGTGACTGATGGTTACATCACAAATAAGAGTCAGGTTCGTGTATACCGAGATGATGTCAAGATTTACGAAGGTGAATTAGCGTCATTGCGTCGCTTCAAAGACGACGTCAAAGAAGTTACAAAGGGTTATGAATGTGGTTTAACGATTCAGGACTACAATGACATTAAAGTCGATGATGTCATTGAAGCTTACCACATGGTCGAAGTAGAACAGTAGGAGGCAAAGATGGCCAAATATCGTGTTGAACGTGTTCAACAGCAAATCATGCGCGAAGTCACTGATATTTTGATGCATGATGTTAAAGACCCAGGCGTTAAAGATGTCACTATTACGGATGTTCATCTAACTGGAGATTTGCAGGAGGCGACGGTATACTACTCAACATTGAGTGATGACAAGGATACGCAACAAACCGTTGCTTCAGCACTAGACAAGGTTAAAGGGTTAGTACGTAGTAAAGTCGGTGAACGAATTCACATCTACAAAACACCCGAAATTAATTTTGAACGCGATAATTCCATCGCTTACGGTCAACGAATTGATGAGTTACTCAATCAGATTCATGAAGAAAACAACTCAGAGCAATAGGGATTAATTACAAGATAGGGCTAGCCTCGTGCTAGCTCTTTTTAGTTGTAAAACTAAATTTGTTTTGAAATAGAATTGTTTGACTTACAAACTAATTTGCTCTAAAATAGCTTCGTTATTTTGATAAATAGCGAAGATTTTAGTGATGCGTTGACCAGCAGAACGATAGAAAGGTGGCTAGATAATGGGCGTAATGGAAGCGGAAGATATTATGTCACTCATTCCTAATCACTATCCCGTATTATTTGTGGACCGTGTAGATGAGTTGACGCCTGATGCGTCTATCCGTTGTACAAAAAATGTCACAGTTAATGAAGAATATTTTCAAGGACATTTTCCAGGAACACCAGTAATGCCGGGCGTTTTGATTATTGAATCGTTAGTTCAAGCAGCATTGATTTTAATTTTAAAATCGGCAGCAACCCCGGCAAAACCTACAACACTGCGTTCAGTTGACAAGGCGAAGTTTCGTCATCTTGTAAAGCCAGGCGATACATTAATATTAAATGTTAATGTCATCAGTTGGCAGGATGACTCGGCAAGAGTTAAGTGTGAAGCGACCGTTGACGATGATCTTGCCTGCTCGGCCGTGTTAACATTCGCTATACCTGCTTAATGGAAAGCGGGTCACAGACATGACTATTGATCAAAATCGTTGGAAGAAATATAACGAAGTAGTGCAGTTATCCCTTGATTTTTATGATCAGATGCTTCGAATTGAGGAATATCTGCTTAAGCATAGTCAGTTCAACGATATCACGCCTAAAGCGCTGCATGTCATTCTTGCTATCGGGCTTCACGGCGATCAGCGGATTTCCGATGTTGCGAAACATTTAGACGTCAGCAAAGGAACGTTATCTGCACAAATTAATGCGCTCGAAGAAAAGGACTATGTTAAACGTATTCCTGATAAGCATGATCGACGGGTTATTTTCCTAACGCTGGCAAATAGGGGGCGTCTCCTCTACCGAGCGCATAATGCCATTCATCGCAAAATTATGACTGAGTATTTGAAAGAATACGATGATGAAGAAATTGATAATGCGAAACAAGCACTTGTCAATGTCGATCATGTGATTCGTGAAGTACGAAAACACGAATTATGATGTTTAGGATACGGCTATAGCGATTACGATAGTAAAACAATTTTTGTGAATGATTTGAATCAATATGTTATGGTAATCGATGCTGAAGTCGGGGCGTAGATGGTCATTAATGAGTAGGTTTTTTATGCGCTATTTACGTTGATACAATGTCAGGGTATACAGTGATTAAAAAACAATCACTACTGCTGATGTGTACAGACTTTAGTAGTAGCTGATCATTAAGAATGAGATTAATTGGATTTCAAATTTTTTGGAGGTATTTATAATGACAAAAGAAGAAGTATACAGCAAGATTAAGATGATTTTAGTAGAAGAATTAGACGTTGAAGAGGAAAAAGTAACGCCTGACGTTAATATTCAGGAAGACCTCGATATCGATAGCTTGGATTTGTTTGATGTCATCGATAGCTTGGAAGATGAATACGATATTGAAATTGATACTGATGAGAATGAAGATATTCAAACATTAGATCAATTGTCCGAATACGTATTGGAACAAATTAATAACAAATAATCCAATGACAGGTAGCATTGGATTATTTAGCGGCCAAGGCCAACAGTTTCTTGGGATGGGACAAGATATCTATTCGCAAGAATCCCTATATCGTGAAACGCTCGCAGAAGCTTCTGATGCAGTGCATTTAGATTTAACTGATCCGGAAGTCATGGCATCGTCTGACAATACACAAATTAGTATTGTTGTGTTCAGTATGGGGATATATCGCGTGCTAGCGCACGATGGTTTAGCGTTGACTGCCGCCAGCGGATTGAGCTTGGGAGAGTATTCAGCGCTTATTGCGTCTGGAATGCTCTCTTTTGCACAGACATTACCTTTTATTCAGGATAGAGAGCGGTATATGTCAGAAGCTGGTGAAAAACATCCGGCAGCCATGGCAGCTGTAATGAAAGCTGATGCGCAATTGGTAAATGAGGCGTGTGAATCAGCACGAAAACAAGGCAAAGTGTATATTGCAAACTATAATAGTCCGCGACAGATTGTTATTGGTGGAGATCAGCAGGGAATCGATGCAGCAAAGGCCTATCTCTTGGCTAAGGGTGTCAAACGCATTGTCCCAGTTAATATGTCGGTTGCTTCGCATACGCCGCTGATGGCAGAGGCTTCAGAACGGTTAGCTGAACGAATTGAATCGTTACCAATTCATAGCGGCCAATTTTCAGTAATTAGCAATACAATCAATCAGCCTTTCACAGTTTCTAATCTTAAGGACACGCTTGTTAACCAGTTGATCAAGCCGACACATTTTAGTGAAAATATACAGTCGCTCAATGCTGTACCACACGATTTTTTCGTTGAAATCGGTCCAGGAAAAACATTGAGCAAGTTTGCGAAACAGACAGTTTCAGATATTGAGACTTATTCGGTGGATAATATCGAATCATTGAACGCTGTCAGAAAACGTATAGAGGAAGGAGAAAAAGCATGGCCGAACAGAAAGTAGCAATTGTTACCGGTGGTGGTAAAGGTATCGGATTAGCCGTCTCCAAACGTTTATTAGCAGATGGTTGCTTTGTGGTGATTAATTCTCATCACGAACTAAGTGAAGAAGCATTAGACGAATTATCTGCATATGAGGGTTCCTATGCTAATATTCTAGGTAGTGTTACGGAAGAAAAAGATGTCAAGCGATTAGTTGATGAAACGGCTGATAAATATGGTCATATTGATATCTTAGTTAACAATGCGGGAATTACGCGCGACATGTTATTCCCACGCATGAAATCAGAGGATTTCCAAGCAGTTATTAACACTAATTTATTCGGTACGTTTTTGATGAGTAAATATGCATTCAAAAAAATGCAACGCGCGCGTACTGGAGTGATTATTAATATTGCTAGCATTGTTGGCCTTCACGGTAATATGGGGCAGGCAAATTACGCCGCAAGTAAAGCCGGCGTTATTGGCTTAACTAAGACTATTGCTCGTGAAGGTGCACGTCATGGGGTGCGCGCAAATGCAATTGCGCCAGGTATGATCAAAACACAAATGATTGAATCAATGAATGATAGACGTCAACAAGAAATTTTGGATAATGTGCCGCTCGGTCATTTTGGGACACCAGAGAATATTGCAGATACCGTATCGTTCTTAGTAAATAACGACTATATTACGGGACAAATTATTACAGTAGATGGTGGCGTAACCATTTAGTTAAAAGGAGTAGTTTATGAGTAGAGTCGTAGTTACCGGTATGGGTGCGATTAGTGCAATAGGCAATGATCGTGAAACCTTTTTGGATAATCTATTTGATTCTAAGGTTGGTATTGATACCATTACAAAATTCGATGGTTATGATGAGATCGGGGTTTCTGTTGCAGGTGAAGTGAAGGACTTTGATCCCAGTGAGCGATTAGATAAACGTGATGCACGGCGCAATGACCTGTTTATTAACTATGCGTTGCATACGACTGCTGAAGCTTGGGAGCAGTCAGGATTATCCGATGATACCATTGCGCCGGAAGATTTAGGTGTCATGTGGGGATCTGGAATTGGGGGACTTTTAACGATCGAAGAGCAGGTCGTTAAAATGATCAAAAAAGGCCCGAAACGAGTGTCGCCGTTCTTTATTCCTAATGCCATTATCAATATGGCAGCTGGGAAAATTTCAATTGCCTATAATGCCAAAAATACGTCACAAGGTATCGTTACGGCTTGTTCATCGGCGACAAATGCTATCGGCAATGCTTATGAATGGATTAAGGCAGGTAAGGCAAAGGTCATGGTTGCTGGTGGATCTGAAGCAGCAATCGGCAAATCAGGAATTGCTGGCTTTGCAGCTCTGACCGCTCTGTCTACAGAACCCGATCCGAAGCGCGCTTCGATTCCATTCGATAAAGCACGTAATGGCTTTGTAATGGGTGAAGGTTCCGGGACGTTAATTCTTGAAGACTATGACCACGCGAAGGCGCGCGGTGCTAATATCCTTGCGGAAATCACAGGCTACGGTTCAACGAGCGACGCTTACCATATTACTGCGCCGGATATTGAGGCTGCCGGTGCTAAGCGTGCGATGATTATGGCCGTTGAGCAGTCGAGTATCCCATTTGAAGACTATGATTATATTAATGCGCACGGTACGAGTACACAGTCTAATGACAGTACCGAAGCGCAAGGTATTCATGACGTATTTGAAGGTAACGATCATTTATTGGTAAGTAGTACCAAAGGAATGACCGGACATGCTTTAGGTGCTGCAGGAGCATTAGAAGCTGTTGCCGTTATTGGTTCACTCGTGCGTCAGCAATTGCCGGTTAATGTGGGCGTTCAGACACAAGATGATGCATGTCCAGTAGAATTAGTTAGTGAGGAAAATAAACACACTACGGTACGTTATGCATTGAGTAATTCATTAGGATTTGGTGGTCATAACGCAGTTCTAGCTTTCAAGAATGGTGAGGAATGAGATGGAACTCAAAGATATTGAACAATTATTACATACTTTTGATCAATCATCTGCAACAGCATTCGATTGGTCAGAGAGTGATTTCCAGATCCATTTAAGTAAACAGGCTGTCAGTGAGCTTCCAATATCTCCCAAACCATCTTCTAGTGTAAATGAAGCTACCGATTCGCTGATGACTGAAGAAAAAAATCAAACAGTTGAGCAATCATTAGTAGATGATGATAGCGAAGAGAGTACCACAATAGCATCGCCAATGGTGGGCCTGGTTTATTTAGCACCTGATCCAGCACAACCACCGTACAAAAAAGTGGGTGACACTGTCGAAGCGGGTGACGTTCTATGTGTTATTGAAGCAATGAAAATGTTTACGGAAGTTAAGAGCGAAGTTTCCGGAACTATTACTGATATCTTAGTTTCAGACGGTGATATGGTTGAATACGATCAACCTTTGATTAAAGTGAATGAGAGGTCATAGCAATGGCATTTTCAGCAGAGGATTTACCGCAAAAATATCCGATGCGGATGGTCGATGAATTTTTGACAATTGAACCTGGAAAAGGTGCAAAAGCAAAAAAGACGATTCGCAATGATGATTATTTCCTAACACCGAGCACTGCGAGAGGCGCAAAGGTATTTCCGCGTCCAATTGTTTTAGAAGCTTTGGCGCAAACAGGCGTTGCTGCGATTCTTTCAATTCCTGAAAATCAATCAAAAAATGTCTTTTTTGGAGGCATCAAAAATGCCGAATTTCGTGATGATTTTCGGCCGGGCGATGAATTGATTTTATCTGTTGAAATGCGTAAATTCCGCCATACGATTGGTACGGGTTATTGTATTGTGACACGTGATGATGAAGTGATTTGTGAAGCAGAATTAACGTTTATTATTGTTGATCGTTAAATCGCTAGTTGAGGTAAAAAGGTGAAGTAATGTTTAGCAAAGTTTTAGTAGCCAATAGGGGCGAGATTGCCGTACAAATTATTCGTACACTCCATAACATGGGGATACAAGCCGTGGCAGTTTATTCAAAAGCCGATAAAGATAGTTTATTCGTGCACCTGGCAGATGAAGCTGTATGTATCGGTGATGTTATGCCTAAAGATTCCTATTTAAATATGGAGAATATTTTGAGCGCAGCTGTTTTAACGGCTTGCGATGCGATTCATCCCGGTTACGGTTTTTTATCAGAAAATGCTAAGTTTGCTGAACTATGTGAGCAGAGTCATATTACTTTTATTGGACCGAGCCCACAATTAATGACACTCATGGGTGATAAGGCCCAAGCGCGTGACACTATGAAAAACGTCGGGGTTCCAGTGATTCCTGGTAGCGATGGCGTCGTCAATTCCATTGAAGAAGCGGAAGCCATTAGCGAAAGGATTGGTTATCCTATTCTGTTGAAGGCAGCTGTTGGTGGTGGTGGCAAAGGTATTCGTCAGGTCACTTCTCAAAATATGCTACGTTCAGCGTTTCAGGAGGCCCAAAAAGAAGCGGAAGCATCATTTAGTGATGGCAGTATGTATATCGAAAAAGTCATTACTAATGCCAAACACATTGAAGTGCAAGTAATTGCTGATATATTTGGTAACGTCGTTGTTCTTCCTGAACGCGATTGTTCAATGCAACGTAAACATCAAAAAGTGATTGAGGAAACGCCTTGCGCACTACTGTCGTCTGCTGAGCGTGAAAAATTGCTGGCCGTCGTTTCACATGCTGTGACTGAAATCGGTTATACCAACACAGGGACCTTTGAGTTTTTGATGGATAATGACCATCATTTTTACTTTATGGAAATGAACACGCGCCTACAGGTTGAACACACGGTTACAGAAGCCATTACCGGCGTTGAATTGATTAAATCACAATTAGTAGTGGCGGCGGGTGAGAAACTCGGCTTTACGCAAGAGGATATCCACATTATGGGTCACGCCATTGAATGTCGTTTGAATGCCGAGGATCCATCACAAAACTTTTTACCTCAGCCTGGCAAAATTGAAAATCTCTATTTTCCTACTGGTACGTTAGGCGTTCGCATCGATGCCGGAATTGTGGCGGGCGACGCCATTTATCCATTTTATGATTCGATGATTGCGAAATTGATTGTACGTGGTGAAACGCGTGATGATTCGGTAATCAAGATGCGCCGGGTGCTAGAGGAAACAGTCATTGATGGGGTACAGACGAACTGCGAGTACCTCGATCAATTGTTGTCAACTCAGGATTTTCAAAGTGGCCAATATACGACAACGTATATTGAAGAATTGCAAGATTTACCGACGATCAATAATAATTCGGCAACACAGTCACTCGATCACCAACAACTAAAGCGCCAAATGAATCAACTGCCGGATGACATGATGACTAAGTGCCCAAAATGTCATACCCAATTCTTCAGCGGTGAGCTTGGAACCTATCATACATGTCCGCACTGTGGTTACGGTTTTCGCGTTTCTGCTCAGGAGCGTGTCAATTGGATTTTTGATGATTATCAATTAATTAATGAAGACATTACGGTTTCAGAATATTTTTTAGTTGATAATCAAGCATATCAAAAGAAGGTTGACTCAGGGAAGGCACGCACGCATTTGAACGAGAGTGTGATGACGGGTATTGGGAAGATTGATAATATGCAAACGGCTTTTGGCATTATGGATCCATTTTTCGTCATGGGTAGCCTTGGGAGCGGAACTGGCGAAAAAATTGCCCGTTTGTTTGAAATGGCTACTGAGCGACGTCTGCCAGTGGTAATGTTTACGGCATCTGGCGGTGCACGTATGCAAGAAGGGATCCACTCATTAATGCAGATGGCTAAAACTTCTCAGGCTGTTGCTAAGCACCATGAAGCGGGATTGTTTTATCTGGTAGTACTTTGTGATCCAACGACAGGTGGTGTAACCGCTAGTTATGCGATGCAAGGCGATATCGTTCTCGCAGAATCTCAAGCATTGGTTGGATTTGCGGGACGTCGTGTGATTGAGCAAACAATGATGCGCAAACCACCTGAAGATTTTCAGGACGCCGAAACAGTCTTGGCCAATGGTTTTATTGATGCTGTTGTACCTAGAGAAGATATTCGCTCGGTAATTGCCCAACTCTTAGCGTTTCACCAGCATGAAGGAGCACGAATAAGTGACTAATCAAACATATCAAAAGGTTCTTGCAGCACGCAGCCATGAAAAAATCAGTATTCAGGATTTAATCGACGGTTTAATCGACCATTTTTTTGAACTCCATGGCGATCGCGCATACGCTGATGATGAAGCCGTTATCGGGGGGATCGGCTATCTCGATAAACGCCCAGTAACAGTCATTGGGATTCAAAAGGGTGATACACCGACCGAGACGATTGCCCGCCACGGTGGCAGTCCGACGCCTGCTGGGTATCGTAAAGCCTTGCGATTAATGAAACAAGCTGAAAAATTTCATCGCCCAGTCCTGACGTTGATTAATACCCCCGGTGCCTGGTCAGATGCGGAGGCTGAATACAAAGGAATAGGTACTGTCATCGCTCAGTGCCTAAAAGAAGGATTGCGATTAAAAATTCCGTATCTGTCGATTATTGTCGGAGAAGCTGGCAGTGGAGGCGCCCTAGCATTAGCTGTCGGGGATCGTGTATGGATGTTTAAGGACAGCATTTATTCTGTTATTTCACCGGAAGGCTACGCGAGTATCCTATTCAAAGATGCGTCACGCGTGGAAGAGGCAGCTAGTGTGTTGAAACTAACACCTGACGATTTGCTGGAAGCCGGCGTCATTGAACAAATATTACCTGAATATCATCGTGATGATAATCTAACTGTACTAAAAAATGAGATCGTACATGTACTCGATGAATTGAGTGCACTTTCTGAATCACAACTATTGGCACAGAGATATCAACGGTTTAGACGTTTTTAGTCTATAGAGGAGGAATTGCAAATGAGCGGATTTTTAGCTGGAAAAACATTTGTTGTCATGGGTGTAGCGAACAAAAAAAGTATTGCATGGGGTGCCGTGCAGTCAATTCTTGCTCAAGATGGTAAGGTTATTTTGACATATCGTAACGACCGCGCAAAGAAACGATTACAACGTTTTGTTCCAGAGGATATACCATTGATTGAGATTGATGTTGACGAGGACGAAAATATTGTACGTGGATTCGATGAAATTTTATCAGAATACGGTAAAGTAGACGGCATTATACACTCTATTGCTTACGCTGATCCGGATACATTGACTCAGGGGTTAATTCATACAACAAAAGAGGGATATAATCTCGCTCAGGACATCAGTGCTTACTCCTTTATTGCTGTTGCACGTGCTGCGCGTAAGATATTGAATGAGGGTAGCAGCTTGCTAACTTTGACATTCTTTGGGTCCACCCGTGCTATTCCAAATTACAATATGATGGGGGTAGCCAAAGCAGCGCTTGAATCTAATGTACGTTACCTTGCTTCTGAACTCGGTCAGGACGGTATTCGTGTCAATGCTATTTCTGCCGGGGCAGTGAAGACCGCATCTATCACTGGGATTAAACAGCACAATACATTGTTGAAGGCATCTGAGGAACGTACTGTTGATAATAAAGGCGTCACAATAGACGAAATTGGAAATGTTGCCGCATTCTTATTGAGCGATCTATCCAGTGGTATGATCGGTGATATTGTTTATGTTGATAAAGGAGTACATTTAGTTTAGTAATGCGTGCCATAACACGGGATGATGGTCGTTCCGTGTTTTTTTTGTGCTCAAAAAACGCCGACAGAATGGCTTTGAATCTATATGTAATCTGTAATAAAATAGTGAAATAATGCGGAGGGAAAGAAATGGATGGCATTGTTCCAGTATGGAAAGAACGAGGGATGACCAGTCACGATGTCGTTTTTCGTTTGCGACATATTTTAAATGAAAAGAAAATTGGTCATACGGGCACATTAGATCCCGATGTTGATGGTGTGTTAGTGTGCTGTGTTGGCGAAGGAACTAAACTGGTTTCATTGATTACAGATAAAACCAAAGAATATGTCGGTGAAATTACATTAGGTTTTAATACAGATACAGAAGATAGTAGTGGCAAGATTATTGAGAAAAAGCCACTTACATTGCCATTATCAGATAATTTAATTCAAGCGAAAATGCAAGAATTGACGGGAAAAATCATACAAATTCCGCCGATGTATTCCGCAGTCAAAGTTAATGGGCGACGATTGTATGATTATGCACGACACGGTGAGACAGTCGAGCGGCCTAAACGAGAAATTGTTGTTAATGCTTTTGAAATGACAAGTCCATCGGTATTTGATGCGGAAACAGGCTATCAAACCTTCTCATTTTATGTTTCATGTGGTAAAGGAACTTATGTGCGGACATTAGCTTCCGATCTCGGTCGTAAATTAGCTATTCCTGCAACAATGGTGCGATTAACGCGTGAAAGCGTCACACCGTTCACCAAGCGAGAGAGTTTAACACTATCCGAAATTGAATCCTGTGTATCTGATGGCAATACATCATTCATATATCCGATTGATCAGGCGCTCGTTGATTATCCAAAATGGCAAGTACCAACTGATTTAGTGCGACTAGTTGAAAATGGTGCAGTGTTGCATCGTCACCAATTGCCTGATAAACTTCCCGTTCGTGCTTATATTGGAGATCATCTCAAAGCATTGTACGATGAGCACCCTAAGCAAAAAACAGAAGTTAAACCGATTAAAGTATTCCGATAATTGAGAAAGGAATGTTATGGAAACTATACATTTACATCATCCGATCGACACAAATACTGTCAGTCGCGGGCCACTCGTTATGGCATTGGGTTTTTTTGATGGGGTGCACCGTGGGCATCAAGCTGTCATTAAACGTGCACGACAGGAAGCGTCTAAGCTCGGATTACCACTCGCCGTCCTGACGTTTGATATTTCACCGAAAACGATTTATCAAGAAATCAATCCAGAAAAAATTGATTATTTAACCTCTTTGGATGAAAAGGCAACGTTAATGGCGCAGCTCGGTGTTGATATCTTGTATGTCGCTGAGATGACAAGTGCGTTTGCAGTGCAATCACCAGAAGCATTTGTAGCAAATTATTTGGTTGACCTCAATGTGCAAGTTGCGGTTGCTGGCTTTGATTATACATATGGCAAGCGCGATATCGCTAATATGGCAACTTTACCGAATTACGCTACTGGACGCTTTAAGGTGATTACAGTCCCACAGCAAACAATCGATGAAGAAAAGATTGGTAGTAGACATATTAGGCAACAGCTTCGCGATGGAAAAGTTGATCAAGCGAATCGCGCCTTAGGTTATCCGTACTTTTTTACTGGTCGTGTGATCAATGGGGAACATCGCGGGCGAGAATTGGGTTATCCTACCGCGAACTTGTCCGTACCTGCTAATACATTGATTCCAGGTGTTGGCGTCTACACGGTCGAATGCGTATTAAATCATCACGCGTATTGGGGGATGGCGTCGGTTGGCTACAACATTACTTTCAATGAACCGAAGCAACAGACGATAGAAATTAATCTCTTTAATTTCAACGAAAAAATTTACGGTGAATACTTAAAGGTTTATTGGCATCATTTCTTACGCGGCGAAAAGAAATTTGATAATGCTCAAGCATTGATTGCGCAGATGAAAAATGACCGTAAAGAGAGCATAGCTTATCGTGACCGGCAAATGAATGAAGTATCATAATTTTTTTGAATCGATGGCATTGGGCTATCGATTTTTGATTGTTTAAATGGTCAAAAAATAGTTTGACATTCATTGACATTAACTATGGCACGTGATATAGTACTCACTGTTAGCAGTTGGAACGCTCAAGTGCTAAAAGAGGTGATTATATGTCGTTGGAACGTCAAGATCAGATTCTAAAGGCAATCATCGATGCCTATCAGCGCACCGGTGAACCTTCTGGATCAAAGTTCCTTAAGGATAATTATCATATCTCTGCGAGTCCAGCGACCATTCGAAATGATATGGCTAAGCTTGAAAAGCAACATCTCATTGAGAAACAGCACTCGAGTTCAGGTCGTATCCCTACGGAAGCTGGCTATCGCTATTATCTCAATCATATTGTTCCACAGATGGGGGGATATATTGACTTAGAGATGGCAGCAGAAGATCAGAAGCGATTGCATGAGATCTTTTCACAGCCATACCTTGGATTAGCTGAAGTCATCCATCGGTCAACGGTTGGCCTCGCAGAATTGACACATTATGTTGCAATTTCAGTGGCACCAGCTTTAGCTGACTACCATTTCGCATCTTATCGCCTGGTCCCTTTAATGGAACAACAAGGTGTGCTGTTTTTAATAACAGTAGAGGGTGTTATTGAGAGTCAGTTTATCCATTTTCCTGCTGATGCCAAGGCTGACCAATTTGAAGAGGTTGTGACGTGGGTTAATGATTCATTAGTCGGTGAGAGTTTGAGTAATGTCTTTATGGCATTAAACCAGTTCACAACAGAAGAAAATCAAGAACAAACGTTCATTTATTCTTTCATGAATCGGCTAATTACTAAATTATCAAGTCACCAGATCGAAGTTCACGGAAAAACTTCTTTCCTGAGTTACCTAGCCAATCGCCAGGGTATTCATCAAGCCATCGCTTTCGATCAACTATTGAATAGTCGTGAGCAATTGGTGCAGTTGATGCCCGCAGAGAAAATAGGTATTCAATTTCGAATGGGTGACGAAGTGGTAGGTGACGCAATGCGTGAGATGACTATTGCTTCTCAGCTGGTGGTTGATAATGACTCGCCAGGTAAGCGTGTCACTTTAGCGCTAATCGGTCCAGAGAATATGTCATATGTTCGAACTGCACAGCTATTTAAAGCTGTTAAACATGAAATCAATCGTTATTTAGAAAACTATTAAACAAGGGAGGGAACGTTAAGTGACTGAAGAAGAAAAGGAAAATGTTTCAACCGAAGAAACGGATGAACAAAAACAAACTGCTGGCGCATCTTGTGAATCAGTAGAGGAAACTGATTCACAAGATGAATCAAAAGCTACAACTGATGTTGACCAACTAAAAGCACTTGAAGAACAACTCGACCAAAAAGAGAATCAGATTCTTCGCTTGTCAGCTGAGATCAAGAATATGCAGGTGCGTGCGTCTAAAGAGCGTACACAAGCTGCAAAATTCCGTTCGCAGTCATTAGCTAAGGCCTTACTACCAGTGATTGACAGTTTAGAAAAGGCACTTGAAATTGAAGCAGATGATGAGGCATCAAACCAATTGAAACGTGGAATAGAGCTAGTTCACACCAATTTCTTGAAGGCATTTGAATCTGAAGGTGTTACAGTCATTGATCCTGCTGGTGAACCTTTTGATCCGAATTATCATCAATCGATCAGTTCAGTGCCAGCAGATGATGCGCACCCAGCTGACACGGTCGTTCAGGTTTACCAGAAAGGTTATGCACTGAATGATCGTGTGTTGCGCCCAGCGATGGTTAGTGTTTCTCAGTAATCGAATCAGCGCAACACTGACTATTATGAGTTTTTAAAAAGGAGTATTCAATAAATGAGTAAAATAATCGGTATTGACTTAGGAACGACGAACTCGGCAGTTGCTGTGTTGGAGGGTGGCGATCCAAAGATTATCCCAAATCCAGAAGGTAATCGTACGACCCCATCAGTTGTTGCTTTCAAGGAAGATGAAACGCAGGTAGGTGAAGTTGCTAAGCGTCAGGTTGTTACTAACCCTAACAGTATTAGTTCAATCAAGCGCCACATGGGTGATGACAGCTACACTGTTGAAGTTAATGGTAAGAATTATAAGCCACAACAGATCTCTGCAATGATCTTGCAACATTTGAAGAGCTATGCAGAGGATTACTTAGGCGAGAAAGTCGATCATGCAGTTATCACTGTGCCAGCTTACTTCAACGACTCTCAACGTCAGGCAACAAAAGATGCAGGTAAGATTGCAGGTTTAGAAGTTGATCGAATCGTTAATGAGCCGACTGCTGCAGCACTTGCTTATGGCCTGGATAAACAAGAACAAGATGAACAGATTTTGGTCTTCGACTTAGGTGGTGGGACATTTGATGTATCTATCCTTGAGTTAGGTGATGGTGTCTTCGAAGTGCTCTCAACATCCGGTGACAACAGACTCGGTGGGGATGACTTCGACCAACGTATTGTTGATTACATGGTAAAAGATTTTAAAGACCAAAATGGTGTCAATCTTTCTAGCGATAAAATGGCAATGCAACGCTTAAAAGATGCTGCCGAAAAAGCGAAAAAGGATCTCTCCGGTGTGACATCAACTGAGATTTCATTACCATTCATCTCGGCTGGTGAAAGTGGCCCATTGCACTATGAAACGACATTATCACGTGCGAAATTCAATGAATTAACCAAAGATCTTGTTGAACGTACCACGAAACCTGTAAAACAAGCGTTATCTGATGCTGGCTTATCAAATAGCGATATTAACCAGGTCATCTTAGTTGGTGGTTCAACGCGTATTCCTGCTGTTGTTGATCACGTTAAGGAATTAACCGGCAAAGATCCTAACCGTTCCGTCAACCCTGATGAAGTTGTCGCATTAGGTGCTGCAATTCAGGGTGGTGTTATCTCCGGCGATGTGAAGGATGTCGTATTGTTAGATGTTACGCCATTGTCACTCGGTATCGAAACTATGGGTGGTGTGTTCACCAAGTTAATCGATCGCAATACAACAATTCCAACATCTAAGTCGCAAGTATTCTCAACAGCCGCTGATAATCAGCCAACTGTAGATATCCACGTGTTACAAGGTGAACGTCCAATGGCTGCAGACAATAAGACACTCGGTCGCTTCCAGTTAACCGGTATTAACCCAGCACCTCGTGGTGTTCCTCAGATTGAGGTTGCCTTCGATATTGACCGTAACGGTATCGTTAATGTTAGTGCTAAGGATCAGGGTACTGGTAAAGAACAATCGATTACAATTAAATCTAGTTCCGGCTTATCTGACGATGAAATTGACCGCATGATGAAAGATGCTGAAGCACACGCTGAAGAAGATGCTAAGCGTAAAGAAGAAGCAGACTTGAAGAATGAAGTTGAACAGCTACTACACCAGACCGATTCAACTCTTAAAGATGTTGAAGGCAAAGCGGACGATTCTGAAATCGAAAAAGCTAAATCATTGAAAGATGAGCTTCAAAAAGCTTTCGATGAGAATGATGTGGACGCTATGAAGGAGAAGAAAGATTCATTACTTGAAGTTCTTCAACAATTAAGTGTGAAACTATACGAAGCACATGCACAAGAACAACAAGCACAAAGCTCTTCAGATGATGATAACGATGATTCAGTCGATGGGGACTTTGAAGAAGTTAACGACGATGATGAATAATCATGGTTACTCAGCGATTGTTTGCTGAAGTATCGGTGTGAAGCGAATAACCCCGTCTCGTTGCAGACGGGGTTTTATTCCGTTAATATAAAGCATGTGTTTTTATAAGGGGGACGGATAAATGGCCGGTAATCAGGATTATTATGACATTCTAGGTGTATCAAAGGATGCATCCCAACAAGAAATCAAAAAAGCCTACCGTAAACTTGCTAAAAAGTATCATCCAGATTTAAATGACTCTCCTGAAGCAGAACAAAAATATAAAGAAGTCAATGAAGCTTTTGAAGTATTGAGTGATGATCAAAAGCGACAACAGTATGATCGGTTTGGTTCAGCAGGAATGGGCGGAAACGGTGGCTTTAATCAAGGAAATTATCAATCGTATAGTTCCGGTGGATTTGGCGGCTTTGAAGATATTTTCAATGATATGTTTGGCGGTGGTTTTAGTGGTTTCAGCGGTCAGCAACGCCGCTCTCGCGCACGTCGTGGAGAAGACTTACAATATACCGTTGATCTAGATTTTGAAGATGCTATTTTTGGCAAGACAACTAAAGTGAAGTATAAACGTGATGAAACTTGTCATGTCTGTCATGGCGATGGTGCAAAACCTGGGACTGGTAAAACGACGTGTTCACGATGTGGCGGATCAGGCGTTATTCGTGAGACACGTCAGACACCCCTCGGTCAAGTTCAAACCCAGACGACTTGCCCGGTATGTGGTGGTACTGGAGAAGAAATCAAAGATAAGTGCACGAACTGCCAAGGCACAGGTCATGAACGCAAGACGCACACGGTAAAGGTGAATATTCCAGCTGGTGTAGATGACGGGCAATCCATGCGTTTATCTGGTCAAGGCAGTGCCGGCGAGAACGGTGGCGGCTACGGTGATTTATATGTCGTCTTTAAAGTAAAGAAATCTGATATTTATACGCGTGATGGCCGTGATATTAAGATTGAATTACCGGTTAATTTTGCGCAGGCAGCATTAGGTGATGAAATTGAAGTACCAACCGTTTACGGTAAGGTTAAAATGAAAATTCCAGCAGGCACGCAGTCAGGGGCTACTATTCGCTTGAAAGGAAAAGGTGTCCCAGAAATCCACGGTGATCGCACGGGCGATCAAAAAGTGACCATTAAGATTGTGACACCTAAAAATTTGAATTCTGAGCAAAAAGAGGCATTAAAAGCTTTTGCTGCAGCCTCTGGTGATAGTGTCACACCAGAGGAGAAGAATTTCTGGGATAAATTGAAAGGTAAGTTTACAAATTGATGACTATTGAAGGAGTACCACTTCTGTTTTAGATTGTGGTACTCCTTTTCTATTTAAAAGAGGCTTGGCACTTATGGTACAATTGCTGGATAGAGTAGCAGAAAGGGAGAACGTAAATGACCGATAGAGATGAGTTATTGGACCGTCAGCGCCGGATTCGTAATTTTTCGATCATTGCACACATTGATCATGGAAAATCAACGCTTGCTGACCGTATTCTTCAAAAAACAGGTACCGTGTCTGAACGCGAGATGCACGATCAAATGTTGGATTCTATGGAATTAGAACAGGAACGTGGGATAACAATTAAACTTAACGCCGTTGAATTGCGCTATAAAGCAAATGATGGTGAGGAATATATTTTCCATTTGATAGATACACCAGGGCATGTCGACTTTGCTTATGAAGTGTCGCGCAGTCTAGCGGCTTGCGAAGGTGCGATATTAATTGTAGATGCGACCCAAGGTGTAGAAGCTCAGACACTCGCCAATGCTTATCTGGCTGTCGATAACAATTTAGAAATTTTGCCAGTCATCAATAAAATCGATCTTCCTTCTGCGCAACCTGAAGAAACGCGCTTAGAAATTGAAGATATTATCGGTATTGATGCGGATAGCGCACCATTAATTAGTGCCAAAACCGGCCAAGGAATTGATGAAGTGTTGGAGCAAATTGTCCAGACTTTCCCAGCCCCGACTGGCGATATCGATGCACCGCTACAGGCACTGATCTTTGATTCTGTCTACGATCCCTATCGGGGTGTAGTACTCAGCGTACGAATCAAGAACGGTATGGTGAAACGTGGCGATCGCATTCAATTGATGAGTAATGGTAAGATATTTGAAGTGACAGAAGTCGGTATCATGTCGCCGCATGCGATCGCACGTGATGAATTGATTGCTGGCGATGTCGGATACATTACAGCCTCCATCAAAACGATTCAAGACACTAAAGTCGGCGATACCGTGACGAATGCGGATCATCCGGCTACTGAACCGCTACAGGGCTATCGCCCAATGGTTCCAATGGTTTATTCGGGGCTTTATCCTGTCGAATCCAAGGATTATAGTGACCTTCGTGAAGCACTTGAGAAATTACAATTGAATGATGCATCATTAACGTTTGAGGCAGAGAGTTCTCAAGCACTCGGCTTTGGGTTTCGCTGTGGTTTTTTAGGCATGTTGCATATGGATGTGACACAGGAGCGTTTGGAACGTGATTTTGGTATTAATTTGATCATTACCGCACCGAGTGTCATCTATCACGCCTATCAGACGGATGGTGAAATGGTGGAAGTGATGAACCCATCGGAGTTACCGGATAATACGCTAGTCGATCATATTGAGGAACCATATGTTAAAGCGGAAATTATGGTTCCTGAAGAATTTATCGGCAAGGTAATGGAGTTATCACAGGAGAAACGCGGGCAATTTGTAACGATCGAATATCTCGACGATGTGCGCGTGAATGTCATTTATGAAATGCCCTTATCCGAGGTTATTTATGATTTCTTCGATCGCTTGAAATCCGGTACAAAAGGGTATGCGTCATTGGATTACGAAATCATCGGTTATCGAACGAGCGATTTAGTTAAACTCGATGTTATGATTCATGGTGAAGTAATTGACGCATTGAGTGTCATCATTCATAGAGATTTTGCATATCAGCGTGGCCATCAGCTGACTGCAAAACTAAAAGAGGTCATTCCACGTCAGCAATTTGAGATTCCGATTCAAGCAGCTATCGGTCATAAAATCATCGCGCGTTCCACAGTTAAAGCTTATCGAAAAGATGTAACCGCGAAATTATACGGTGGGGATGTTACTCGACGTCAGAAACTCTTGAATAAACAAAAAGAAGGTAAGAAGCGCATGAAAGCCATTGGTTCAGTTGAAGTGCCACAAGAAGCTTTTTTAGCGGTACTGAATATGGACGATGACGAAAATTCAAAATAGCTGAGCCATAGTGGTCTAAAAAGCATCTGTTTGGAGATGCTTTTTTATTATCGTGAATGCACTAACAATTTCGAATAAAATTACTTATTTAATAATCATTTATATTTAATAACTTTAATGATAAACTCTTATCTTACGGGTAATTCCGTCTGAAAGGGGTTAACAAATGGATACTAAGCATTTGCGCTGGTATAACCTTGTGCTTATCTCATTCACAGCAGTTTGGAGTATTGGAAATGTTGTGAATAACTACGCACAGCAAGGTCTACCGGTTGTTTTTTCATGGTTATTAGTAATGCTTCTTTATTTTGTGCCTTATACCATGGCAGTGGGCCAATTAGGTTCGACATTTAAAGGAGAAGATGGTGGGATTTCCGCGTGGATGCGTGCAACAGCAACACCATGGTTGGCGTATCTCGCAGCATGGATTTTTTGGGTCATTAATATTCCTTACATCGCTCAAAAACCGCAAACAATTATGATTGCACTTAGTTGGCTATTCAGAGGTAATGGGGATTTTCTCTTCGAGATATCAACGACAACTATTTCATTGCTGTCTTTGGTTATCTTTTTATTCTTTTTATGGCTGTCTTCAAAAGGTGTTTCGACGATTAACATTATTGGTAGTTTAGCCGGGACGAGCATGTTTATCATGTCGATTCTATTTATCATCATTACGATTGCTGCGCCGTCTCTAACAGGTGCACCGATCGAAACTTCAGGCATGACGCAGCTGTCCACCTATATTCCGACATTTGATGTTGGCTATTTTTCAACACTATCAATGATGACATTTGCGGTTGCGGGTGTGGAAAATATCGCACCGTATGTGAAGGAAACTAAGAATTCGGAACGTGAATTTCCGCTTGCGATGACTGTGATGACCGGAATGGTAATGATATCAGCTGTTTTCGGGTCAATTGCAATGGGTATCTTGTTTGATGCGACAAACATTCCGAGTGATTTAATGGCGAATGGGGCGTATGAAGCTTTTAAACGCTTAGGAGCTTTCTACGGCGTAGGCAACTTATTTGTCATTTTATACGCGATTGCTAATCTGTTGTCCCAGAGTGCCGCGTTGGTCTTAACCATCGATGCGCCGCTCAAAGTACTGCTTGCTAATGCGGACCGAGACTTCATACCGGACAGATTGGCCAAGAAAAATAAGAATGGTACGCTAGTGAATGGCTATCTAATGACTGGAATTCTAGTTTCCCTGGTTACCATATTGCCACTGTTGGGTATTAAGAATATGAACGAAATTTTCAATTGGTTGATGAATCTAAATTCAATTCTTACACCACTTCCAGGATTATTTGTCTTCTTAGCTTATATGCTGATTAGCAAACATCCTGAGAAATTCCATTCAGATTTTAAATTCATTAAAAATCCAAATATCGCTTTTAGTGTTGGGCTATGGTGCTTTATCTTCTCTGCTTTTGCAGGTGTCATGGGTATCTTGCCGAAAATTAACATGCAGGCAGATCCTAAAGCATGGTTTTTCCAACTCGCACTCAATATTGTGACGCCTCTTGTTTTACTTGGGTTAGGATTGATTTTACCAGCGATTGCTAAACGTACTAACCGGTAATCGTATGCGATAACGATGACTGAAAAGTGATCGTTATTTTTATATCCTTTTTTAAATTAAAAGCGAACATTTTAACTATAAATGATAATTAATATTCAATTACAAATAATTATTATAGCTATTATCACGTTTTAAAACGGATAATGTTTGTATTTATTATCTTTTTTAGTATACTCAAAGTAATCATTTGATTAAAAAGAGTGAGGAGTAAACAGATGTTAACAGATATTGAAATTGCACAACAAAATCACAGCTTACCTATTGAAGCTGTTGCTGAAAAACTCGGATTGACACCTGAAGATATCGACCCTTACGGCCATAACAAGGCCAAGATTACCCAAAGCGCGCTTAACAGACTCAATGACCAGAAGAATGGTCATTTGATCTTAGTTACGGCAATGAATCCAACCCCAGCAGGTGAAGGGAAGACAACAACATCTGTTGGTCTAGCCGATGCCTTATCGAAATTAGGAAAGAAGACCGTTGTGGCGCTTCGCGAACCTTCATTGGGACCGACCATGGGATTAAAAGGTGGTGCTGCTGGTGGAGGCTATGCCCAGGTAGTACCGATGGAAGATATTAATCTCCACTTTACCGGGGATATGCATGCGATTACAACAGTCAATAACTTGTTATCCGCTGTAATTGATAACCATATTAAGCAGGGTAATGAACTTGATATCGATGTCAGACGTGTGACGTGGAAACGGGTCGTTGACTTAAATGATCGTGCTTTACGAGAAGTCGTTGTCGGACTAGGAGGCGTTGGAAATGGCTATCCGCGTCAGGACGGTTTCGATATTACCGTTGCTTCAGAAATTATGGCTATTCTCTGTCTTTCAAAAGATCTCCAAGATATGCAAGAACGCTTTAGCAATATTGTGATTGGACAGAATACGAAAGGCGAGTATATTAAAGTGAAACAACTCGGCTGTGAGGGCGCGATGACTATGTTGATGAAGGATGCGATTCTGCCTAACCTCGTACAAACATTGGAACAGACGCCGGCATTGGTCCACGGTGGCCCATTTGCGAATATCGCACACGGTTGTAACTCAGTGATTGCAACTCAAACCGCTTTGAAATTAGCCGATTATGTAGTGACTGAGGCTGGTTTCGGCGCCGATCTTGGTGGTGAAAAATTCATGGATATCAAAGTACCACAGCTTAAACAGGCACCGGAAGCAGTTGTCATCGTTGCGACTATTCGATCATTAAAAATGCATGGCGGTGTCTCTAAGGACGATGTCAACAATGGTGGTGAAAATATCGAAGCGGTCGAAAAGGGGGTCGAAAACCTCAAGAAGCATATTGAAACAATGCAAGCGTATCATGTACCAGTGGTTGTTGCTTTGAATCATTTTACGCAGGACACTGAAGGAGAAATTGCTGTTGTTAAACATGCATGTGAATCGCTTGGTGTACGCATGGCTTTTAGCGATGTATGGGCTCATGGTGGTGAAGGTGGTATTGAACTCGCGGAGGAAGTCCTAAATGCTATCGATGAAAAGCGTACCGAATTCCAACCTATTATTAACGCAAAAATGACAGTCAAAGAAAAAATTGAAACTATTGCACGGACAGTTTATGGTGCCTCAGGTGTAGAGTTCTCTACTAAAGCTCTTAAGCAATTGAAAAAATTTGAGGCGAATGGTTGGCGATCGCTTCCAGTATGTATGGCGAAAACACAATACTCGCTATCGGATGATAGTACGTTGTTAGGAAGACCCCACGATTTCATGATACACGTGCGTTCTTTAGAACCAAAAATTGGTGCGGGATTTATTGTTGCTTTGACTGGAGATATTTTGACAATGCCGGGCTTACCAAAACACCCGGCAGCGATGAATATGTCAATCGACAGTGAGGGAACAATTACCGGTCTCTTCTAGCAATTACATCACGCCATATCAGTTGAGAGTATCCATAAGGTATGGGTACTCTTTTTTGTATAACAATGATTGAATAATTCGAGATACTTCTACTAAAATAGAGAATGAGTTTAACAGATGGAGTGAAGAATTTATGCGTGATTTCAAAGCAGTGAATTGGAATAAAACTTACGGAGAACGCCAAATATTAGATAATGTATCCTTTCTAGTCCGTGAAGGTGAACATATCGGCTTGGTCGGGCCAAATGGTGCTGGAAAAAGCACATTATTGCAGATGATCAACGATACTGCGCTCTTAGATAGTGGAGAAGTGACATGCGCAGACGATTTTACGATTGGATTAGTTGGTCAAGAAACGATTTTAGATCCGTCACACTCTATTTTTGAAGCGGTGGCATCAGGAAATAGCCCCAAAATAAAGGCAGTCATTGAATATGAAAAGGCAATGGCAATGTATAGCGACCATAGCGATGATGAGCGTATTGCCAAACGATACAACAGTGCTGAGAATGAAATGACACGCACGGATGGCTGGCAACTTGATACAACGATTCGTACCATTCTCACAAAATTAGGATTCTCTGATCTCTATCAACAAGTGAGTGCACTCAGTGGTGGTGAACGCAAACGCGTCAGCCTCGCTAAGGTATTGATTGATGAACCAGATTTGTTACTTCTCGATGAACCAACAAACCATATGGACTTCAAAATGGTTAATTGGCTAGAGAATTATCTGGCTGCATATAAAAAATCAGTAATCGTTGTCACGCATGACCGCTATTTTTTGGATCGTATTAGTCAGCATATTTTTGCGTTGCACAATGGTCAGTTGAAACAGTATAGAGGAAATTATCAAGATTACCTAGATAAACAGGTAATCGAACAGGATATTGCAGACGCTACTTTCAAAAATAAACAAAAATTATATAAACAAGAACTTCAATGGATGCGTCGAGGCGCTAAAGCTCGAACGACTAAGCAACAAGCAAGAATAAATCGCTTCGAAAACCTAAAAGAAGAAATTAAGGAAAATCACACTGCTACGCATCTAACAATTGATTTAGAAGAATCACGGCTCGGGGATAAAGTCATTCAACTCGATAAATTATCTGTGGGCTATGACAAAAATCAGCCGCTCATTCGTTCATTGGATCTCCTTATCCAAAAAGGAGAGAAACTTGGAATTATCGGTGACAATGGCCTCGGTAAAACAACGCTATTAAATACAATCTCCGGAGATCTTTCCCCGATAGCAGGTGAAGTTACAATCGGTGAGACAGTTAAAATGGCATATTTTAAACAAATTCCTGAGGATTTACCAGATGATGAACGTGTTATCAACTATCTCGATCAACTTGCAAAGGAATATCATTACGATGATGGTCGTCTCGTGAGTACCTCACAATTATTGGACCAATTCCTTTTTCCAAGGGAACGTCAAGGAGAGTATATTTATAAACTATCAGGGGGTGAAAAGAAGCGACTGTATCTACTGAAGATATTAATGCAACGTCCGAATGTATTATTACTTGATGAACCAACTAACGATCTCGATATTGAGACACTAAATATTTTAGAAGAATACCTTGATACTTTTAAGGGTACAGTAATAACTGTGAGTCACGATCGCTACTTTTTAGATAAAATTGCTGATCGTTTGCTATACATTAATAATGAAGGAAACTGGCAATTATTTTACGGTAATTATTCAGAGTTTATGGCAACTCAGAAAGCATCTGAAGCTAAAGCGAAAAAGCAACTAACGACTAAGGCGAATAACTCAGAGAATAGTGTGCCTAAATCTACGAAAAAGAAAATGAACTATCAACAGAAAAAAGACTGGGAAGTGATTGAAGACCAAATTTCTGATTTAGAAGAAGAGATCGCTCAAATTAAGTCAGATATGGAGGCAAATGGAAATGACTACGGAAAGCTTTCTGATCTCCAAAAAGAACTTGATAGTAAAGAAAATGATTTGCTTGAAAAAATGACATATTGGGAAGAACTCAGCGACTTGGCTCAGTAATAAAAAAGCAGTGTAAGACTTGATTAAATTCACTTGTGAGAATCTTGTATATTAGCTAAAGTGTTTTAAACTGATGTATGACACTATAAAAAGTTAGACATTATTATAGGTGTAATGATGAAATAAATAGAGATTATTTAATTGGGAGGCTATTATGCTAATCGCTATATTTGCTCATGATCAAAATCACTTAATAGGAAATCAGAAACATTTGCCTTGGCACTTGCCGAACGATATGGCTTTCTTTAAAAAGCAGACGACAGGGCACCCGCTAATTATGGGACGGACTACTTTTGACGGAATGGGAAAGAAGCCGCTACCTAATCGCCAAAATATTGTAATCACACATAATCCAGATCAATATACAGAAGAAATGTCAAAATATGACAATTTGGAGATTGTTGAAAGCACAGAAGGACTCGCCCAACGTTTTTCAGATACAACTGCATATATTAGCGGCGGACGGCATATATTTGAAGAATTGTGGGACGTGACGGATGAATTACGTATTACCCAAATTGAGGCGACATTCACCGGTGATACCTATTTCGATCCGGATTTATCTGATTTTGAGCGCTATCGTACGATTGATGGTGTAGTTGATGCAAAAAATAAATATCCACATCATTTTGAATACTGGCGCAGAAAAGCATGAGTCATCATTTAACAGTATGCTATAATTTTCCAGATTAGCTAAGTGAAGTGGAAAGAAGCACAAATCATGAGAATTCCTTTTTATCAATTTGTACAGCGCTATCGAAATAGTAATAGCAAAACAAAGGATCGACGTGCAGAGTTTGCAGAGCTAGTGTATACGGATGGAGAATTTCCTCGTCATGAAAAAACATTTGATCCTATCAGCCGTTACATTGAACTAAATGAGCGTTATATCAATTATATAGATGTCTTTGATGAATTATGGAACATTTATGCACAATAGTAGCAACAGAAAAGTGGTACAGAAATGAAAGAAGTTCCAAAACAAGAAGTGACGGAGTCACAGGAATCTGAAAAACAACAATCGCCCCGTATTCAACGACATGAAGGATTACCAACATTCTTTTGGGTTTTATTGTTGATTGTTAGTATTATTTTGACGGCGAGTATCACGAACTATACAACAACAGGACGGCTCCCGTGGGAATGGGGAGCAAATCAACATGCACTAACGAATAGAGATTTTCGTGATTTTCAGCGCACTTACCGCTTGCTTTCTTCAGATTACTATGGCGATATTTCCCATCAAAACCTCGTAGATCAAGGAATTTCCGGGATGACAGATGGTATTGATGATCCGTATACTGGCTTTTACTTTGATAGCGATAATGCAGAATTACAATCGTCAATTGATGCCAAAGTCGAAGGAATTGGTGCTACTGTTCAAGAAATGGACGGCAAAATTATTATTGTGAGCCCGGTTAAAGATTCACCAGCTGAAAAAGCTGGATTGAAACCTAATGATATTGTGGTGTCAGTAGATGATAAGCCAATGGAGAATGTTTCAGCTGAAGAAGCTGTCAAGCGTATTCGTGGTAAAACAGGAACAACCGTAAAATTAGTGATTCAGCGCGGAAGCGAAACATTTGATGTTTCAATGAAACGCGCTGAAGTGCCAATTGAAACGGTGCACAGTGAAATCGATACGCAGCATCCCGATATTGCACATATCCAAATTACTACTTTTTCGGAAAATACGGCTGATGAGTTAAAACACGCCATTGAATCTATGCGCCAAGCTAAAGCTAAGCGATTCATCATTGATCTGCGCGGTAATCCAGGCGGGTTGCTCTCGGCAGCGCTCGATATTGCGAATATGTTTCTGAAAAATGGGCAACCGATTGTGTCAGTCGTTGATAAAAATCAAAATAAAGAGACCTATCATGCCGATAGTGAACAGTACGGTGATTTTAAGATTACAGAACCTACCGTAGTGTTGGTAGACGGTGGTAGTGCCAGTGCTTCAGAAATTGTCGCTGGGGCCTTGCAGCAATCCGCACATATCCCAATTGTGGGAACACAAACGTTTGGTAAAGGCACAGTGCAGAGTATTATTCCATACAATGCAGCGGAAACCCGTGAATTAAAGGTCACAACGGGGCATTGGATGACACCAAATGGTCAGTGGATCAATCAAAAAGGGATAACGCCGGACCACCCCATCACGTTTGAAAATATTGATCAATTAATGGCGGTTGACACGAAGCAAACATACAAAGCAGGCGATACCTCTGCAGCTATTGAGAATATCAAGCGGCTATTTAATCAAATTGGCCTACTGGAAGAAAATCAAATAAATCAGCAATATGATGAGCAACTTGTTGACGTTGTTAAAGCTTTTCAAAAAGAACACCACCTAGCAGTAACTGGGAAAATGACGAGTAAAACAGCCGAAACATTGATGCAAGAGGTTCAAGAATGGCTGCAAACACATGATAAGCAGAAGCAAGAAGCAATCAAAGTATTAGAGGCATTGAGCGGAGGCAATAATAATGGATAAACTCAAAGACTTTTTCATCTCGTTTATTCTCCCGATGGTTATCACGTTATTAATCTTTTTAGGGATTTGGCAATTTGTCGGTGCTCCAGTAACCATCAGTGGGGAATCAATGGCGCCTACTTTAGAAAATAGTGAGCGTGTCTGGTTAAATCGGTTAGCGAGTGATTATTCACGGGGAGATATTATCGTTTTCGATGCGCCGGATGGTTCAGGCGATGAATATATCAAGCGCGTGATCGGGGTACCAGGTGATACAGTGGCGTTTAAAGATGACACACTCTATATCAATGGGGAAGCCGTCGATGAACCGTATTTAAATGTCATCCGTGCGCTCAATCCCGGTCGACAGATTATGCCAAACGAATCATTACAAACGTTACCAACAACGCAGGCCAGTCAAGTCCCTGAAGGTAAGCTCTTTGTCTTAGGAGATAATCGCCCGGTGTCTAAAGATGGTGAGGAGTTCGGTTTTATCGATCAAGATACCATCAAAGGAACCGTGCCATTTCGAATTTGGCCGCTCAATAAAATCGGCAAAATCGAGCCGGTAGATCCTCAGGAAGTCGCTATTGAGCAGTCTTAGAAGGGAGAATGATATGGCAAATATCCAATGGTATCCAGGACACATGGAGAAGGCGAAACGTGAGATTCAGCGTAATTTGTCTTCGATTCAGTTAGTTATCGAATTAATTGATGCCAGACTGCCACATAGCAGTCAAAATCCTATGCTTGAAGCTTTAACGGAAAATAAGTTGCGTTTATTAGTTCTGAATAAAGCAGATGCTGCGGATCCCGAAGTAACTAAACAGTGGTTGGCATACTATCAGTCAACAGGACAGGAAGCTATTGCTATTAATAGTAAGAATCCAAATGATATGAAACGCTTTCGCTCTAAGGTTAAGCAATTGACTATGCCTATTCGAAAGCAATGGCATCAAAAAGGAATGAAACAGAATACGATTCGTCTACTCATTATGGGAATACCTAATGTGGGTAAGTCCACCTTCATTAATCAACTCGTACGTCGGCGCATCGCATCGGTCGGCAATCGTCCTGGTGTGACTAAGGGTGAACAATGGATCAAGATTGATCAAGATTTTGAATTACTGGATACCCCAGGGATTCTATGGCCTAAATTTGAAGATCAAGATGTCGCCAGTCGACTAGCGCTGATGGGTGCAATTAAGCCAGATCATTATTATAGTGATGATATTGCATTGTTCACGATAGCATATTTACATCACTACTATCCAGAAGCGCTATCTGAACGCTATGGACTATCAGATGATGATTTTAGCGTATCGTATCCAGAAACACTGATGATTTTAACAGAACGATTGGGAATGAAAGAGGATTATGAGCGCGCATCAGATCGCTTAATACGCGATATTCAAAAACAAAAGCTCGGTCGCCTATCCCTGGAACGCCCGGATGATATCGAGGCAACTCATGACAGCTATTGAGAATATGTCACTAAATGCGCTAAAAGATTGGGTAGCCCAATTACCTTTACCGATTAGCGAAACAGTGATTAAGCAGTTACAATCTGATCGACGGGCTGGTGCGCACCGACTTGCGCAACAATTAATACGTAAAAATCAGCGGTGGCATAATGATCAGGTGTTTATTGAAAACTTGCAGTCTACTGAAAAGCATCTACACCAGGAGGGCTATCGTTATATTGCTGGTACAGATGAAGTAGGGCGGGGGCCACTCGCAGGTCCAGTAGTTGTCAGTGCAGTGATGTTCCCTGAAACGATGCCCAAGTTCTACGTCAATGATTCGAAGCAATTATCACATGCTAATCGGCAGGCTATAGTTTCAGAAATTGAAGCCAATGCCCTCGCTATTTCTGTACAAGTTATTGATAATGAAACAATTGATCGTATCAATATTTTGGAAGCTTCACGTTTGGGCATGACGCGCGCGGTTAAGGATCTAACGCCTGAACCCGATTATATCATTACCGATGCGGTAAAGCTTCCAGATATTCATAGCCCTCAAGCTAATCCCTTTAAAGGTGATGCGACAGTATACAGTGTTGCAGCTGCAAGTATTTATGCGAAAGAATATCGTGATCGGTTGATGTGCGAGTATGCCAAACACTATCCGGAATATCATTTCGATCAGAATTTTGGTTACCCAACGAAGGCGCATCTTCAAGCAATCGAACGTTATGGGATTACACCGATTCACAGGCGTACCTTCGCACCGATTAAAAATATAATTGAAGCAAACAAAAGATAAAGACAATTTCTTTCGTACTTAATAGGTGAAAGGAGTTGTCTTTTTTGGAAACATTAGCTGATACGCGGCGATGGCTGATCTATTTATATGAGAGCGGCCTATTTACTTCAAATCAACTGTATAGCTTTTTAGCGGATCTGCAACAATATTCTTTATTTCAGGCGATTAATCGTTTGTTGAATCGCGCCGATAAACAGAAGCAGTTTGCCCAGTGGCGTCATAACTATACAATGTCTCACTTTGAACAGTTATATGATATGCACGCTATTCACCCGATAACGATACTAGACATCAATTATCCAGAGCGGTTAAGAGAAATCTACCAGTCGCCACCCGTGTTATTCGTTCAAGGCAATATGCAATGGCTGCAATCGCCTTCGCTTGCAGTGGTGGGGTGTAGGGAATGCACACCTTATGGCCAAGAAAGCATCGCGCAGTTACTTCCAAAGCTTTTACCTCAATTGCCAATTGTCAGCGGTCTGGCGCGCGGGATTGATAGTTACGCTCACCGTACGGCAATGCTTAATAAAGGGCGGACTATAGCTATCATAGGAACAGGGCTATCAACGGTCTATCCGGCAAATCATGCGTCGCTTCAACAACAAATAGCTAAAAGTCAGTGCTTGGTCAGTCCATTACCTTATTATGCAGGCGTCAAACGATATCATTTCCCGTTTCGCAATCAAGTGATTGCAGGGTTATCCATTGGTACGTTAGTCATTGAAGCCAAAATGAAGAGTGGCAGCCTCATTACTGCCAATTACGCCTTGCAGTACAATCGAGAAGTCATGGCCGTACCCGGGAGGCTTACCGATCCGTATTCCAAAGGGTGCAATGCGCTTATTCAGGCCGGTGCAGCCCCAATATTAAGTAGCGAAGATGTGATTGCCACATTGGGAAATTTGATGAATGATTAACGATGCCACCGTCTAAAAGTTGACAACTCAAAAAAAATAACCTAATATCACCATCGTTTACTTTAAAAAATCAAATAGCTAAGCAATCATGCTGAGAGGGAGTGTCAGCTGTGGCAAAAAATTTAGTCATTGTGGAATCACCGACTAAAGCGAAGACCATCAGTAAATATCTCGGACGTTCATACAAAGTCATGGCATCTAAAGGGCATCTACGTGATCTACCGAAAAGCCGTATGGGTATTGATATCGAAAATGATTATGAGCCAGAGTACATTACCATTCGTGGTAAAGGGCCGGTCATTCAAGAAATCAAAAAGGAAGCGAAAAAGGCGGACCACATTTATTTGGCTTCTGACCCTGATCGCGAAGGGGAAGCTATTGCCTACCATCTTGCTTATATTTTAGGTTTAGACCCTAATGATGATATTCGTGTATCCTATAATGAGGTGACAAAGGATGCCGTTAAAGAAGCTTTGAAACACCCTAGGACGGTGAATCAACAGCTCGTAGATGCGCAGCAAGCGCGCCGTGTACTCGACCGTTTAGTGGGCTATAATTTGTCCCCAATATTATGGAAGAAAGTCAAACGTGGGTTATCCGCGGGGCGTGTACAATCCGTCACGCTTAAGATGATCATCGATCGTGAGAATGAGATTAAGGCGTTTAAACCTGAAGAATATTGGACAATTGATGGAAAATTTAAAAAAGGACGTCAACAATTTGAAGCAAACGCCTTGCAATTCAAGGGACAGAAGTTAGATCTGAAGAATGAGGCGCAGACGAAGCAAGTTATCGATGCATTGGATTCGGATGAATTCACAGTTTCTAAGGTTGAAGCAAACGAGCGACGTCGTTATCCACAAAAACCATTTACGACGTCATCGCTTCAGCAGGAAGCTTCCAAGCATCTGCATTTTCGTACAGGAAAAACGATGATGATCGCGCAGCAACTGTATGAAGGAATTAAAATTAAATCGGGTGCTTCGCAGGGGTTGATTACCTATATGCGTACGGACTCCACACGCATTTCAGCTGGGGCATCAAAACAAGCTGCAGATGTTATCCGTGAACAATATGGTGACTCGTACCTCGGCACACCGAAACAAGTGAAAGGGAAGCAGGGCGCACAAGATGCGCACGAAGCCATTCGACCGACTGATCCTTCCAAATTGCCCAAAGATATTGAACAATATCTGACTAAAGATCAATTCAAATTGTATTCACTTATTTGGTCGCGCTTTATAGCAAGTCAGATGGCACCAGCCATTTTCGATACCGTAAAGGCAGACATTGAACAGAACCAGGTTGTTTTTCGTGCGAACGGCTCAAAAATTAAATTTGATGGCTTCTTGAAAGTCTATTCGTATTCGAAAGACAAAGATAATCTCTTGCCAGAACTCGCAGTAGGTGACATCGTTAAAAGTGTCCAAATCGATCCTAAGCAGCATTTCACCAATCCGCCAGCACGCTATACCGAGGCCTCGCTGATCAAAACATTAGAAGAGCAAGGTGTTGGCCGTCCATCTACATATTCACCGACAGTGGAAACACTGCTGAAGCGCTACTACGTAAAGCTAGAAGCACGTCGCTTTGAGCCAACTGAACTCGGGATGATTGTCAATGATCTTATCTCTGAATATTTCCCTGAGATCGTGGATCCGAAGTTCACAGCTGAAATGGAAAATCAATTAGATAAGATTGAATTAACGGATGTGAAGTGGCAGAGCGTTATCGATAAATACTATCAGCCCTTTGCGAAGGAAGTTCAAAAAGCCGAAGATAATATCGAAAAAGTCGAAATTAAAGATGAACCGGCTGGGTTTAACTGTGATGTGTGTGGGCACCCGATGGTTATTAAGGTTGGCCGTTATGGGAAGTTTTATGCATGTAGTAATTTTCCAGAATGTCGTAATACTAAGCCATTTGTCAAAGAGATTGGCGTAACGTGTCCGAAATGCGGTAAAGGCCAAGTAGTTGAACGGAAATCGAAAAAGAATCGCTTATTTTACGGCTGTGATCGCTATCCAGACTGTGACTTTATTAGTTGGGATAAGCCGGTCGGACGCAATTGTCCAAAATGTGCGCACTTCTTAGTTGAGAAGAAAAAGCGTGGGAGCAAGCAAGTGGTTTGTCCTAATGGTGATTACGAGGAAGCTGTTCAACGCGGGGATGAGTAATAACAAAGAGATCGTTTATTAGCGATTTCTTTTTTATTTGCATATTTCAAGACGTCAAAATTTTTCATTTTTTCTAGCTTTATAAATCCTTTTTGAACTATTAGATAATAGCTTATTATTCAGACACTTGATTGCTAATTATCATAACCTGTGATAAAGTAGACGAGTAAAGGAAAGATAAAGTGATGGTAGAAGCATATCAGCGTTTTAGTGATTATCTGCGTAATGAAAAGCATTACAGTGAGCAGACGGTTACAGCGTATTTAACTGATCTGAAGCAATTTATTCAGTTTATGGATGATGTAGGAATTTTATCATTCAACGACGTGACCTATCGCGATATTCGGTTGTATCTTGGTGAATTATACGAGAAAAAATTATCTCGACATAGTGTCGGTCGCCATTTGAGTAGCTTACGCGCGGCTTTTCAGTACTTTATGGCTGAAGGTATTATTTCTGATAATCCTTTTATCTATATTAAGACGGCTAAAGCTGAAAAGCGACTGCCAAGCTTTTTTTATGAGAGTGAGTTACAGCCCATTTTTGATAGTTTTACCGAGCGTACACCACTTGCGTTGCGCGACAGAGCATTATTTGAATTTATGTATGCGACTGGTGCGCGTGTGAGTGAATGTACAGGATTAACGCTTCACGCGCTGGATATGACAACAGGAATTGTTTCCTTACACGGTAAAGGCAACAAGGATCGCTATGTGCCGTTCGGTTCTTTTTGTCAGGAAGCGCTGAGTGATTATTTCGATATTGGGCGTCCAGAGCTTACGCAGGATGATGACGAACAACATGTATTTCTCAATTATCGTGGGGAACCATTGACAAGCCAGGGCGTGTCTTATATCCTCAATCAAATTATTAAGCGGAGTGCTTCAAATCTTTCTATCCATCCACATAAACTGCGGCATAGTTTTGCTACACATTTATTGGATCACGGTGCTGATATACGTACGGTTCAGGAATTACTGGGCCACAGTAGTTTATCAACGACACAGATTTATACGCATATTTCAAATGAATCATTACGAAAAAGCTATTTAGAAGCTTTTCCTCGTGCTAAAAAACATTAAAACAAAAGAACGGAGTGAAGACATGGCAAATGCCAGCGAATTATTAGCAAAGATCAGACGAATTAATGAGGTAATTCGTGATGATAGTGTGAAGAATATTGAAATGGAGAATGACTTTCCTTTTCAAAATTTAGTCGCGTTTTTTGGGGAAGTTATTGATTCGAATGTCTATCTAATCTCCCTCAAAGGACATATCCTAGGTCATTATTCCGCATATACATCTTTGGATAGTCAACGTACAGAGGAAATGATAGATGCCAGACAGCTTTCGCCAGAATATATTGATGGGCTGCGTCACCTTGATGAGACCGAAGCCAATATTGCGATTGATGATGATCGTACGCTCATCGCATTGGAGAAACGTGGACGGACACACGGTATCACCACCATTATTCCAATTTATGGGAACGATAAGAAGATGGGCTATTTGCTATTTGCGCGTCCAAAGCCAGAATTTACCGATGAAGATTTAATTTTAGCTGAATACGTTGCTACAGTATTAGCATTGCAGATGCAGTTCTTAAATCAGCAAATTGAAGAAAAGGCGGCGCATCAGCAGAAACTCGTTGCTTCTGCGGTACAATCATTGAGCTTTTCAGAAATTGTTGCTTTGCAGGCTATCTTCCGTCATGGCGACAAACCAAAATTCCGTATTACAGCTTCTCGTATTGCAGAGGAAGAGCAGATCACGCGTTCAGTAATTGTTAATGCATTGCGCAAAATGGAATCCGCTGGCGTTTTAGTTTCACATTCACTAGGAATGAAGGGAACCTTCATTGATGCACTGAACGAAGAAAACTTTGAAGAAATTAAAAAACAACTGAATAACTTTTAGAGTTATACATTATTATTAATCCTACGAGGAGATAAAGCTTATCTCCTCTTTTTTTTCGTAAATACTCGAGATTCAGTGCCGTTAATAATACGTTTTAAATTGTCTTTATGACGGACGATAATCAAGATGGTAATGAGGTAGACAATCACTTTGAAAAATAGCGAGCTTCCAGGCATAAAGGTTGCCATAATACTCGCGGCAATGAGCGCAGTAACACTGGCTAATGACACCATGCGACTGAAAAAGAGTACTACAAAAAAGACTGAAATGGCAGCAATTGCAAATAAAGGCGCATAAGCGAAAGCAGCACCAAAACTTGTAGCGACGGCCTTTCCACCTTTAAATTTCAGGAAAAAAGAGAAAGTATGTCCTAGAATCGCGGCGATACCGAAGAGCATCGTGTTCCATGTCACAAATGGGAGGAGGTGAGCGATCCAAATTGCTAGACTACCTTTCAGCATATCGAGAAAGAAGACTAAAAAACCGCCAGCAGGTCCAAAGACGCGAAAGGCGTTGGTCGTTCCAATGTTACCGGACCCATAATTTCTGGGATCCTTGTTGAAAAATTTCTTACCAACAAGAACACCGAAAGGAATTGATCCCATTAGATACGAAACAAATAAAAATAGACTATTGATAAGCAATTGCGTCATGTGTTAAGACCTACTTTCAGTATTTATTCTCTAGCTAGTATACCTTATTAAGCAATCAAAAGGGAGATGGGACATTGTGCCTTTGCATTTAGCGAATAAATTATTGTAGTATGTCAAAGTAACTATTAAAGAGAGGAACATAAAAAAGTATGGTTCAATCTTCAAATACTGAACAATACAATGAAAATTCAATTCAAATACTTGAAGGTTTAGAAGCAGTCAAGAAGCGTCCAGGAATGTATATTGGGTCTACTGACTCACGTGGTATGCATCATTTAGTATATGAAATCGTCGATAATTCTGTCGATGAGGCATTAGCGGGTTACTGCGATCATATTCGTGTCACTATTGCGAAAGACGGTGCCTGTATCGTTGAAGATAATGGACGCGGCATGCCTATCGGGAAACATATGAGTGGCAGGCCGACCGTTGAAGTCATTTTGACTGTCCTTCATGCAGGGGGAAAATTTACTGAAAATGCTTATAAAACTTCTGGTGGTTTGCATGGCGTCGGTTCTAGCGTCGTCAATGCATTATCTAGCGAGTTAGATGTCGATGTGGTAAGAGATCACCAGCGCTACCAACAGCAGTTCGTTAATGGGGGCGAACCGAAGAAACCTAAACGCTCCAAAGTTAAATCGAACAAGACAGGCACAACGATTCGCTTTATACCCGATAGTAATGTTTTCGGTAACGTCTCGTTTAATTCAGAATTATTAATTGAACATTTGCGTGAAGAAGCCTTTTTAATCAAAGGATTGACTATTGATTTTGAGGATCAACGCGTGGAACCTGTGATTAAAGAAAGCTTTCACTATGATGAAGGCATCGTAGCATTTGTTAAATACCTTAATGAGAATAAAGAAAGTCTACATGAGCCACTGTACTTCAGCGACAAAGATGCGGAGACTGGGATTGAAATGGAAGTGGCCATGCAGTACAACGATGGCTACTCTGAGACAATCCTTTCGTTCGTTAATAATGTGCGCACGCCAGATGGTGGTACACATGAAACCGGATTGAAAACAGGAATCACCAAAGTATTCAATGAGTACGCACGTAAGGTCAACTTGATTAAACCGAAAGAGAAAAATTTGGAGGGTAGCGATGTACGTGAAGGCTTCACCGCTATTCTTTCCCTGCGAATTCCTGAAGAAATTCTCCAATTTGAGGGGCAGGTTAAAGGTAAACTGGGAACTAAAGAAGCACGTTTTGTGGTTGAGAATCTTATCAGTGAACAGCTGGCGATTTACTTCATGGAGAATGGTGACATGGCGCAGTCACTAGTACGTAAGTCACTTCGAGCGCGAAAGGCACGCGAAGCTGCGCGACTAGCCCGGGAGCAGTCACGCAAGGGTAAAAAAGGACAGAAACGAGACGTTTTATTGTCCGGGAAGCTGACGCCAGCGCAAGGAAAAAATGCGAAGCGCAATGAACTCTTTTTGGTCGAGGGAGATTCCGCCGGTGGATCAGCGAAGCAGGGGCGAGATCGTCGCTTCCAAGCTATCCTGCCTTTACGCGGGAAAGTCTTGAATACAGAAAAAGTCGGACTAGAAGAGATCTTGAAGAATGAAGAGTTGAGCACCATTATCTATACAATCGGTGCGGGTGTTGGCTCTGACTTTAAATTGGAAGATGCTAACTACGATAAAATCATTATTATGACAGATGCGGATACAGATGGGGCACATATTCAGGTGTTGCTACTGACATTCTTCTATCGCTATATGCGTCCACTAGTAGAAGATGGTCGCATTTACATTGCGATGCCGCCACTATACAAGGTAAGCAGCGGCCGTGGTAAACAAGCATCGATTACCTATGCGTGGACCGATGAAGAATTAAAGCAAGTGACTTCCCATGCGAGCAAAGGGTATAATTTGCAACGTTACAAAGGACTCGGTGAAATGAATGCAGATCAATTGTGGGAGACAACCATGGACCCCGAAAAACGTACCTTAATTCGCGTACAATTATCTGATCAAGCACTCACTGAAAGTCGTGTCTCCACATTAATGGGAAGTAAAGTGGAACCGAGACGTGAATGGATTGAACATCATGTGAAATTTACTATGGATGATGCAGATACTTTACTCGAGAAATCGGACGAAAGCATATCAGAATCTGAAAAGATTAAGGAAGCACTGCGAAAGGAAGGTGAATAGACGTGGCTACTGATATTCAAGAACTTAATTTAGAAGATATTATGGGCGATCGTTTTGGTCGATATTCTAAATATATTATTCAAGATCGCGCACTCCCAGATATTCGTGATGGTTTGAAACCCGTTCAGCGTCGTATTCTCTATGCAATGTTTATGGACAACAATACGTCTGCGCATCCTTTCCGCAAATCGGCAAAGACGGTCGGTAATGTTATTGGTAATTACCATCCACATGGTGATAGCTCCGTTTATGAGGCGATGATTCGGATGAGCCAATCGTGGAAGAACCGTGAGCCACTAATTGATATGCATGGAAATAATGGGTCATTGGATGGCGACCCTGCTGCAGCAATGCGATACACCGAAGCACGTTTGAGTCCAATTGCTATTGAACTGCTGAATGATCTCAATAAAAAAACGGTCGATACGATTTTAAATTTCGATGATACGGAAGAGGAACCTACTGTACTGCCAGCAGCCTTCCCTAATTTATTGGTTAACGGGGCACAGGGGATATCGGCAGGATATGCCACAGAAATTCCTACCCATAATCTTGGCGAAGTTATCGATGCTGTCATTTATCTGATCGATCATCCAACCGCTAAAGTATCAACACTAATGAATTACTTACCGGGGCCAGATTTTCCAACTGGCGGAATTATTCAAGGTAAAAAGGGATTAGAAAAAGCATATCAAACGGGTAAAGGGCGCGTAGTAATCCGTGCGCGCCACACGATTGAAAAACTTCGCGGTGGCCGTGAGCAGATTGTTATCACAGAAATCCCATTTGCAGTCAATAAAGCGGAACTCGTGCGAGAAATGGATCAGTTACGTTTGAATCGCTCGATTGAAGGTGTCGCAGAGGTGCGCGACGAAACCGACCGCAACGGCCTTCGCATTGTGATTGAATTGAAGCGCAATGCTGATAAATCGCAAATTATGCAGTATTACTATAAACACTCGAACTTGCAGATCAATTACCATTTCAATATGGTAGCCATCAATCATCGCCGCCCCGAACAAGTTGGCTTGCTTCCAATGCTTTCATCATTTATCGAGCACCGACGCGATGTCGTCATTCGCCGTACGCGCTATGATTTAGATAAAGCGAACCATCGCTTGCACATTGTCGATGGATTAATCAAGGCAATATCAGCATTGGATGAGGTCATTCGTATCATCCGTAGCAGTAGCAACAAAAAGCAGGCGAAAGAGAATTTAATTGATGCGTTTCAATTTACTGAAGTTCAAGCTGAGGCCATTGTATCCTTACAGCTTTATCGCTTAACGAATACAGATATTCAGTCCTTACAAGACGAGAAAGCGACATTGACACAAACAATTGCTGAATATCAAGCGTTACTCTCGGACGATAAAGTGCTGGAGAAGCAAATAAAAAAAGAATTACGCGATATCAAGAAGCAATACGCAACACCACGCTTGACAACAATTGAAGATGAAATTGAAGAGATCACCATCAATAAGTCTTTCCTAATTCCCGACGAAACAGTTTATGCCACTGTAACGACGAATGGCTATGTTAAGCGTGTCAGTCAACGCAGCTTTGCCTCATCGAATATTGAGGATTTCGGTTTACGCGAGGGTGACCATTTACTTTATTTTGCAGAGCATTCTACATTGGATAACTTGGTTTTGGTTACAAACCGTGGAAATTATATTTTCCAACCTGTTTATGAGCTGAGTGATATACGTTGGAAAGACATAGGGGAGCACTTTTCCCAACGTATCAGTTTAGCTGAAGATGAAAAGATCATTGGCGTCTTCCCAATCGAAAATGATACACAAGATGAACTCTTACTCACTACTAGAGCAGGGCAAATTAAGCGCTCATTATTGAGTGAGTGTCATGCTTTTAGAGGCTATAAGCACAAGACAGCACAGCTCATGGCATTGAGTGGTCCGCGTGATGAATTAATTGGTGCGACACGGATACGTGCCACGGATAATAAGGACATGGCTGAAGTGTTATTAATTACACGTTTTGGTTTTGCTTTACGCTATGTTATTGATGACATTAATACCTTGGGATTGAAGGCTAAAGGGGTTAAAGCTATCAATCTTAAGGAAAAAGATACCGTCGTTGCAGCTATTTATAATCCTAAACCGTCAGACAATGATCAATGGCTATTAATGACACAACGCGGTAATATGAAGCGCATGCACTGGGAAGATGTCTCATTGCTCAAGCGCGCCAAACGTGGATTAGTCGTTCTCAAAGAATTGAAAGGTAGACCGCACCGCGTTATGCATGCGTATCCTGTCGAAACGCTCGATCAACGCTTTGAACTGTACGGAGCGAATGGTGAATTACAAACGATCCAAGTACGCGATATTCCAATTAATGAGCGTTACAGCAACGGACGTTCCATGGTTGATGAAGCAACCTTCGGAGAAATTATTGAAGTTACACCGCTTCTTAATTTATCAGCGGAAGTTGATTAATCTATCTCATGCGCTAAGAGAAACAGAAATGAAATATGCTATACTTTTAATAATTATTTAAAATTCTCGGGGAGAAGGAGATTATATGAGCAAAATTTTAGTTTTTGGACACCAAAATCCTGATACAGACGCGATTACATGTGCTATCACATACAGCCACTTGTTGAATGAATTAGGTGAAACGGCTGAACCGGTTGCGCTCGGTGAAATTAACAAAGAGACAGTCTATGCACTCAATCAATTTGGCTTTGATGCACCACGTGTCATTGAAAAAGCGAGCGATGAAACGGACACGGTAGCATTAGTAGATCACAATGAGTTTCAACAGTCTGTCAGTGATATCAAAGACGTAACCATCCATTCTGTCGTTGATCACCATCGGATCTCTAATTTCGAAACAGCACAGCCACTATACTTTAATGCTAAGCCTCTAGGTTCCTGTCAAAGTGTCATCTATGGTTTATACCAACAATATGGTGTTGAAGTCACTCCAGAAATTGCTGGATTAATGTTATCCGGATTGATTTCTGATTCATTGCTCTTTTCATCACCAACGTGCACACCTTACGATAAGAAGATTGGTCAGAAATTAGCAGAAATTGTTGGTGTAGACAGTCAAACATACGGCACAGAAATGCTCAAAGCGGGGGCAAGCGTTGACGATAAAGATGCAGCAACCATTGCTGATGGGGATGCTAAATCATTTGAAATGGGTGATTACCAGATGCGAATCGGTCAGGTTAATGTGGTTGATATCGCAGATGTTTTGGACCGTAAGCAAGAAATTCTAGACGAAATGCAATCACTATCGCTCGCCAATAGCTATGATGGTTTCTTACTAATTGTTACTAACATCCTGACTAATGATTCTGAAGGGCTATTCGTTGGTCGAGACGAGATTATTCCAGGACTTGAAGAAGCTTTTGGGGTTTCAGTTAAAGACCATCAATTACCACTCAAAGGCGTTGTTTCCCGTAAGAAACAGGTTGTACCGCCACTAACGAAAACATTAGCTAAATAATATTTTAATATCTATCTAATGGTGATAAGGTTGCTGTTTACCAGAAGCCTTTTTTATGGATCGCTGATAGATAAGTTTTTAATAGCTTTTTAGCGATTAACTCATTACTATAAAGGGGAGGGGAACTCCAAATAAAAAAATTTAGAGTTTACCCTTGACTAATTTTGACCTACGCATTATACTTACTTTCAGTAAGTGAGATTAATAAATGTGAAAGCAAGGAGGAGTTTATTAATGATTAAAACTGTATTAGT
>JALEMJ010000017.1 GCA_022768285.1 Aerococcus sp.
GAAGAAACAATCTTTGCAACAAATACGTCTTCATTGCGTCCATCTAACTTCATGGAAGCAACGGGACGTACGGATCGTTTCTTAGCACTTCATTTCCAGAATGAAATTTGGAAACGTAACATCGCTGAAGTTATGGGGACATCTGAAACTAGCGATGAAGTCGTGAAGACGGTTGAACAATTTGCTAAAGATATTGAGATGGATCCAATTGTGATGAAGAAAGAACAACCTGGATATATCAACAATACCTTATTTATTCCATTCGTTAATGAGAGTTTACGTCTCTTCGGGACTGGCGAAGGTGCTCCTTACGACATTGACCGCGCTTGGATGAAAGCAACCAATAGTCCACAAAGTCCTGCGCCATTCTCTGCTATCGATATTGTTGGTTTTGGTACGCCACCAGAAATCGCTGAAGAACAGATCGAAAAAGACCCATCACTTTCTGACAAAGATCGCGAAGGGTTGAAATACGCTGTTCGTTTCTTGAGAGACTCGATTCAATTGGGCCGTGGCGGTAAAGTTCAAGGTGAAGGTTTCTATCACTACGATGACAACAAACCTGAATTCTTGGATGATGACTTCTTGGAGGATTATCCAGACATCTCGATTGAAGATTACGGTAAGGAAACTGGCGATGAAAATAAAGATAAGGCTATTTATCTCTTCACTCGTGTATCAACAGCTTTGATCACAGGTGCTTTGGAACTTTATGCGAAAGGTGCTGCTGACGTTGAAGATATTGATAAAGTTTGGCGTTCTTCTTCACAATCAGACTTAGGTCCATTCGATTTAATTAAGAAGATTGGTGCGGATAAAGTCTACGACGTTCTAAGCAAATCATTCGCCGACATCAAAGACGATCCACAGAAAGAATTACACGATAAGATGCTTGATGCATTGAAAGAAAATAAGTTTTAGTTCAATAAATCTTCACTTTTAGCGCAAGTAGCATATTAGATAAAAAGTTAATGAATTGAACTGAGGGAGGTTCATGCGATGATTAAAACAGTTTTAGTTAATGGTGCCAGTGTGGGGTACTAGGTTCACAGATTGCATTGCAGACAGCCGTTAGTGGGTTTGATGTTATTGTCTATGGCCGCTCTGATGGGAGTATCGAACGTGCCAAAGCGAAAATGGAGAGTTACATTCCACGCTACAAAGAGGAATCTAACGTCGATCATGATGATGAAGATGTTAAGAAAGCCTATGACGAAAATGTAACGTTCTCAATAGATTTAGAAGAAGCTGCAAAGCGTGCTGATTTAATTATCGAAGCGATCATGGAGAAGCAATCTGTAAAAGAAGCTTTCTTCAAGCAGTTATCTGAAATTGATATTCTAGAAGAAACGATCTTTGCGACAAATACATCATCCTTGCGACCATCTGATTTTATGGAGGCTACCGGACGCCCAGATCGATTCTTAGCATTGCACTTCCAAAACGAAATTTGGAATCACAATGTCGCAGAAGTTATGGCTACATCCAAGACGAGTGATGAAGTTGTTAAAACTGTAACTCAATTTGCAAAAGATATCGAGATGTATGCTGTTGTTATGAAGATTGAACAGCCGGGCTACGTCATTAATACTTTATTCATTCCATTCCTTGAAGTTAGCCTCAATCTATTCGGTCAAGGTAAAGCAAAACCATTTGATGTTGACCGCGCGTGGATGAAAGCTACAGGAACTTCTCACGGCCCGTTCGCTTCTGTTGATACGGCTGGTTTCGGCACCCCAGCTGAAGTTATGCAGACACGCATTGATGGTAATCCATCATTAACAGATGAGCAACGCAAAGGGTCGGAATACGTTATTCGTTTCTTGAAAGACAATATAAGCTTAGGTCGTGCTGGGAAGGTAGCAGGTGAAGATTTTTACCACTATAAGGATACAACACCTGAATTCTTAACAGAAGATTTCTTGGCAGACACACCAGACATCTCTGTTGAAGACTATGGATCAAAAACTGGTGATGAAGAAAAAGACAAAGCCATCGCCCTCTATACCACAGTCGCCAGCAGTATTATTTACGGTGGCTTAGAACTCTTTGTCAAAGATGCTGCTGACTTCGAAGATATTGACCGTGTATGGGAGATCGCTTTCGAAGTTGAATTCGGACCATTCAAGTTATTGAAACAAATCGGTACGGATAAAGTTTACGACGTATTGAGTCATTACTTCGACAGCATCAACAATGATCCAGAGAAGGAATTGCACGATAATATCCTTAAAGCATTAAAAGAAAACAACTTCTAGTAAACAATAATACATTGTTTTATTAGACAAAATTTGGGGAAATTACTTCCCACATTTCCAAGTATGCACAACAATTTCAATCATCACTACCAATAACATGTAAATGTGTGCTCATCATTCATTTAATGGCCGCCAAGTAGTACTTCGGCGGTCATTTTTTCTTTATCTCGAAACGAATTATCGGTATAATTGTGCTCTGGTATGTATAAAAATCAATTTAAAGGAGCGGGAATTTTTGCAGCGTCGTCATATTCATCTCGGTTTAGTCCCGAGAATCATATTAGGAATTGTTATTGGTATTTTGATCGGTCAATTACCGTTTATTAATGAACCGATCATGCGTGGGTTAGTGACATTATCGACGATGTTCAGTACTTTTTTGAGTTTCATTATCCCTCTAATGATTATCGGATTTGTCGTTAAGGGGATTGCTGAACTGGCAGAAGGCGCCGGAAAGTTGCTTGGGTTAACTGCCATCATCTCTTATCTTTCCGGAACGCTTGCAGGGCTGTTTGCCTTCGTTGTCGTAACTAATTTGTTCCCCTATTTCATTACCCCAGAGGTTCAACAAAAAATTGTCGGTGTAGGAGAGGGTGTCAAGCCATTCTTTACGCTACCACTCGAACCGATGTTAGACGTTACTGCCGCGCTGGTGTTCTCATTTATTATGGGACTCGGTATTTCTGTTTTTCGACGTAACAATCGCGGTAACGTTCTCTTTGAAGCGTTTGATGACTTTGGGAGTATTATTGTTAAAGTTTTAGACACTATCATCGTGCCGTTAATGCCATTCTATATCGGAATTAATTTTGCCAGTATGAGTTATAGTGGGACTGTATTCACCATTCTATCTGTCTTCTGGAAAGTGCTTTTAATTGGTATTCTGTTACAAACAGTTTATATTACAAGTTTATTTATTGTCATGGGTCTATACGCTGGCAAAAATCCGTTCGTTCTCATAAAGAATCAAATACCAGGCTATTTAGTTTCGCTCGGGACACAATCTTCAGCTGCCGCAATTCCTACTAATTTAGAGTGTGCAAAAAAGAATGGTGTATCGGAAATGATTCGGCAATTTGTTATTCCGTTGTGTTCAACGATTCATCTGTCGGGCAGTATCATTACCATTACCACTAACGCGACAGCCGTGTTGTTGCTATTTAACATTCCAATAGACAACAAAGTCATGTTAGCATTCGTATTTACCTTAGGAACGGTGATGGTTGCAGCGCCAGGGGCACCGGGAGGAGCTATCATGTCAGCTTTACCATTCTTGCCAATGGTAGGCATTACAACTGATGCCATGCAACAACTTATGATTTCACTGCACATTGCACAGGACAGCTTTGGTACGGCTGCGAATGTTTCAGGTGACAATGCCATCGCTGTCGCCGTTGATCACGTTTATAAAAAATACATTAAACCAAAAGAAACAAGTACAGGTATCACTCCTAATAATTAAATCTTATGTGACAAGCAAAAATCCTCCCAAAATTATTTAGGAGGATTTTCTTATACCTATTATAATTATTGGAGAGCCTTTTTGAGCCATTTAGATGTCAAGGTATCTGCTGAGAGCATCTCTTTCGGTCGCCCCTCAAAGATTATCTGTCCGCCGTTTTTACCGCCTTCAGGGCCCATTTCGATCACCCAGTCGCTAGCTGCTAAGAAGTCGAAGTTATGTTCAATTAAAATGACAGTATTGCCACTGTCCACCAGCCGATTAAACAACTTGAGCAAGTGGTCATTATCTTGTGGATGCAAGCCACGTGAAGGTTCATCAAGAATATAAATTTCTCCCTGGTGCTGCAATTCACTCGCAAGTTTCAAACGCTGTAATTCACCGCCAGATAGGGTGCTTGTTGATTGTCCGAGCGTCAAGTAGGAAAGCCCCACATCATCTAATGCTTGAACCTTACGTACAATTTTCGGCTGTTTGAAATAATCAAGGCTGTCTGCTACCGTCAATTCAAGCATTTCAACAATATTTTTACCACCTAATTTATACGATAGTGCCTCATCCGAATAGCGCGTGCCATGACAAGCTTCGCAAACAAGCGTTACAGGATCAGCAAAAGCGGTATCCGGTTCTAGATAGCCTTTGCCACCACATACTGGACAGGCACCTTTTGAATTGAAACTGAACAATCCGGGAGCTTGATTATTAGCTTTCGCAAATTGCTTGCGAATGTCATCCATAATCCCCATGTACGTTGCAAGGGTTGAGCGAGTAGAAATACCGATGCCTTTTTGATTAACGACAATCGCTTCAGGATGCTGAGAGGCGAATTCATCGATCATTAATGAACTTTTACCAGATCCTGAAACACCAGCAACTGTCATCAAAACATTTTTAGGAATATCAATCGTAATGTCCTTTAAATTATGACTCTTTGCATGTTCAATCGTGAAATGACCAGAAATATCGCGTGGATTAGCTTTAAGTTCACGCTTTTTAGTCAAAGCTTTGCCAGTTGGCGTATTTGGCAAATGCTCAGCATTACCTTGATAGAGCACCTCGCCACCGTTGCTACCAGCCTCAGGACCCATTTCAATAATTTCATCGGCCTGTTTGATAATTTCAGTATTGTGCTCAACTACAATGACAGTATTGTGCTGTGCTTTTAGCTTCATCAAAATGTCAATCAGTTGTGAAATTTCTTCTGGATGTAGACCAACACTGGGTTCATCGAGTATATATGTCTGATTATTGAGATTCGCGCCCAATTGGCTCGCAATTTTTAAACGTTGTGCTTCACCACCTGATAGTGTTGAAACTTTACGATCTAGTGTGAGATAACCTAAACGCATATTGATAATTTGCTCAATAATCGGTAATGTTTGCTCAACCAACGAAACCCCAAACGGCTCATCAATTTGTTGCATAACTTCCAACAAATCAGTTAATTCCATTTGATAAAAGTCTGCAATATTGTAACCAAGAATTTTTGATTTGAGAATTTCCGGATTCAATCCTGTACCTTGACATGCAGGGCAGAGTGTCACCTTACTCATGGCTTTGACATCCTCTTGATTGACTTCTTTGAGTTTGGAAATGTCACGTTCAATATATAAGCGTTTGAATCTAGGAATTAACCCGTCCCATTTCCCCCGATGGTTTCCATTCTTTGTTTTAAACGGCATAATGACTTCTTTGCCATCCGGATCACCATAAAGAAATAACGCTAATTTGTCTTTTGGCCAATCTTTTAGCGGCGTGTCAGGATCAAATAAATCGCCCGTAATCATCCAGCGGCCTTGCCAGCCAGCAGGAGAGAGTGGTTTAAATTTTACCGCATAATCCTTCAAACTTTTGTTAAAATCAACCAGTTTATCGAGGTCGGGTTCAATCACTTCACCGTTTCCGTAACACCGCTTACATTTTCCAAACGTACTATTAACAGAAAAATCAATAGCTTCACCGATATGTGGCTTTCCGATACGTGAAAAAATCAAGCGAATCAGTGGTCCCAATTCCATATAGCTAGCTACATTAGATTGCTGGTTTCCTTGAATTTGGCGCTGTTTAATCACTACGGCGGACGTTAAGTTTTTCATTAAATCTGCTTTCGGGCGTTCATGAAGCTCCATATGGCGTCTCAAATATTGCGAGTAATTTTTCTCCATTTGTCGCTGACTCTCAGCAGCTAGAATATCGAAAACAACAGAACTTTTTCCGGAACCAGATAAACCAGCAAAAACGATTAATTTTTCTTTCGGTAGTGTGAGATCAATATTTTTCAAATTATTTTCGCGAAGTCCGCGTAAGACGATTTCATCTGATGACATGATCCAGAACCTTTCATTAAATGTTTTAACGTTACTATGTTACGTTAGCAAAGAGTGGACTGTCAAAAATCCACATTTCGGGTTAAAATAGCCGAATTATTAGTCTTAATTTTTCGGTCATTTGCTTTCGATAATGTATATTATGTAAACTTATAAAAATGAAAAATGTAAGCAATCATTAGGCCTATAAATTCCATTGAATAACGTTGAATCATTCCTATCTTCCGCTATAGCTATCGATCACGCATTAAAACGAATCAAGGTTATCTTATTTTTAATGTGGGTATCTATCTAATTTTTCTTTTTACACCTCTTCAGTAGTTCCGAATTGATTAATAGTTCTAATAATCTATTAAATGAAACTAAAAAAACTTATCAACTTCAATTACTTTTTTTCGCTGTTTTTGTGCTTAATCTTTGCTAATTAACATTATCATTGCAAATTAATTGCTTTATCTCTCAGGTCTAGGACTTTAATCTCGGAATTACAGCTTTAATTACCGCGCATATGGCTGCACCAATTTATGTGTCATAATATTCGATAATATAATAGTAGAAAGTTGCATATTTAGTTTGGCTCCCGTACCATTAAATAAACGTTGAGATTTTTCACTTTTAAATTCAGAAAGGAAGATTTTATGAATCTACTAATGTTTTTACTAGCGATGGGTTTATCGCTTCTCGCGGGTAAATTAATTCAGCAACTCAACCTCCCTGCCTTACTCGGCTGGCTTATTGCAGGGATGTTGCTTGGCCCAAACGTATTAAATTTGTTGAGTGATAATGTTATGGATACGAATTGGTTTGGCATTTTGACATCTATCGGCCAGATGATTGTCGGAGTTATGATTGGTTCAAACCTTGAATGGAAAAAAATTAAAAAAGTCGGTGGCAAAATTTTGCAACTGTCACTCTGGCATATCGTATTGATTTTCGCCGTTGTTACGACAGGCTTCAGTGTCGTTGCTTTATTGAACGATATTCCTTTAATTGTACCGGCAATGTTCGGCCTTGTAGCTATTGCATCTGCGCCAGCTCCAATTTTTTCTACGATTAATGAATATGATACTGAAGGCCCCCTCACAAAAACGACTGTCCCATTAACGGTTATGAATACTGCTTTGGGTGCTACAATTTTCTTTTCAATAACATCTATTCTTGAGTCTGCGTTCTCAGGTTCAGATACTTCTGTGATTCTCACATTGTTATTGAAATTAGTTTTACCAATCGCTATCGGTTTCTTAATTGGTTCCCTATTAGCCAAGACAACACCGCATGCGATGGATAGTGGCCTAGAGACCGCAATCTTTGCAGTCGTTCTTGTTATTTTAGCGTTTGTATTCCTATTCTTGGACAACAGTGTTTATGCTGAACCAGCAACTAACTTTATCATGCTAGGAGCTGGCTTCGCTTCGGGATTTGTTAATTTCACTGCTGATGAACAACAGGACGATATCGGTGATTACTTCCAGATTATCCTTCAACTTGGATTAGCAGTTGTGATTGTTTCTTTATCCGCCCCACTCAATCCAAGTTTATTACTGACTGCAGGTGTTTGGTCAGTGGTATATGTAGCACTTAGATTCTTCGGTTCCTGGCTTGGGGGTTTTATCGGCGGAAAAACCATTAAAGCTGACGACACAGTCTCGAAATACGTCGGCTTAACACTTACACCTCATTCTGGAATTGCACTTGTTCACACAGGCGTTGCAGCAGAAACATTAAATGTCATTGCCCCTGAATATGCAATGCTACTACAGACAGTGATTCCAGCAGCAGCAGTTATTAATGAAATTATCGCCATTTTAATTTCTAAGAAAGCATATGACTGGGCTGGTGAAACATCAGGGTACTCTGAAGATGATAACGATGATTACGTTGGTAATAGCAGTTCTTATCACCGTGAACCACGTGTCGTGCGTATTTACCAAAACAAACGTCACCCGCACCAAAGTGCACATTATAAGAAGAATCCATTTGAAATTGGAGACTAGTGATATCAGACATATAAAGGGAGGATGGATATTATGGCAATCAACAAGCCAAATATTGTTTTAGTTTTCGCAGATGATTTGGGAATCGGTGATGTTTCAGCATTTAATGACGATGCACAATTTAAAACACCGAATATCGATCAGTTAGCGAAACGTGGCATGATGTTTACCGACTCGCATGCTACTTCTGCACTATGCACGCCTTCTCGCTATGGTTTATTAACTGGACGATATAATTGGCGTTCACGCCTCAAGAGTAGCGTCATTCCTGGTGATGCATTAACCTTAATTGAAAAGGATCGCTATACGTTGCCACAATTATTAAAGGACAATGGTTATAATACAGCAGCTGTTGGTAAATGGCACTTAGGAATGGAATGGGAACTTACCGGTAATAAAGATTATGAAGCATACGGGTTAGATCGTGAAAGTGCCGAAAAAATTGCTGCTAAAGATCAAAAAGGTCGCCCCTACTTCGGTAATTCAACGGGTGAATCAGCTGTACGTGGACTAGATATCGACTTTACCAAGCCGATCAAATTTGGTCCGATCGATTACGGATTTGATTATTTCTATGGCACGCCCGCCTCTCTCGATCAAGGACCGTTTGTCGTTGTCGAAAATGACAAGGTTTTGAGTACTCCTGCGAATGTCATGGGGAATGCAAATATCTCACGTAACAGCTCCGTCACTAGTCGCTCTGTTGAACCTGGTGTTGCTGCACCGGAATACAGTCCATATCATATTCCAGATATCGTGCAAGACAAAGCTATGGCCGTTCTTGACGAACTGTCTGAAAAAGAAGAACCGTTCTTCCTTTACTATCCTAACCATCTTGTTCACGGGCCGATCATCCCACAGGAACGTTTCCGCGGTCGATCAGGTATCGGTAACTATGGTGACTTTGTGCTCCAGCTGGATAGTTATGTCGGTGAAATGATCGATTTCTTGGATGACAAAGGCATCTTTGACGACACTATCTTCATCTTTACTTCAGATAACGGTGTTAGTTCAATCATTGGCCTCGATGAATTGAAAGCTAAAGGCCACGACTCAAGCGCAGGCTACCGTGGTCACAAAATGCAGATTTGGGAAGGTGGTCACCGCGAACCAACAATCGTTTCCTACCCTAAGATGATCAAAGGCGGTTCCACTACTGATCAGATGGTATCGCATGCCGATTTTTATGCCACAATTGCGGAACTCTTGGGACAGAGTTACGGTGACGATGTCGCCGAAGATAGTTACTCTAATTACTCTCTATGGCGAGGAAAAGATGAACCAGTTCGGGAAGATATTGTCTACTCCAGCGGTAATGGTGGCTTCTCCATTCGCCGTGATTTCTGGAAATTAGTACTCGTCAAGGATGGCGGTGTATTCCGTGACTATGATCGGGATGTTGAAACATATAAGGATACGTTTAAACCAACAGAGCTATACGATTTGAGAGATGACATCAGCGAAACCAATAATGTAATTGATGAACATCCAGATATTGTCAAATCATTGATGGATGCCCTAACTACTTATATTAAAGAAGGTCGTTCTACTGAAGGCAAGAAACAGGATAACGCCCCTGATCAACCGACAGGTGATTGGGAACAATTAATCTGGATGGATGGCTACGAAGATTACGTGAAGGAACTCAATCAAAAAAGCGGAGAAGTAGGTGGACATTTTGCCAGAAGCAAAGAATGAAATGATTCCCCTCGAGGGTGGGACATTTACGATGGGAACAGATAGTACGGTTGGATTTGAAGTTGACCGTGAGAATCCGAGCCTTCAAGTCACGGTAGAACCATTTTCTATATCGAAATATACCATTACTAATGAAGAATTTTTGCAGTTCTTCTTGGATACCGGCTATATCACGGATGCGGAGCGGTTCGGTTCCTCTCATGTCTTCCACCTATTGCTCGATGATGAAACGAAGAAAACATCTGTTCCAATCAGTGAAGAAGCCAATTGGTGGTATGAAGTTCCCGGTGCGAACTGGCGTAAGCCAGAAGGTGGCAATTCAACTATTGCTGACCGAATGGATCATCCCGTAGTTCATATATCCTGGAACGATGCGAATGCGTACGCTAAATGGGCAGGTAAACGCCTGCCGACTGAAGCAGAATGGGAATTTGCAGCTCGCGGTGGTAAAGAAAATCTGACCTTTCCTTGGGGTGATGATTTGCAGCCGGATGGAAAGTTTATGGCTAATACTTTCCAGGGCGAATTTCCTTCCCGCAATTCAGAAGCAGATGGTTTCCTCGGTACCGCACCCGTCAAAACCTATTCTCCGAATGACTACGGTTTATACCAGGTTATCGGTAATGTTTGGGAATGGTGCTTAAATCCTGGGCGCATTTCGCTCGATACCTTCCAAACTAAGACTCGTGACGACTTCATAAACGAGAACAATCAGTACAGCCAAGCATTGTACGCATTAAAAGGAGGTTCTTTCCTCTGCCATTGTTCCTATTGTCGTCGCTATCGCATCGCTGGGCGCAATGCCAATACCGCTCTATCCTCTTCAAGCAACACAGGATTCCGTGTCGTTGAGAGTTTATAGCTGATCACTGATTGATAAGCACTTTCGCAATATAGGAAGTGCTTTTTTGTTGGAATGCATTAGTGTCTACATCTATAAGATTATTGGAACAATGGATTGAAGCCTGACAATTCTAAATATATAATTTTCAGAAAATTTGTAAATATTGTTCAAAAATTGAAGCGACTCTGATAAACTATATCTCATCGCTAAAGGATACTTTACGAATACAGAAAGGAGGATAATAATGAAAAATCATGATATTTTGGCAATGGGTTTTATGTTGTTTGCAATGTTTTTCGGTGCCGGAAATTTAATTTTTCCCGTAGGTTTAGGATACGAGGCTGGTAATCATTATATCAATGCGATGATTGGTTTTATGCTGACTGGTATTGGTCTCCCCCTGTTGACTATGATTGCCGGAAGTTTTTCTAACAATGGTTATCCAGGATTACTAGATCTGGTACATCCGCTATTCTCTACTGTTTTCCTTATTATTGTATATGTCATGATAGGACCTCTGTCTGCAATTCCGCGGACTGCAACCACTTCATACGAAATGGCGATTATGCCCTTGAACGGTGAAACGAGTCATTGGCTGTTATTTATCTTTTCAATTATATTTTTCGTAGTAGTATTATATCTCTCCCTATCACCAAATAATTTAGCTGATGCGATTGGAAAATATCTGACGCCTGCTCTGCTGCTCACGATTGGCATATTAATTATTCGTAGCCTGATAATGTACACATCCCACGGCCCATCGCTTGCTAGTGAGCGATTCAATACGGTACCGGCGCTCACTAGCGGTTTCCTTGATGGCTATCTGACGATGGACTCGATGGGAGCTCTCGCTTTTACATTAGTGTTAAGTAGTACCATCAAACAGTTTGGCATCACAGATATTCGCGAAGCCATAGCAGGTTCAGTCCGTTCATCCCTGGTGGCAAGCGGTTTACTCGGAATCATCTACTTTTTACTCGGCTGGATCGGCAATCGCGCGGGAATAACACATATACCTGCAGCACAAAACCCTGGGGCTTATATCCTCGTTCAAACTGCAGAAGAAGGATTCGGTAAAATAGGGGTTATTATTTTAGGCATAATCGTATTATTAGCGTGCATTACTACAGCAACAGGCCTGGTATCATCAGTTGCGAGTTACTTTCATCAGCGCTTTCCTGAACTAAGCTATCGCTGGTTAGCTATCGCTATAACAATCTTTTCCTGTGCTGTTGCAAATTTAGGATTGAACGAGATTCTTAAAATCAGCACGCCCTTTTTAGCAATCGTATATCCCGTAACGATCACTATTGTTTTTGCGCTATTATTTATCAGATGGCAATCCGGACCAAAGTTAAGTATTCAGCTTGCTATTGCAACCGTAACACTCATTAGTGTGCTCTCCGTCCTTGCAAGAAGTGGTACTCCTATGCTGTCCTGGCTAGCATTTCTTCCATTATATAGCTTGCAATTAGAATGGGTGCTCCCTACTGTTATTGCTTTTGTTATTGGCTATGTTATCGGCTCTCCAAGAGAAACAATACAATTTAGTGATTAGCTGAAATGCCCACTAACCACTCAATTTCTTAACATTCCGTTTAAAGAACTGTCAATTGGTCGTTGCATAGCGATAATATACAGAATATAATGAATAACTATATTTATAAGAAAGGATGTTTGCCATGAAAAAGAAGGATATCTTCATTATTGGGCTGATGCTATTTGCAATGTTCTTCGGCGCAGGTAATTTAATCTTTCCGGTGTCGATCGGATTTGAATCGGGGCCACACTATATTGCCACAATGCTCGGTTTCATGATCACAGGCATTGGTTTGCCGTTGCTGACAATGATTGCTGGTAGTTTCTCCGCCAATGGATACCCTAGCCTTTTAAATCAGATTAGTCCATTTTTTTCGACTATTTTTTTAGTGCTCGTTTATATTATGATTGGTCCTTTTTCAGGTATTCCAAGAACGGCAACGACATCATATGAAATGGGAGTTGTACCACTGATTGGTGCCTCAAGTCACTTATCACTATTCCTATTCACAGCTATATTTTTTGCAATTGTCTTATTTCTCGCACTGTCACCAGACGATTTATCCGATGCCATTGGAAAATATTTAACACCTGCGCTACTTATTACTATCGGGTTGTTAATTATCCGTAGCATTATGATCTATCATACCAACGATCACTCATTAGCGAGCGAGCGCTTTATGAATTCGTCAGCACCAACTATTGGTTTTCTAGAAGGTTACTTAACAATGGATTCCATTGCAGCAATGGCCTTCACCCTCGTATTAAGTAGCTCAATTCGCCAACGTGGTGTAACAACACCTAATGCTATGTTATCGAGTGCAGTGCGTGCATCTCTAATTGCGAGCGTACTGTTGGGCATTATTTATTTATTACTTGGATGGATTGGTAATTATACGAGTGTTACAACGATCCCTAATGAACAGAATGCTGGTACTTACCTCCTTGTTGCCGCATCAAAAGAAGGATTCGGTTCTTTAGGAATGATTGTACTTGGACTAGTTGTTTTTCTTGCCTGTCTTACTACAGCTACAGGCTTAATTTCAGCAGTCGCTAGCTACTTCCACGGCTTAATGCCAAAAATTAGCTATCGCTTGCTCGCTATCATAATTACATTCATTGCATTTGTCCTGGCCAACTTAGGATTGAATCAGATTCTAGCCATTAGTTCACCAATCTTATCCATCCTTTACCCAATTACAATTACAATTGTACTATTGCTATTATTCCTGCGTTGGGTAAACGGACCGAAACTGACGATTCAATTGGCAATTACTTTTGTAACAGTCGTAAGTGTGCCCACAACACTTTCTCGCCTAGGGTTACCAGGTCTCCAATGGTTAGCATATTTACCATTATTTGAGCTACAACTCGAATGGCTTCCTTTCATGTTAGCAGGTGCAGTTATCGGTTTCCTCTTCGGTTCCCGAAAGAAACAGCTGCAACTCAATTAGTATAAAAATTTTAAGCGAACACATGCTCCATATTATGAAGTATGTGTTTTTTAATCTAACCGTACGATTATTCTTTCTCAAAAACAAAAAAAGCTTCCGCAAGTATGCGAAAGCTTTGAATAGATGTAGAGGATGACTCACTAAATGATTTTGAAGTTATCTCCTAAATCTTCAATGGTATTGCTCTTCATCATATTGAAATTATAGGTTTCTAATTCTTCGATGTCTTGCTTAATGAAGTAAGTAGCTGATTGTGCAACCATCAAATTAATATGAATTTCCTTATCTAACGAATCACCATGGGATAGAAAAACAACGACGGCCGGTTTATGATTAGCTGTCATAAACCCTAATTCCATATTGCAGCCTTCGTCCTGTTCATCGACATCCATCAAGAAGACACCGAGATCTGCAGTTCCCATACCGTTGCGATCGTTTTGGTATGTTTTAACTTGCCATTCAAATGAGCCAAAGAGTCCAGTCGTATCATCGATATCGACATCTTTGTATTGATTTGCCCACGGATTATAGATATTATCAATCGTTGGGTTCTTTTCTAGCGCTTCAACTGCGCGACGTACCCATTCTGCTTGATAGTCGTTATAATTCGAACATGCAAGATAAGTATTCATTATCATCTATACCTCAATTCCTTAGGATATTTTGATTATAGCATAGATGAAATAAATAATAGTTTATAAAAAGCATACATGAAAAAATTTTTTAATTAGAAATATTAATTTTATTGTAATCGCGCGAATGAATACTATAATCAGATGTGGATCTTTGATCTAATCTCTATATAAAGGTGGGATGATAATGGATAAAACGATCAATCGCCTATTTCGTATTGAACGTGACTCTGAAGATGTGGCTGTACGGCTCTCAGAGGAGAAGAAAGAATTGAAAGCACAGTACGATAAGAAAAAAGATGATTATCTTTCGTCTACACGTGAAGAGCTCAATACGCAGCTGGATCAAATGCGGCAAGATTTTGAATCAAAACGCCAGGAAAAAGAATCTGACATTAATCAAAAACATGAAGCCACAGTACAGACGATTAAGCATATTGTTGAAGAAGATGAATATCGTTTTGTAGACCAGTTCCTCGAAGGATTGACGAAGTTAGGAGTCGCTACGGATGAATAAGTATACAGCGTTAAACACCAAAATTCGTGGTATGACAAATCATCTGCTGACTGAAGAGGATTGGATGCAGCTGCAGCAGGCAAACTCGTTACGAACGATTTACCAGGTACTCTCCAATCATCAAACCTATCAGGAAGTACTTGCTTATTTAAATGCTGAACGTCTATCAGTGCCATTAATGACTGAAGCAGTCGTTGAAGCTGAATTTGTTAATTTCTATAAAATGTATTTGTTTGCTGATCAGAAGCAGCGGGATGTCCTCCGTATATACGGATTGACGATTGAAGCTGATTTTATTCATCGCGTCATGAAGTTTCACGAAGCAGGCTTACCGTTCCGCTTGCTGTATCCAAAGTACATTCACTATCTCGACAATCATGCTGGATTTGATACTGCCCAATCACTGTTGAGCACAAACATGCAGCAATTAATTCAAACATTTCAAGGAACAGATTTTGCACCTTTCTTTGAAAATGCGCGCGATCTTTTTAATGAGAATAACTACAATCACCACCTTTTTGAGGAAACGTTTGAACGTTATCTTTATGTTCTTGTTCTCAAAAAATTATCGCATGAATTGAGTGGCAAGCAGCAAAAAGCAATGCTTGATCTTTTCGGGACAAAGGTAGATATTGATAATCTAGCTATCATTTATCGCTTGAAATTTTACTATCATCTATCAGAGGATCAGATTCGTGAGCAATTGCTGCCGTATGGTGCCAAATTGAATGATCAGATGAAAGAAAGTCTGATTCAAGCAGCGGATTTACCAACCTATACGAATTTGGTGTACGATGCGGGTTACGGTGATTTAATTGCTCAGAACGATGAGCATATCGTATCCAGAAAAGAAGAAAATGAGTGGTTACAGGAAATACAGGCACGAAGCATTCGTCAAATGCCAAATTCCCTGTTCCCTGCTATACATTATCTGGAATATAAACACAATAATGAGACGTTACCACTGGTTCGAATTATTGAGCACGTTGGATTTCAGATTTCTTAATAAAAGAAAGGAGTGTTAAATGTGATCACAAAAATGAGTGTCGTGAATATTATCGGTCCTAAAGATGACATCGACCGTATGGCTGATAAGTATCTCAGACACTATGAATTTCACCCGGTGAATACGTTGAAAGAACTTTCCGGTGTGGAAACTTTGAAACCTTATACGAGTCCAAATCCGTATGAGCCTTATGAAGATAAAATTGATGACTTGTTATCCGTTTTAGAAGAAGACGTAAGCAGTCAAGACGCTGTTGATGAATCGACGACATTTGACCAGATTAAACGATTAGTCGACGGCACTGAACAGCGTTTAGCAACTGAATTGGATGAATTGAATCGTGTGAATACACGTCTCGATGAAGCCAAAGAAAAATACCAAATGTATGAACCTTTTTCAGGTATTGACTACCCGCTCGAGCGCATCTTGAAAATGAAACGGATTAAGTTCCGTTTTGGTCGATTCACAACGGAGAACTTCTACAAGTTTAAAAAGTACATCAATGCAGATGTGCCGTGTATCTTTGTACCTTCCAAAGAAGAAGATGATTACATTTATGGTGTCTATTTCACACCAGAAGATATGCGGCAACAAATTGATGCCCTGTTCTATTCATTGTCTTGGGAACGCATCCGTATAGAGAATGATACAGGGACGCTGCGTGAGATTACTACACGTCAGAGTAGCACTATCAAAGAACTGATTAAACATCATGAAATGATCGAAAACTATCTCAGTCAATCTATCCATCCATTGACTAAGCAGCTGTCGCAGGCCAAAGCTCGTCTTAAAGAATTATCACAAGCTTGGCAAATCCGTAAATACGCTGCGATTACGCGTAATGAATTTGAAAAGAAGGAAACGCGTTATTTGATTATCGGCTGGATGGCCACAAATGATGCGCTCGCTTTAGCCGATGATGTTAAAGACGACAAAGATGTCACATTAGTCATTGAAGATGATAAAGATAATCGTCACCTCAAGCCGCCAACGAAATTAAAGAATAATGTGTTATTCCGCCCTTTTGAGATGATTACTGAGATGTATGGTTCTCCTAATTACAACGAATGGGATCCTACAGCCTTAGTAGCACTTACATATTCAATTTTATTTGGCGCAATGTTTGGTGATTTTGGACATGGTGTATTGCTGTTGATGCTTGGCATCTTGGGTTATCTCATTCCAAAATTAAAACTCGCAAAGTTATTTGTTCCCGTTGGCTTAAGTTCAATGATTTTTGGACTGTTGTACGGTAGTATCTTTGGATTTGAAACCATTATCCCTGCAATATGGCTGCGACCGGCCGAGCATATGACTAATATTCCATTCTTTGGAACACTGAATACCGTATTTATCGTTTCAGTAGTTTTCGGAATGTTTCTCCTATTGGCAAGCATGTTCATCAATGTCTGTGAACGACTCAAACAAGGTGATACGTTTGAAGCTATTTTCAATAAGAATGGGCTAATGGGTATGATCTTCTACGGTGGTATCGTCTTTCTAGCTATCTTTTATATGGCTAGACGACCGATTCCCGGTACGATTATCTTTTTAGTACTTATTGTACTCAGCTTCTTGGCTGTCGCCTTTAATGAACAAATCATGCGATTCATCGATCGTCACAAGACAAAAACAGAAAATGAAGATGGTATCGGGATGCAGCTCGTTACCGTGTTCTTTGAATCGTTTGAGAACTTATTGACATATTTCTCTAACACTATTTCGTTCGTCCGTGTGGGTGCATTTGCAATCAGCCACGGGATTATCATGAATGTGGTGTTAATGTTTGCAAATGTCGAATCCGGTTCACCTAACTGGTTGGTATTAATCCTCGGCAATTTATTCGTTGTTGGGTTTGAAGGCTTAGTTGTCTTTATTCAAGTGCTTCGTTTGGAATACTACGAGTTATTCTCACACTTCTTCCAAGGCGATGGCATTTCATTCAAGAGTATTTGGGCAGATAGTAAACAGTAATTAGAATGGAGCGTATAATAATGAATTTTGATTTAATGATTCGTATCACCATGATTGCAATTTTAGTATTAGGTTTCGTATTACCTTTCGGATACTATTTCCTAGGTCAAAAGAATCGCAATCGTTATAAGAAAGCCTTGACTGCTAACGTTTTAGCTGTCTTTACAGGTGTGCTCGTTGCTTTAATTTTAGCATATCAACCGACGTTAGCCGCTGAAACCGCAGCTGCTACAGATGGTTTTGCTAGTGGTATGGGCTTCATCGCCGCTGCATTAGCCACTGGTTTATCCTGTATCGGTGGTGGGGTTGCCGTTGCATCCGCTGCTTCTGCTGCATTAGGTGCTATTTCTGAAGATAACTCCATCTTTGGTCGTTCATTGATCTTCGTTGGTTTGGCTGAAGGTATTGCCCTCTACGGTTTGATCATTTCCTTCTCCATCTTAGGTCGTTTATAATGAAGAGCTTTGTTTTAACCGACCATGTGCGCACACTCACGGGGTTGCGATTGGCTGGCGTCCCAGGAGAATATGTGACTGACAAGGAGCAATTCACGCAAACTTTTCAAAAAGTGATTGCTGACTCCTCTATCGGTATTCTTATGATTTCACCTGATCTCATAGAACAAAATCAAGAAATGGTGGATGATGTCCGCTTTAATCGTTCGCAACCGTTAATTGTAGAAGCGCCAGAAGATCAACAAGAAAACACGGCATCGATTGCTGAAATTATACAAAAAGCAATCGGACTATCTCTGTAGAGGAAGATTGATAATGAAAACAAAAGAAAAAATTGCGTTTTTCGAACAAAATGTTCTTGAGAACGCTGAGAAAGATCTTCGCGCACAGCTCGATAGTTATGAAGAAAAATTAAAAGCAGACTATCAAGAATTTGTTGAAGAGACTGATCAGACAAACAAAGAACGTTTTGAATCCGAAGCAAATGCGATTCGTAAACAAAATAATAAGATGTTATCTGAATTACAGATTCGCTACCAACGCGATTTATATCTGCAAGTTACAGAACTAAAGGATAAAATTATTGCGCACGTTAAAGAACGACTCAAGGAGTACAAAGAGACGGACGCCTATTGCGATCAATTAATTGCGATTGGACGAAGCATCCAATCTTTCGCAAAAGATGAGAAGTTCGATTTATACATTGATCCATCCGACAAAGCACTTCTTAAAGATTGTGAAGAAGCAATTGGACACAAAGTAATTATCTCAGATCGTCCCCTCTTGGGCGGTATGCGTGGTGTATTGAGAAAACGTGATGTACTCATTGATGACTCCTTCAGTACATATCTAGAAAACTGGAGAGAGAATTTTGATATTCTTGGAGGCGATAAACGTTGAGTCAGGAAGAAAAAATTTACTCGATTAACGGACCGATTATTAAAATTAAAGGTCAGACGCGCCTTTCCATGCAAGAATTGGTATATGTCGGTAACGCACATCTGGTTGGTGAGGTCATTAAAATCGATAGTGACAGTACAACGATCCAGGTATACGAAGAAACTGCCGGAATTAAACCTGGTGAACCTGTCGTTGGCTCGGGTTCTCCCCTTTCCGTTACCTTAGGGCCAGGCATGTTAAATAACATTTACGATGGTATCCAACGCCCACTTGAGAAGATTTCAGAACAAATGGGCTATCAAATTTTCCGTGGTGCTCAAGTTCAGCCGCTCGATGTTGACAAGCAGTGGCCAGTAACAATGAAAGTATCTGTAGGCGATCAAGTTCAAGGCGGAACAATCGTTGCTGAAATTCCTGAAACAAATGCGATAACTCATCGCGTGATGGTTCCACCACGTGTGATCGGAGAAGTCGTTGATGTTGTTGCTGATGGTGATTACACGGTTGAAGATACGATCGTTAAAATTAAAACCTTTAACGATGATATCTACGAAATTAAGCCTGCACAGCGCTGGGCTATTCGTACCCCGCGGCCTGTTATTAAACGAATGGAAGCTAATAAACCCCTACTGACAGGGCAGCGTATTATCGATACCGTCTTCCCTATTACAAAAGGTGGCACAGCTGCAATTCCAGGCGGATTCGGTACAGGCAAAACGACGATGCAGCACCAAATTGCGCGTTATGCTGAAGCAGACGTGATTGTCTATATCGGTTGTGGCGAACGTGGTAATGAAATGACCGAAGTACTCGATGACTTCAGCCATTTGACGGACCCCCGCACCGGTGCTTCATTAATGGAACGTACGGTATTAATAGCCAATACTTCTAATATGCCAGTAGCCGCACGTGAAGCCTCCATTTATACTGGGATCACAATCGCCGAATACTACCGCGATATGGGTTATGATGTCGCCATTATGGCAGACTCCACATCGCGTTGGGCAGAAGCGCTTCGTGAATTATCCGGGCGTTTGGAAGAAATGCCAGCTGAAGAAGGATACCCTGCTTACCTCGCAAGTCGTATCGCTACTTTCTATGAACGTGCCGGTGAAATGATGACGTTGAATCATGAAACGGGTTCTGTTTCGATTATTGGTGCCGTATCGCCTCAGGGTGGTGACTTCTCGGAACCAGTAACACAGAATACCAAACGATTCGTACGCTGTTTCTGGGGACTCGATGCCAACTTAGCGCATATGCGTCATTACCCGGCTATTAACTGGATGGAGAGTTACAGTCAATATGTGGGCGATCTCTCCAATTGGTTCTCGAAGAATGTCAGCGAAAACTTCATAAATAATCGCGCAACGATGATGGCATTGCTCCATGAAGAGGATGAATTAAATGAAGTCGTTAAATTGATTGGTGCGGATGTTTTACCAGAAAATCAAAAATTGGTACTGGAAATTACCCGCGTCATTCGTCTAGGCTTCCTCCAGCAGAATACATTCCACGACATTGATAGCGCCGTACCTATCGAAAAACAGGATGCGATGTTGGAAACAATCCTTTACCTCAATCAGAGTTGTAAACAACTGGTTCAGTGGGGAATGCCAGTCAGCTATTTGAAGAAATATACAATTTTCTCCAAAGTCATTAACATGAAATATGACACACCAAATGATGACATGACGGTATTCGATGAGTACAAAGAAGACATCGATACATTCTATGAACAGGCTATGGCAGAGAACGGTTAGAAAGGGGAATAAAAATGGCTATAGAATATCTTGATCTACGCGCAATTGAAGGCCCCCTAGTAACCGTTGATGGTGTTAGAGGCGCCGCTTATGGTGACATTGTGCGTTTCCGTGTGAACCGTACTGAAGAAAAGCTCGGCCAGATTATTACAATTGAAGGTGAACGCGCACTAGTACAAGTATTTGATCAAACGGCTGCAATGTCTCTGGATAATACGCATACTATCTTTACCGGTCACGGTATGGAAATTACGTTGAGTCCTGAAGTACTCGGTCGGACTTTCGATGGTATTGGACGTCCAATTGATGGTTTAGGTGCTATTCACTCCGATGTCCATCGGGATGTTAACGGCGCACCGTTAAATCCGGTATCACGTGTATACCCTCGAGACTATATCGAAACCGGATTTAGTTCAATCGATGGCCTTACAACGCTGATTCGTGGACAGAAATTGCCTATTTTTTCAGGTGATGGTATGCCCCATAATGAATTAGCAGCCGAAATCGTTAAACAATCCAAATTAGGCGATAATGTCGAGGGTGAATTTGCGGTCGTCTTTGCGGCAATGGGTGTTAAAAATGACGTTGCTGATTTCTTCAGACATCAATTCGAAGAATCAGGCGCTATCGATCACGTATCAATGTTTGTCAACACTGCCGATGATCCAGTAATGGAACGTTTAATTACACCTCGCGTTGCCCTAACGACTGCCGAGTACCTCGCTTATGATCTCGGTTACCATGTTTTAGTTATTCTTACCGATATGACAAGTTTCTGTGAGGCGTTACGTGAAGTATCTAATGCAAAACAGGAAATTCCTTCTCGAAAAGGTTACCCTGGCTATCTCTATTCTGAGTTAGCATCAATCTATGAACGCGCCGGAATAGTTAAAGGACGCCAGGGTTCAGTAACCCAAATCCCGATCTTAACCATGCCGAACAACGATATTACCCATCCGATACCTGACCTGACTGGCTATATTACTGAGGGACAGATTGTATTGGATCGCGAACTTGAAGGTAAAAATATTTACCCACCAATTAATGTTCTCCCTTCCCTTTCACGTTTGATGAAAGATGGTATTGGTGAAGGTTACACGCGTGATGATCATGAGGCGGTATCTAACCAGCTGTTCTCAGCGTACTCAAGCGCGCAAGAGGCACGGAGCTTGGCATCCGTTATCGGGGAAGAGGAATTATCTGACCTCGATAAGAAATATCTTGCATTTGGTGATGCCTTCGAGCAACAGTTTATCGGTCAAGGCTCTGATCATCCACGGACGGTTCAGGAAACACTTGATCTTGGATGGGACCTGTTGCGTCAGTTCCCTAAAGAAGAATTGACGCGCATGGATACAGCAATCCTTGATAACTACTATGATCAAGCATCTGATGCGAAATCTTAAGTAATAGAAGGTGAATAATCGTGCAAATTGATCATGCACCGACAAAAGGCAATCTCCAACAACTGCAAAAATCACTGCAATTATCTAAAAACGGCTATACACTAATGGATCGTAAACGTATGATCCTCATTAATGAAATCTCAAGCTTGATGAAAGAAGCGAATACTATACAGGAGAAATTAGATGCAGCCGTTAAGGAGGCTTATCATATTTTAGACATCGCTGATGCAGATATGGGACTGATCCAGATGTATAATGCTGCATTAGACGTTCCTATCGATGATTCATTGAAGATTCAAATTCGAAGCATAATGGGAACGGAAGTGCCAAATGTTAAATATGACGAGCAGTCTATTGAACCCGCATATGCATTAGCGACAACAAGTGCATATTTGGATAAAGCGCGTCTGGCTTTTGAAAAAGTTAAGGCACTACAATTTCAATTGGCACAAATTGAAAATGCTGCGTATCGTTTAGCTGCTAATATTAAGAAAACGAAAAAACGTGTCAATGCACTGCAAAACATTACGTTACCTGCCCTTCAGGGTGTGGAGCGAGAAATTTCTTCAGCACTCGAAGAGAAAGAGCGTGAAGAGTTTATTCGTCTTAAAGTTGTTAAACGGATCCTCAATGAAAAAGCGGCATCTGTTTAAAGAGTTACTAAAAGGCTATCATTCACTGATAGCCTTTTTGTGTGCCTAATTTGTGCTACACTTGGAGCTATGAAATGAATTTGGAGGGAATGTCATGAAACTTATTTTAGTCCGTCACGGCCAAAGCGAATCAAATTTGAATGATTTATTTACAGGTTGGGCTGACCCTTCACTAACCGATCAAGGTATCGAACAGGCTAAAGAAGCTGGTCGACTACTCAATCAAACGCACATTTTAATTGATGAAGTACACACTTCACTGATGACACGAACCAATCAGACCGTATTCTATTTGTTGCGGGAGATGGATTGTCTCTGGTTACCTGTCTATCAAAGTTGGCGTCTCAATGGTAGGCATTACGGTCAGCTGGAAGGTCAAAACAAGCAAGCAATGCGTGAAAAATATGGTGACAAACAAATTGCACTGTGGCGAAGAGGTTATGATGCCATCCCGCCACAGCGTGAGGATGTCGATGATGACCGTCGCTATCGCTATTTAGATAGCCATCGTTTACCGATCGGGGAAAGTCTGAAGCAAACACAAGAGCGCTTAGTGCCTTACCTAGAGGATGTGATTTTCCCAGCGCTAAAGCATGATAAAAACATACTAATCGTCAGTCACGGTAACTTACTGCGTGCTATGACGATGTTCTTAGAGAATATATCACCCGATCGTATTGATCAGATTGAAATTAACACTGCCGAACCTATCGTTTATGATATCAACGCATTGTTCGAAATCACTAATAAAAACATTTACTATCGTCACTAAGGGCTTGTGCGTATATTCCTTATTGAACCTAGTCTCTGATTCGAGTAAAATAACAATAGTGTTTATAGCCAATGTATTTATTTAAGGAGGAACGATTCTATGAAATTAGTCTTTGTCCGTCATGGAGAAAGTCAGTTAAATCTGGAGAACGTCTTTACTGGTTGGTTAGATCCAAAATTAAGTGAAAAAGGGATTGAAGAAGCGAAACATGCCGGCCAAGCACTAAAAGAAGCAGGTATCGAATTTGATCAGGTACATACTTCTGTCTTGACCCGTGCGTTGGAGACCTCTTTCTATGTGTTAGATGAACTTGGCCAATTGTACTTACCAATCGAGAAGAGTTGGCGCTTAAACGAACGTCACTACGGTGGTTTACAAGGATTAAACAAGAAAGAAACCGCCGAGAAACATGGTGAGGAGCAAGTTCATATTTGGCGTCGTAGTTACGATGTTCGCCCGCCTCGTGGTGAAAATAACTTTGACCGCCGTTATGATGACTTGGATACTGATCGTTTACTTCCAGGTGAATCCCTCAAAGATACGTTAGGACGTACGCTACCTTACTGGGAGGATCACATCGCACCAGATTTGAAACAAGGCAAAAATGTCCTAGTGGTTGCTCACGGTAATAGCTTGCGTTCCTTAACAAAATATTTGGAAAAAATTTCTGATGAAGATATTCCAAACCATGAATTGGCAACTGGTCAACCAATTGTTTACGACATTGATGAGAATCTCAATGTGACTAACAAAGTTGTTTTAGATAAATAATTGCCATACGAAAACTTATAAATCCCATTAAAAAAGGCAATGCGTCACAGCATTGCCTTTTTCCATTGAACTATGCGAGTGTTTTAAATTGACTATGATAAAGGTTATAGTAGGCACCGTGCTTTTGAAGCAGCGTTTCATGATTACCCTTTTCAATAATTTTACCATCTGACATGACTAAGATCGTCGTCGCATTCTGAATGGTTGATAAGCGATGGGCCACAACGAATGCTGTTTTGCCGATCATCATTTCATCAAAAGCTTTTTGAACCAGACTGCTTGTCATCGTATCTAGGAAGCTTGTTGCTTCATCGAGGATCAACATCTTAGGGTGAGTCAGGATAATTCGTGCAATGCAGATCAGCTGTTTCTGTCCTTCTGATAGGTTAATCGCATTATCGCCAATCACTGTGTCGTAGCCATCATCCAGCTGCTCAATCAGATCATGGCAATGTGCCTGTTTCGCTGCCTCAATAACCTCTTCTCGAGTGGCTTCCGGTTTACCGTAGCGAATATTATCTAGTATCGTCCCGCTAAATAGCCAGGCGTCCTGCAATACCATGCCGAATAGACTTCGTAAATAATCTCGTGTCATACCTCTAGTGTTAACACCATCAATACAGATATCGCCAGAATCACTGTCGTAGAACCGCAATAACAAATTAATCAAAGTCGTTTTACCAGCGCCAGTCTCCCCTACAATCGCAATGGTATCCCCGGCATGAACGTCTAAATTAAAGTCTTCAATGAGTGGCCGATCCTTTGCATAGCTAAAGTTTAGATCACGAATCGTCACGCGGCCCTTAAGCTTATCAATCGTTTGCGCATCATCCACTTCATCCAGTGGTTCATTCGCTAAAAAGTCAAATAGTCGTTCAGCAGCAGACAAGGCATTTTGCATCTCATTTAATACATTTGATATCTCATTGAATGGTTTCATATACTGATTTGCATAAGTGAGAAAACTGGTAAACGCACCAATCGATAAACTACCAGCAATTACTGATAGTCCACCTGAAATACCGACCGTAAAGTAAACGAAACTATTAGCCACACGTGTTGTGGGATTAATGAGCGCCCCGGCGAATTGTTGCTTAACACCACTCTCGTCTTCGCGCGCGTTGATTGCTTCGAATTGTACCCGACTCGCTGTCTCATAGCCCATCACTTTGCTGAGTAACTGATTGAACGCTATTTCCGAAATAAAACTGCTCATCTCACCGCGCAGTGACATCTGCTCGTTAAAATAGTGATATGTCTTATTTGAAATAAAGTTAGCAAGAATAATGGATAAAGGTGTCAATAAAACGACTAATATACCAATCCAGAAATTCAACCATAGCATCATTACTAAAATACAGATAATCATGCCAATGCCTGAAAAGAAACTCAAAAAAGATTGCTGTAAGCCGGTACCAACGCTCTCCACGTCATTAATCGCACGCGCGACGATATCACCCGGTTGATACTGGTCGAGGCGTTGAAGTGGTAACTGATGCATCCGTTTAAAAACAGAAGTTCGCAGATCATTCGTCATGCGATAGGTTAGTTGATTTGTCAATTCATTCTGTAGAAATTCACTGATAGATGAAACAAGGGCAATGCCGACTAACCACCATATAATTGTCCAAACACCACCAAAATTAACCTGCCCCTCTCCGATAATTTGATCCACAGCTTGGCCGATGATGATCGGGATAGCCACTTGAGCGAGTACCATCGTTAGTGAATTCGCTAGAATGCTTATGGTTAATATTGGGTAGTTCAGACAATAGCGCACTAGTAGTTTAAATGCCTGACGTCGCATCTAATCCCTCCTCTTGATCTGGAAATTGCGAGTGATAGAGCTCACGATATGTCTCGCTTGTTTCTAGTAAAGCATCATGGGTACCAATAGCTTCTATCTGACCATTGTCCATTACAATGATACGATCCATTGATTGCAAGGAGGCGATGCGCTGAGAAACGACAATAAGCGTCGTCGGCTGTGCAAATAATGCTTCGTACAAATGTTGCTCAGTTGTATAATCCAAAGCACTCGCAGAATCATCTAATATCGTCAGCGGTGCATGTTTAGTTAATGCACGCGCAATAGTTAAACGCTGACGTTGACCACCAGAAAAATTTGTTCCTTCAGAGGAAACCATTGTATCCAATTGCTCAGGAGAACGACGGATAAAGTCACTGGCCTGAGCGATATCTAAAGCCTCCCAAATCGCATCATCCGATAAATTGTCATTACCCATTTTCATGTTGTCACGGATAGTACCTCTCAATAGTACATTTTTTTGTGGGACGTAAGCAATCTGCTCACGTAAAACGTGCAGTGGACACTGCTTAATATTAGTGCCATCAATCCTTAATTCACCAGAATGAACTTCAAACAAGCGCATTAATAGCGAAACCAATGTTGATTTCCCAGAGCCCGTTGCGCCAATAATGCCAATGCGTTCACCAGGAGCAATAGTCAAATCAATGTTTTTAATAACGTCATGTTTACCGTAGCCAAATGATACATTATTGTAGCTGACGGATGACCCCTGGGATGACCCGTCATTGTTAACTAACACACTCTCACTACCAGTAATTTCAGGCTTTAACTCTAAAAATGTATCAATACGTTGCTGTCCTGCAAAGCCACGGCTCATAATAGTGATAACATTAACAAGAACTTGAAGCGCCTGAATAATAATATTCATGTAATTAACAAGTGCCACAATCTCCCCTTGCAGAAAGCGTCCGTTATTAACTAAACCGGATCCAAACCACAGAATGCCTCCAATGGCAATATTGACGAGCATCGTGCTCATAGGCATCGCCATTGCTTGCCAGCGTCCAGCGGTAATCTGTTGTGAGACTAACTGTTGATTTTTTGCTTTAAATTGCCCAATTTCCTTTTGCTGTTTCGCAAACGCGCGAATCACGCGAATGCCACTGATATTTTCACGTAAATGTTGCGCTAAACGATCAAGGTGCGATTGAATGACGGCATAATACTTATTCGTGATACGCGTAACAATAATTAGTCCAATACCGATCACCATCGCCGTAATAATAAAAATGGGTGCTAACTCGCGACTCACCGTTATCGCCAAAAAAATAGCTCCAAGGAGGAGAATTGGCGCGCGGCTCACTAAACGCAATGTCCTTGCGATCGCATCTTGAATATTAACTGTATCGTTCGTCACCATCGTAATAATCTTAGCTGGTGTGAACTGCTGAATCTGACTGAGATCTAAACGCAACATGTGTTCATATATTAGTTGACGAATTTCTGTTCCCGATTTTTGGGCGACGACAGAAGCGTTCCACTGACAGATTAGTGCAAATAAATAGCCGATAACCGGTAAAATGATTAATAAACTCCCACGAAGCCAAACACCACGTACATCACCCGTTTTCACACTTTGATCAATTAAAGCGGCCATTACTAACGGAATCATTAGTTCAAGCACGGATTCGATCGTTTTTGATAAAAACGCAAGAATCGCGCGTTTTTTATTTTTTAACAATACATTTTTGACCTTCACATATAAACCTCCAACTTTGGCTACTTCACACCTACATCCATTCAACCATCGCAATGAATAAAAAATTTTTCATTGAAGAAGCTTTTAAACGATAACTTCCAATTATTTAGCCAAATGGTAGTGCGTACCCTGTTTTTTTTCGATATGGTAATCGAAGAAATTCTTGATAGCCCTAACCATATATGCTGGATCTTTGACACCTGCTGTTTCATATGCTGAGTGCATCGCTAACTGAGGTAACCCAATATCGACAGTATCAATCGATGCCTGGCGTAGCATTAAGTTCCCGAGCGTTGAGCCACCACGTTTATCCGCACGATTTGAAAAGTATTGCAATGGAATGTTTGCCGTATCGCACAGCCATTTAAATACCGCAATACTCTGCGCGTCGGACGTATAATGCTGAGCAGCATTCGTTTTGATAACAATTCCTTGATTGAGGTAGGCACGATCCGTTGCGTCATGTAATTCTGGATGATTTGGGTGCACGGCATGAGCGTTATCAGCACTAATCATAAAACCATTGGCGAGTGCACGGAAATAATCTTCTGGCGTACCGCCTAATGCGGCAACGAGTCGCTTCAACACATCAGGTGCAAAGGTCGATAGCCCACCTTGTTTCGTACCTGAACCGACCTCTTCATTATCAAATAGCAAGTAAACATTAACATTATGCGGATTATAACCTTGAAGAAAGCCTGCAAATGTCGTATAAGCAGACATCAAATTGTCGAGTTGCCGGCTTGAGAAAAACTCGCGATCAATTCCCCAAATAGTTGCTGGTGTGCGATTGTAAAGCATGAGATCACTGCTTAAAATCTGTTCTGCAGCGATTCCTGCTTCATGCGCTAGCAATCCACGCAACCGTTGCGCATCATTTTCACCATGTAATCCAAGTAAAGGAATTAAATCGATGTGCGGCTGATAATTGTGTCCATTTGCTTGATCGCGTAATAAGTGAATAGCAACATTTGGTATTGCCAATAAATCACGATCGATATTGACTAAGCGACTCTCAATTCCCTGTTTTGTTTTAACTAGCAGGCGGCCAGCAATCGATAATGGTCGGTCGAGCCAACTTGAAATAATCGCGCCCCCGTAACTTTCGGTATTTATTCGGAGATAGTGATCGTCAGGAATAATTTGGTTATTCTTCAAACGAAACGTTGGCGAATCGCTGTGACTTGCGACCATCTGAAGTGACGGTGTTTCAATTTCTTCGCCGACCTTCACCGCAATTAGACTGGAATCATTACGCGTGACAAAATATTTTCCTCCCGGTTGAATTTGCCAACGTTCATCCTCAAATAGTTCTTGAAAATTTGCTTCTTTTAAACGTTTCTTTACTTGATCAACCGCGTGGAAAGCAGTTGGACTTTGTTGAATAAATTGTATTAGCTGTTCTGTAGCTTTTTCGACCATTGCTGTGCCTCCAATTCGATAATCATTTTTTTAGAACCACGAAGGATCCATCGGTAAATCCGTTAGTTTTTCGTTATAGCTCTGGGATTGCCATTTCCCCCGATGGTAGGATAATCGGCTCACAGCACCATTTTGTACACTTTTATATGCTTCTTGACGCGGAAAGAGAACTGTATACAACGTGCGGATCATCATGCCGTGCGAAACAACTAATATGGTGTCATCTTTCATATCATGGGCTTCTGCAATTTCAGTCATTGCGCGAATAATTCGCTGTGAAAATGTTTGAAAATCTTCAGCCATCCTTTTAGGATCATAGTGCGCAATACTATTAATATAAGCTGCTAATTCATCGCGAGGCGTTTCATACGGATAGGCACCGGATTGCGCATAGCTATTCAATAGTTCTTGCATGGCTGGCCCGTATGCCCCCTGGTTCGTACCAAACGACACTTCACGTAATTCTTGACGAATAATTAATTGATCCTCCGAAAGGTATTCATTTTTTGCGAGAATATGTTTGGCCGTTTCAACTGCACGTATTAAATCACTAGCATATGCGGCTGCAAATGGCACTTGTCTTAATGCATCACCGTCACCATCTGCCACCGCAATTCCTGCAGGCGTCAACTCTGAATCCTGCCATCCCTGTACGATTTGTGCGTAGTTTGCTGTCGTCTGCCCATGTCTCACCAAATAGATTGTTGCTGTCATGGCTCTCCCCTTTCACTAATGTCATTATACCGGGCTGATTCATATAATTAAAGAAAATGTTAATTTTAATCGCGTGCGTACGCCATCACTTGTTATGTGTTACGATGATTAAACCTTATAGTTCAGAAGAAAGGAGCTGTTTGTTAATGCGCAAATCCTATTCTCTATTAGCCTCGCTCTCTGTTAGTTTACTACTGATCTCAGGGTGTGCCTCTGATCAGCCCAAGGATGAGACTTTGTACCATGATCCAAAACCAAGCACAACGAATGAACAAACAACAAATGCATCTAAAAAAACAGATGATGAGCTATCGAATGGCTCTGATTCCCAGGAAACTGAAGAACAACCCGTAGATGATGCTGACGATACATCAGCTACACCTACAGCAGATAATGTGATGGCGGATGTAACTGTTTCAGGTTCAACTTGGGAAGAACAAGCCAGTGATGTATCCAAGCAGCTAGACGATAGCGAAATCGCAACTATTCGTGACGAAATTATCCCGGCTACTGAAAGCGATAGCGACTCAGACGTTACTATGGAGACCGGTGAAGTGGATGCCAGTCAATCATCAGGTGTCACGACAACGCCTTCGAACGATACAGCTGATATCACAGTCCCTGATCAAACGGCTAATCGCTTAATTATCGCAAAAGTTAATGGTATTGATATTCATACACTCGATCAATACAGTGACGCGGATATTCTAGCCGCACGTCAAGCTGCAGAAGCAATAGGTGCAGATGCTGGATACTCTTATCAGTATTTACTCAATCAGCTTTAACCTATCGAAAAAAGGTCACCTCACACATCGAGGTGACCTTTTACTTTTATCAGAGATTAATCATCAATTGGTTCGTCCCAAATATCGAAATCTGGTCCATCCGGAATAACTTCACTTCTAAATAAACGTTTGCCATTCTTGCCACTAAAGAAACCTTTTTGAATCTCTTTGAAGTTGGTACTCTCTTTGAAAGCAGGCATCTGATACAATCGACGTGCATAACGCCACAAGTTTGGATAATCTGTCAGTCGAGCTTTGTTCAACTTCCCTGTTAGCGCAAATGCCGCATCAAATCGCGATAAAGGTGTAAATAACACCACATCGGCTAACGTTAATTGCTCATTAATCAGGAACTGATGCGATGCAAAAAAGGCATCTAGATCATCGAAAGTGTCGAATAATGTGTTGTAAGCTTCATCATAAACTGCTTGATCAGTAGCGCCTGTCGCATGTTCCATCGCCATTAAAACATGTTCGCCATAAAAATCAATAGCTTCGTTAATTTCCTTACGCAACGTTTCGGGATAGAGATCTGGCGCATCACTCGGTGCGATTTCCTGAAAACGCGTCGTAAAATCACGAATAATGTCTAATGATTCTTGGTTAACTACTTTTCCCGTTTCAGTATCAACCAAAATAGGCACAGAGTAAGGCCCAGAATAATCCGGATCTGTTTGGTGGTAAATTTCAGAAATATCTGAAGCACCGAGAACAGGTTCTACCCCATTCTCTTGTTCAGTAAATGACCAATACTCACTCGTCTTAGCGCTATCGGTTAGTCCCTCAGATACTACGTCATCTAATTTCATCAAACGACGCACGATGGTCGCACGATTGCCAAAAGGGCAAGTGTACGATGAAATCAAACGGTATCGGCTACGTTCAATCGGGTAGTCAAAGTCTTTTTCGTATACGGTTGTCATAAGTATGATACCTTCCTTTCCATTTCTGTCAATTAATTCATTATACGTCATTACCTTTTGAATTGCGAAAGTAACAATTAATGATGAATAGTCAAAATTAACCGTTACCAATTAAATCATGGTATAATATATCTATCTTAATCATGTTAGAAAATCTAACATAAAAAGGAGGATACCACTATGATGACTATTCATATGAATATCATACAGACCACCGGATTCGCTGTGATCATTGCCATCATTGGCTCACTCATTCAACAGCGCGTATCTATTCTGCGACGATTGACCATCCCAGCACCAGTTGTAGGGGGGGTAATATTTGCTATCGTACATACTATCTTACGCATGACCGGTGTCTTACAGTTTGAATTTGATCAAACACTCCAAGAATTTTTCCAAACGCTCTTCTTTACAACGGTCGGTTTCACGGCCAGTGTGCAAATGTTACGCAACAGCGGTGCTCAAGCCACGAAAATGCTCATACTTACTGTTGTCCTAATTATTTGCCAAAACTTGCTAGCAGTCGGTATTGCAAACATCGTCAACATTCCAAAACCCCTAGCATTATTGATGGGCTCATCGTCAATGGTCGGCGGGCCAGGAACGACTGGTGCAGTTGCGCCTTCCATCGCTGATCTCGGCTATAGCTCCGCACTGACGGTTGGATTTGCAGCTGCTACATTTGGGATTGCTGTAGGATCACTCATCGGTGGGCCATTCGCTACATGGAAAATTAAATCTAAGAATATTGTCACATCCAATAAAACGATCGATGAAAATCAATTCAAAGATAATATCGATGCACTCGATGGCTCTAATGACCGCATTTCAGGATCACATATGATCAATATGTTTATGTTGATTCTTGCTGTCACTTTTTTTGGGACCTATCTGACGCAATTTTTTAATTACTTGTTATCATTTGTCATTTCATCGGTTCAGTTACCGAGTTATCTAGGCTCTGCACTGCTCGCATTTGCCATCCGAAATATTTCGGATCATACGTCGCGTTTTTCTATTCGTATGGATGAGATTAATACCATCTCTTCCCTTGTACTCGAAATTTTCCTCGCTATTGCATTGCTTAATTTACAACTCTGGGAATTGGCAAATGTTGGTATACCAATGTTAATTATATTATTTACACAAGTCCTATTTATTTTTCTATTTGCCAACTTTATTGTTATCCCAATTTTAGGTTTGAGTTATGATTCGATCGTTACAACAACCGGATTATTGGGATACGGTTTAGGCGCCTCGTACAATGCTGTGGCAAGTATGAGTGAAGTGACTCACCGCCATGGCAATGCATCGACCTCGGCAGTCATTATCCCATTAGCTACGTCTATTTTTGCTGATTTTGTCAATGTTATTGTTATCTATACATTCCTCGGTATTATTTCGTAGATATGTATCAGATTTTATCACGTAAATCCTGATTAATCTGATTGTAAAGCGAATCTACACGTTCTAGCGTATCTGATTGCTTATCATCAATTAGATCTAAATACTTCGCTTTTGTTTCTGCGTCGTCAATGCCTCTAACATTGATGTAGAGATCTGTAATGTTACCTAAGTAGGCGGAACGTAACATTTGCACACCTACTGCCAAATCACTAATGATATTTTTCTTAATATGCGGCAAAAGCTCCTGCGCAAGTGCAATGGCTTTTTCTGCATTTTCTTTTAATGTGACTTGCGGTTCTATAGCGCGTATGGTGCCTTTTTGAATGGCATTGTGGCGTTTAGCTTTCTCTTCATCAGTCGACTTGGGAAGTTTGAAAGCATCAGACAGTGGTTCAAACGCTTTAATATCTTCGTCAATTAATGCGACAAATTCATCTTTGTAAGTTTCGAGCTGCGAAATACTGCGATTGATTTTTTCCTGAACGTCGCTATTTTTCTTCGCATTGCGCGAAAATTTGATTGCCATTAGTATGCTACTAACGCCCAGTGCAGCACTGAGGGCGGCAGCAGAGCCGCCACCAGGAGTAGAGGCTTCAGCTGCTAATTCATCAACAAATGTTGTAATTTGCGTATCTTTCAACATTTTAATCTCTCCTCACAGTGATTAAAAAAGGTTGCTCTTCATATCTTGAGCAACCTTTTTTGGTTCATATATCATACTAAGCTTGTTTAACATCAGATTCTGCAACATATTTTTCAGACTCATTGACGTCAACACGTCCAATTTTGGCGCCCAATTGACGCAACTTATCTTCAATATGGTAGTACCCACGATCAAGATACTGTAAGTTCGTCACTCGCGTAATACCTTCAGCGCGCAGACCGGCAATAATCAGGGCAGCTGCAGCTCTCAAATCCGTAGCTGCAACGATTGTCCCCTGTAATTTCGTAGGACCTTCGATTGTTGCGGTATCTCCTGAAACAGCAAATTCTGCATTCATACGACGTAATTCCTCGAGGTGCATGAAACGATTTTCAAATACTGTTTCTTTCATCTTGGAAGTACCATCCGCAAGAATTTGCAAAATGGTCATTTGCGACTGTAAATCGGTTGGAAAGCCTGGATAAGGTAACGTCTTCACATCGACAGGATTAATTGTCTCAGATCCGATCACACGAATGCCGTTTTTCTCATCAATCACCTGGGCTCCTGCTTCGCGCAACTTCGAAATCAACGGTAAGTTGTGTTCAGCAATCGCATCTTCGATGAAAACATCGCCCTGTGTAGCTGCAGCAGCAATCATAAAAGTACCAGCTTCGATGCGGTCCGGAATAACTACGTGTTCCACACCGTGTAGCTTAGAAACACCCTCAACGTGGATTTCATCAGTACCTGCACCGGTGATCTTAGCGCCCATCTGGTTCAAGTAGTTGACCAAGTCGACAATTTCTGGTTCTTTCGCAACATTTTCGATAATGGTTGTCCCTTTGGCGAGAGTTGCAGCCATGACAATATTCTCTGTTGCACCGACACTTGGAAAATCTAAGTAAATGTGCGCACCATGTAATTCATCCGCAAAAGCTTCCACATAACCGTATTCCGTATTAACTGTCGCACCTAAAGCTTCAAAACCTTTAGTGTGGAGATCAATCGGGCGTGAACCGATAGCGCATCCACCCGGCATAGCCACTTTAACATGACCGAAGCGTGCTAATAGCGGTCCCATCACAACAATGGACGCGCGCATTTTACTGACGTATTCAAACGGTGCATCTGTGCTCAACTCACCAGTTGCATCCGTTGTAATTGTATTATTCTCTTCGTCAAACGACACTTTGACGCCTAAATATTCTAGGACATGATTCATTAAATAAACGTCGGAGAAAAGCGGCGCATTGCTAATATAGCTCTTGCCTTCAGAAGCTAACAGACTGGCCGCTTGAATTGGAAGTACAGCATTTTTTGCACCATCAACAGTTACCGTTCCCTTCAAACGCTGACCACCCTGTATCATCATCTGCTCTGTCATCTTTTTAAATCACCTTTCATCTTTAAGGATTACAGTGTTCCAAATAGACGATCACCAGCATCACCTAATCCTGGTAGAATGTACCAATCCTCATTCAAGCGTTCATCTAGCGCTGCAGTATAAATATCCACGTCTGGATAATGTTCTTGTAGAGCTTTAACGCCTTCCGGTGCAGACACTAGGCATAGGAATTTAATGTTCTCTGGTTTCACATTGCGTTTCTCTAATGCTTCAATTGCTAATAACGCACTCCCACCAGTTGCTAACATTGGATCAACGACAAATACTTGACGTTCATCAATATCTGCTGGCATTTTAAAGAAATATTCCTGTGGCTCAGCTGTTTCTTCATCGCGGAACATACCAATATGTCCCACTTTAGCTGCTGGAACCAAGGTTAACATACCGTCAACCATCCCAAGACCGGCACGAAGGATTGGTGCGATCGCCATTTTTTTACCTGCAATCATTTTCTGTTTTGTCTCAGTCATCGGTGTTTTCACCGTAACTTCTTCAAGAGGTAAATCAGAAGTGGCCTCATAACCAATAAACAGTGTAATTTCATTCACTAATTCTCTGAAATCCTTAGATCCCAATTCCTCATCACGAAGTAATGCCAATTTATGCTGTACTAACGGATGATCAATAACATGTAATTCTCCCATGATTTACCCCTTATTTCTCTTTCTGCTCAACAATAGACAAAAATTTTTCACAATATGACTCATTTTCATCATTACTGATAGAATAACACGAAATTATATCGTGTTTCAAGGATATCTGTTCAAAAAAATAGCGATTCTTTCTCAAGAATCGCATAACAGCGCCTTTTTAGCCGCTTACTTTTTTTATAGTACTAGCAGCTTTCATCAAACGATTACGGTATGCTTGATTACCCTCATGATCAGGTAATAATTCAATAATTAAAGTTGTGATATTCGGTTCGTCATCGAATGCGCGCAATGCCGAAAATAATTGCTGAGTGGCTGACGGCGCATCTGCACCGAGTGAGAATGTTGCATTCGATATATTAAGGTCAGACAATACCCCATCAGTTGCTGCGATTGCAGTTGTTGCGCTATCATGCTTAGCAATTTCATCCGTAATTTGGCTTTTTTCGACAGCAATAACGTCCATATCTGGGCTGTAATGGCGGTATTTCATGCCAGGTGCTTTAGGCGTTTCGTCCTTTCCTAATACTTGACGCTTTTCTGAAATATGAACTTCTGGAACAGCTGTTTCAATCATCGCCTTCGTGTAGTAGCCGGGGCGTAAGATATAAATCTCTTCATCGCTAAGGTCGATAACTGTCGACTCCACTCCAATACGTGTTGACTGACTCGATAGAACACCGGCAATTTTACCATCGAAATCATGCATGACGTGCGCAACAGTCGTTGGACTTGGCTTTCCAGATAAATTGGCAGATGGGCCAACCAGTGGAAAGCCTGTTTTTTCAATTAATTTCAACGTCAAGGGGTGATCGGGCATGCGAATACCGACCGTTGACAAGCCACCAGTCACCGTTTTATTAAATACGCCCGATTTTACCGGCAACACCATTGTTAACGGTCCTGGCCACAAACGATCAGCTAGCTTTTCAATGATATGTATGCGCTCTTCTGATACATCATCAATATAGTCTTTCCACGTCTCTTTATTATGGATATGGACAATCAACGGATTATCGGACGGACGCCCTTTGACTTGATATACACGCTTCACTGCTGTTTCATCATTAGCGATCGCGCCTAAACCAAATACGGTTTCGGTTGGAAAAGCTACGAGTTCACCCGCTTGTAGCGCCTCCGCTGCTTCATCCAAAGTGTCCTTTGTATATATTTCTGTCATTTTTTATACCCCTTACTTTGCTACTTCCATTGCTACAAAACGATCGATGCCCGTGTAATCTTTAATCACTTGAGAATGATTGTTTGGGTAGTTTGCTGTCAAAAGCCTTAAAAGCCTCTCTGATTGTTGATAACCACACTCCGCCATAAAGAAACCGTGATGCTTCAATAAAGTATCCAGTGTCGGAATCAAGCGCTCATAGAAAGCATATCCCTCATCATCAGCAAAAAGTGCCAAATGGGGTTCATACTTTCGGACATCGGCACCCATGATATCCACCTCTGACTCTGCAATATATGGCGGGTTTGTGACAATAATATCAAACGTTTCATTCGCAACTGGCGTAATTAAATCGCCTAATAGGAAACGAATCGAGACATCATAATAGCGCGCATTCTGCTGTGCAATTGCTAATGCCTGCTCACTAATATCTGTTGCCGTAATTTTCAACGTTGGGCACTCATGCTTTAAAGCGATCGCAATAGCGCCACTTCCTGTCCCAATATCTAAAACACGCGCATCATTCGCATGCTGCCCCGTAGCGATCCGCTGAAGAACGGTTTCAACGATGCCTTCCGTCTCTTGCCTTGGAATCAAAACATCTTCACTCACCATTAATGACAAGCCATGAAACCATGCCTGTCTGGAAACATACTGATACGGATAATCGTCTAGTGCAATTCGTTGGATACCTCGTGAGTAAGTCTTTAACACATTATTAGGCACTGAGTCGTTTAAATGGTTTATACGAGCCGTGAGTGACCAATGCATTAAATCATCCATTAACCACTGTGCAATTGCGGGATCTTTATGTTTCTTATCTAGAAAAAAAGAAGCCGTTCTCACAGCTTCTTTGAACGTTGGATTAGATTGCATCATTACTTAATGCCTCTAATTTTTCAGTTTGATCGGCCAATACCAGTGCGTCAATAATTGTATCGAGTTCACCAGTCATAATGCGATCCAATTTTTGGATAGTGAGACCGATACGGTGATCGGTGACACGATTTTGAGGATAATTGTACGTACGAATACGTTCGGAGCGATCCCCTGTACCGACCAAATCTTTACGTTCACTCTCATACTGCTCTTCATTCTGCGATTCATAGTAATCGTATACGCGGGCACGCAGAATCATCATCGCTTTCTCCCGATTCTGTTGCTGTGAACGTTGATCTTGCATCGCAACAACAATACCGGTTGGAATATGCGTCAAACGTACTGCGGAACTAGTCTTGTTAATGTGCTGCCCGCCCGCACCGCTCGAGCGATAGACATCTGTGCGGATATCGGTATCATCAATCTCATAATCAAGTGCTTCAAATTCAGGCATAACGACTACTGTCGCTGTTGACGTATGCACACGCCCTTGTGATTCTGTTTTTGGGACACGTTGTACACGATGCGCACCACTCTCGAATTTTAACTTAGAGAAAACTTTTTCACCGGTGATGCTAATGATAATTTCTTTATAACCACCAACATCGTTTGGCGATGCGGAAATAACTTCAACTTTCCAGCCCTGAGACTCAGCATAACGAGAGTACATATTGTATAGATCAGCAGCAAAAATCTGTGCCTCGTCACCACCCGCAGCACCACGAATCTCCATTATAATATTCTTATCATCATTCGGATCACTTGGTATCATTAGGCGCTTAATATTATCTTGTAACGCTTCTTCTTCTCCCTCGAGATCACTGAGTTCTAACTTGGCGAGGTCTTTCATCTCATCATCGGAATCCGAATCGTTCAAAATCTCTTTCGCGCCATCAATTTGTTCTTCAATCTCACGATAATGTTTGAATGCTTCCACTTTAGGTCGGAGGTCAGCTTCCTCGCGTGAAAGATCCCGAAAACGTTTTTGATCACTGATCACATCCGGATCACTCAACATTTCAGCAACTTCTTGATATCTAGCGATGAATGTATCAATCTGTTCATCAATATTTAACATTTTATTCCTCCATGTCAGCCAGTGATTGATTATTTCCTAATGGTGGATGGTAATAATGTTTACGGCATACGGGGTAATACGATTCATTACCCCCCGTTTGAATTTGTTCGCCTTCGTACACTGGCTGGCCATCATTCACACGCAAATTCATAATTGCTTTGCGCCCACAGAACCAGCAAATTGTTTTAACTTCTTCAATTTTTTCGGCGAGTGTCAGTAACGCTTCGGAGCCTTCGAATAGCTCATTGCGAAAATCATTTTTTAAACCGAAAGCCATCACTGGAATGCCCAGTTCGTCAACAACGCGCGCGCAAGCTTCAACTTGATGCTTTGGCAGAAATTGCGCTTCGTCTACTAGCACGCAGTATACTTTTTCTTCCGCGTTTGCTTGTGCCACAATATTAAATATATCTGTGTTTTTATCAATATCAATCGCTTGTCGGGATTCACCGACTCGACTTTCAATCATACCGGAAGCACTACGATCATCAACTACGCTCTTCATTGTCAATACGCGTTTATGTTGCTCTTCATAATTATGAGCAACTTTGATAATCTCGAATGTCTTACCACTATTCATTGCACCATACCGAAAAAATAACTGGGCCATCATTACCTTCCCTTCACTTGACATTTACTAATCTTAGCTAAGGGCCCCGAGGTTGTCAATCATGCAGAAGAATGTGCTAAAATATATGTTATTGATAGGAAAGGAGGTTCCCGATGACTGTAAAGGGTACCTTAGCAAAAAATATTGCTCAGCTATCACAATCCGTATTGAAGAAGTACGCTGGCGGTGGCTCGAGCTTTCCAGGAAAAATTGCCGAGAAAATTGATCCTGAGATTCTCTCAGAATTAGGCGCTAACTATGATGTGGTAATTATTACTGGAACGAATGGGAAAACAATGACAACTTCCCTAACTGTAAATATCTTAAAACAGAAATTTCAGCACGTTTTAACGAACGATACCGGTTCTAACCTCAAGCAGGGGATTATTGCGACGTTCACCGGTGACAACATCCCAGAATTGGAAGACGGTGAACGACCAGTTGCTGTGTTGGAAGTTGATGAAGCAACAGTTCGCCACATCACCAAGTATATCCAACCTAAACTGATCGTAGCTACGAATATTTTTAGAGATCAGATGGATCGTTACGGCGAAATTTATACGATTTTTGACTATATCAAAGAAGGTGCTGCGTTATCTCCAGATACGCCTCTGCTTTTGAATGGAGATGCTGCCATCTTTAACGATGCATCAATTGTCAATCCGACATTCTACTTTGGGTTTAAGAATGATGATCTTGAGACAGATAAGCGCGCACATTACAACACGGATAATGTCCTCTGTCCAATATGTCACGGATTATTACATTACCATATGATTACATACAGTAATCTCGGTGATTATTACTGTCCAAACTGTGGCTTTAAGCGCCCTACTTTGGCGTACCAAGTGACAGATATCAAGAAATTAACGCCAGATGCTTCCATTTTTGACTTAAACGGCGAAACATACCAGTTGCCAGTTGCAGGGACATATAATATTTATAACGCTTTAGCTGCTTTTTCGATCGGTAAATTTTTTGGATTAACTGACGAAGAAATTCGTACTGGTTTTTTATCAGCTACTCGTGTATTTGGGCGCCAAGAAGTGATTGCGATAGAGGGTAAACTGATTCGTATCAATCTGATCAAGAATCCGGTTGGGTTTAATCAGATCACGGAGATTATTAAATTACAAGATGATCCTTATACATTGATTACCCTATTGAATGATCAGCCAGCAGACGGCAAAGATGTCAGCTGGATATGGGCTGCCGATTTCGAATCACTCGCACAAATGCCTGGTAATCAGCAACAAATGATTGGGGGGCATCGTGTAGAAGCGCTCAAGCAACGCTTACTCGTCGCCGGCTTTGATCCTAAAACTATGTATGAGGTTAACTCTATGGAAGGTGTCATTAATGCGATCAAGAGTGCACCAACTGAAACAATCAATATTTTAACCACCTACACTGCTATGCTTTCGCTACGTAAAACATTAGCAGAAAAAGGGTATGTGAAGGAGCGGATGCGCGCATGACACTGAGAATTTGTCACTTATATGGTGACCTCATGAATACATACGGGGATAATGGTAATTTGTTGATGCTGGAATACCTAGCAAAACAGCAAACTGACAATGTCTCTATTGAACTCGTTTCACTCGAAGAGAATTTTGATCCAGAGCGTTACGATCTCGTTTTCTTCGGTGGCGGCCAAGATTTTGAACAGACAGTTGTTGCTGAAGACCTTGTCAATAAAGGCGACGGTATCAAACAGTACATTGAGTCTGGTGGTGTTATGTTGGCTATTTGTGGTGGCTACCAGCTTCTCGGTCATGAATACGCAATGACGAATGGCACTACCGTTAAAGGCATTGGAGCGATTGATTATTACACCACAAGTCAAAATCAACGTTTAATTGGTGACTTGACAATTTATAATGAGCGATTTGATCAGACCTATTACGGTTACGAAAATCATGCGGGACGTACGTATCTTGGTAAAGGTGTTACACCACTGGGAACCGTTATTGCTGGATATGGCAATAACGGCGAAGACCTCAAGGAAGGCGTTATGTACAAAAATACATTTTGCTCCTACTTCCATGGACCGCTCATTGTTAGAAATCCTTCGCTCGGAAATCATCTGATCACTCTTGCACTAGACAACCAGTAATCGTGTCCAAACTAAAACCCGCGACAGCGGGTTTTTTCTTGTGCTTATGAATTATTGTCTTCACCTGGCGCCTTTGCAATATCTTCGTTTTCAGCTTTCTCACGTTCAGCGTTCTCATCAAATGGAAAAACCTCTTGACCATTTTCGTCCTCATACAAACCGGAAATATCGTGATACCAGCGGAAGATATACATAAAGATAACTTTAAGCACAGCATAGATTGGAATAATAAAAATAATTCCAAGAACGCCCCACATATTACCACCCGCAATCAGCAGTAACATGATAATCACTGGGTGAATATGGAGATTCGACCCCAAAACAAGTGGTGAGATGATGCGACTCTCAATTCCTTGTTCGATCGCGAACACTAATAATACTTTAATAAGCATTAATGGACTATCAACCACCGCTACAATAATTGCCGGGACAATTCCCAAAAACGAACCTAAATAAGGAATGATATTTAATACCCCTGCAGTCACACCAATAATAAGTCCAAAATCCAAGCCGATGATCGTATAGCCGATAACAAACATAATCGTAACAGCTATCGCCACTAAAATTTGACCACGAATATAGCCTGAAACCTGACCATTCATATCGCTTAGCATATCCAATGTCGTTTTACGAATTTTGATAGGAAGGAACGGGGCAATCTTTTCCTTTATTTTAGGTGTATCTTTGAGCATATAGAACAGAATGATCGGTGCTGTAAGTATCGCAACGGCAATCTGCGCGATCACACCTAAAATAGATGTTAAGCCGCTCCACGTATTATTGAATAACCTGCTCCAGTTCCAATCTAAACTGTAGATGTAGTTAAAGATCTTATCAAAATTTAATTGAAGATCCGAGAAGATATTTTTTGGCAGATAATTGAGTATCTGATCCTGGTACATAGACCAAATATCTCCCCATTGCATCAAGAAATCCTTTGCCTGCGCAATAATCGCTGGTATCCAGGCGATGAATAAGCCTATCAAAACGACTAATAATGCTAAAACAAACCAAGTCCCATAAATACGCTTAAGCCCTTTTCGCTCCAAGAAATTAACAATTGGTACCGTTAAATAGTACAACACGGATCCTAATATGATCGGTAACAAGATCGTTTTAATAAAGCGCCACAAGGGATTTAAAAAGACATTTACTTTTGTCAGTAGTAATAGTAATAAACAAACAAGTATAGCAACTGTCAGTATTAGGACGTAACGGCTATTCAGTACGCGTGTAAAGCGACTCCCCATCAACGTTTGTTCGTGATGGAGATGTTTTTGCTTTGGTTCTTTTTCCATTTAATTCCCCCCTCAATTGCTATCTAATTGTCGATTACAAACGTAACACATTTAATAAAAGAGGACTATTAATTTTTTGTAAATTATTCACCTTGATCAAACGCAAACCATTTATTATGATGAAAGCGTATATCGCATCCCTCAGAGAAAGGAACATCATGATGGAGACACTTTATCTCGGTGGCTACACTAAGCAAAATAATAAAGGTATTCATACCTTAGCATTGAATGATGATGGTACATTTGGCTCATCGGCATTAATTATCGAGGAAACGAATCCAACATATTTTGCGTTATCAAAGGATGAGCAGCACCTTTATACCTTAAGTCATTCCGAATCCCAACCTGGTGTTGCCCATTATCAACAGCATAACGGCCATTACAAATTCATTGATCGTGTGACCTTTTTAGAGACTAATGGCTGTTATCTAGCCTTGGATGATGATCGCCAGCTACTCTACATTGCAAATTATCACGAAGGAAAATTAGCTGTCATTAAGATTCAATCGGACGGCAGGCTATCGTTAATGAATATCACCTCACATATTGGTCAGGGCCCGAATGCAAATCAAGAAAGTGCACACTGTCATTTTCTCGACCGCACGCCAGATGGCTATCTGATTAGTTGCGACTTAGGCACAGATAGCGTCTCAACTTATAAACTATCTCTAGATTATAATCTTGTATTAAAAGATGATTATCACGCGAAGCCAGGGACCGGAACCCGACACCTTACCTTCCACCCTAATGGTCACTATGCTTATATCATTGGCGAACTCTCCAATACTATTGATGTTTGTCAGTATGATGATGGTCATTTATCACTTATCGAGCGCGTAAATATTACAGATAACACAGCAGACACTGGTGCAGCGGCGATACGCGTCACATCAGATGGTCACTTTTTGTATGCATCGACACGCAGCACCGATACACTAACGTCTTTCAAACTTTCAACTGCTGGCGACCACCTCACACGTATCCAGACAGTCAGCACTGGCGGTCGCATGCCGCGAGACTTTAATTTCAATCGTACAGAAGACTATGTGATTGTTGGTCATCAAGAATCATCAGATATCAGTTTATTCAGCCGTGATCATGAGACAGGACTTTTAACGCAACAAGCCACACATGCCGCAATACCTGAGATCGTATGTATTCGCAATAGTTAATTATTAGCCATTTTAATAGTCAAAACGCCGAGTATCTAAACAAAGTAGTACTCGGCGTTTTCATTAAGCTATTGCAGGTAAGCCACGTTAGACCAATTAGCGATTCTCATCAACAAATTTCACAAGGTCAGCAATCGTTTCGATAGTCATTTGATCTTCATCAATGGTAATACTAAATGTATCCTCTATATCATTGACAATTTGAAACAAATCAAGGCTGTCCGCTGATAAATCATCAGCTGGGTGTGTTGTCATCATAATCTCTTCTTCATCAATATCAAGCTGCGCACTGATTATTTCACGAATTTTTTCAAATGTGCTCATATGTGCACTCTCCCTCTATTGACTTAAGACTTTTTATCCGCATTATCAGCTGTTTTAACGAAGCTATCGATGTCTTTAAAATTGACAGCCGTACGCTCCTCCAAAACATCCAACATTTCGCGATCTGATTGATCCCAAAAAATTTTGATGATAGCCGAATTATTTAATAATTTTTCAATTTCACCAACAATTTTATAACCTCTGAACTTAAATTGAACCACGTCTCCAACTTCCGGACGGACATTTTCCTTAACCGCTTTGATCACTTCGACAGCTTCGTCATAAGGAATATCCAATAGTGTCGCGATACGAGATTTGCTTGTGCCACGGCGTAATTCTGTTTCTACTAAATCCTGCGTCTTTTTGTCGATTTTTTTAGCTGACTTACTTTTATTCACAAGATCACCTAAGCCTCTCTATTAGTACTTACTATCTACTTTAACCCTTTTTCTCGCGATGTTTACGCAACTCTTCTTCGGGATCATAGTGATAATTTGGATTCAAATTATTATCCAAGCGATCAAAGGCGTCCGCCATTTGCGCATTAATTTCACGATTGTCTTCATGCGTTAACCGTTTTTTATCTGGTAAATAGATAGGTGCGCCGATTGCCAACTTCACACGATGTGAAAACTTCCTTGAAAACAAGCCTTTGACGGTTAACGGTCCTTGATAGACAACTGGTAAAATTGGCACCCGACCGAGTCGTGCTAGTGTCACAGCACCGTCCTTAATCTCTGAAGAAAAACGCGAGCCAGTAGGAAAAATTCCGATATCATTTTGTCCGTTCTTCAATTCTTTGACCATCTGTTTCATCAATTTTCGATCGGGATGTTCTCGATCTACCAGGAAAACACCTGCCCCATCTTCTAACAAAAATTTAAAGAGCTTATTGGATGCTAACTCTTGCTTCGCTAAGAACTGTACATTTGGATTCCTAAAATTAATACCAATCATTATTGGATCTAACCATGTGCGGTGAGGTGCCACAACAACATACTTCTGATTGGGATCATAATGCGCATCAACCTGTTTAATCATTTTGCCATTAAAAATCCGCAATGCGTTTCTAATTAAAAAAACTAGAAAAACATATAGCCACATCGTGCTATACTCCTCCCTTCACCTTCACACTTAACGTGAGAAGGATTGCAATTGATACATCGTCCGATAATACCCATTCTGTGCGAGTAACTCATCATGTGTCCCCGATTCAATAATTCGTCCGTGCTTCAGTACATAGATTCTATCGGCATCTTTAATCGTTGACAACCGGTGCGCAATCATAATGGTCGTGCGACCACGACGCAAATTTTCGAGACCAGATTGAATGCGCTGTTCGGTTTCCGTATCAATATTTGCGGTTGCCTCATCAAGAATCAAAATTTTAGGTTCACGGAGAATCGTTCTTGAAAAACTAATCAATTGTTTTTCTCCGGTAGAAAAGGCTTTACCGCCTTCGATAACTTTTGAATCATAGCCATCATCTAAGCTACAAATAAACTGATCGGCATGCGCAAAACGTGCTGCCGCATCAATTTGATTCATCGGATAGTTGCCATGTAGGCGAATATTGTCAGCGATATTCCCATAAAACATGAAACTATCTTGCAATACTAAACCGATGTTTTTTCGGATATCTTGCATCGAAATATCTCGAATATCCTGATCATCAATCTTAACATCACCCGAATGATATTCATAAAAGCGCATGAGTACATTGATAATTGAACTTTTTCCTGAGCCAGTCTGCCCCACAAAGGCAATGGTTTCACTAGGATTAGCAGTGATATTAATATCATGCAATACGTCATTCTCGCCATCATAAGAAAAGTTCAAATGACGAATTTCAACTTTACCGTCCGTGATCTTACCTACAGCGTTAGGATTGGACTCTGGAGCATGGACGTCTTCTCTTGTCATTAAATTACGAACACGCGAACCCGAGACTAAGCCGTCCTGGTAAATACTCAAACTATCGAGCATCGCGCCGATTGGTGCAAAGAACGATTTTGAGTAAGAGACGAACGCATAGAGAATACCGACATCCCAAGCTGTATTAGATAATACTTGCACACCGAAGTGATGAAGCACAACCGTCAAGGCCACAGTTTCCAAAAAATTTACTGCTGGCTGTAATAATAAGGCGTTCATCGCGAACATACGTTTACGCCACTTCACGTATTCCTGATTCACATCGTCAAACTCTTCAGCCATGCGCTTTTCTTGGCCAAATTGCTGAATAATCCCCATTCCGGAAATACTTTCACTCAGCTTTGCATTTAGGCCACTCAAGGCTTCGCGCATGCGACTGTAAACGATGGTACTCCACTTCTGATAGATATACACCAAAAGTAACACAATTGGCATGAATGCGATAAATATCCAAGCCATTGACGCATTCAATGAAAACATAGCGATTGCAATAGCTACCACATTTCCGACGTTTTCTACAACAACGAGGAATACTTGCCAAAAATCAACGATGGTTTCTGTATCATTCGTGACTCGAGAGACCACCGTTCCGTTTGGCTCCTGATCGAAATAGCGCATCCCAAAATGAATCAAGCGATCGTAGAGGTCTTGACGCAAACTAGCCACAGATTTCTGACTTGCTAATAAAAAGAGATAGTCCTTGTAGTACATAACCACGCTATCAATGGTCATAAGTATAAAATAAGCAACAACCGTCCAAAACGTTGTCTGTACTGTGACATTTCCCGTAGCAAGTTCACCATCGATGTAATTCTTAATGATGACCGGCAAATAAGCAACGATCCCTGCATTAACTAACGTAAAGACCAAGGAAACAGCAAATTTTAGCCATTCCGGTTTCGCATAGGAAAATAGAAACTTCAGAATTTGATTCTGTTCAGAAAAGGAGAACTTCATTAATCGTGATGATTTTTTCATGATTCTTCCGCCTCCCCTTGCATTTCTTGTTCAAGTTGTTGTTGTTGGAACATATCGTGATACCAACCATCATTCCGCGTGAGTATCTCGTGCGTGCCGCGTTCAACAATCCGACCGTTATCGACAACGATAATTTCATCTGCATGCATAATCGAGCTTAATCGGTGAGCAGCGATAATCGTTGTACGGTTTTGGCGGAGTCGTTTGAGATTAGCTAAGATTTCTGATTCAGTCTTCGCATCAACAGCAGATAGCGAATCGTCTAAGATCAGAATTTCGGGATCTAACGCGAGCGCACGTGCTAAAGCAATACGTTGCTTTTGACCACCGGAGAGAGAAACACCGCGTTCTCCCATTTTAGTGTCATAACCTTCAGGAAAGTTTATAATATCTTCGTCGATATCAGCCATCTCTGCATAGCGACGCACATCGTCATCGCTGAGCTCAGGACGCCCAAAGCGAATATTTTCGCGAATAGTCGTCGAGAAGAGAAAATTATCCTGTGGTACGTAACCAATAGATTGTGACAAGCTATCACTGGCATAATCCCTTAAATCGGTACTACCATAAGCGATTTTGCCCCGATAGTTATCGTATTCGTGCATCAATAATTTAAAGATCGTACTCTTTCCAGAACCTGTACGTCCTGCGATTCCGAGCGTTTTTCCTGCTTCCAGTTGGAAATGCACATCAGAAAGATCTTGTTCATCACCATCCGGATACTGAAACGCATCAACATCAAAGGTGATATTCCCTTCAAGGCGCTTAAATACGGGATGATCAGGTTGTTTAATGTGCGAGACCTCATCGAGCAATTCAGAAATACGATCATAGGATGCATTTCCACGCTGCAATGTATTCACTAAACGGCCTAGCGCAATAAATGGCCACTGCATCATTCCTAAATAACTAAAGAATGAAATCAATTGTCCAATAGTAATTTCATTGCCGACAATGAGATATGTACCAAAAATAATCGCAATACAATATGTCAACCCCATGATCCATTTAATAATTGGTAAATTAATTGAATCTACTTTGTAAGCCTGTCTATTTGCTTCTACAACCTGTTCTGTTTCACGCTGAAAATCTTGATTATCGTCATCTTCCTCACCGAAGGATTTAATGACCTTAATCCCACCGATACTCTCTTGCACATGATTGTTCATGTTAGAGAAGGCGGCAAGCGCATGACTGTAGCGGCGATTGACAATTTTACCCAAAGCTTGCGTAATCACGATCAATAGCGGCAGCGGCAAAATTGTCAGTAGCGTTAATCGCCAATCAATCAGTAAAATCATACTGACTAAAGTCACACCGCCCTGGGAGAACGTATCCGCAATAGAGATAATTCCCCCACCAGCCACAAATTTTAAGGCGTTTAAATCATTTGTCGCATGAGCCATCAGATCACCCGTACGATATTTGTGATAGAATTGACTATCCATTTTTGTAAAGTGATCGAACAAGCGATTTCTTAAAATCGATTCGAGTAAGGTTGAATTACCAAAAATCGCATTACGCCAAACATATCTCAGTATATACATTGCGATAGCTAAGCCGACAATTGCCAGTGTTTCAAATAGCAACAATTGATAAGTAAGTGAACCACCGATAACTTGGTCCGTCACCTGACCAACGATATAAGGCACTGCAGCATTGCAAATCGCTGTGATAAATAAACAGAGCACGGCAATACCATAACTTTTCCAGCGCATTTTGAAAAACCACGAAAGCTTTTTTAAAATATCAAACATAATGGTCTTCCTTTCACAATTAGAGAATAAAAAGAAAAGACCGGTATAACTACCAGCCTTAAACTAAAGACTCTATTTTTTATTAACCATCTTCATAGAATGAACAATTTGTTGGACTTTCTTTTCAGAAGGTTTTTGCCCCATTTGAGCCATCATTACACGAATCATTTCTGGTGAAATTGGTGGATTCTCTTGGAAGTAGTTCATAATGTATTTACGAGCAATGAAGAATCCTAAAATCATACCAACGATCAGCGCGATAATCACAACAAAAATCCATGCTGCTGTTGTCATCTATCTATATCCTCCTCTACTGTTTACAGATTGTCAACGTTCATAATACTAGAAAAATAACTATTTAACAATCACTTAGTCTGTCTCATTCGTCCACAGCGGGTGCAATTGTGCAATCACATTCTGAAAAGTTGCGGGTAACGTGCTCTCGATCATTAACGGCTGATGTGTCACCGGGTGATTAAATGCCAAGCGTTGCGCATATAGTAATTGCCCTTTGTCAGTGAAAAAACGCGGACGATATTCCGTTGCGTACACCGGATCGTCACAAATTGGGTGATTGATATAACGCATATGTACACGAATCTGATGCGTGCGCCCTGTTTCTAGTCGAAAAGCAACCAGTGATAGTCCTTCTTCATATTGCTGAAGCACCTTAAAATGTGTGATCGCTGGCTTACCCGTTGAAATCGCTGTAAATCGCAAGCGCTGTTTAGGATCTCTACCAATCGGCGCGTCAATCGTTCCGCTTTTTTCCGAAAACGCGCCATAAACTAAACCTAAATATGTCCGTTGAATATCATGCACCTGAAATTGTTCAAACAATGTCTGATAAGCTTGTGGCGACTTAGCGACTATCATTAGACCGCCTGTATCTTTATCAAGTCGATGGACGATACCAGGCCGAAACGTTTCATCGCCAACAGGTAAGTCAAAATGATGGTCCTCAGCATACCCGAGTAAATCGTTGACAAGCGTTACCCCTTCATTCTGTGATGTTGGATGAACAACTTGCCCCTGAGGCTTATTGACTACCATAAGGTCATCATCCTCGTATTTAATATCCAACGGGGAATGTGTCACTAATAGTTTTTTGCCCGCCACCTCAGGCTCATCCGTTATGAATGTAATTTCATCACCAACATTAACTAGCGCACTCGGCTTGACGGTGTGGTCATTCACCCGCACTTGTCCTGTTTTGATCGCCTTTGTTATGCGACTGCGACTCAAATCAGCCCAGATTTCCGATAAATATCGATCGATGCGCTGAGCGGTTTCAACTTCCACTTTATGCGTCCGTTGTTGTGTCATCACTTTACTCCATCATCTTGGCCTAGGATGATATAACCAATTAGTAAAATCACACCGCATGTGATGGCAGTATCTGCGACATTGAAAATCGGAAAATTAATAAAATCCAATCTAAACATGTCCACCACGTAATTTAGACGTAAACGATCAATGAAGTTACCGATTGCACCGGCAATGATCAGTGAGAAGCTCAAAGAATACCACACATTGATCTGGGACTGCGTATGCAACATCCACAATAAGCAGCCAACTACAATAAATGTGACGATAAAGAAGAACCACATCTTCCCTTCAAAAATACCCCACGCTGCACCACTATTTTGAATATGAAATAGTGAGACAATGCCTGGAATTAAAGGCTGCGTGCCACCAATTGGGAGATAGCGCACAGTTAACCACTTTACTAATTGATCCAAACCGACCATTAATGCCATGACGACATAATATACCCACATGAAAAGTTATGCCTCCTTTGCGCCAGCCTTCGCTAGACGATCTGCATATTCATTATAATATACGCCTCGATGCGCCGGAACTTTAACGAACGAAATGCTAATATGTGTCGTCGCTTGTTGCATATACTCATGATAGGATTGCGTATATGAATTATTACGTCGCCATTCACCTAATGCCCAACTTCTAATTCCTTTATAATCATAAAAGAGCGTAATTTTAGTCATGTTATTCTGGATTGCATCCCGAACCGCACGCATAGCCGCTGACATTTCGCCCGCAACATTTCGCAATGCGACTAACTCTAGGTCTTTGCTGCCGCCGTTAAATGTTCGTACCTCAGAAGGATAAATTAGAATACCACCATAGCCATAAGCCTGACGGTCCGTTAAGAAGCTCCCATCAATAAATGCCCAGCATTCCCCTTGTGGTGGCATTTCACCCTTGTCAGGGATTTTAGCCCCCGCATTGCCGTTCTGAAGATACTGTTCAGCTTCATCACGTGTCTTAAAAGACTTGTATTCCGCTTCCGGATAATGCATGATCTGTTTCTGACAGTCGGCCCATGTCTGATAAATCCCTGGTTTGCGTCCAATTCTAACGGCGTAAAACTTTTGTTTTGCTCCCATGCATGCATCTCCCTACAAAAAAAAGCTGTGCAATTCACAGCTCTTTCTCATCATTATACTAAGCGGGTAACGAGAATCGAACTCGCGACGACAGCTTGGGAAGCTGTAGTTTTACCACTAAACTATACCCGCAATCAACAACAGAGACTATTATAGCACTGTTCCTTACGAAATGCTATACCCTGTTGTTAAATTTTTCTATCTAAAGAACATTCTCCTACAAGTTACTACGTAAATCATCTGTTAAAAAATCATACGCTTCAAAATTATTGAGTGAGATCAATACATTATGTGTTACTTTCTTCTTTAGGATACTGTGTAGCGCATAATTATAAATCAATAATTGAAGCCGATATTTCTTAAATAACTCTTCCCGGCCATTTTCCCCTAGTTTGTCAGTCTTATAGTCAAAAAGCCATACTTCATCACTACCATCTATGAAGTATCCATCGATGATCCCGTGAATAATCATATTATCATCTGACGAAAAATCCGCACTCGGAAGATTCAACCATGCTTGGTACTGTTCAGGTGAAATACTCAATGCAAACGGGCGCTCACGATGAAGGTTTTGTGCATTATCAATGATCTTTTTGCCGATAATATCATTGGTGAAGAAAAAGTTTGCCAACTTATCATATACATTCTTAGGATATATCCCTTCATGTACTTCATCAGTTGCTACTAAGCGATCCGCAACTATCTTGAAATCAGTAGATATCGGATAGTAATCAAAAGGCATTTCTTCCAACAATCGGTGCATCGCTATCCCGTATTCTGTAGAGGATACATCAACCGACTCACTGGAATTTGAACCAGATCCTCCATCCTTATTGTTCTTATCAATAAAATTAGGTTTTACCCAATTAAGTGCTCTACTTCGAGTATCTTTTTTATCGTTGGCGTCTTCCGGTATGATATGAGGATTATCTTTTTCGTTCATATGCTCATCATCGAAATGAACTTGTTTTCGTTTAAGATCACTTACCGATTGATTACTCTCCATTGTAATCGCATCAGAATAAGCATAGTTAAAATCTAGCGGTGACTGATACAATTTTTGCGAATAAGTGCCCTTCTCTGAATGACTCTGATCGACGACGCTCACTTTATCAAGCGCTGGCATTTCGTGGTGAATAGCATACGTGCCAAAGACTTCACCATCTTTTTCTAGAGCATATTCATCTTCGGTGATTTTTGATGCATAAGGATACAATGCATCATGTACCCACTGCCAATTACTCTTACTCTTTATGCGTTCCTCAAGAGAAAGTATGCCTTCTGTGCGCGGTTCGGATTCTTTTTCGCCCTTTTTCTTGCAAGCTATAACGATTAATTTTTTCTCGGCACGTGTTAGAGCGACATAGAGTTTTCGAATTTCTTCAGAATAACTCTGCTGTTTCTCATCTTTTTTCGTCATCCCAAAAATCGGTGAATCAATTACACGAATGTTTTTTCGGTCGAAGATACGCACACCGAGGCCGTATTTGTCACTCACAACATAAGGTTTCTGCTGAAAGTCATTCGTATTGAATTCGTGCGCAGCATCAAAGTAGATAACAATCGGATACTCGAGTCCCTTGCTGCTATGTACGGTCATCAATTCAACGGCATTGCTATTCGGATTCAAGTCCTGTGGTGTTTCGATATCCTTATTCTGAGCCTCAATCTCCTCGATGTAGCGAATAAACTGGAACAATCCACGTTGACCCTGTTTTTCAAAATCGATAGCTAATTGAATCATTCCGTATAGGTTACTACGACGCTGTTCACTGTGCGATTGGGCACTCACCAGCGTTAAATAATTCGTATCGCGATAAATGCGCCACAGTAATTCTGAAAGATTAGCGGTGCGATTATAGTTTTGCCATTTATCAAGCCAATTATTCAATTTCTCGATCTTTTCATAAAGCTCTGAATGGTCTGTTTTGTTTTCTTCATGTTTCAAGAATACATATAATGCTCGGAAAAACGGCTGTCCCTTAGTATTTACCCTTCTTGGTTCACCAGTTTCATTATCTGCTTTATCCGGTAAATTATCACTAAATATCCGAATTTGCGCCAGTTCAGGTTCAGTAACCCCCACAATCGGAGAACGCAGCGCAGCTACTAGTGGAATATCTTGGCGTTGGTTATCGATTAGTTGTAAAAGCGAGACAACCGTCATAATCTCTGTACGTTTGAAATAATCCTCTCGCTTATCCTGATGGACTGGAATTCCAACGTCATTAAATACTTTTTCGATCTCGCTATAACTACCACGTGTGTTTGTAAGAATGGCGATATCAGAATACTGAATTGGTGAGCCATCTTCTTCAGCTTCATCATGACCAACTAATTTTTTACCGATCAATTGTTGAATACGTTCTGCAGCGATATAGGCTTGGCTTTCAATTTTAGAAAGCGGCTGTTCCTGTTCGCTGTCATCTGTTTCAACCACATGGACTTCAGGCAATAATTCATTGTGTAGTGAATCAGCTGTTTTATTAGTCTCCAACTGCGCTAAGGAATAATTAAAGCCACCTAATTCACTATCCATTAAGCGATTGAAGATAGTATTGACGAAATTGATAACTTCCGGTTCACTTCGGAAGTTAGTTTTTAATTCAATTAAGCAATCATTATTATCTTCAGCACTATATTCTTCATACTTGTCACTAAATAGTGATGGATTTGAATAACGGAAACGATAAATGCTCTGTTTCACATCACCTACCATGAAGCGATATTTTGCGTCATCATCTTCGCCAATTAGACGTAATATTTCTTCCTGTAAATCGTTAACGTCTTGATACTCATCGATCAGGACTTCATCGATATGCTCATGATAGTAGTCACGTGCTTCATACTGATCATCATCATTTTGGGCATTCAAAATCTCTAACGCTTTTAATTCAATACCTGCAAAATCGAGCACTTTCTTATCCGCCATCTTAGCATTCATTCTGTCTAAAAATGCTTTAGCAAGAACTATGATGCTGTTTACAATTTCGCGAAGCTGTTCAGTAATCTCTTGCTGAATTTCAAGCGAAAATCCGAAGAATTTATCGTATGTTTCTTTAATTTGTTTAGGTTTATATAGGGCGTTACCTTTAGAAACCTTTTCTTTTACCGGCTCAAATGCCTCCTTGTTATTCTTGCCACGAGGAATTTTATTCAAATTGATCGTTGTGAGGGGATGGTCATGTATCAACTTATACCTATCATTATTTGATAACTGTAATTCTTTATATTTTTGATGAACCACATGCCAATCTTTTCGTACGTCTTCGAAGTATTCCCCTAAATTATCCCTCTGTGTGGCAGATAACTGAACAGATGTTGGCAATTCAATGCTCTGATAAATCTCATCAATTTGGTGTATATCATCTATATACGGATCCATCACATATTTACGAAAGTCATCGGATAGAATAAAATTATCTTCCTGATCATAAATAGATGACAGCGCATCTAACCATTGTTCAGGATTCGCATGCGAACGTGCTTTATCGTAAAGTTCAATGATCATATCGCGCATTTTGGTATCTGTTTTTTGTGTACCATCACTAAAATTCTTTGCTACTTGTTCATAAGCATCTCTCAGATCGCCTGTTTTCCGGGATAATGCCTCATCAACCAACTTATCCCATGTATCATTTTTCAAAAGCGTTAGTTCCGTTTGATCATTCAGTAAGCGATAATTAGGATCTAAACCGATTAGATAATAGAATTGATTCACAATTTGACGGCAAAACGCATCGATCGTTTGAATATTGACTACTGGTAATAGCGCCAATTGTTCTTGTAAATAACGCTGCCATTCCGGATCTTCAGTCTGCGTAATAGCATTCATTAATGCTTTCTCTAAGCGTTCTTTCATCTCTTTGGCTGCTTTTTCGGTAAATGTCACTACAACGAGATGATCAAGACTTACGCGATCATTTGTGTTTTCAGGCAGAACTTTTTTAATAATACGCTCAATAAGAACACGTGTCTTACCTGAACCCGCAGAAGCAGAAACTAGAATATTTCCAGTATCACGTGCTTGCCTTGGACGATTACCCGTATCAATTACTAATTGCTGGTCAGGTGTAGCCTTAAATTTACTCATTGCCATCCTCCTTATCCTCTAATTTGAAAGATTTTAAGATATTTTTATCTGTATCGTTAGACGGAGCTCGCTTATGAATATCACTTTCCGTTGCATCATAACGAGAGATTGCGCGATATTCCTTCGCAGATGGTAAATGGTTAATTTCAAAGTCTAGGGGTAACAATGCAATCTCACCAGACATGATACGATCGATAGTCTCATTAATCTTTAGGTGTACCATTTCTTTAATTAATTTAAATTCACCATCTTCAAGTAGTTTCTTACGATGGTTAGCACTTGGTTTTTTAAATCCCTTAGAGGTAATGGTGACATCATAAATATCCTCTAATGATATTCTATCTTTTAACTCCTCACTGAAGATACTATTAAGAAGATCAATATCGTTTAGTATAGTGCCTGTAAACTGCACGCGTTGAGCTTGTGTCAATAAGCCTTCCATAGCATGATTATTAGCCAAATATTCACTATCGTTCTTTATGTTAATGTCTTTATTAGAAGACATTAAATCACTGATTTCCTGATAAAAGAAACCTATCGGGACTATATTATTATCGGTCTTTTCTAATTCTTCCCATTCTCTGACAAAGTAGGTAAATAGTTGCAGGCTGATGCCATCCTCTAACCGCTTTAAAGGCAATTTATCCTTATTATCCGATGATTTATAATCGACAATCTGAAATCCTAGTTTCTCAGGGGTTTCATCGCTAGCTGGAATTTTAAATAAATCGACGCGATCAATTTTTCCTTTTAATCTATAGCTATTATCCTTATCAGTTTTTCTTGTTTCAGTTTCAAATTGCTGTTCAGTGATTATCTTTTCAGCATTCATTGCTTGAAGTCTCAGCGTTTCATAGCGAGCTACTAACTGCAACGTTTCATCTAGCTGTTGACGCCTAAATTGGAAATCTTGGTGATCCTTCGAACGATTAAATACGTCAAATTCTTTAACCGTTTCAGCAAGTGCTTCATTCATTTTTTCTTCGCTCACATCCGGCCAATTCTTAAAGTACAGTTCGAGCGCTTTATGGAAATAATTCCCCGTCTGTAAAGCATCCACTTCAAATTTTTGGCGTTCCTTTAACTTCAACCCGTAGCGTAAGAAATAGCTGAAAGGATCTTTGTTGTACAATTCGAGCTGTGATATTGAAAATGTCGGTATTTCGCCATACAGCGATTTGGCTTCTTTTGTATCCAAATTGATGAATTGATTACCTGTATGCTTCAATTTTTCAATTAATTCGTTCCAGTCTTTAGTCAATTGCTGATTGCTATTTTTCTCATCCCGATGACTATTAGAGATCTGAGCATCCACCTTTTTCCACTCAGTAGGTAATTCCTCAAATTGCTGCTTCTTAATCGTTAACTGCTGAAGCTGTTCATAAGGGCCACCGAGTATCCATTCGCTATCTGCTTCTACAAACTGCTCAGCATGAAGCGGACTTTCGAGTTCAAAGTGATCCATCAGTACTGCCAAGAATGGCGAGATCTTCTCATTAGCATCCGGCGCATTATACGGGTAGCTGAAAATTAAATGATCCGTTGCTGAGGTTAGCAGTTTATAAAACGTAAACTTCTCATTGTTGTATTTCTGCTGGGCATTCGGATCCAAAAAATGAATTTCCTGATCAGATGTTTCCAGGAGCTTTTCTGAATGCATTAAGTCATTGAGCCATTCGCGCGTCGTGTCATCTAAAATTGAATGCGTCGTTTCATTCTTAGGTAACTGCTGGTCCGTAATGCCGAGAATAATACTTACTTTTCTTGGAATGAGCGGAACATCCTTGTAAGTAGAAATGCGTACACTATCCAGAGTCGGTGGCACCATGCGGTAATAATTATTCGCAAATGCTGCCTGCATTACCTCAAAGAAACTATCCATATCAAATGTTTCTTTACCAAATAGCTCAACATATTCTTCCAGTGTTTGAACAAAAAGATTCCAGACTTGTTCCTGGCGTTGTGCTAATTCCACACTGCGCGGATCATCCTTGACGTCTTCACTGTTAGTCAGATAAGAACTCCAAGCCTGCATGCGGGCCCTAACACTATCTTCGCCATCAATAAATTCATAAAATGATCTAACAGCATGTTCGACTGTGGTTTCCTTGTTCCACGAATGAATCAAGTCATTTATAGACTCATACACCTTATCTCTGAATTTAATTACTCGATCATCCGTCTGAAGTACTTTTTGCTTAGCATTGTCAGCCTTACCACTGTTAGGTCTATACCAATCTTCTCCTTGCTTCCACCACAGCCGACCTTGATAATCCTGAGCTAAAACAATGTTTTCAATGCGGTCCAAAACAGAACGAGGATGCTTTGGTACCATTTTCGTATCGCCGTTCTCTTCATCCTCCACTTGGCCCATAAATCTTGGGGACAATAATTCTGTCTTCAATAAGCTAAAAACATCTTCATACCGCCAATCATACTTAATCACGTTATGTAACGCAGCAAGGAATCGCGCTAATGGGTGCTGTGCCATTGATTCCGGATTATCGATATAATAAGGAATTCCATTCTGTTCGAGCGCTCCGATCAACAGCGGCTGATAATGATCTAAATCACCAACAAAAATCTGGAAATCTTTATAACGATACTTCTTCTGACTCACCTGATTATATATAGCACTAGCTGCTTGATCTGCCTCCACACGTAAAGATTCGGTTTTCCAGATGGATACAGCGTCTTGAACTGATTCATTAACTTCCACCTCACCAAATTCCTGCTTACGCCACCATTCCTCTAACATTTGAATTCCTTCACAATAGCTGTTTTCTGATTCTGAGACATTAAACGACTGGATATCTGATCGCTCACCAAGCAAGTCGGTTAACTGGCTATAAATGTAGTGAGCATTGGTGAAAGTTGATTGATTTGGATCATACGCATCCGTCTGATCGATGTCTTTACTTTCAGCTAATAGCGATAAAATCACTTGATTTGCGTTATCAATCAAGCATTTTATGACACGATATTCATCAGCTTTGAAGTAGTCAAAGCCGTCAATAACGACCATTGTATGCGAAAGATCATTAGCTATTATCTTTCGGATTAATTCTTCATAGATATCAATGTCTTGTAGCTTCTGATCCTCAAGATAGTTATTATAATCCTCAAACGCAGCAATAATTTCTGATAGTTTTCTTATCTCGTTCTGTTTGAAGGTACTATTTTCTATGTGATTATCTGATTTGAGCCGATCTAGTAGTGCTTTTAGGTAATCTACGGTCATATTTCCACGATCAAATTCAGCAAACAACTCGCGCAACTGCTCTTGAAAGCTCAGAAAATGACTCTCACGCTGGAATGCCTTGAGTTCACTTTCGAGATCTTCAAGTACTTTCTTAATGACCATCGTAAGGCCAATTTTTGAGATTGAATCTTTGCTTTTAATGCCTAGATACCACGCGAATCGCTTGAAACTGAATACTTGGAGACGCATCATTCCTGTTGGTTGATCCGGTGATAACGCATGCAGTTCTCTCAGTGTATTCAGTACTTCAAATTCCATGGTCAACTGCTGATTGTCCGGGACAATATAGAACGCTTTATTATTGCGATCTTCCATCAGAAAATGATCAACTTCTGCGATCACAGCGCGCCGATGCGTTTGCATTGCCGTTTCCAAATTTAAAATGAGAGCCATATAGTCCTCCTTAATAAAAGAAAGACATCACTCAATACAAGTGATGCTTTCTTACTTTTACAGTGATTGATTTTTAAAATTGTTCATAGTCTTTAGCGATTGTTACCATACGAATAATAATCTCACTCATCTTAACCATCGTCTCGAGTGATACATATTCAAAACGCGCATGCATATTCTCCCCACCTGCAAATAAGTTTGGCGTCGGTAAACCACGGAAAGTCAAGATTGAACCATCTGTACCCCCGCGTACCGGTTGAATATTCGGTGTAACACCTGCTGCTTTATAGCTCTTTTTAGCCAACGTCACTGGACGCATATCTTTTTCGAGGATTTCACGCATGTTGCGATATTGATCCACAATTTCAATGTCAATAACTTTCTGCGGATATTTGCTATTGATGACCTCAGCTATTTTTTCCATCTGATGTTTGCGGTATTCAAAGACATGCGAATCATGGTCACGAATAATGTAGGACATGCGTGCTTCATCAGAAGTGCCCTCAAAACCATCTAAGAAGTAAAATCCTTCGCGATCTTCGGTGTATTCCGGACGATCAAAAGCTGAGATCGCATTGTGGAAATCCATCCCTACTTGGAGCGCATTAATCATAATGTTTTTAGCCTCGGAAGGATGTACGCTTTTACCAGTAATCTTCACATTGGCCTGTGCTGCTGTAAAAGTTTCATACTCTAAATCACCGAGAGGACCACCATCAACAGTAAAAGCAAAATCAGCACCGAAGCGTTCGACATCAAAGCGAGTTGCGCCCATACCAATTTCTTCATCTGGGCCGAAAGCAATTTTAATATCGCCGTGTTTAATTTCCGGATGATCAATCAAATATGCAATGGCTGTCATAATTTCAGCAATACCAGATTTATCATCGGCACCGAGTAACGTGCGCCCATCTGTCGTAATTAGTGTTTGTCCTTTGTATTTATTCAAAGATGGGAAGTCTTCTGGCGATAATTCATACCCGGAGTCTGATAATTTAATCACGCCACCATCATAATTTTCAACAACTTGTGGTTGTATATTTTCCGCATTGAAATCAGCGGTATCACGGTGCGCGAAGAATCCAATCGTCGGGTAATTGCTTTCAGTATCTGTTGCCGGCAAGGTAGCTGTAACATAACTGTCTGCGTCATTGTAGTAGACATCGCTCAGTCCCAATTCGTTTAACTCATCTTCCAATTGATGCGCAAAATCAACCTGATTTTGTGAGGAAGGAATTTGATCCATATTTTCAGGATTAGAGCGTGTATTCACTTTGACATAACGTAAAAAACGTTCGAGTAATTCTCCAGCAGATAATTTGATATCCATAAATAAACATCCTTTCAATAATGTTTTAACAATTTAATCTTATAAAAACTGGAAGGGATCCGTGTTCAGTGAGCTCTCTACCACAGTGACATCCCTATAGCCAGCCTGTTTGAGCCATGACTCAAACATCTGTTTTAAATGGGATTTGCAGACACTTTCCATATGATGTCCAGGATCAATTACTGATAAGCCCGCTGCAAGCATATCATGCGCTGTATGGTAATACACATCACCAGTGATATACGCCTCAGCTCCTTTGTCAAGGGCTTCTCTATAGAAGTCACCGCCGTCCCCACCTAATACCGCAACGCGTTGAATTTTTTGATCAATATCATTTGTAACCACACGAAGCCCCGATAATGAATGACGGACTTTGATCGTTTCAGCCAACTCACGGACAGTCATCGGTTTTTCCAAATGACCAATGCGCCCCATCCCTACTAGCTGATTGTTGGCATCCTGTGTCAAAGGCTTCTTCGGAACAAGTACTTCTGTATCTTGAATGCCATATAGTTCAGCGAGCCAGTCGTTCATTCCCCCTGGCGCATTATCAAGGTTGGTATGTGCACTATATACGCTGAGGTGATGACGAATAATTTCTGCGTACATCCGCTGCTGAGGATCGTCTTCTGTCAACGTTTTTGGTCGGTGAAAAATCACGGGATGATGAGAAAAAATAAAATCACAGTCATTTTCAACCGCTTCTTGGACAACTTCTGGGCGAACATCTAATGTAACCAAAAT
>JALEMJ010000019.1 GCA_022768285.1 Aerococcus sp.
GTAATGCATGAGTAAGTGATAGGAGAGAATAGACGATGCGTACGCTAATAACGCGCGGTGAGGTTTACTACGCGCATCACCTCCAACCGTTGGATATTGTCATTGAGGATACCGAGATTGTTGCTGTAGGGACTTCACTGCGGGGCGCGATGCCGTACGATCGTGTGATCGATGCCTCGGGCTGCCTGGTGACACCGGGCCTGATCGATATGCATGTGCACTATCGCGAACCGGGTCAGACAGCGAAAGAGACCGTAGAAACCGGTGCGAAAGCAGCAGCGCACGGCGGCTTTACGACGGTTGGTGTGATGCCGAATACCACCCCAGTTCCGGATATGCCGGAGCGGGTGCAGGCGATGGTCGCAAGGAATACGCGGCGTGGCATTCACATTCGTCAGTACGCCACACTGACGCACGGCCTGCACAGTGAGGAGTTGGTTGATTTTAAGGCATTGAAGGACGCGGGCGCATTCGCCTTCAGTAATGATGGCGCGGGCGTGCAGACGGCAGGAACGATGTACGATGCGATGCAGGCAATCAGTGAATTGGATATGGTGCTGGCGGCGCATATTCAGGACGATTCATTGAGTCGCGGTGGCGTAATGACGGCCGGTGACAAAGCTGATGCGTTAGGGCTACCGGGACAATTACCGGAGAGTGAAACGGCGCAGTTAGCGCGCGATTTAGTGCTCGCCAAGGCGACGGGGTGCCGCTATCATGCGTGTCATATCTCAACGCGTGAATCCCTCGAATTGATCCGTTATGCGAAAGCACACGGCATACCGGTGACGTGTGAGGTGAGTCCGCATCATCTGATCTTATCGACAGATCATATTACGAGTGATGACCCGATGTTGAAGATGAATCCGCCGCTGCGCAGTGAAGATGACCGCTTGGCAATGATCGAGGGACTGTTGGATAGGACGATCGACATGATTGCGACCGATCACGCCCCACATACCAAGGCGGACAAAGGCGGTTCGATGGCAAATGGCGCATTCGGGATTATTGGGAGTGACTTTGCCTTTTCCTTGCTCTACACGCATCTAGTAAAACCGGGACTTGTGCCACTAGAGACGATTCTTGAGTGCCTGACTGCTGGCCCTGCAGATGCCTTTAATCTCGGAAAGGTCGGGCGGATTGCGCCAGGCTATCAGGCCGATCTGGCGATTTTTGATTTGAATGATGAATGGACAATTTCAGAGGACACATTGGCCTCCAAAGCGTCGAACACACCGCATCTCGGCGAAATGGTGTCTGGGGTGACGCGTTGGACGATGGCTGATGGCAAGTTAGTGTATTCATACGCGAGGGGTGTGAACCAATGACAGTAGAACGATTAGCCGTTGATCTACCCGGATTACATTTGAAGAACCCGGTGATGCCGGCGAGCGGGACGTTCGGCTTCGGTGATGTATCGACCGCAAAACAGTACGATCTCAATGCACTCGGGGCAATGGTGATTAAAACGACGACGCCGGAACCGCGCGATGGCAATCCGCAACCGCAGATCGCGATGGTACGCGATGGCGTGATGAACTCGGTCGGCCTACAGAATCCGGGTGTCGATGTTGTTGTTTCGGAAAAATTACCGCAATTCAAAGCGAAATATCCCGAATTACCGATGATTGCGAGTGTCGGTGGTAATACCATGGCGGATTATGTCACAGTGACTGAAAAATTGAGCCATAGCGGTCTGGTGGATGCTTTGGAATTAAATATTTCTTGCCCGAATGTGCAGCACGGAGGCCTCGCGTTCGGCACCGATCCTGAGATGGTTGAAACACTGACGCGTCAAGTGGTAGCAGCCAGTGAAGTACCAATATATGTGAAACTCTCACCGAATGTCACAGATATTGTGATGATCGCAAAGGCTGCTGAAGCTGGTGGCGCGAGTGGGTTAGTGATGATTAATACATTACTCGGCCTGCATATCGACCTTGAAACGAAGCGTCCCGTCCTCGGAAACGGCATGGGCGGTTTCAGTGGTGGGGCCCTACTGCCACTAGCGATCCGCATGATCTATCAGGTGCATCAGGTGGTCGCTTTGCCGATAATCGGTGTCGGTGGCATACAGTCGGCCGATGATGTCCTTGAAATGTTTTTAGCAGGTGCATCAGCGGTTCAAGTCGGTAGCGCGCATTTTACCAACGCGACCATCATGCCTGAAATCATCGATGCCCTGCCGGAACGCATGGCTGCGTACGGTATTCAAACACTCAAAGATATCCAACCGATTAGCTTTTAAAAACATGAAATAGATACGAAACTCACTGAAAGTTGGCTGCGCGCCGGCTTTTTGTTTTTTAAATAGAGAACCTATCCTCTTTTTGTATTAAAAATATAGCATATGAAAAGATTTATAATTAAATCTCTCATTTTTACTTATTATAAAAACTTTTTATAAGATTTTTACGCAAAAATTAAAGAATATTTACTTACTTTTTAAACACAATAGGATATTATATCTTTTAATTATATAGCGCTTTCATAAGGAGGAGGTTTAATATGAAAAGGTTATGGAAGAACGGTATTATAATATCCGTTGGTTTATTATTTTTTGAAGTCACAATCCCGGTTGCTGTAAGTGCAAATGAAGTACAGTTATCGTGGTTGGAGGAGAATAGTATTAACATTAATCAACCTCTGTTTCTTAATGGTAAGGAATATTCTTCTGAGGAAGAATTACTTCAATTACTTAACACAGGATATTTTATATCTAATGCTAATCAGTCGGAATAAGTTCGTATTCATTAACAGCGGCGACTGCAGGTACATATTTTATTCCCGGTGTAGGCCAAGTCATTTTGACTGCTACAGGTGTTATACTAATTGGTGGCATAGCTATTACATCAGGACATTGGGCATATAAAACAATTGTTAATTTTTTCAAATCTCACAGTAAAAATAAGAGAAAGAGTAATTATAATAAACATACAAAACCACGACCTGGACGCTCTACTGAGAAAAAGAAAAATAATCCTCATTGGAAACCTAGGAATAGAAAAACTAGAAGGTAGGGATAGGTTATGAATCAGAAACAATTATCTTTCTATAACAATCAACTCGTCGAAATTTATTCTGAAGCCATTAGTGACGCGCAGTTTACGTTAGGCTATTTAAAGGTGATCGATGCCGCTTATTCACTCGTCTATTCTATTGATGACTACGGAGTATTAGAGAGTATCCAATTGCGTCAGAATCGTTATATTTCTGATGTGGTAGCAAAAAGCGACTATCTCAGCTATTACCGGCGATTGATTGTATTGAATCAACAGTACAATCGCTACGATCCGTTTCAGTTGGCGGCGCTTTATGCACATCATTTCGCACAGATCGATTCGTTCGATACCGTGACTGTTGGCGAGCCGATCTATACGGTTTTATCAATAGCGCATGATGAATTACTGGTAGGGCGCGTTGCTGAAGTGACGGCGCAGTCGCTGACGTTGGCGAGCTGTCCAGTGATGCCAGTAATGCAGGCAGCACGCACTGTGATTTCGAAGGCTGACATCATCAGCATCGATCTTCTTAGTATCCAAAACCAATTAATGACAGCACTCAATCAGTAAATTGATGAGCTACAAGTCGGCCGCGCGCCGGCTTTTTGTTTGGATGGGGATCGATTGCACTTTATTGGGAAGTTGATTATTATTTTTCATAAGACTATAGGAGGGAATGGGATGCGACATAGGCAACATACGATTACGCAAACGATGCCGTTCGGAGTGCTGCTGACACTGAATAACGGGATGCTGACGACGTTTACGTATTTATATGGTGATGGGGCATTTGCGGGTTTTCAGACCGGGAATTCGATTCGCATGGCGGTCGGCCTCGGCCAAGGCAAGTTTCAAGATATGTGGCCATTATTATTATCTTTCATTTGTTTTGTATTAGGTATTGTGATTTCACGCATGTTGAAGTATGTGCGCTTCCACCACTTGACGATGCTCTGGCGTCATCGCATTAATGTCATGATCATGCTGGCAGGGATTGGCCTCACATGGGTGTTCTACGATCAGCTGCCGATCGCCGTGATGAATGGGATTCTGTCGCTCGGTGCGGCAATTCAATTTGAGGAATTTCAGATTTTAGAAGGACGTTCGGCGACATTTCTCATGATGACTGGGAATTTGCGCACAATGACGCGCACAGTTGTCGATATGGCGATGGCACCGAGTCCGCGTACGAAGCAAAGGGTCAAAGATGCCGCTAAGCCGCTCGCACTGATTATCTTCGGTTATTTCTTCGGTGCGTTGGCGATCACCGTACTGTCGAATAGCCTCGGCTATCACGTGATTCTATTCCCGTTTTTAATCACGCTCATCCTGTTGATTTTACTCTGTTTACCACTCGAACAAGGGCGCTCCGCCGTGGTTTCTTAAAATTATGTGACAAACACAATTTAGTAATGCGAAGGGCGCAAAAGATTGCTATGATGGGAGTGAGAGATTGAGAGGAGGGGCGACGGTGAAAGATAAGCAGATTCATTGGGGACGTATCGTTGTGATCGCGCTATCGATTTTTCTGATTGTCGGCGCTGGCGCGTATGCGGCCGTGCAGGAAGTCGATCTGCATCAGGAAACGAAGAGCCACGCAGCTGAAAATGTGCAGAAAACCATCGAGAAGCTGTATCTCCAATCGGGGAGTACCTTTTTGAAGAAGGACATCAAAGCCGAAGAGGTGCGGCAGGTGCGTGAATCGGTCGACGCGTTGAACGATCGTAACGAAGACAAGGCGCGCGTTGAAGGCATGATGACGGATGTTGAAGAACGTTTCGAGGTGTTGAATTTCCTCGCTGAGCATTTCGAAACGGCAGATAAGCAGCCACCGCTCAACGGCGATGCGATTGCTGGATTGTTCGTGATTGCAGACCAGACAAAAGCTGGAGACATCAAGGCATTCAAGGAGAAATTCAGCGATCAGCTAGCAAAGACTGATGATGCATTCTATCAGGCCGTGAAGAAATTCATTGATGAGGGGACGACGCAGCTAAAAACGATCAATGATTTCCAGGCGAAAGTGAAACAGCTCGAGTCGAACGATACGTTGACCTACGATGAATTAGATACGCGCATTGAGGAATTGTTGAATCGTGTCGATGAGATCGACAATAAGCTGCTAGCGAAGAAATTAAAAGCCTTTATGCTCAGCGCGTACAGTTCCCTGAGCGATCAGATTGCGGAACGTATGGAAGCGGAAGCGCGCAAATCGGGTAATGCAGAGGAGAACCTCAAGAAAGTGCAGGAAGAAGCCAAAGCACAACGTGAGAAGATACAGGAAGAGAACGAACGCGTCAATGCGACGAGTGAGCAGCAAGTGCAGGATCAGGCTAAGACGACGGGGCGTACCCAAGCACCGCAGTCACAGCAACCGCAAACACCGGCACAACCGCCACGACAGCCACAGCAACCGAATTACACGCAACCACAGCAGCCAGCAACGCCGGAACCAGAGTCACAACCGCAACAACCGGCACCTGAGCCTGAGCC
>JALEMJ010000007.1 GCA_022768285.1 Aerococcus sp.
GTCGGTGCCATCTTCGGTGGGAAGACAACACCCTTTTCATCGCCGTGCGCCATAATCATGGCTCCGATCAAACGCGTCGATACCCCAAAGGAAATCGTGTGCACCGGCACGTGGTGATTCTCCTGGTTCAAGTAACGGATATCAAAAGCTTCCGCAAAGTTCGTCCCGAGATAGTGCGATGTCCCAGCTTGAACCGCTTTAGTGTCCTTCATCATTGCTTCGATAGAGTAGGTATCCTCCGCACCCGCAAATTTCTCAGACTCGGTTTTCTGGCCAGCATATACCGGTAGCGCCAACAAATCTTCAACCACATCCTTGTAGAGATCGAGGTAACCGAGCGTGTGCGTGCGCGCATCTTCTTCATCCGCATAGGCGGCATGTCCTTCCTGCCACAAGAATTCTGACGTACGCAAGAACGGTAATGTCCGTTTCTCCCAGCGGAACACGTTGGCCCACTGGTTCAATTCCATCGGTAAATCGCGGTAGGAGTTGATCCAATCGTTCATCGCATTACCGAATAACGTTTCACTCGTTGGACGCAATGCCACGGGCTCTTCCAATTCTTCCTCACCTGCACGTGTCACCCACGGCAATTCTGGTGCGAACCCTTCAATGTGATCGGCTTCCTTCGTAAAGAAAGATTCCGGAATCAACATCGGAAAGTAGACGTCCTGAATCCCGGCTTTTTTGAATTCTTTGTCGAAACGCGCCTTGATCAATTCCCAAAGCATGTAGCCGTTCGGTTTGAAGACCATTGTGCCACGTACCGGTCCATAAGCGAACAAGTCCGCTTGTTGAATACTGGTCAAATACCACTTTGAAAAATCGGTATTGATTAAATTATCCTCTGCCATTCTCTCGTTCCTTTCCAATAAAAAACGCCACTCGCCCGAAAAGGACGACTGACGCGGTACCACCTTTTTTAAATTAAAAAAATTAATTTCACTCTTATGGTTATAACGTCACCAACGTGCGTAAGCATCAAGGTAGCAGGTTCACTGACCGTATGCTGCAATACTTCCACCAACTATTGCTCGCTCAAGCACCGCCGTCAGCTACTATTCTACCCGTCTATTGTGGCTAACTTTTTGTTGACTGTCAATGACTAGCTTCTAAAAGTCAGACACGATTTCCTCCTTACAATTCAAAATCATCGCCTGTAACAACCTGGGCGCCGAGTGTGTTCTTGAAGTGTTCCAAGGCAAATTCATGACCAGCGGGATTGAAACTTGCGACACCATCTTCGTGCACAACGATCTTGTAGTCGCGATTGTAGGCATCGATGGCGGTGTGCAGGATACAAATGTCCGTCACTACCCCAACCAGATGCACTTCAGTAATGCCGCGCTCCCGCAATTTAATATCGAGTTCTGTGCCGTTGAATGCGGAATAGCGACTCTTCGGCGTATAGAAAACGTTCGGGTCGTCCTTAATTTCCTGGTAATAATCCTCTAATGCGCCATACAACTTCTGTCCCGGTGTGCCATCGATGTTGTGCGGTGGGAACAGCTGTGTTTCCGGGTGATAGTCATCACCTTCAAAGTGGCGATCGATCGTAAATGCCACAAATTGCCCAGCGTCGTGGAACTGCTTGGTCAGTGCGACGATGCGATCTTCCAGTGCCTGCGCCGGTTTTCCCGCTGTCAGCTTACCATCGTCTGCGACAAAATCGTACGTGTAATCGACATTAATTAATGCTTTATCCATGTGATTGCCTCTTTTCTCTAAAGCGCTTGATTATACATTATTAAGTATATCGCATGGCATCTATTTCGCAATTTTTATGCTTTACTAGCTAAAACTATGAACTTTACTCGAATAAGTATAAATATCGTTCGTTTTTATGTTGTGCACTCCGTTTTTTGCGGTATAATCAAGACGTAATTTTTGATTTAGGGGGATATTCTTTTTGAATGCGATAGCACGTTTCTTCAAATTAGAAGAAAATCACACCAAAGTATCTAGGGAAGTGATTGCCGGACTGAGCACATTCTTCGCAATGAGCTACATTATTTTCGTCAATCCCTCCATCTTGTCACAGACTGGTATGCCGTATCACGGGGTTTTCTTAGCCACCTTGTTCGCATCCGGGATTGCGACGCTATTCATTGGGCTCTACGCCAACGTACCTTACGCGCTGGCGCCAGGGATGGGGCTCAACGCTTTCTTCACGTACACCGTATGCTTCGGTCTCGGGTTCTCCTGGCAGGAAGCACTCGCGATGGTCTTCATTTGTGGGATCGTTAATGTACTGATTACGGTCACTAGTATTCGCCGTACGATCATGCGCGCTATTCCTGAAGATTTACAGCACGCTATTTCAGCGGGTATCGGGGCATTTATCGCCTACATTGGTTTGAAATCGGCGAATTTGATCAATTTTACGATTGAACCTGCTAACATTACGTCAATCAACGGCGAAGCTTTCGATGCGACGCGTACGGCCTATGAGGGTGGGATTACTGCGATCGAAACGAGCGGTGGCCCCGTGCCAGCGATTTCGAGTTTTACGGATTTAACTGCCATCCTCGCACTCGTGGGGATTATCATTACCGTCATCCTCATGGTGAAAGACGTGAAAGGTGCGATTTTGATTGGGATTATCGCTATCACCGCATTATCCTTGCTTATTTCACCAGAAAATCTATCCAACATTAATTTCGCAGAATCTGGTATCGGTGAATCTTTCCATCAATTAGGTGTAACATTCGGTGCTGCCTTCAGTTCGGAAGGGTTCAGCTCACTGTTCAGTGATCTCTCGCGATTACCGCTCGTGATTGTAACAATCTTCGCTTTCAGTCTTTCCGATATTTTCGATACGATCGGTACATTCATCGGTACGGGCCGCGCAACCGGCATTTTCTCCAAGGAAGATATCGATAATATCGACAAGACATCGAATACAAAACTCGACAAAGCGCTCTTCGGTGATGTGGTCGGAACGTCCCTCGGTGCCGTGTTCGGTACCAGTAACACGACAACGTTCGCTGAGAGCGGGGTCGGCATCGGTGCTGGTGGACGCAGTGGATTGACGAGTGTGATTACCGCACTCTGCTTCTTCCTCTGTATCTTCATCGCCCCGTTCGTGAGCCTCGTGCCAGCTGCAGCGACAGCTCCGGCATTGATTATTGTCGGCGTCATGATGATGGGTGAGTTCCGCGAGATCGATTGGAGCAACTTAGCGATCGCTGTGCCAGCCTTCTTCGCGTCCATCTTTATGGGTTATTCCTACTCCATCTCGAACGGGATTGCTGCCGGCTTTATCTTCTACTGCATTACAATGACCGTTACTGGGAAAGCTAAAGACATTCACCCAGTTCTTTGGGGTGTCAGTGCCTTATTCATCGTCAACTACGTGATTATGGCTTTCCTCTAATCAGGTATCGGTACACAACAAGACTAATAGACATACAAAAAAGGCTGTTCGGGGTGAACAGCCTTTTGTCTGTGCTTAAATAATGAACTAAATCCCGTAATGTTCGCGAACAACATCAGCGATACGCTGTGCGTAGCTATCGGCGAGTTCATCGGTCTTAGCTTCGACCATGACACGCAGGAGGTTCTGCGTGCCGCTCGCACGTACGAGGACACGGCCATCGCCTGCCATCTCAGCCTCTACTGCTTCGATTTCAGCTTTGACATTGTTATCAGCCATAGCAGCTTCACGACCCTCGCGTGTGACATCGACGTTGACGAGCGTTTGCGGATAGCTCGTCACTTCGCTCGCTAATTCGGAGAGCGTCTTGCCGGATGCTTTGAGCACACTCAATAGCTGCAACCCGGTCAATAAACCATCACCCGTCTTCGCGTAATCACTGAAGATGATGTGCCCGGATTGTTCACCACCGATCGTATAGTCGTGGGCACGCATTTCTTCTGCAACATAGCGGTCGCCAACCTGTGTGATTGCTGCCTTCATACCGGCGGCTTCGATAGCTTTGTGGAAGCCGAGATTACTCATGACAGTAGACACAATCGTGTGATCCTTCAATTCACCTTTCTCATCGAGGGCCTTCCCACAGATGTACATGATGTAGTCGCCATCGATAATATTGCCTTTCTCATCAACAGCAATACAGCGGTCCGCATCCCCATCGAAAGCTAAACCGGCATCAGCACCGACTGCTTTCACGCGTTCAGCAAGTTGCTCCGGATGCGTCGAACCGACGTTATCATTAATATTCAAACCATCCGGCGACGTCCCAATGGTTTCGAAATCGACATCTAGATCCGCAAATAATTGGTTGATTAGGCGCGAGGATGCTCCGTTCGCGCCATCCACAACAATGTGCAATCCGGAGAGATCACCAGACACTGTATCTTCCAGGAAGTTGATGTATTGAGAAGCACCTTCCCCGAACTGACTGTAATGCCCTAAACCTTCTGCACTCGGACGCGGCAAGTCATCCGGTTTATCGCCATCGAGATAGCTTTCGATCGTTTCTTCTTCGGCATCAGAAAGTTTAATCCCGTCGGAACCGAAGAATTTAATCCCGTTATCCGGTGCCGGATTGTGGCTAGCCGAAATCATCACACCTGCCACGGCACCAGTGTGACGGATGAGGTAGGACACAGCTGGCGTGGTGATCACACCGAGATCCATAACCTCAATGCCGATTGACAGAAGCCCGGCAATCAGCGCGTGTCCGAGCAATTCCCCGGAAATACGCGTATCGCGGGCAACTAAACAGGTCGGTTGACCATCTACATCGTCACCGTACTTCTGTTGGAGGACATAGCCACCGAAACGTCCCAATTTAAACGCTAATTCGGGGGTGAGCTCGTTATTCGCTAACCCGCGGACTCCATCTGTTCCAAAATATTTACGCATAGTTTTCTCCTCTATTTTTAGTTTGTGGCTTCGTTTGGTGAAGCGTCATTGTCATCATTTGTTGAATTCTCGTCGTTCCTTGCCGGCTGATTTTTTGCGGTAGCTTGGATCGATACGCTGACTTTTTCAGGAGATATACGCTCAATCCCCTGTGGTACGTTGAGGTCGATCTCCTGTGTCGTATCTTCACGGATACCAGAGAGATCCACCTGTCCGGAAACTTCGTTAACACCATTCAGCGCATTCTGATCGCCAAAAAGTTCCACCGTATTTCTGCCATTCTGCAGGGCGACCTGATAATCGATATCCGGCGCGCCGTTGTATGTTTCCAGTGCGATCGGCACCTGCTTGCCTTGCGAGCCGACTTCGACCACGACAGTAACCGTCGCCGGATCAGCGGTGAGGTTTAATAGTTTACCATTCGCATCCTCGATCAGTACAGTGGCTTCCGTGCGATAATTGTCCGACTGACCGTCCGGCAACTGTACGGAAGCATAAACCTTCGCGACTGAAGCTAAGGTTTCCACGGACCCTGTCAGTGTAATCTCTTGTGGGTCCGTATATTGATTGAGCACTTCACTGCCCGATGCGACACTGTTCGGATTCTGGACCTCCACTTCAATCGGGAAGGTCTGGCTCTCCAGCCTTGAGATAGTGATTTTCACGGTCGATGGCGATATGCGCGCCGACACGTTATCCGATAGTCCCTGAACCGAGAGCTGAATATAGTGAACCCCCGTGCCCAGATTATCAAGATCTTCAGTTACCACTTGGAAATTCTTGGATTCTAAGATCTGTCGAATAACATTCTTGGATCCGTGAAGTTCGACCGTCACTGCGTCCGGAATCCCGCTGACGTAAAGCTGATCGATGTCCCCCTGAACATGCACAGGGACATCCGCTACCGTTTCGGTCGTTTCTTCGCTTACATTATTAAAAATCTCTGATAGATCGTTGTTCTGAACTTCAATCTTGACATAGAAGAATACCATTACCGTCAGGAAGAAGGAAATCACCAACCCGACCAAACGTTTCTGATACGGTTTTTGCTGGTTAGTCATCGTCACGGCCACCTTTCTTCTTGTTGGTGGTAAAGAGCGTATCAAACCAGTTGCTCCACATTGAATTGTTGCTGTCATCGTCCTTCGTCACGAAACGATCCGTCAATTGCTGGCGCAAATCGTCCTGACTCAGCTTGCGCTTGAGGCGGCCATGAGACGTGATCGATACTTCACCGGTCTCCTCGGATACCACGACTGTCAATGCATCGGTTACTTCACTAACGCCGACTGCTGCACGGTGTCGGGTACCGAGTTCTTTCGGGATATCTGGATTCTCGGATAATGGGAGGAAGCTGGCGGCTGAGGTAATGCGTTCATCCTGAATAATCACCGCGCCGTCGTGGAGTGGCGTATTCGGGATAAAGATATTGATCAATAACTGCGAGGTAATCTCCGCATCGAGTGCAATCCCTGTCTTCGCAATATCTGTGAGCGGACGTTCGTTCTCAATCGTCATCAATGCGCCGATACGACGCTTCGACATGTACTCACAAGCCTCAACGATTGCCTCCACCATTTGTTCGCCGCGCGTTGCTTGATTGCGTTTGCGGGCAAAAACTTGTTGGCCGAGTCGCTCGAGTGTCATTCGGATCTCCGGTTGGAAGATGATAATTACCCCGAGCACTGCCCACTGAATGATATTGTTGAGCAGCCAATCCAACGTTTCCAGATGGAATACCGTGCTCAATAGCTTGATGCCTAAAATGACAATTACACCGTACAAAATATTCAGTGCGCGCTTGTTTTGAATCATTTTGATCAAATGGTAGAACATGAACCATACAATCAAAATGTCTATTAAGCTGAAGAGATGCTGCCAAGTGAACACCTCTGACCAATCAAATCCCATACGCAACGCCCCCTCAAAACTTTTCCGTTCAAGTATAGCATATCAGAGCTACCAAGCGGTTTCATCCCCGTTGAACTTTAGAAAGGATTAAACAATAATTGTTGCGCTATCACCGTGATATGTGATATATTACTAGCGTCCCGTTAAGGGGTATCATGTCACATACGGAGGGATAGCGAAGTGGCTAAACGCAGCGGTCTGTAAAACCGCCCTCTCAGAGTTCGAAGGTTCGAATCCTTCTCCCTCCATACGAATATCGACATCATTGTCGACCAAAACGTCCTCCTATTGAATACTGTGAGGACGTTTTGTGTATTCTTAGGGAACATTTAACGTTTGGAAAGGGTATCTCATGCGATTATCTCGAAACTTGCGCTATCTATTCATTGCGGGCGTATTGAGCGTTGTCTTACTATTATTTGTTTATCAATTCCAAAACCCGACCTTTCAAGCGATCCTGCCGTTTCGCGGTTGGCTCGGACAGCCGTGGTTCATCGCGGTGTTCTGGGTTATCGGCACCTTACTCTTCTATAGTATCGCATCGAGTTACGAGATTATCGATCTGCGTCTGCCCGGCAATCGCACGTACAAGGCGATCTTTTTCAGTTTATCGCAGGCCATGCTGCTGATCCTCTACCTCGTTGAACCGAAACCGCACTTGCTCGGCACGGACTATTTCTTGAACATCATGAAAGTCCTGCTTCTATTCGTGATTCAGGCGTTCGCCATCAAAACATGGCTCGCAACAGAACATCACCAATCGGCGCGGCGTCCGTTCATTTACTGGCGGGCGATTCTCGTATACGCGATTAGTTATCTCACTTTTCGCTGGATTGCCTATGCTGCAGTCGGCATTTACGCCGAACCGGACAATCAGCTCGCTGTTTCATATATCTGGGCAGCACTGATGGGTGGCATGATCGGTTTCGTCTTCTGTATGATTCAGCGTTTCCTCTCCCAACAGAAAAAATTCCCAAAAGCCGTACAATTCGCTGGGCGCTTTTTCTTCCCGCTGTGTCTCAGTTTCCACGTCCTATTCGGCGTGGTTTACCAGATTAGCTGGGCAGATATCATTGCCCGCATTGTACTCGACACGCTCGCGGTATTCGTCGCTTCATTGATTGTCATGCACTGGCAAATTGATGAATGGAATACGGATCAACTCACGTATCCGGATGAGCACTACAAACACTCCAATTGTTAGTAAAGAGAGGCGAATTGTAATGAAACGTCAAACGAACCAGCTCAATGCGCTATTCTGTCTATTCCTGGCGCTATTGTTGCTCCAAACCTTCGTCCCGTGGCTCGGCTATTTGCCGCTCGGTGTCGCAGATATCACTATCGTCCACGTCACTGTCATTGTCGGCGCTGCCCTGCTCGGTGGGAAACGCGGGACACTGCTCGGGGCAAGCTGGGGTATTTTAGCAATGTTGCGCAACCTGATGACACCCGGCATCCTCGCGCCGCTCTTCTATAACCCCCTCGTTGCCATCCTCCCCCGCTTGGCAGTCGGTGCACTGGTTGGTTTCGGCTATCCAAAATTAAAAGCTAAATTCAGTACGGTTGTCTCCGGCGCAACGCTCGGAACTACTGGTGCAGCAGTTAATACCGGTTTAGTCGTACTGATGGTCTCCCTCTTCTCGCGCAAAACTTATGCATCCTTAATGGGAATTCCAGAATCAAAAGTCATGATCGTCTTCCTCATATCCGTCCTGTCAAATGCTGTATTTGAGATCATCGCTGCAGCTATTCTCGTACCACTCATTGTGATACCACTAGAAAAAGCTATGCAGCGCAAACGGTAGATTATCGTATGAATACATAATAAAAACACATCGCTCAAAGCTTGATGCTTCGGGAGATGTGTTTTTTCGTGACATACTATTCTTTGACTTTTTCTTCTCCTGGAAGCTATGATTGATATAATAACTCGAATGGAGTATACAAGGAGGACATTATGGCAAAGGTAAATGCTATTGATACGCATGCGCATTTATGGAGCAATGCATACTTAGATCAATTACATGAAAATGGCTCGGAAGAAACCGAAATTGCGAAAGGCATGGGCGCCGGGACATCACCTGAAGAGATGGACAAGCGTCTGAAAATGATGGAAAAGGCCGGTGTCGCACAGCAGGTACTCTCCGCAACGCCACAGTCACCATACTTCGGTGGCGAGGACAAAGCCCTCAAAGCTGCGCAGATGATCAACGATACGTACGCGCAAGTCATTAAAGACTATCCAGGGAAGTTCATGGCATACGGTGCTGTGCCATTACCGTACATCGATGCAGCGATTGAAGAAGCCAAACGAGCAATCAATGACCTCGGCTTCTTGGGCATTGCGGTCAATACCTACATCAATGGTGAATACGCCTTCGATGAGAAATTCTTCCCGTTCTGGGAGGCACTCGACGAAATGGATACCATCGTCTACATTCATCCGACCGGTAAAGGCGCTTGCTCCCCAATGGTTAATGATTGGGATCTCGAATGGGTCGTCGGCGCACCGATTGAAGATTTATTAGCTGTCTTGCATATCTTAAAATCTGATTTGCCGGCACGCTTGCCACACCTCAAGTTCCATATTGCGCACTTGGGTGGCGGTCTCGGTTTCCAGATGCAGCGCGTTGAAGATAACTACGAGGACTGGGATTCTTTCAAACACAGCCCAAAAGAAACATTGAAGGATCGCTTCTACTTCGACTCCGCGAACTTCCTCGAAGAAGCCTTGAAATTAAGTGTGGATGTTTTTGGTGAAGACAAGATCTTAATGGGGAGCGACTTCCCGTACTTCCAGAATGAGAAGTACACGCGTGCAGCCGAATATATCCGCAACGCCAAATTGGATGACAAAGTGAAAGAAAAAATCCTCAGAACGAACGCGGAAGCACTCTACCACATTAAGCCTAACGATTAATCATCGCACCGAAGCAGTGGGTTGCCACTGCTTTTTTATATGATTTTCTTTTGAAATACCCCTTGCATTATCCCAGGAGCCGTGTATAATATATAGATGTGTTGAATGAAGCACAGCATATTGGGATATGGTCAAGTGGTAAGACGTGAGTTTCTGGCACTCAAATCCCAGGTTCGACCCCTGGTATCCCAGTCGGTGAAACGTCTCAGCGTTAGCGCTGGGACGTTTTTTGTACACAAAAATGGGAGTCAGCCTCCCATTCGTTAAGTTTTCTATCCCTTCACTTGCTTTCGGATTATTCATCATATTTAACAGCTAAATATGGCGAACAACCGCTTTGTGCATGCATAAAAAAATGGGGAATTTTCCCCATCAGTCAAATTTGTTTATGAACCCTAAATTTGATGAACAACCAGATTAATACATCATTTCATCTACCAAGAACCACACAACTAAATAATTAGATGGAAAACAATATGAACCAAAAAGTACAACAAGAAACCACTTATTGCCGAAATGATTCCTATCATCAATAGATTAGGCTTTTTATTCATGGTTACGCGCACAAACCTCCGGAATGATCAATTACTACACCAGGACAAGTAAATGGTTCCGATTCTAATTCAATAGATTCTTTAAGTTCATCATGCACCCCTTTAAAAAATCACAACGATAATACACATTAAAAGCATTTAATCTTAACCACAAAAAACTGGCAAAAGGTTTACCTTTCACCAGTTAGTTCCATGCCTATTCATCCATATAAAATCGCAGAATAGCTTCGCTCTCTGCCTGCGTTCGCGGCGTTTGATTCGGGTTACGCTTGAGACTGAAGTGCTCAGGCACCAGATCCACGCCACCTAAGACGAGCGGTTGGCAACGCAAGATGCGCGCAAAACCCATCAAGCTTCCGCGCACGGCACCGAAACGCTCGACTGCTTCGACGAAATAATTGGAGCACGTCGGATAGTAACGACAGGTCGCTGGCCAGAGCGGCGATAAGTATCGCTGATAGCCGCGCACCCCTGCGAGCACCAAGCGTTTAAACATTATTTTTCTTTAATAACGGCTTCGATGTTCGGCAGTAACCATGCTTGACGCACGTCATCGGCAGCTTCTTCACCTTTGATGTGGCGTACCAATTCCAGTGCGAAATAAGCGGCCGTGCCTGGCCCCTGTGAGGTAATGACGTGGTGCGCATCATCAGAAACAACTAAGGAATGATTATCGTATTCCTTGAAGCCAACTTGATCCGCCATGCCTGGGAATACCGTTCCCTTGATATCCTGTGCGATACCGGCACGACCCAAGAGAATCGGCGATGCACAGATCGAAGCGATCCAGCGATCTTCATCTTTGTATTGTGCTTGAACCCAATCGATCACGTCTTTGTTGGCACTCAAGGCATCAACACCACCCATACCACCTGGCGTAGCGATCCAGTCATATTTCGAACGGTCTGCATCAGCCAATGTGTGGTCAGCGACGAGTTTAATACCGTGTGCACCTGTCGTTTCTAATTCGCCTTCTGTTGCGATCGTCTCCACATCGATCTCCGCACGGCGCAAGATATCGACGATAGTCATTGCTTCGACTTCTTCATAATCTTTGCTTAATAAAACTGCAACTGTCAT
>JALEMJ010000018.1 GCA_022768285.1 Aerococcus sp.
CCAGCCGTGTAATGTACGCCATGCCACATCTCGCCATCGATGAACACCGCGCCACCGATACCGGTACCGAGTGTCAGACACACTGCTGACTTAGCGTCCTTGGCCTTGCCGCGCCAATTCTCTGCATAGCCCATACAGGAAACATCATTCTCGACACTGCATGGCAGACCAAATTTGTCTTTAATCGCCGTTTTGAAATTGGTGCCGATATAGTCTGGAATCGTTGATCCGGCATAAGTAATTTCACCTTTTTTAGGATCAACGACACCGGCACTCGCAATCGCTACGCCTTCAATAGTCGCACCATAATGTTCGATAAGTTCGTACACCTGGTCGAGAATGTGATTTGTTCCAGCTTCGTTGTCGACGCCGGTTGGGACTTCTTTGGTTGGCTCAATCGGTTCGCCCGTTTCCGAAAGTATATTATATTTAATCGCAGTACCACCAATATCAATACACAGAATTGCCATAAATGACGGATCCTTTCAATTAAGAACGAATATATTCAACGTCACGTGTCTTGTATGTTAAACCGGCAACATTCTTGTTGTTCTTAGGGAACAAGAAGCTTGCAAAGTAACCAACAAGAAGTGTAACGATGAATGCGACAGTCGATACTAATAACGCATTAACTTGCAAACCGTTAGCCACTAATGCGGAAACAATACCAGCAATCAAACCGATTAACGCCCCACGACCATTTGTCCGTTCAGTAAAGATACCTAAAGCAAACATTGCACCAGTCGGTACACCGAACAGACCACTTACGGTCAAGAAGATTTCCCAAGTTTCTGAAGAGTTACCAGCTGTGAAGTAAACTGTAACCATTGTACCAATGATACCGGCAATGATAACAATGATACGTGCAAGAGTAACTTCAGAGAGGTTCTTCCATAATTTAGGGAAGAAACGACGTTTAATGTCGACAACCAAACATGCAGAGATTGAGTTCAAACTACTTGAAACGGTCGATTGTGCAGCTGCAAAAATACCAGCGATAATCAAACCACCTAACCCAACAGGCAACTGTGACAATACGAAGTAAGGAACGATTGCCCCAGTGTTGAAGTCTGCTGGTAAACTTCCGTTGTTAGCGTAGTAAGTATAGATAATACTACCCATACCGAAGAACAATGGAATAACAACAACCCCTAAGATTCCTGGAACCATTAATGACTGAATCGTTTCTTTCCAAGATTTAGAAGAAGAATAACGTTGAACAACATCCTGAGAACCTGTGTATTGGTACAGAGAATTAACAAACTGACCGATGAAAATCAAAGGTACAAAGCTTGCTAAGTTTGTTACATCAAAGTTAGAACTAGAGATAAATTTATCTTCGCCACCAATTGTAGAAACGACGGTTGAGAAGCCACCATCAATCTTGAAAAGACCAACGATAATAACTAAGAACGCACCACCGAGGAGAATAAATCCTTGAATAGTATCGCTCCAAATAACCCCTTCAATACCACCTAACATGGTGAAGATAATACAAATAATACCAATAGCTAATGCCACAAGAATTGGATTAATTGTTGTAACAGACGCAATTGCTAATACTGGCAAGTAAATAACAACCGCAATACGACCCAAGTGGTAAACGACGAATAGCAAACTGTTTAACGTTCGAATAATTGGGTCAAAACGTTCTTCCAAGTATTCGTAAGCTGTCGTTACATGCAACTTGCGGAAAAATGGTACATAAAATGCAATCAAAATTGGAATAATCGGGATAATACATAATGACCCGATGGCATATGCCCAGTCACCGTTGAATGATTTTTCTGGCTGTGACATGAACGTGATTGAACTCAGGGTCGTCGCAAAAATACTCATTCCGACAGCCCAACCTGGCAATGAACCTTCAGCAGTAAAGTATGCGTCTGCGTTCTTGCTAGCTTTCTTCATAAAGCTACTACCAAAGCCCAATGTGAAAAGTAAATACAAAATAACGACAATGGCGTTAACTACGCCAAAACCGACTTTCCCATCCATAATTCTGTCCTCCTACTTTATTTTTCCTTCTTTGCTATAAAAACCTATGCATCAAATTGTGTGATTTTATTCATCTCGGCACCGAGATACTCTGTTGGAATGTTGTATTCCAAGTAAACTGGCACTTCAGCGGGTTTATTAGCAACTAAAGCGCGCCAATCTGTATCGCCATCTTCGAGTAATGTCGTATCCAATTTTGCGACATCAATGTTCTTCAAATGAAGAACCGTGACGTAATCCTTAAGGTCTAAGAACACGCGATTGACATTGACAGCCTTGTCTACCCAGTACCAGTTCCCAGCATCGAATGTAAAGCCAATCACACCATTTTGTGTAACCTCAGCTAATTGTTTTAATACATAAGCGGGCTCACCGTGATCATTGCCTTCATTTTCAACAGAAACGGAAACGCCCGATGGTTTAATCAGTAATTCCGCTTCCTTGATGCTTTCCTTAGTTGGTGCACCTAAGCTAAATTTCAAGGCATCGATGCCATGGCTCTGCGCCAGATTCAAAAAATTCCCCAACTCTGGATTCAAGCCATCATCAGTGAACAGCGCTTGCGGTACGGAGTAATCGATCATCCAGCCTTTTTTCTGTGCCAATTCGTGAATCGCATCGAGTTCTTCTGCACGCATGTCATCCTTGAAGAATTCATCGCGAACCTGAATACCTGCGATATTATCTTCCTTCTCTAACGTTTGTAAGCACTCCAATTGTGTCTTACCAGCATTAAGTTCATCTAAAAAAACAGCAGTATTAATTGAAACTTTCACGTCAGTTTCCCCCTTCAATGAGACTGAGTGACTTATAGATATTTTTCTTCCAATTCTTTAATACGGTCGGCAGCCTCTTTAGCTAACGCTTTGTCATCTTCTGACAGTGGTTCAAGTGGACGACGTACAGAACCGAGATCTAATCCTTCATTGATGCGCAATACTTCTTTAACGAAAGCGTTCATATGACCATGACCACCAGTTAAGATGTAAATAACATCATTAATGTCGTACTGTAATTTACGTGCTGTTTCGAGATCTCTTTCCTTAATGAGGTCGTTCAATTTCAAGAACAAACGTGGCATGGTACCGTATGTTCCACCGATACCTGCTTTGGCACCGATTGCACGACCACCGATGAACTGTTCGTCTGAACCGTTGAAGATGATGTGATCTTCGCCACCAGCGTTTGCGAATAATTGAATATCTTGAATCGGCATTGAAGAGTTCTTCACACCAATAACATTAGGATTCTTCATCATTTCTTGGAAGAGGTCGACGGTCAATGCTGTACCAGCTAATTGTGGAATGTTGTAGATTACGAAGTCAGTGTTTGGTGCCGCTTCGCTAATTTCGTTCCAGTAACCAGCAACTGAGTAAGGTGGCAACTTGAAGTAGATCGGTGGAATTGAAGCAATCGCATCAACACCTTGTTCTTCCGCATGACGTGCTAACTCACGGCTGTCACGGGTACTGTTAGCACCAACGTGGCAGATAACCGTCAATTTGTCCTTGGCCACTTCCATTACTGCTTCGATGATAGCTTTACGTTCTTCAACGTTCAGGTAAATACATTCACCAGATGAACCGTTAACATAGATACCATCAACACCTTTGTCGATGAAGTATTGTACTTCCTGTTTGATGGCGTCTAAATTAACGTCACCATTTTCATCGTAGGCAGCGTAGAATGCTGGAATAATACCTTCATATTTCTCAATTTTGCTACTCATTAGTGATACCTCCATATATCAATAACTTATGACTAATTACCTTGACTTAATTGCATCCATCGACAGAATGGTGCGTTCCAAATTCCAACGTAAGCGATTATCTTCAAATAATAACATACACATTAAATCAATTGCATAGATTAATGGAATCTGTGAGTTAATGAATTCCTTAATCGCCAACTCATGCCCACATATCATGGGATAATCAACAATCTGACTCAACATCCCGTGACTTGCAGTGATCGCAATTGTCTTAGCACCATGAGACTTCGCGGATTTTAGTGATTCAACAACTTCATACGTTTTACCAGATGCAGATACACCGATGACACTATCACCCTTACGTATCGATTGATTATGAATTGCCATCATATGATCATCGGTTGCCACAAATGCATTCAGTCCCATTCGTGTTAAACGTTGACGAAATTCTGTCGCTGTAAGCCCTGAACTCCCCATTCCATAGACGAAAACACGGCCGCTTTCCTTAATTGCTGTGATAGCTTTTTCAACAATAGCTGAATCCACCATTTCTTGGGCCTCTCTGATCACCTCCTGATAGGTGCGATATACGCTAATAGATTTTTCTTTTACGCAAGAAGGATTGCCACCAATATGTGATGACAGTCCCTCACTAGGTGCCTCAAATGATGAGCGAAACTGTTCAAAATTGCGGTACCCTATCTTTCGAACAAAGCGCGAAATGGTAGACATACTGATACCCGTCTCCGCTGCGAAGCCTCGAATATCTTTGTCCGCCATCTCATCGCTCTTCTCAATCGCGTAAAGTGCTAACGTTTGCTCCTTTTTTGAAAGCATTGCGTAAGAGTGATTAATACGATTAATAATATCCATAGCCTATTGCTCACTCCTAGATTAAAATCTAAAGCGTTATCTGTAAGTGCTTTCTCATGACAGTATACTAACGCTTTTTTTCATTTTCATAAAGTGTTAATTATGAAAATATTTTAATCTAGAATGATATGGATTACAACTTTTTATTAAATAAAAAAGTGCCACGTCCATGCGTGACACTTTCACTTTTAAAGATATCGATTACTAGTAGTTATTATTTTTTCTTTTTGAAACTGAAAAATGAACCCATCGTAGTTAATAGCATT
>JALEMJ010000006.1 GCA_022768285.1 Aerococcus sp.
CGCTACGATGTCATGATTGCGGAAGCACACGAAAATTTTGCGGCGTTGGGTTTGACTGAACAAGTCACCCAGCTCGAAGGCGATGCGGCGGATATCCTGCCGACATTAAGCAAAACATACGATTTTATCTTTATGGATTCCGCAAAACAGAAATACTTTTCATTCTTCCCTTACTGCATGGATGTGCTGCGCGTCGACGGGGTGCTGATGATCGACGATATTTTCCAGGCAGGCACCGTCTTTGCGCCGAAAGAAGCGATCCCGCGTCGAGTGAAGAACATCCATAAGAAGCTGAACTGGCTACTAGATACAGTAATAGCGCACCCGCATCTGCGCGTTTCTGCCGTGCCACTGGGAGACGGCATTTTACTTGTTCAGAAATTGGATGATTACGATTTTCATCAAGACTTTGACGAAGCGAAAATGAAAGTACAAGAAAAATAAGACATCAGAAAAGCGAAGGTTGTTGGGCCTTCGCTTTTTTGTGCGCTGATTTTTAGAGCATCAATATTCGAGATAGGTGTTGAAGTTACGCTGTTTCAATGCCGGGATAGTAAGCATGACGATAAAACTTGTCAGGTAAAGAATGGATAGAAACAGCATTACAGTGGATACGCCACTGTTTTCCATAATGAAGCCGATCACAACAGAGGAGAAACCACCAACTGCTCGCCCCACGTTCAAGATAATATTATTAGCGGTCGCTTGAATCCGTTGATCGTAGATTCTACTGACGACTGCACCGTAACCGGGGAACATCCCATTGACGAAGAAGCCCATGATTGCTCCACCGATCAACATCGACCAATTGGAATGAAGCGTGCTGAACAGATAAACAGCGATAGCAGAGGCAATGAGGAATACACCGAATACGGCGCGTGGTCCGATACGGTCGAGTAAACGACCGAATACCAACATACCAAGTGACATACCGAGGATGGTTGCGATCATCCACAGCGATGAATTGGTGACGCTCGCTCCCGTCTGTTGTTGCATGATCGTCGGTAACCAGTTCATCATACCGAAATAACCGGCAATCTGTACGGTTGTCATCACCATCAAAGCAATCGTTTGATAACTTGTTTGCGCATCCTTAAATAGCGCTTTGAATGTCGTTAATTGAGAATATTGCGTTGTCTTATCTCGTGTATCGGGATGAAAAGTGGGCTCATCAGCAATTGCGAATTGGAGGTATAACACGAGCAGTAACGGCGCAAGCCCGAAGAGGAAAAGGCCACGCCAGCCGAGTGATGGCACAAACACGCCGGCAAGGATGGCAGAGCCGATCGAACCAATCTGTCCGGCAACACCGTTCCAGGAGGAGACGGCACCCATGCGTTGAAGCGGTACGAGATTGGCCATAATACTCAAAGCAATACCGTACTCTCCACCGACGCCAATCCCCGCGATAAAGCGCAGAATATAAATTGTAGTGATATTCGGTGCGAAGGCAATGCCACCGCTCGCCAAACAGAAGAGGATCAGCGTGAATTTAAGAATGGTCATTTTATTGTGATTATCACCGAGAATACCGAAGAGCGTGCCACCGACCAGCATGCCGAGATTTGTCAATGTAGCGATGAGGCCGGATTGCGCACCGGACAGTACGAATTCAGACATAATGCCGGACATGGCGAACGATAGAAACATGACATTGAGGTCATCGGTACCGGAAGCGATGATACTGCCGACTACGGCTTTAACTTGATTCTTAGTCATGATTACGCCTCGCTTCCATCGTGCCGACCGTACTGTTGATGCCACTGTTCTAATTTTTGGATTTCGTTTGCGGAGAATAGCTGATCGGCTTCGGCAACGCGGACGAGGGTTGGGTAATCGCTCAGTGAGTGGTAGGTGAGGCCGGCCTTTCTGAAGTTATCGGCAGCGGATTGGAAATCATAAGTGAAGATGCTGACGACGCCTAAGACGTTGGCTTTTTCAGCAGCGACACTAGCTGCTTCGAGGACGCTGCCACCCGTTGAGATGAGGTCGTCAACAACGACTAATTGATCGTCTGTATTGAGATGCCCTTCGATCTGAGTTTTGCGCCCGTGATCTTTTGCCTTGCCGCGGATGTAGATCATCGGCAGGTTCATCTGCTCGCTGATCCAGGCGGCGTGGGGGATACCCGCAGTGGCGGTGCCTGCGATCGCTGTCACTGTGGGATAGTGCGTCTTGATTAATTGCACAAGACCAGTGATCACTTCGCGGCGCGCGTTGGGATAGCTCAAAAGCTGGCGGTTGTCGGTGTAGATCGGACTCTCAATGCCGCTCGCCCAGGTAAATGGATCGTTCGGCTGTAGGAGAACGGCTTTGTGTTCGAGTAAAAGACGTGCGGTATGTTCATTGATTGGTTCAGTCATCAGAAAGAGCTCCTTTCAGTTCTAAAAAACTATGCATCAGTTCCGTGCCACGCGAAGAGAAAACGGTGATAGGCAGCGACGGGATCATTCGCCTGCGTAATCGGCCGGCCGACAACGAGATAGTCAACACCGGCTGCTTTTGCTTCCTGTGGGGTGGCAATGCGCGTTTGGTCGTCCTGTTTTTCTTTGGTTAGGCGGATGCCTGGTGTCAGACTCAAGAAATCAGAAGATGTCGCATGTTTAATGGCACGCGTTTCCAGTACGGAGGATACGACGCCGTCCAATCCGCTCGTCTGCGCTAATTTGGCGAGATGAACGACGCTGTCCAATAAATCACCCGTCATTCTCAGATCACGCGCCATCATTTCCTGTGAGGTGGAGGTGAGTTGTGTGATGCCCATTAATTTCGGACGGTAGGGCCCCGCGTTCGCACCATCGACCGCTGCTGCCATCATTTCCTGTCCACCCATACAGTGGACGGTGACCATCTCGATCGGATATTGTGAGAGCTGTTTCATCGCTAGGTAGACGGTGTTAGGGATATCGTGGCTCTTCAAATCGAGAAAGATCGGAAACCCTCGCGCGGAGAGTTCATCGATGATTTTCGGACCGGACATATAGAACTGTGACATTCCGATTTTGACGGGAATGGGATGATTTTCGAAATGCTTTAAGAAGGCATTCAATTCCGCCTCAGTATTGAAATCGAGTGCGACAAATAATTCGTTAGCCACTGGGAACTCCTTTCTTAGACACAAAAAAACTCCCGAGGTTGTCCCCGAGAGTTTAGTAGGTATGCTAAAGCGACATCCAATGAGGTCACTAACGATACTTCCTTGCCTCACGGGACAACGTTAAAGTATTGCGTACAGTGCAGCAGATTCCTTGATAGGATAGTCGAGTTTCATGGAACTGTCAATCTGTTTGCCAAATAAAAAAGCAAGCCAGAAAATTGGCTTGCCTCTAAAAGTCTCATAACACACGACACAAGAAGACGGGTCGCTTAGGGCTGCTTCCTTCCGGATCTGACCCGGTTCGCGTCATCAACCTTGCCGTGCGGTCTTAACGACAATCGTTATTGTATCACGCACAGCTATACTTGACAACTATGAATTAGTGGTGACGTTTTTTCAAAGTCATCGCGGAACCAACACCCGTGAAGAGTAAACCTAAGCCGAGGCCTAATGTGGCGGTTCCCGTTTGAGGTAATTGTGACGTTGCGGCTGCTGTTTGCGGTGCTGGCAAGGTAGCTGTTGCGGGTGCAGGCGTGACTTCGCTCGCTTTCACTATACCAGTGCCGGTAGGTAAAGTTTCATGAACAGGCGTTTCCGGTGTGGTGATCGGAGCTTTTGGTTCATCAGTCGGTGCTTCAGCTTGCAGGAAGTCCGCTTTCAGCTTCTCAGCGAGTGCCTGCAGCTGTTTAGTGAGTTCTTCGATTTTTTCGGAGAAGTCTGGAAGCTCTGGTTTTGCTTCTGGCGTTTCAGCTTGCGGGAAGTCGTGCTGTAACTTGTCGGCTAAGTCTTTGAGCTGGTTTGTCAATTCCTCAACCTTACCCGATAAGTCAGGAAGTTCCGGCTTGGTTTCTGGTTTTTCTTCCGTCTGCGGGAAGTCCTGTTTTAACTTATCACCGAGGGCTTGGAGTTGTTCGGTGAGTTCGTCGACTTTCCCGGAGAGGTCCGGGGCTTCTGGCATGTCCGGTTTGTCGGATTGCGGGAAGTCCTGTTTCAACTTATCAGCGAGGGCTTGAAGTTGTTCAGTGAGTTCATCAACTTTCCCAGAGAGGTCCGGGGTTTCTGGTTTTTCAGTTTCGCTATTGTCTTCTCCTGGCTTATTCTGTGTGTCAGTATCCTCTGCTGATGCAAAGTCCTCAGGTGTTAATTTTTTACGGATTGGTCGTGAGAGGCCGATGAATTTACTCAAGACACCGTCACCAACTTTAACAGAGATTAGGGAACCATCGCGTCCTGCAACTTTTTGAGCTTTAGCTTCTTTTTCGGCAGCATCGAAGCGTTCCATCGTATCTGCAGGAAGTTTGGCCCCTTCATCGCGATGGCGATCAAAGTCAAAGATAGCAATTACTGCTTGTGATTGGCGTGCGTAGGCTGCCGCCGCGTTGATCCACGGTTCAGCATCGTCATAGAACCCTTTTACTTTCAAGTCTTTTAGAACGGTCGGCAGTGCAGTGAGTTCTTCCAAATACGCATCGAGTTCGGTTTTCGCTTGTTGGTAAGCCTCTTCATCATCGCCGTGGTAGGCATCGATGAAGGCATCAACATACTGACTCAAAATAGGTGCTTTCCAGTCATCATCGATACGTGTGCCTTGATCTGGTGCCCAGCTCAAATTTAGGTCGACAAATTCTATAAGTGCTTCCTGCAATTGTTTGTCTGGACCGGCAATCTGAATAATAGATTCAGCCAGACTTTGTTTCTGATCGTATTTTTCTGGTGTCCACATATAATCACCGTAAGATTTAATCGCGATCCAAGACGCATAAGGCTCAATCATTGGGTTGGACGTGAAGCCATCTGTTTTACCAGCTAATTCTGGGTCACGATGGAAGATTGGACGTAAGAAGAGACGATCATAAGCTTGGTCATTGACTGGATAGTTATCCCAGAAGAAGATGTGATCGGAGCCGTACGCTGCCTTGGCTTGTTCGATCTGATCGGCTGTGATGCTCGGAGCGAAGACGCCAGTACCCGTCCACTGAATGCGGATATTCGGATCTAATTTCTCGCCGAGTGCGGCTTTGTATTCGGAACGATTGGTTCCTGCGTAGTCGGTCGGTACGATCCACAAGTCCGGTAAGTTGTTCGGTTTGAGGTATTCGTTTTGGATGCGGTTCAAATAATCGGTCTGGGCAGCAACATAGGCTTTCGTTCCCGGTTTAGCGGCACCGTATTTCTCGGCATCGACACCTTTCAATGGGGCACCGATATCATCCAATGCGATGTAGAACTGCGAGACGCCGAGCTCGCGCAACGATTCGAATTTGTTGATCGTTGCTTGGTAGTCTTTGTCTGACGTATATTCGATATCGTTACCTGGAGAGAGCACATAAACGAAGTCGACGTGGTTCTTGTTGGCGACGTCCACGAGCGACTGGAAGTTTTCTTTGTCTTGGCCGGTGTAGGAGTCGCGCCATTGTTTACGTACTAAATCGTCATCTTTCGGTGAATAGATGTAGGTATTCATGCCGTTGTGACCCATGAATTCGAAGAGATCTTTGCGGGCTTGGTCCGACCATGGTTCGCCGTAGAAACCTTCGATTACTCCACGAATCGGCATGGCTGGGGATTCAATACGATCATCAGCTTTGAGCTGGTTATATTCGATTTGACGGTCGACATCGTTAATCCCGTAGAATAAGCCATCCGCATCTTTACCGGTGACTTTGAGTTGATAGTTATTGTCCGCGTCGGTCGTAATCTCAACGTGGTAACCTTCTGCATTCGTGTCTAAATTCTCGTCAATGGTGAAGTCCGTCTGCGTAAAGGTACCCTCATAGCTCTGTTTGTGTGCATCGACAAATGCCTGGTCATCATCGTTTAATGCAGGAGCTACTTTCGCTTCAGCGAGCGGTGCTGGGTCGACTGTCTCCTCAGTTGTCGTGTCGGCGGCATACGGTGTCGGCGTAACGTCCGTAGCTAGGTCTTCTGATACTTCGGTTTCCTCAGTGACTGTTTCGTTACCTTCCAGCACGGGCTCGTTAGCTTCAGGTGTAATTAATTCGGTTTCTGATGGCGTGTCCACTGTATCAGCGGCGGCATCAGTCGTGATTGCACTGACTCCAACAACACTACCGATCAGAACGGAGGCAACACCGATATTCAACCGTTTAATCGTATAGGATGGGCGGCGCGTCCGCATTTTTTGTGCGTACAAGCGATAATTATTTTTTCCCATAAGATAACCTCTTTCTATTATTTTTTTGAAATCGTTTCCAACTATAAGATAACCTTTTGTGAGGTGACTGTCAATGAAGAAAAGGCACGGTATGCCCCATGAATCAGCGGATGACCCCCGCACGCAAAGTTTGATATAATGACGAGGAATGCCGATGAGGCGAGGAGAGGAGTCAGGAAATGGGCTATCAAGCATTATATCGGAAGTGGCGTCCGCAACGTTTTGATGAAATGGTCGGCCAAGATGCGGTCGCACAAACCCTGGAACATGCGGTGGCGAGCGATAAAATTAGTCATGCTTACCTCTTTACGGGACCGCGCGGTACAGGGAAGACGAGTGCAGCCAAAATCCTGGCGAAAGCGGTGAACTGTCCGAATCAAGTGAACGGCGAACCGTGTAACGAATGCGACATTTGCCGCGGGATTACCTCCGGCGTATTGAGCGATGTGATCGAGATCGATGCGGCATCAAATAACGGGGTGGACGAGATTCGCGATATTCGCGATAAGGTACGCTATGCCCCGACCGAGGCACCGAACAAAGTCTATATCATCGATGAAGTGCATATGCTGTCGTCCGGTGCTTTCAATGCGTTACTAAAGACATTGGAAGAACCACCTGCCCATGTGGTTTTCATTCTCGCGACGACCGAATGGCAAAAGATCCCAGCCACAGTGATCTCACGGACGCAGCGCTTCAATTTCCGACGTATCGATCAACCGACCTTGATCGCGCGGATGCAGACGATTCTCGATGCGGAAGGCGTCGATTACGAGCCGGATGCCCTGACAGTGATTGCGCATGCTGCAAATGGCGGGATGCGTGACGCGCTTAGTATTTTGGATCAATTATTGTCCTTCACGAGCGATCAGTTGACCAAAGAGGCAGCATTGGAACTCACCGGCGCGCTCGGAAGCCAGCAGAAGATCGCCTATATGCAGGCAATTGCAGCACAACAAACTGAGGATGCGCTCGCAGTGTTGCGCGAAGCCATACAGGCGGGGCGCGAACCGGCGCGTTTTGTGGAAGAACTGCTGTATTTTACCCGCGATTTACTGTTGGCACAGTCCACACCGGAAGTTGATCGGGAGGCGTTACTGGCCGGATATGACGATGATTTCTATGCCTTGGCGCAGGACATTGACGCCACCTTTCTCTATCAGGTGATGCAGCAGTTAGAGCAGGCGCGCTACGATATGCAGTACAGTGTGCAGCCGGTGATTTATCTCGAAGTTGCTACGATCAGTCTGGCAGAACATACTGGAAATCATGGTGCGACCCAGGGACCAGCGGATGACACGGTAGCCGACTTGCAGCGCGAAGTGACACAATTGAAACAGCTGGTTGAAACTATGCAGACGAATGGTGGGACGCCATCCTCAGCTAGTCCGTCACGTTCGCAACGCCCATCGCATACAGCGTCGAAAGGCAAGAACTTTGAACCAAACTTTCCACTGATTTACCGGACACTAGCGAACGCTACGAAGAAGGACCGCAACGACGTCCTCGGTTTGTGGCCGGATCTGGTCGAACAATTACCGAAAGTGCAGCGCACCTTACTGCAGCAGACAGAGCCGGTAGCGGCGAGCGAGGATTATTTTGTCTTGGCCTTCGAATATGCGACGTTCTGCCGCAACGTATCGGAAGATCAGGAGATTCAAGTAACCGTCAAAACACAAATCGGTGAGCGCCTCGGCCATCCGAAGCAGATGTTGGTGCTGACGGTTGAGCAGTGGCAGGACGCACGAAAGAAATACGTCCAAGCACTCAAAAATGGGACCAGTGATGCATTAACCGCTGGCGCGGGCAGTGATAAACAAGCGTCAGATGATGCGGACCATGAAACGTTCGACGTGCCGGATGAAACGGCCGAGGTGGTCGAACCGCTCGCAGATGTTTTTGGCAAAGATAATATTCATGTCGTCGATGATTAAATAAAAAAGGAGCAATACCCATGGCAAATAATATGATGAACATGCAGAAAATGATGAAAGAAGCGCAGAAGTTGCAGAAACAGATGACAGATGCGCAGAGTGAATTAGCGAAGAAAGCATTTATCGCGAAGGACCCGAGCGGTATGGTGAAGGTCACTGTCAACGGCGAGAAAAAAGTGCAAGCATTATCGATCGCACCCGAAGCGATCGATCCTGATGATCCGGAAATGTTGGAGGATTTGATTATTGCCGCAATGAATGGTGCACTGGACAAAGTGGATCAAGCGGCTGAAAATCAGCTGGGACAGTTTACCAAGAATATCCCGGGATTATAAGAAGTGAGAGAATAAGTCGGCGTTAGCGAACGGAGTAAGGAAGGACTGAGTGGCGTTGGATTATCCAGAACCGATTGCGCGATTAATTGCAAGCTTTCAGAAGTTACCCGGTATTGGGAGTAAAACCGCGGCACGTTTAGCGTTTTTCACATTGCGGATGGATGAGCGCGATGTATTGCAGTTTGCGAATGCACTCGTCGACGTGAAGCGCGAACTCGATAACTGTGAGATCTGCGGCATGATAACCGATCGCAATCCGTGCGATATTTGCAGCGATGAGTCTAGGGAAACTGACAAGATTATGGTTGTCGAACATTCGCGCGATGTAATGGCGCTGGAACGTATGCAGGAATATAACGGGCGTTACCATGTCCTTCACGGTGTCCTCTCCCCGATGGAAGGGACGGGACCGGATGATTTGAACATTTCTCAGTTGCTCGTTCGCTTACAGGATGAAGCAGTGAAAGAAGTCATTCTGGCGACCAATGCGACAGCAGAGGGGGAAGCGACGGCGACATATCTCGCTCGTTTAATTAAACCGGCCGGCATTAAAGTCACGCGTATCGCGTACGGGTTATCGGTCGGTAGCGATATTGAATATACCGATGAAATCACGTTGCATCGCGCATTGGAAGGACGACGAGAACTATGAGAGCACATCAACACTATCCCGGTTATTTCATTACCTTGGAAGGCCCGGACGGTTCCGGTAAAACAACATTACTGAACGGCATCGTGCCTGAACTGGAGAAGCATCTCACCGTACCGCTTGTGACCACGCGCGAGCCGGGGGGCGTGCGCATTGCCGAACAGATTCGCGACGTCATCTTAGCGAAGGATAACACCGATATGGATGTGCGCACGGAAGCCTTGCTATATGCGGCCAGTCGGCGTCAGCATTTGACAGAGAAGGTTATTCCCGCATTAGCACGCGGTGAAGTCGTGCTATCCGATCGTTTTGTCGACAGTTCCGTGGCGTATCAGGGCTTCGGTCGTGAGATCGGTGCGCAAGAAGTGATCGACATCAATGCGTTTGCGACGGACGGTTTGGAGCCGGATATGACACTAACATGCATGTTGTCGGCACAGGAAGGGATCGCGCGAATTCAGGCGAACCGGGACGAGTCCGATCAAAATCGCCTAGATCATGAAGCCATTGTTTTTCACGAAAAAGTCGTTGCTGGCTACGAGTATCTGCTTGAGAAAGATTCGGCGCGTATCCAAGCAATCGATGCCACGCAGACACCACAAGCCATGCAGGAACAGGCGCTCGAGCATCTCAAAACGAAGCTACAAGCTTTGTGGAAGGATTGAGTGCGTGTGAGTGATGAAGCTTTTGCAATCGAAACGAAGCAACCGCGACTAGCCGAGCGCATGCGGCAAGTGGGGCGCAATCAACGACTAGGTCATGCGTACTTGCTTGAGGGCGCGACAGGCGTCGGTCAGGCTGAGATGGCGCAGTTCATGGCGGCAATGGTATTCTGCACATCAGAAGATAAGCCGTGTGGGGAGTGCCAAAACTGTCAGCGCATCCTGAACCACGAATACGGGGATCTGCATTGGATCGTGCCGGACGGTGAGGTGCTTCGCATCGATCAAATGCGCGACATCAAGCGCGAATTATCGTTATCGGCAATTGAAGGGTCACAGAAGGTCTTTGTGATTACTGACGCGGAGAAGATGAACCAAGCGGCAGCAAACAGCTTGTTGAAGTTCCTGGAGGAGCCGACAGCCGGTACTATGGTTATTCTGCTCACGGCACACCTCGATCAGATTCTTTCGACGATTCAATCACGGTGTCAGATTATTCACTTTGACCCCTTGGATCGCGGCGTCCTGGTGCAAACGCTCAGGGATGAAGGCATCAGTGAACAGCAGGCATTGCTTTTGACAGCTTTGACGGAGGATGTCGCTACTGCTAAAGCCCTCGATGAAGATGAGGTAATGGGTGAGCAACTCGACAAAGCTTGGCCGTGGTTACAGCACATACTGCTGAAAGATCCGCGCGGTTTTATCGAAGTAGCTAGTATCTGGGTACCGTTATCAAAGGATCGAACCGCCAACCAGCGTTTGTTGGATATATTATCTCTATATATTGCGGATTTGTTATCTGTCAAACGTGGTAGCGAGACAGCATTATATCAGCCTGAGTTGACGGCAAGTTATCAGCGCTTACTGCATCAGTTACCGCTGACGCGCTTAACGCGTGCATTGCATGCGATTGCGGAGGCGAAACGCATGATTGCCGCGAATGTGAGCATACAGGCGGCACTTGAATATTTAGTGTTAACGGTATGGGAAACGGATGCGTGAAAGGAGGATTGGCATGTCACCGAAAGAAATTTCTAAAAAACTCGATCAATGGCAGGAAAATTTAGGCCAGATGTCTGAGGAAGCAACGACGCTTATCGATGAATGGCGTGCGATAGTGATGGAGAATCAAGACCTCAAGACCGAAAATCGGTATTTACGCGAACGTGTGCAGGAATTGACGGCAGCTGCGGAAGCGGAGGACCGCAAGCAGCAGAAGGATACGCTCACCCCGGCATTGCAGAACCTCATGAATATTTATGAAGATGGCTACCATATCTGCAATATTTCGTATGGGCAGCGCCGTGAAAATAATGAACAGTGTATGTTCTGTCTGGAGATTTTACAATGGAAACCCGCCAAGAAGAAATAAATTCCCGTGATATTACGCTCAAGGCGGACGAGCGTCTCGATTACTTACCGGGAAGCGAACTAAAAATTATCCAGAGCGATCAGACGTTTGCGTTATCGACGGATACGATGTTTTTGGGACGCTTCGTGCATGTGCGTGCGCCAAAAAATCAGCGCGTTATCGATTTCTGTACGGGTACGGGCGCATTACCTCTCATGTTGGCTGAGAAAACGAACGGTCAGATTGAAGGTATTGAGCTTCAGCCAGCGATTGCGGATATGGCAGCGCGGACGGTGCGTGCGAATCAGTTAGAGGCGCGTGTTCGTATCCGCACGGCCAACATCACGTCAGCTAAGACGATGTATGCACCGAACAGTGTTCACGTCATCACGTGCAATCCACCGTACTTCAAGCGTTATGAAGCGTCAAAGATCAATCCCAATGAACAGCGGGCGATCGCGCGCCACGAGCTCAAGATGACGTTAGCGGATGTGTTCGAACAGAGTGCGTATCTATTGCGCGACAAAGGAAAACTCTGCCTCGTCCACCGCCCCGAGCGTCTTACTGAAATGGTGAGTCTCGCCGAGCAGTACGGCTTCGGGTTGCGTCGGTTACAGTTCATTCACCCGCGCGCCGGCGAACCGGCGAATACCATGCTCTGTGAATGGATGAAAGCGGGACACGAGAACGGGGCCAAGGTGTTGCCACCGATCGTCGTCTATGCTGGTCACACACAGGAATATACCGAACAGGCGCGGGCGATGCTGTATGGCACAGACTAAACGGTTTTATACATACATCTTAGCGTGTGCAGATGGCACGCTCTACACTGGCTATACCACCGATCCGGAGAGACGCGAGCGCGAGCACTCGGAAGGCCGCGGCGCCAAGTACACTAAACCAGCGCATCGCCGGCCATGTCACATGTTGCTGACAAAAGCTTTCGCGACGAAGCACGAAGCGATGTCACTGGAAGAAAGAGTCAAGCGGTTAACGCGTGCTGAAAAAGAGCAGTTATTGCGTCAATACGGTGTGAAACAGATCAGCTATCGCAATCCTGAGCGGATCGATGTACCACTAGATGAGGAGGACTAGCGTGTTTATTCAAAAAAGCTATCGTACTGAGGACACAGGCGAATTGTATCTTGTCCCCACCCCGATTGGTAATCTGTCCGACATGACGTTCCGTGCCATCGATGTGCTGCGGAACGCCGATTTAATTTTAGCGGAAGATACGCGCCACACGCGCAAGCTGCTGACGCATTTTGAGATCGATACGCCAATGCAGAGTTTCCATAAATTCAACACTGCTGAACGCATGCCAGAAGTCATCGATCGGCTCAAACGTGGTGAGATGTTGGCGGAGGTGAGTGACGCGGGAATGCCGATCATTTCCGATCCCGGTCAGGCACTGGTGGAAGCTTGCGTGAAAGAGCAATTACCAGTCATTCCGCTTCCAGGCGCAAATGCCGGATTGACAGGCTTAGTAGCATCGGGTTTACCGGGTGAACGCTTCACTTTTATCGGCTTTCCGCCGCGTCAGAAGAAAGCAATGCGCGATGAATTGTCACGTTATAAGGACGCAGAAGAGACGCTGATTTTTTATGAATCGCCGTATCGCCTCAAAGAAACACTCAAACAGTGCGCAGCAGTTTTCGGCGAAGACCGGCAAGCGGTTGTGGCACGTGAATTGACGAAGCAGTACGAAACCTTTTATCGCGGAGCTTTAGCGGAGCTGATGGCATATAGTGATCAGGTAAAAGAAGTCAAAGGGGAAATCTGTTTACTGATTGCTGGGACGACACATCATGAAGTGGATGATGCGTTAGCTTCCCAGCTAGATTTACCGTATGAGGAACAAGTGGACTGGGTAATGGTGCACGAAAATCTCAGTGCCAAAGACGCGATCAAACGCGTTGCTAAAAGTAATGATGTGCCGAAACAGACGGTTTATGCGGCGTATCATCATATTAACTAACCGATGAAGGAGGCGTCACGTGTTATATTTAATCGCTAGCGCATTACTATTAGTGGCGCTCTCAATGGCATTTATCGCCCCGCGAAATCTATGGGATACGTGGATCGCGAGCATCGGCCTACTGATTCTCAGTTATGCGGTAGGTCAGTCACTCTACGGCCCCGCGCATCCCTTCGTGACCGCATTCATCAATACACTGGATCTTATCGTGCGTTACATCGCACCGATTTTTGTGTTGATTGTCGGTATATTGATGATTTTTTCTGCGTTTGCGCTCTATCGGTCGGAGGAGAATCCACTGCAGCTGACACTCGGCTTGATTCTGGCGATGTTGCTGATGGTGACCGCGATGGTGACGTACTATTTGCTGTTATTCGGCAATTTCTTCGAGCGTTATGAGTGGTTGCACGTCTCCGATTACGTGCTGACGTATTACGGTATTATTCTCGTCAATTTTTTGGCCAATACGCTGCGGCTCTGGCTGTTTCCGAATGAGACACGGCAGGATTATGTGATTGTGCTCGGCGCACGCATTCATCCGAGTGGGGGATTGAGCACGGCACTGCGCAGTCGCTTGGACACGACAATTAGTTATATCGCTAGGCAGCGCTTTTTCTATCAGCATGTGCCGTACATTATCGTCTCCGGCGCGGCGACGACAGATGGCATGGCACTGACCGAAGCGCAAGTAATGCGCGATTATCTCGTGGCAAACGGCATTCCTCAGGAAAAAATACTGATGGAGGAGCAGGCGGAAGATACGCACGGCAATTTCTATTATGCGAAGCAAATCATGCGCGAACGCGAACCGCAACCGCAGACTGTACACGCGGTCTTTGTGACAAATACGTTCCATCTGTATCGCAGTCAAATTTATAGCAATATGGAACACATGTATCAGATCAGCGGGATCGGCGCGCCGATAAGCTTTCGGCGCTGGGTGGTGAACGGGACGCGCGAGTATGTTGCGTTATTATTCATGCACAGAAAATTTCACTTACTCATGACTTTTGTGTTATTATTTCTAGGCTTGTCCGTTTATCGCTAACGAAAGGAAGGATAAACGCATGAAGAAAATGTTACAGGATTTTAAAGCATTTATCGCCAAAGGAAACGTTGTCGACATGGCGATTGGGGTTGTCATGGGGGCCGCATTCACGGCAATCGTGAATTCGATGGTTTCTGATTTAATTACCCCGTTGATCGGGATCGTTTTAGGACAGATCGATCTCTCAGGCTACACCGTTGAATTGATGGGTGCAACATTCGGTGTCGGTAATTTTGTGAACGCCGTTATCTCATTCTTAATTATTTCTTTGGTATTATTCTTTATTGTCAAAGGTGTGAGTGCGTTACAGAATGCTGGCCATCACGGTGAAACTGACGAAGAACCAACAGCGAGTAACGAAGAAGTACTGTTGGGCGAAATTCGCGATCTCTTGCGCCAGAACGGTACGATCCAGGCCAACAATACCGCAGATACGACACCAAACAAAAAAGCTACCATCAATCGGTAGCCTTCACGATTACAATAGATATCACACGGACAAGCACAGGATACTGGCACAATTAGTCATTTGATTTTGGCTTATTGTGCTTTTTTGTGCGCGCGTTTTTGCCTTTTGTGATTTTTTAGTTTGTGTTTCTGGGATGCGCTTTACGTGTTTTTGCGCAGTTTTAGTCTCAGGTGCGTTAGCTTTGGCCTGACGTTTTGAACGCTGTGCTTCAGCATTGCGCTATTTTTTCGCAGGTGTTTTAGCATGCGCTACGATTTTTTGTTTTGGTTTGACGGCTGATTTGCTTTGTTTGTCGCCCGGCGTCTTGTGATCTGCCTGCTCCTGTTTCCGAGCGCGGTCATCGATGTACTGCTGGATATAGTCTGCGACTGGAATATAATCGGTGAATATTTTAACTAAAGCGATAATCAACGCGATACCAAAGATCAACCAAGCTGGGACTTCGATAACGAAAACACGATAGTAGAGACTGAGGAACGGCAGCAGAATGAACAGTAAAAGCGATAATGCCATACCGACTAATAAACCGATGTTGTGGCCCGTCCGCCAGTTACGGCCGTACGCTGAATGGTAAATGAATTGCCCCAGCAGTGTCGTTGTCAAAAAAGCGAGCGCCGTCTGTAGTGAGAGTCCTAAAATACTGATCGGCACTGGCATTGCAAGTCCGTCGCTGAAGTGCCCGTACCAAGCCCAACCGTGGATAGCTTGGAATAGCGCGTAGAGTAAAAGCGTCAGACCGATGAATAGCGCGATCATTTTCCAAATCGTTGTCGCATAAATCAGAGGTTGCTCGGCTTTTGTATAGCGCAGAATCGCACGCGCATAGGCTTCGGGATCTCGTTTGAGTCGAACGTCAGGCGCGATATTTTCTTTTTGAGCTTTTTCCAGACGATGAATTAATTTCGCTAGTTCGCGTTCAATAGCGATCGTCCATTTGGCATTGAGATCGATGTAAGCCTGACATTGGAAATAGTAGCGTTGCCATTCGCCCGTGAGTTTGGTCGCGTGTTCTTCATTCTGCTTGGTCAGTTTTGTCGCTTCAGGTGATGCAGTGTGCAAAGGTTGTTCCTCCTTAATCAATCGTATGTAATGAGCCTTGGCGGGTGAGCGCCCAGAAATGGTCGAGCGTCTCATCGTGCATGATACCGGCTGAATCCACATGGTTTTCCACGAGTTCGCTCGGGAAGAAAAGCCGCGCATCACCGATACGCTGGCCGCTGAATGCTTGGACGAGTGGGCTCAAGACTGAGAGTTCGTGAACGGTACCGTCTTTTTCAATCAGTTCGATCGGCGGCTTCGCATCGCCTTGGCGGTCTGGTTCCGGATGGTACGGTGCATCGAATGATTCATTGGCAGCGAGGTAATACGTGGTATCGTAGCCGAGTTTTTTGAGCGTCTGCGCCAAGTCCTTAACGGCTGCATCCTGCGTCGATGGCTCAAAAATCACCGATTTGAAAGGCTTGCGGTTAATCACGCGTTCCGCCAAGTTCGTCAGGATCGCATCATCGCTCGTGTGCATCCAATGCATGAAGTATGTCTCCATGATCGAATCATCTAAATTCAAATAGTCCTGCAAGGTCCATTCATTTTCAAAAAACGGCACTAAAAAAGGTGCGGTCTCCTTGAAGTAGCGACGACGCGATGGATAGATTGTTTTGGCGCGTGCGAGCAAGCGTGTCAGTAGGATTTCCATACTGCGAATCACCGGGTGGAAGTACACCTGCATGTACATCTGATAGCGACTCTCAATATAATCTTCGACTGCATGCATCCCAGACGCTTTGAAACGGATGCCGTCTTTTGCTGGTTGCATGGTGCGAATGATGCGCATGAGATCGAATTTACCATAGCTGACGCCGGTGTAGTAGGAATCACGCAGGAGGTAATCCATGCGATCTGCGTCGATCTGGCTTGAAATGAGCTGCACCACTTGGCGATTCGGATAGGAATGATTGATGACAGCTGCCACTTCGTTTGGGAACGAGCTGCTGACGCCAGCGAGGACCTGGTGAACTTCCGTCGTTTCATTCAAAATGATCTCGCGCGTAATCGCCTCATGGTCGGTTTCGAATATTTTCTCGAATGTATGTGAAAAGGCACCGTGGCCGATATCGTGGAGCAAGGCAGCACACAGTGTCACGAGATTTTCACGGCTATCCCACCCCTCCGGATGGGCATCTGTTTTGGGATAATTGCGCTCAAAATGACTCGAAATATGGCGCGCGATCTCGTATACGCCGAGGCAGTGACTGAAGCGGTTATGTAAGCCACCGTGAAAGACATAGCTGGCATAACCGAGCTGTTTGATACGACGCAGACGCTGAAATTCACGCGTATTAATTAAATCGAGGATCACTTGATGCTGGATATGAATGTAGCTGTGGACAGGATCGCGAAAAACTTTTTCTGGTATGGCACTGAATGTCGGGTTAATCGTCATCTCTCATCCCTCCTCCTTGTGTAGTAAGCGCTGATTGCGCTGATGTTCCTTTAATAAATAATCACCATAGTCGACCTGTTCCGCTGCCATGTAGTTGACATACGGTTCGTCGAGCGTCACCAAGGTGTTGACGCATTGTTGACTGAATGAATCGAGGGCACGCAGCGCTGGGACATAAGTTTCCAGCGTAGTCATTACCTCGGGATCAATATCCGGATATTGAATACGTGTTGTTTCTCCTTGCTTGCCACGCGCATAGAATGCCTTAATTAGATTAGCGCGTGCCGCTTGATCGCCGGCCAGCGAAATATACATATAAATGCCGATCGCATCACCGACGCGGCGCTGGGCGAGCCCGGCAACTTTTCGGCCAGCGATGCTCAGGTCATAGCGCCCCGGACAATAAGAGGCGGCAACTTCGCCAGTGGTGACGTGCTGATGGTAGGGGCGGAGCAGTTGATTGACTAAATCGGTGAGGCACTGATAGCCTTGATCGAGGCTCGGTCGTTTGTTACCAGCCCGAAATAATAGGGTGACATTCATCACTTCCGGATCGCCGACCACGGCGAGACCGCCAGCGGAGCGCAGCAGTGGCACATACGCGCTATCCTGAAGTACCGCGAGTGCATCGTGAAAATGTGGCAGGCGACTGTCCTGCATGCCGAGAAACACGGTCGGCTCACACGGCCAGAAGTGCAACACCGCATCGGCAGGAAAGGCTTTTGCGTCGAGTTGGTGCAGAATCGCATCATCGATCGCAAACGTACGTTTGACGGAAGCTTGCGATTCGAAACTTTTAATGACGGCGAGTCTATAACTTGCCCGATCAGTTGTGATATAGTCATTCAGAAGCATCGCAATTCCTCCCTATTATAAACGCTATCAGTATAGCATATTTATCACAAACTGGGCGGATAAACCATACATATAAAGGAGTAGAAACAGTAATGACACGCGGATTGATTAAACCGATGGCGATACGCTTGTTCGGTCAGAATGCGATGACGCAGGACGGGCAGACGGAAACTTTCCCAATTAAGGGGGAAGGTCGTTTTTATCGTGTTAAGCAGGCGGAGTACATCGAATATACAGAGCGAACCGATGAGGGGCCCGTTGCCGTTAAATTAAGAATCACCGCAGATCGTGGCATGGAAATCACCCGCGAATCGTCCGGAATGGTGGCTAAGATTCCCTTATTCACAGATGTCGAACGCAATACCGTGCGCTATACGCTCGTTGGCTATATGCCGATTATTTTCGATGCGGAAGTCCAGCAGTTCACACGTCATGAAGGTAAAACACCCGGCGCACTGACACTGACCTGTGCGTATCGCCTCACCGACGAGGATGGCAATATCACAGGCAGCTATAAGTTAGAATTGAAAACTACACCGAAATTATTGTAAAATAAGCTAAAGATTACGCGCATAGCACGAGGAAAGGACGACATCTATTGCAATTACCACGTTTAGATGATCAAAATAAAAGTGAGCTCTCGATGATTGAAGTAGCGCACGAAATTCTCTCAGAAACGAATGAAATCCATGAATTCTCGGCACTGCTCGAACGTATTCAGGACTATCTGGGTATCAGCACGGAGGAAGTAGAGGATCGCATGGTCGATCTCTACACGGAATTGAATACAGACGGCAGTTTCATTTCGCTAGGTGACAATCGTTGGGGATTGCGCTCCTGGTATCCTGTTGACTCCATCAATGAAGAAATTGTGAGTGAATTGGATGATGATGAATTTGCGGCTGATCACGATATTCACCACTCCGATAACGATTCGTTCTTTGAAGACGAAGAGGAATACGACGAGGAACATGAAGACAGGGACTACGATGGCAGTCGTGAGGATGAGATTGACCGCGAGTCCGATGTCGATGATGACGAGGACGAAGATGAATTGCGTTCCTACCGCCGAGACCTTGAAGAAATCGGTGAAGAGGGCGATTCGATCAACGACGATGATTTAGAGGATGGCTTAGAAGGCGATCTGACCGTGATTAATGATGATGACGAAGAGGAAGACGAGGACTAAGTATATGTACGAAAGGCGCTTTGAAGCGTCTTTTTTTATGCGCTAACGCTAATATGATAGAAAAAGTATGAGAATCTTTCACAAGAAAAAATGCTAATAAATAAAGCGGATAAGCACTATGCATACCTGCAATACTATTCATTGTAAAAAAACATTATACCGCTATTTGTGAGCGTTTAAAAGACTGTCAATTATCTTAAAAATTATCTACAATTAAAGCGATGAGTAACACTTGGGATACACCGAGGAGGGGAACAGTGGAAGTAAAGTTTAAGGACGTGTCGATGATTTACGACGGTTCCGACAAGCGCGTGCTCGATCATATTAATTTCACCATTGAAGATGGCGAGCTCGTGTCGATCTTAGGGCCGTCAGGTGGCGGTAAATCAACGACACTGATGTTGATTGCGGGATTGATTTTCCCGACAGAAGGTCAGATTTATTTCAATGGTGAGGAGGTGACAACACGCGATGCGGTGAAGCGCAAAGTCGGCATGGTATTTCAGAATTATGCGCTCTATCCGCATCTCAACGTTCGCGATAATATTGCGTTCCCGCTCAAGATGGCCAAAAAATCGAAGCAGGAACGTGTGGAAACGGCGGAACGCTTGGCAAAATTGGTGCGCGTCGAGGAACATCTCGACAAGAAACCGAGCCAGCTCTCCGGTGGGCAGCAACAGCGTGTGGCGATTGCGCGCGCGCTCGCTAAATCGCCAAATTTATTGTTGATGGATGAACCGCTATCCAACTTGGATGCCAAGTTGCGTATTGAAATGCGCGAAGAAATTCGTCGCATTCAACAAGAAACGGGGATTACAACCATTTTCGTTACGCACGATCAGAACGAAGCATTGAATATTTCGGATCACGTGCTCGTTCTTGAGAAAGGTGTTATCCAGCAAACGAGTGAACCGCAGGAATTGTATGAAAACCCGAATAACCGTTTTGTGGCTGAATTCTTGGGAACACCGGAGATCAATACGTTCGATCATGCGGCTTCCCAAACGCTATTGGCGAATACGCATGTGCCGGAAGCGGAGCAGACGATGGTCGATACGATTGCGATTCGTCCCGAGCACCTGCACCGTGCTACGGCAGGCGAGAGTGTATTGTTTGAAGGCAAGGTTGTCCATCTTTCGCACATCGCCCGCGAACGCGAGGTTCATGTGGAATTGGCGAGTGGACAAATTGTGCGGATGGTGGATCTCCCGGTGATCGACTTTACAGTGGGTGATCAGATTCCTGTTGCGGCGGATCCCAACAGCATTCTCTGGTTCGACCAAAACGGTGAGCGGGTGATCGCATGATGGTTAAACAAAAGGCGAGTTGGAACGAGTCACTGCGTGCCTATGTCTATCTCGTGCCGATGATGCTGATTTTGATTGTCTTTAAGTTCTATCCCATCTTTAAGTCTCTCGCATTGGCGTTTTATGAAGACTACAACATCTTCACGGGTGAGATCGAGGGCCTCGGTATTGCGAATTTTCAATTTCTATTCAGTGATCCGGAGTTTTATCTCGCACTCAAGAATACATTTATCTATGTATTCGTTGTGACGCCGATATCGATTCTGCTGTCACTGGCGATCGCCGTCATGATCAATCGTATCGGGAAATTACGTGGCTTCTTCCAGTCCGTTTACTTCCTGCCGTTCGTGACGAGTACCGTCGCTATCTCGATTGTTTGGCGCTGGCTCTATCATTCCAACTACGGCTTGATCAACTACTTCGTTCGATTCCTCGGGTTTGAACCGATTCAGTGGTTGACCGATCCGAAGTGGGCGATGGTTGCTGCCATTATTATGGCGATCTGGAAAGGCCTCGGTTTCAACATCCTGCTGTTTCTGGTTGGATTGAACAACATCAATCCAACTTATTACAGCGCGGCGCAGATTGATGGCGCGAATAGCTGGCAACAGTTCCGCCACATTACCGTGCCGCTGTTGGGACCAACGCTGTTCTTGGTGACTATCAATGCGATGATCAATAACTTCAAAGTGTTCGATGAGATCTATGCGCTGTTCAATGGGCAGCCAGGACCGTCCAACAGTATGGTAACGATGGTGTACTACCTCTATCAGAAGTTCTACGCCGAATATAATTATGGGGTCGCCTCAGCAGCTGGGATTGTACTCTTTGCGATCGTGCTAGTCTTTACCATGATTCAACTGGCGATCAACCGTCATTTTGTCCACTATCGCTAGGAGGGTGAGGCATGCAAAATCAAACGCATAAAAAGTTTATATTTACGCACATTCTCTTATTTATCGGTGGCTTGACGATGATCCTGCCATTCTATTGGATGATCGCTACATCGTTGAAATCACCAGCAGAAGCAGTGGCCATGCCGCCCGTGTGGTTGCCGATGCCACCGCGTATTTTGAATTATTTCCGCGCATTACAAGTGGCACCGTTCGGTCGATACTTCATGAACAGTTTGATCGTGACGAGTTTATGTACCTTGGGTGAAACTATCACATCCATACTCGGGGCATTCGCGTTCGCACGTTTGAATTTCAAAGGAAAGAATTTCCTATTCACAGCTATTCTCGCAACAATGATGGTGCCGGGTGAGTTATTGATTATTCCAAACTTTGTCACGTTGTCGAAGTTGAATTGGATCAATACGTATATGGCGCTGATCGTGCCATGGCTGGCGAGTGCTTTCTCAGTTTTTCAGCTGAAACAGCGCTTTGAATCTATCAGCGACGAGCTGTATTACAGTGCCAAGATTGATGGCTGTAGTGATTTTAATTTCTTGTGGCAGATTCTCGTTCCGATGAGTCAGTCCTCGATTATTACAATGATTATTTTGAAAGTTATCGCGTCGTGGAACGATTTCATGTGGCCATTATTAGTAACGAATGAGCAGGATATGCGCACGTTACCCGTTGGTTTGCAGGCATTCACAACTGAATCGGGTACGAATTTTGAATTGTTGATGGCTGCTTCAGCGCTCGTTATTCTTCCGATGGTGATTTTCTACCTGATTTTCCAAAAATATATTGTTAGAGGAATATCGACAACGGGAACAAAAGGTTAGTTAGTATTGTTCGATGTGTAGAAAGGAACGATTCGAATGAAAAAGTTTTTTAAACGTGGATTACTAACAGTAGTAAGCGGTTTGCTACTCGCAGCGTGTGGCGGACAAAGTCAATCGACTAATAATGATGCCTCAGGCGATGCTGCTAATACAGCGGAGGGTAGTGGCGACAAAACCGAAATTACCTTCTGGCATGCGATGAATGGGGATCAAGAAAAAGGCTTGGAGAAGCTAACGGAAGATTTCAATAACTCCCAAGATAACTATGAAATTAAATTACAAAACCAAGGAAACTATCAGACATTAACGCAGAAAGTGATGGCTTCCGGAGCATCTGGTAATTTACCAACCATCTCCATGGCAACACCTTCTAATATCCCGGATTGGACGGGTAATGACCTCTTAGTCCCGATGGATGATTTATTGACAGAGGATAACGGCTTTGATCCGGCTGTGAAAGATGATATCTTCCCAGGCTTCTTGAAGAGTGTGACCTATAACGATCAGATGATGGGGTTGCCATTCTCCAAATCGGTTCGCGTCATGTATGTGAACCACAATATTTTGGACGAATATGGTGTCGACACGCCAAAAACATGGGATGATATCAAAGCATTAGGCGAAAAAATGAAAGAAAAAGGTGACGATCGCCAGGCGCTTGGGTTTGAAGCATCAGTCGATATGGAAGTACAGACGATGGCGATGCAGAATGGGGCACAGTGGATCTCCAAAGATTTGAAGACTGTTGACCTAGGTGAAGACAAAGCAATCGAAGCTATGCAATACGTGAAAGACGCGGTTGATGCTGGTTGGGCACGTACTGCCGGTGAAGACAGCTATATTACTGAACCATTCGGTCGTGGTGAAATTGCAGTTGCTTTCGGTTCTTCTGCAGGTTTGAATTTCATCACACCGCTTGCTGAAGAAAATAATGTCGATTGGTCGGTTGAAGAATTGCCAGTTTATGGTGATGGTGAACCATTGACGCTACTTGCTGGTAATGATCTCGTTATTTTCAAATCAGCATCTGAAGAAGAACAAAAAGGTGCGGTTGCTTATATGAACTTCTTATTACAACCGGAAAAAACAGCTGAATGGGCAATGGCTTCAGGTTACAGCCCGGTGACTGAAGAAGGTATTAACAGTGACACGTACCAGAACTTCTTGAAAGAAAATCCAATCTACCAAGCTGCTGCTAAAGAAGTGAACTACGCGGATGGCCAATCACTATTTGTCGGTTCTAACGAATACCGTGATGCTTGGATGAAAGCGCAGGACCAGATTCTCTTGCAGGATGGCGATGTGAAACAGACCTTAGGTGATCTTCAGAAACAAGTTCAGGAAATCATCGAAAAGAATAATCAATAATCAGTGAATGGACTAGTGAAGGTATGAAGTTAACGATTTTAGAAACGAGCGATGTCCACGGCTATCTGACGGCCGATAGTGACATCAATGAAGGACAATTTGAAGATTACGGATTGACGCGCGTCACTGCGAAGATCCAAGAAATCCGCGAACAGAGCGATCATCCGGTGCTGTTGATCGATAATGGTGATACCATCCAAGGTTCCCCGTTTGCCGCCTACCAGCATTCGATCGAACAAACTCCAAAGGCGATCACTGATACGTACAATACGCTGGGGATAGATTTCTGGGTACCGGGTAATCACGAATTCAATTTCGGCATGGACTATCTATTGACAGCTAAATCGCAATTCGAGTCGCAGACACTCTGCGCGAATATTTTGGATCGCAACGGTGTGCCGGCACTCGGGCAGCCGTACGAAATCCGTGAGATCGACGGCGTAAAAGTCGGTATCATCGGTGTGACAACTGCCTATATCCCGCACTGGGAAGAACCAGAACACATTGAAGGGCTGACCTTCATTTCTGCTTTAGAGACGTGTGAGCGCTGGGTACCGTATTTGAAAGAACAGCGCCACTGTGATGTCATTATTGTCAGCTACCACGGTGGTTTGGAGTGTGATCCGGAAACAGGTGAGCCGACTGAAACCGACACCGGTGAAAATGAAGGCTATGCGATCGCAACGAGCGGCCTGCCGATCGATGTCCTGCTGACCGGGCACCAGCACCGAGAGATTGAAGCAGAAATCAATGGAATTCCGGTTCTGCAGCCGGGGACACGCGGGCATCGCTTGAGCCGTGTGGATATTACGGTTGAACCGAATGATGCCGGACAAACGACCGTTTCGACTACACATCAGCTGATCGACTGTCGCGAAATTCCGGAACAAGATGCCATGCGTCAAACTTTACTGCCACGTGTTGCGGATGTGCAGAAATGGCTCGATTTGCCGTGCGGTACGGTGAGTGAAGATCTTACCGTGATGGAAGGATTGTATGAAGCCCAGAAACACGGCAATCGCTACTTCGACTTCATTAACCAAATTCAGATGGAAACGATGAATGTTGAGATTTCAGCGACGTCCGGTTTTAATGACAATGTCAAAGGCTTTAGCGGCGATATTTCGATGCGCGATATTCTACAAAACTATCCGTACCCGAACAAGATTGTGACCTCACAATTGACCGGTCGCGAACTTAAACAAGTGCTGGAGAAGAACGTCGAATACTTTGAGATCGATGATAAGGGTGAGATTGGTATCAATCCGTCGTATCTCTCGCCGAAGTATCAGGCGTACAACTTTGATTTCTACAGTGGGATCGACTATACCGTTGATCTCACTCAGCCAGCTGGTCAGCGTGTGCAATCGGTGATGTTCAAAGGTCAAGAACTTACCGATGATCAGAAATTACGTATTGCCTATAACCAATATCGTGCTGGTGGTGGTGGCGACTTCCCGGTGTTCGATCAAGCACATATCGTCGATAAATGTGAGGATGAGATGCCGGATTTGATCGCGCGTTACGTAAGCGAACATTCCCCAGTTGACTTGCATGTCAGCGGCCATCTCGAATTATTAACGGATCACTAACAGTGACGATAAGCGTCTCCTTTCTTATGGAAGGGAGGCGCTTTTTGTATGCCATATTTACAGGCGGGATATGCTAAAATAAAGCGGATACGTTAGTACAGCGATAGGAGGAATTATTGAGATGATTGATCGCTACACACGTCCGGAAATGGGCGAGATTTGGTCACTGACGAATAAATATAACACTTGGCTCGAGGTAGAAATCCTTGCCGTCGAGGCCTGGGCATCACTCGGTGAGGTGCCGCAGGAAGATGCCGAGAAAATTCGCGCGAATGCTAGCTTTACAACCGAGCGCGCCCTCGAACTTGAGCAGGAAACGAAGCACGACATGGTGGCCTTTACGCGCACCGTTTCGGAATCACTCGGTGATGAGAAGAAGTGGGTTCACTACGGACTGACGAGTACGGACGTTGTCGATACGGCGCAGGGCTATCAATTGAAGCAGGCAAATGCCATCTTGCGTCAGGATCTCGATCAACTGTTAGAAACGCTTAAAGCTATGGCACTCAAATACAAAGACACAATCTGCATGGGACGCACGCACGGTGTACACGCGGAACCGACAACATTCGGGATGAAATGTGCGCGCTGGTTCTCTGAGGTTAAACGCGATATCGAGCGTTTCAACTATGCGGCAGAAGGGGTCGAAGCCGGCAAGATTTCCGGCGCAGTCGGCACGTTTGCGAATGTACCGACAGCTGTTGAGAAGTACGTTTGCGAACACCTCGGTATTCGCGCCCAGGAAATTTCAACACAGGTACTGCCGCGCGATCTCCACGCCTATTACATTGCGACGCTCGCGTTGATCGCAACGACGATTGAAAATATTGCAACCGAAATTCGCGCACTGCAGAAATCGGAAGTGCGCGAAGTCGAGGAACACTTTGCTAAAGGACAGAAGGGTTCGAGTGCAATGCCACATAAACGCAACCCGATCAGTTCTGAAAATGTGACCGGCCTCGCGCGCGTCATTCGCGGACATGTGGTTACCGCCTACGAAGATGTTTCACTCTGGCACGAGCGCGATATTTCCCATTCTTCTGCGGAACGTGTGATTTTTGCGGATACAACGATCGCTCTCGATTATATCCTCCATCGCATGACGAATATTTTGAAGAACTTGACCGTTTTCCCAGAAAATATGAAACGCAATATGCAGGCGACGCACGGTTTGATCTTCAGTCAGCACGTCTTGTTAGAATTGGTGGAAAAAGGGCTATCACGCGAAGCGGCATACGATCTCGTGCAACCACTGACAGCGAAGAGCTGGGATGAACAGCGCGATTTTCGTGCCTTAGTCGAAGCGGACGAGACAATTCAACAGTACTTAACACCTGAGGATATTGCGACAGCCTTCGATCCAATGTATCACCTCACGCGCATCGATGAAGTCTACGAACGCCTCGGCTTACAATAAAAAACCGTATTTTTACATTTTTATAAAACAAAACATTCGCATATTACGAACGATGAAACGCTTTTTTTACTAAAAATTGCAGGAAAATATAGATTTTATGAGTGAAACGCGTATAATAAAAGGATGGAAATGATCAACTGCTGGTGATTTCCGAAGAGTACAAGGAGGACAAGTAGTATGTCAGGAATTTTGAGGGGTCTACTCGGACTCGTCGTCATTGCTGTATTGGCATGGGCGATCAGCATGGATCGCACCAAAGTCAAATGGAAGAGCAGCATTATTTTATTAGTCATCATGTTTGCACTCGCCTTTGTCAGTTTGAAGACAACGGTTGGGATTACTGTATTGAACGCTGTTTCGCAGTTCTTTACGTGGTTGATTAATCAGGCAGCAGAAGGGATCACCTTTGTCTTCGGTGATAAGAGTTTTGCGTCCGGTTCCTTCTTCTTTGCGGTATTAATGCCAATGGTGTTCATCTCCGCATTGATCGGGATCTTGCAGTACACGCGCATTTTGCCGTACGCTGCGAAAGGTATCGGCTGGGCTATCAACAAAATCACTGGGATGGGTGAGGTTGAGAGCTTCATGGGTATCTTCACCGCGCTTTTAGGCCAACCGAACTCTTACATGGCTATCAAAGACAAGATGGAGATGCTGGCACCGCGTCAGATGTTCTTGATTAGTTTATTCGGGATGACGTGTGTGAGTGCCTCAACGATGGGGGCTTACATGCAGATCGTCGACGGCAAATACGTTGTTGTGGCTGTATTACTGAACTTATTTGGAACTTTATTGATGGGTTCATTCATGGCACCGTACGATGCGGATGAATTTGTCGTACCGTTGACCGTCGAATCCGAAGAAGTAGAAAAAGAAGGTTTCTTCACCGTTCTCGGTAACTACATCAATGACGGGTTCCAATTAGTATTGATCATCAGTGCAACCGTGCTCGGCTTTGTCGGCTTGATTGCATTGCTGAACAATACCTTTAGTTCTATTATCGGTATTTCCTTTACTGAGATCTTAGGTTACATCTTCTCACCACTCGCATTTATCATGGGTGTGCCTTGGGGAGACGCAGTATCCGCAGGTAGTGTTATGGCAACCAAATTGCTCAGTAACGAATTCGTTGCCTTGAGCGAATTTACCAAAATGATGGGTTCCTTGAGCGAACGCACGATTGCAATTATGAGTACTTACGTCATTAGTTTTGCGAACTTAGGGACGGTCGGAATGATCATCGGTGGTTTGAAAGGTATCAGCCAGAAACAATCGAAAGTCATCGCTTCCGACACGTTACGTTTGATCGGTGGTTCTCTCTTAGTATCCATGCTGAGCGGGACGATCGTTGGTTTCTTTATTTAAGCGAGTAATGGTTGATTGTTAAATAAGGAGGATTTTCTGATGAAATTAATTTTGGATTTAGATACTGGTATTGATGACGCGATGGCTCTCGCATATGCAGTGGGTCATCCGGATGCTGAAGTACTCGGTGTGACTTCTGTCTTCGGGAATGTCGAAACCGAACAAGCGGTCAAGAACGCCAGTGCGATTTTGAAATTAATCGGTCGTGAGGACATTCCCGTATTCAAAGGTGCGACCCACAAATTAACGGACACCGAAGACTACGTGCAGGAAGAAGCCAGTGGGATCTTCCACGGACGCAATGGATTGGGAAACATCGACCTCGAACAAGGTAACAATATTTCTGATGAAGATGCGATCGACTTTATTATCGAGTCGGCGAAGAAATACGGCGATGAATTGACCTTCGTGACGACGGGTCCGTTGACGAACGCTGCCCTTGCGATTCAAAAAGATCCAGAAGCAATGAAAAAATTGCACGGCATCGTCTCCATGGGTGGAGCGTTGACGGTTCCGGGTAATGTCAGCATCGTGGCTGAAGCCAACTTCAACAAGGATGCAGAAGCTGATAATATCGTTTTCGACAGTGGCCTTCCGCTAACGATGGTCGGTTTGGACGTCACTTTACAAACATTGTTGACTGAAAAGGGTATCGCGCCTTGGGAAAATGGTACAGAGGCTGAACAGGCGTTCTTCAAGTTTGTAACCTACTACTTCAAAGCTTACGACGGTAATTACGATGAATTAGCTGGTTGTGCCCTGCACGATCCACTAGCAGTATCCGTCGCATTGGATCCCGACTGGGTGAAAGGCGACACGTTCCGCTTGCGTGCGTTGACGGATGACGAACAATACGGCCGCATCGTTCAAAACTTGCCAGCACTCGCTGAAGGCAAAGAAGAAAACGTACGTGTCGCATTGCACGTTGATCCGGAAGCATACAACAAACACTTCTTAGAAACGATTAACCGCGCATTACAGAAATAGGAGCAAGATCATGGCTAAACGACCAATTATTTTTGATACAGACCCAGGAATTGATGATGCGATCGCGATTTCCGTGGCATTGCAAAATCCGGATTTAGATATTCGCCTCTTCACGAGTGTCGGTGGGAATGTTGGTATCGAAAAAACCACTAACAACATTCTTCGACTCCAAGCTCTCTACGACACAAATATTCCGGTCGCTAAAGGGACGAGCGAACCTCTACTCCGCAATGTCATCGATGCGGCGGACGTCCACGGTGATAGCGGGATGGACGGTTACGACTTCCCAGAGCCGAAGACGGAATTACTGCTCGACGAACCAGCTGTTCTCGCCATGCGCCGGACGCTGCTCGAAAGCGATGAGAAAATCACTATTTTGGCAGTCGGTCCGTACACGAATGTGGCCTTATTGCTGAAAACTTTCCCAGAAGTGAAAGAACATATTGAAGAAATCATCGTTATGGGTGGTGCGTTTACGCGCGGGAACATCGATGTCATGACCGAATTTAACATTGGTAGCGACCCGGAAGCTGCGCAGATTATCTTCAACAGTGGTCTACCTGTCAGCATGGTCGGCTTGGAGATCGGTACGCAAGCGACCTTGTATATCGACGATGTCCGTGAAGTGAAAGACAACAGCATCGGGACCGAAGCGATGTACAACATGCTTCAAGTTTACCGCGGCAATACTGCTGACGAACAGTGGGAGATGTACGATCCAACCGCACTGGCTTACCTCTGCCACCCGGAATGGTTTGAAACTACGAAATGCAATGTGGTTGTCGATCTCGATGGAAAATACACATACGGTGAGACCGTCGTTGACCTCAAAGGGATGACCGGGCGCGAAACCAATGTGACTGTACCAACTACGATCGACCGCGAAGCGTTCAAGACTTGGTTATTGGGATCACTCTCTGAAGGAAAATAATTTTAAAATATTTATTAATACAATGGGCGATATGTTCGGATATCGTCCATTTTTTGTGTATACTTTTTTAGGATATTGTGATAGAGTTACAAGATAGTATGATGTACCGCTTATTTTGTGCGTAATTGTGATATTATTTTATGTATATTGCGACGGATAGCGCAACGTCGTACATTAATATTAACTCATATGGCCGAAGATTATTTTCTAAAATCATCGCTATTTCCATCAAAACAACATTAAGAGAGAGTGACCAGCAACCATTATGCAAAAATATATTATTCATGGCGGAAAACCTCTACGTGGTGAGGTGACTATCAGTGGTGCGAAGAACAGCACTTTAGCGTTAATTCCGGCTGCAATTCTGGCGGACTCGCCGACAGTATTGGAGGGTGTGCCTAATATTTCAGATGTCCATTCATTGATTGATATTCTTAGGGAATTCGGGGTTGAGTGTACGTTTGAGAATCATACGATGACCATCGATCCGGGGCATATGCATAATGTACCGATGCGTGGTGGAAAAATTCAAAGTTTACGTGCGTCATATTATTTTATGGGGGCGTTGCTTGGGAAATACGGCGAAGGTGTTGTCGGACTGCCAGGAGGCGATGCGATAGGCCCTCGACCGATTGATTTGCATATTAAAGGCTTCAAGGCACTCGGCGCTGATGTGGATCATACGAGCGAGGGCGTGTCGTTCAATGCGCCAGATGGACTGCATGGGGCAGATATCTACATGGACTTAGTTAGTGTCGGGGCAACGATCAATGTGATGTTGGCCGCGGTGTGTGCAGAGGGTGAAACAATCATCGATAATGCCGCACGTGAACCAGAAATTGTCGATGCGGCGACGTTATTGAATAAAATGGGTGCAAAAATACACGGCGTTGGCACGTCAACGATTCGGATTAAAGGCGTGAAGGAATTACATGGCGTCACCCATCAAATCATCCCAGATCGTATTGAAGCGGGAACGTTTCTTTCTGTAGCAGCAGCGATAGGTGAGGGCGTCACACTGAATAACGTGATTCCTGAACACATCGATAGCCTACTTTCCAAAATGGGTGAAATGGGTGTCGAAATGGATGTTTATCCCGATAAAATTACCGTTCATCCATCCCAAGCACCCCTGCATAATGTTAATATCAAAACGATGCCTTATCCTGGCTTTGCGACAGACCTACAGCAACTGTTAACGCCACTACTCTTAGTATCAGAGGGACGTGCCGTTGTGCGTGATACCATCCATCCAAAACGTATCGGTCACGTCGATGAGTTGCGCAAAATGAATGGCGATATTTCGGTAGACAATGACACCATTGAAATTAAAGGGCCGGTTCAACTGCATGGCGCCAACGTCGCAGCTTCGGATCTGCGTGCTGGAGCAGCACTGATCGTCGCTGGTCTGATTGCGGACGGAGAAACAGTGGTCGAAGAAGGTAGCCACATTCTGCGCGGCTACGATGATATCCAAGGTAAATTACAACAACTCGGCGCTGATATCGAACTCGTCGATGATTAGAAAGTGTGAATGAATGACAGATAGAAATCAGTTTACGGTGGATACGGACGAACGCCTAACGCTTGAGGAGTTTAAACAATTGCGTATGGTGGAATTGATCGTCTATGCGAAAAAATACAAAATCCCTTATTACAGTAAATTAGCGAAAAAAGACCTCGTCGTCGCCCTCTACAATGCACAGGAACGCGCGTATAATGGCGAAGCGCAGGAAACGTCACACAGTAAACGACACAATACGCCACAGCACCGCTCGTCTAAACGCGAAACACAGGCAACCAATGAACAAACAGATCCCGAAAATGATGCCAGTTATGATCAGGTGACTGGGATTTTGGATATTACCGGGCCGGACTTCAGTTTCTTGCGGACGCACGGGTACCAGCCGAGCAGTGAGGATATTTATATCTCGAGCTCACAGATCCGTCGTTTCAACTTGCGCAGTGGTGACTTAGTGACAGGTTTAGCGCGGCCACCGCGTAACAATGAACGCAACCGCGGACTTATGCAGGTCGCATCCGTGAATGGCCATGAACCAGAACATATTACGAATCGGCCGAACTTTTCGCAGTTAACACCGATCTATCCGGATCGTCAGGTAACGTTAGCTAATCATACAGGCAACTTATCGACGCGCTTGATCGATTTGATGGCGCCGATCGGTTTCGGGCAGCGTGGGCTAATCGCGGCCCCGCCGAAAGCCGGGAAGACCACCCTTATCAAAGCGATTGCGAACGGCATCGCAGCTAATTATCCGGAAGCCAAGTTAATTATTCTGTTGATCGATGAGCGTCCGGAAGAAGTGACCGATATTTCGCGCAGTGTGAAAGCTGAAGTCATCTCCTCGACCTTTGACAAGAAACCGGAACATCACGTGAAGATTTCCGAATTAGTCATGGATCGCGCCCGTCGCCTCGTTGAAGATGGGGAAGACGTGATTCTATTAATGGATTCCATTACCCGTCTGACGCGCGCTTATAACCTAGTGGTGCCGCCTTCTGGACGTACACTATCCGGTGGGTTGGACCCCGCATGTTTTTACGGACCGAAACGCTTTTTCGGCTCCGCACGTAATATTGAAAACGGCGGCAGTTTAACCGTATTAGCGACCGCGCTGATTGAAACAGGCTCGCGTATGGATGACGTCATCTATGAAGAATTCAAGGGTACCGGTAATATGGAATTGATCCTCAACCGTGAACTCGCAGAACGTCGCACCTTCCCGGCTGTTGATGTGAAACGCTCCGGCACGCGCCGTGATGATTTATTGCTGGATGATGATGTCATGAACGTTGTCTGGGAGATGCGCAAAGCGATGACGGATGATACGGTTGAAAATACGGAAACTATTCTGCGCGAACTACGTCGTGTCAAAACCAATGAGCAGCTCGTACAGCATGTGACCGCATTTTTGGCTAATGCAAGGAAAGACGACTAACCAATATCTCACGTGGAGAAAGGATATGAACGTTCGTGAGCAAAAAAGCGAAAAAGACGAATGTCATGCGCTTGTTAGATCAACACAATATCGATTACATGCCGTATTTATGGAAAGACTTGGAAGCGTCAGGTCAGCACATGCCGCAGTATAAGACACTGGTGACGGTCGGTAAATCGAGCGATCATTATGTCTTTGTGGTGGATCGTGACCACGAACTCGATCTCAAAAAAGCTGCCGCTACCGTCGATGAAAAGAATATCCATATGTTGAAGCAGCGCGATCTCGAACCGCTGACCGGCTATGTGCACGGGGGCTGCTCACCGATCGGGATGAAGAAGACTTTCCCGACCGTGATGGACAGCTCGATGCTTTCATACGAACAGATTGCGTTCAGTGCTGGGGAACTCGGCAAGGCAGTCGTCCTCAATCCGAAGGACGTACCAGATATTATCGATGTGCAATTCAAAGACATTCAAACGGAGGCAGAAAAATGAGCTTAGAATCCGTAATGGCTGACATCAATGTGTTTCGAGATGCCAGAAATTGGCGACCGAGCCATAATGAGAAAGATCTCGCACTCTCCATCTCACTCGAAGCGGCAGAACTATTGGAAATCTACCAGTGGAAGACACCGGAAGAGGGCAATCGCGACCGTGAACATCTCGAAGAAGAGATCGCGGATGTATTGATCTATACATTCATGATGGCGGATAATCTCGGGATGGATATTGAAACCATCATCGAGAAGAAACTCAAAAAGAACGCCAAGAAGTATCCAGCGCCCGAAAGCACCGACGATTCTGAAACATCCGCATCCGATGATACATTGACGGAACAGCAGAAAGCTGCCATGCGCCAAGTTGCGCAGGAGGAAGCGGACAACGCGCGCGATGAAATGAGCAAGATTTTCGGCAAGAAATTCTTTTAATACTTAGCGAAAAGGCACAGTGTTTGTGCCTTTTTTGTATTTTGTTATGGAAACGCTTATTATTTTTGATAAAATGTAACCGTTACAAAATAGTAAGGAGTGGTTATGATGACAAATCGGTGTAAATTGACAACTTTTGGGATGCTTTCAGCAACAGCACTGAGCACGTTCTCATTGAGTGAAGCGTTCAGTCATGTTCAAGCCGCTGAACTGACCAAAACGACAACACCAGTGACAGTTGTGGCGAGTGAAGACGCAAGTGATACTGTAGATAGCACGGCTGTGCCATGGACTGCAGGGGATGAAGCATCTGTTCAACCGATACCAGCAGCTGAAACAGATGCGGATGTGCCCACCACACCCGCTGATGACGAAGCAACGTATGCGATGAATGTCAGTCTCGGCACACGCGTGTTCGAGGCGGGCAAGAGCCAACAGAAAAACAGCGAAGGCGTCTTCGGTTACCGCATTCCAGCGATGATTCAGACAGTCGATGGCACGTTAATTGCGAGTGGTGACCAACGTGTGAATCACTCGGCCGATTGGGGTGACATCAATATTGTCGCACGCCGCAGTGAAGACGGTGGCAAAACATGGGAGGATCCACAGGCTATTATTGACTTGCCGACTAATCCAGATTCCGCACACAAGGGTATCACAGACAGTGCCTACAATATCGACTCTGCATTGATTCAAGATCCGGAAACAAAGCGTATTTTTGCCCTCTACGACATGATGCCAGAGATCCAGGGAATCTGGGATATCGATCCGGGTACGGCGGCCTATACGGAAGTTGACGGGGAATCCTACCTCAACCTCTATAAAACGGGTGAAAAAGTACCGTATACTGTCAGAGAAAAAGGTGTTGTTTACACGCCGGCTGGTGAAATGACGGATTATCGCGTGATCACTGAAGCCGAAGCGCCGGCGCACACACTCGGGGATCTCTACCAAAACGATGAAAAGATCGGGAACATTTATTTCCGTACGAATACGAAGAGCCCATTTCAGATTGCACCGATCAACTATATCTGGCTTTCCTACAGTGATGATGACGGGAAGACATGGTCTGGGCCGCGCGATATTACGCCACAGATCCGTGAAGACTGGATGAAATTCTTTGGGGTCGGTCCAGGTGCGAGCACCGTTCTTCACACCGGTGCACACAAAGGACGCTTAATTGTACCGATGTATACAACCAACCGTACCGCGAAAGATCATCTCAATGGTTCGCAATCATCGTTAGTGATTTATTCAGATGATCACGGTGAAACGTGGCATCGCGGCGAAGCAGCGAACGATGGCCGTATCTTAGCAAACGGCACGGTGCTTTCGGCTGAGACGATGGACAACAAAGCATCTGAAAACTCCGAAGCGACCGTTGTGCAATTAAATAACGGCGATCTCAAAATGTTTATGCGTAATCGCACCGGACATGTCGCCATGGCCACCAGCAAAGATGGCGGAGAAACTTGGGAGGATACGATCGAAACGCTCGATGACATCCCAGAAGTCTACGTCCAGCTCGATGCCCTGCAGACGATGATTGACGGCAAAGAATACCTCATCATCGCCAATGCGAGTGGTCCGGGTCGGACGAACGGAACGATTCACCTGGTTGAAGTGAATGCTGATGGTACATTTAATTGGGTCATGCACCAAAAGATCCAAGGCGGTAAATACGCTTATAATAGTATTGCCCCGATCAGTGAAGGTAAGTACGGGATCCTCTTCGAACACTCCGGCAATAACGAGAACGACTTCAACCTCGATTTGCGAACTATCGAAATCACGACACCGTACCACAACACGCATGCTGAAGATAATTCACATGAGGATGAAACAGAGGGTGGCGACAGTGTAGTCACACCACCGACAGACGAGAATGCGAATGATGATACCCAGGATGACGAATCGGATGATACAGACACAGATGAGAATGCATCTGATGATTCCGACACTGAAAATGATGAGTCAGAGACACCAGCACCGGAAGAAGATGTGGAAGCGCCTGACGATGAAGATGATGAAGCGGCGACACCAGATGGCGATGATAATGAAGCGACCGATGATCTTGATACGGACACTGATCCTCTCGATACCGATAAAGATGTAGCGGGACACAGAGGACAACTATCTACTGATTCGGTACAGGATGATACAGTAAACCAAGGCAATACTGGTGCAGTGTTGCCAGCGGGGACATCACAAGGTACGACAGCACGTTTGGATAGCCAGCGCTTGCCTGGTGGACACGCGGTAGCTTTTGCACAGGTTAAAGCAGCAACGATGACCTCAAATGAACCGAAAGCTAAAGCAGTGACAACGACTGAATTACCACAAACTGCGGGTGCCACAGTAGGTTTAGGTTTGAGCTTAGCGTTGATCAGTGTTGGCTCTACTTTTGCCTTCAAGAAACGTCGCTAAGCCTTAAAATAGCGCTATACACACGAAAATCCTCTAGCACACCATGCGAGACATTGCGGGTGCCAGAGGATTTTTTGAATGGAAAGTATTTATTGTTTACTTGTAGCTGGGATTAGTCTAACTAACGATCGAAATCAACGGTGACGAGTTTGCGTTCGAAGGGGTCAGAACTGAAGCCACGATCTAAAATCTTTTGGGCCCATTCCTGTGCGCCTTCGAGCGAGTGGTCGCGGTAGTTGCCGCAGGATTGACGGTCGGTGCCCTGAACGTCATCCCAAGAGCTGTTGATGATATCGTTAAGAACTTTAGAGTAGACAATCGCCATCTGCGCGGTATCGACATCCTCGCCCCATACGCTCACGTAGAACCCGGTGCGGCAGCCCATCGGTGAGAGATCGATCACATTATCGAGATAATCTCTGATGTATGCAGCACCCATGTGTTCCAGCGTGTGCAGGGCGTCGGTCGGGATCGCTTCCTGATTCGGCTGGCAGAGACGGATATCAAATTTAGTGATTTTATCCCCTTTCGGTCCGACATCCTTAGCAGCGACGCGGACGTACGGTGCCTTAACTGCATCGTGATTGAGGGTGAAACTTTCGACTTGTGCCATAAAATGACCTCCTATAATTACTCCTCTATATTATAACGTGCGCGCACAACATCGCAAAATAGGCATCAAAAAAGCAGCCACTCATGACTGCTTCGAATGTAATTAGTAATATAATGTTTCGCCACTGTAGACCGGATCATTGGTGATATTGATGCCGAGGTCCTTGAGTGTTTTGACATTATCTTGTGTCGGGATGAATGTGGCGTGCGCCTGCGTGTTTTCCAGATTGATTAACTGATCGTAAGCGAGTTTGGCGGTTGGATTGGTAAAGGCACTGATAGCGAGCGCAATTAATAGTTCGTGCGCGGTCAGAGTGACGTTGTGATCCTTGAGGCCGTTTTGTTTGAGCGATTGAATTGTGCTCAATACCATCGGCGCTAACAAATCAATTTCGTCATTAATACCAGCGAGCACCTTGAGGCTGTTCATGATGACTGCCCCAGAAGCATCCATGACATCACTCGTGCGTCCTGTAACAATACGTCCGTCCGGCAGTTCTAGCGCCATAACGGCAGCTGGCGAATCACTGTTGAACCGCTCAGCGACTGCTTGCGCGTAGTCGCGTGCGGGTTGGACGACACGACGATCGGTTTCCTGCAGGCCGCTTTCTTCCAAGATAATACGCATGTGGCGGCGAACATCTTCGGATAACAGGCCTTTCTTATAATCGTTTTCAACGGAGAAGAAGCGGCGGATAATTTCTTGGTTGGCAGCTTCACGGCAGACCTCGTCGTCGATAATACCGTCAGCCACGCAGTTAACCCCCATGTCTGTCGGGGAGTGATAGATTTCGTCATCGGAAGTAATATTTTCTAGAATACGGCGGATAATTGGGAAGAGGTTGATGTCGCGATTATAGTTGACAGCGACTTCGCCGTACTGTTCGTAGTGGTAACTGTCGATCATATTGGTATCGTTGATATCGACAGTGGCAGCTTCATAGGCAATATTGACGGGGTGTTTGAGTGGTAAGTTCCATACCGGAAAGGTTTCAAATTTCGCGTAACTCGAGTTCAACCCGCGCTGGTGATCGTGGTACATCTGGCTGAGGCAGGTAGAGAGCTTACCGCTGTTCGCACCCGGTGCGGATACGACGACAACGGGACGTGTGGTCTCGATATAGGCATTCTTCTGGAAACCTTCCGGGCCGAAGATACGATCGAGATCGGTCGGGTAACCTTCGATGGCTTCGTGGTGATAGACCTTGATGCCGCGATTGGTAAGGTTACGCATAAATGCTTTCGCGTTGGCTTGACCGTTGTAGCGGGTGACTACTACACTGTTTACCGGGATACCGTACGCGCGATATTCATCGATGAGGCGCAGCACTTCTTCGTTATAGGTTGTACCATAGTCTCCGCGGATCTTATTATTTTCGATATCGCCGGCGTAGACGCAGATAATAATTTCGACTTTATCCTTGATGGTTTGCAGCAACTTCATCTTGGCATTCTCATCGAACCCTGGGAGGACGCGCTTGGCATGCTTATCACCGACCAATTTACCGCCGAACTCGAGGTAGAGCTTATCTTTACCTTCGACGCGCTCTAAGATATGTTCCGATTGTTTCTTCAGGTACTTTTCTGTATCAAATCCACGCTTCATTGTCATACCCCTTTACTATGTCTCTCTGCAAAAAATAATCAACGTCTAAGATACCACGTTTTGAAACGATGAGGTATAGTTTTTTGTCGAGAAAAGAAAATCTTAAGAAAATTAGAGTTGTGTTTCATCACATATCATGTTAATATCTTTCTGTTATGTACAAATAATCTCTGGACTGAGAGATGTTCAGGGCGCAAAGGAGAGAATAATAGTGAAACAGGGAATTCATCCAGATTATCACAAGGTAGTATTTATGGACACGTCGACGGGATACAAATTCTTGTCAGGTTCTACAAAGACTTCCGATGAAACGGTTGAATGGGAAGACGGTAACGAATACCCATTACTTCGTGTCGAAATTTCTTCTGATTCGCACCCATTCTATACCGGCCGTCAGAAATTCACGCAGGCCGATGGTGTGGTTGATCGTTTCAACAAGAAATACGGGTTTGCAAGCGAAAAAGACGACGAATAGTCTGTTATCGACTGTTCGAATTGATTTCAAAAGTCAGCCTCATAGTGGGCTGGCTTTTTTGGTATTAGTGTAGGAGAAAATGAGGAGGCAATGCGCAATGTTTCTAGCGTGGAATGAGATCAAACATTCAAAGCTCCGCTATTTTTTAGTTGTGGGTTTGATGTTTTTAATTTCATACTTAGTATTTTTTCTTGTCGGTTTAGCGGACGGACTTGCACAGGAGAACCGCACCGCTGTTGATAAATGGGATGCCGATAATATTATTTTAGCAGATGGCGTCAACGATAATATTCGGCTATCCGTTCTTCAATTAAAAGATTTCGATGACGTCGAGGCCGACGACAAGGCAGCACTCGGACAGACACAAGCAGTTTTCGCACCGAAGGACGGGACGGAAGATGCTGAAAACGATGAAAACATCGATGGCAACCTCTTTGGTATCGATAAGGATAGTTTCATTGCGCCGAATATCGTGGAAGGAAAGATGTTCGATGGTGACAATCAGGCGGTCGTCGATGAATCGATGCGCGCTGAGCACGGGTTTGAGATCGGTGATCATTTGAAGATGTCTAACACGGCTGTTGAGTTAGAGATTGTCGGTTTTACTGATAACGCCAAGTTTAGCGTGGCACCGGTTGCTTATATTTCCATTCCGACGTATCAGCAGATCCGTTTTGAACATAAGGATGACAGTGAAAACGGCCCGATCAGCGCGGTTGTCGTGAGAGGTAGTGTGAAAGGAACAGGCGATGATGTGGACACCGTCCCGATTAGTGACTTCATCCAGTCATTGCCGGGATACAGTGCACAGAATATGACGTTCGGGTTCATGATTGGCTTTTTAGTAGTTATCGTGGCAATTGTGATTAGTATTTTCATTTATGTACTGACGATTCAGAAGATGGATATTTTCGGTGTGATGAAGGCACAGGGAATCTCCACGTGGTACATCTCTAAATCTGTCGTGGCACAGACATTTATTCTCGTTGTTGTCGGTGTTGTGCTCGGATTGGTGCTGACGCTGGGAACGGCACTTATTCTACCAGCAGCGGTACCGTTCTACTTGAATCTATGGTTCGCACTGGCTGTGAGTGTCATTATGATTATTTTCGCAATTATCGGGGCATTATTCTCCGTTCGTGCCGTTGTCAAGGTTGACCCGCTCGATGCGATAGGATAGGAGGAAATTATGACTGCGATTGAATTTAAAAATGTCAAAAAATCATATAAGGATGGTGATACCACCATTCAAGCGCTAAAAGAAACCAATCTGAGCGTTGAAGCGGGCGAGTTTGTGGCAATTATCGGGCCATCCGGTTCTGGCAAAAGTACCTTCCTCACGATTGCGGGCGGTCTGCAGTCTTCATCTGAGGGTGAAGTGCGCATCAACGATCACAGTTTCAATGAAAAAAACAATAAAGAGCGTACCAAAATTCGTTTCAAGGAAATCGGCTTTATTCTGCAGGCCTCTAACCTTATTCCATTTCTCACTGTCGAGAAGCAGCTAGTTTTAGTCGATAAGGTCGATAAGAAATACGAACACGATAATGAATTGTTCGAAGAATTGGAGATCGACCACTTGAAGAAGAAATATCCAGAAGATCTCTCCGGTGGGGAACGCCAGCGCGTGGCGATTGCGCGCGCGTTGTATCATGACCCAGCGATTATTTTAGCGGATGAACCGACCGCCAGCCTCGATACCGATCGTGCATTTGAAGTGGTGAAGATTTTAGCGCAAGAAGCGAAAAGTAAAAACAAGGCAATCATCATGGTGACCCACGATATCCGCTTGGTTGTGACTACTGTGATCGTGTCTTCGAAATGAAAGATGGTGTCCTGACCGAAAAAGATGATCACGAAAAGAAAGAAGAAGTTTAGGCACACGGCGTGAGATTGACGCATCACTGAAAATTTTTTATACTAGACATGATTAAGGACGAGGGGGACCTGCGATGAAAAAATGGCGCTGGTATAACTGGTTGGGGGTAATCATGCTAGTGGTTGGACTCGCCATGGTGATTTACAACTTTACCCCGGGTGTGCGCGTCTGGTTGAATCAGCGCGATGCCTCGATCGATGGCTACACGAGTGAACAAATTGCGTCTAACACTGAGGCTGCAACGGGTCAGACCTTTGCCCAAAACGATGTGAAGACAGCGACGCCTGAGGAAGTTGCTGAATCGCGCAAGCGCATCAAAGAAGGCAAAGATAAGCTCAATCTGCTGGGTGCCCTCTACATGCCGGAGCAGAGAGCTTCGGTATCAGTGATTGCTGGTCTTAGTCAGAGTGCCTTACTCTCGGGGGCAGGGACGTTCTATCCTGAGCAACAGATGGGTAAAGGTAACTACCCGCTCGCCTCGCACAACATGTCGATTGTCGGACCGCATCTGTTGTTGACAGATATGATCAATAACACGAAACCTGGTGACAAGATCTACTTAACCGACTTAGACCAAGTTTACGAATACGACACGTATTTTGCCGACATGGTGGAACCAACACGCGTCGATCTGGTCGATATGAATTTGACATCACCCGATGATAAAGCGATCGTCACGTTAATGACGTGTAACTGGGATGGGTCACTGCGTTATATCGTACAGGCCAAGCTCGTCAAAACAATGCCGTATGCGAAAGCCAGTCCAGATGTCATTAAAGGCTTTGAAGGAGCTTAACCTAAAACAAAGCACCGAGCGCGTCACTATGACGCATGCATCGGTGCTTTTTTGTAGCTATATTGCCATTTCGCTAACCAGTCACTGCTGAGGTGGCTGTGCGCGTAGTGTTCGAATAAGCGTTCATATTCTTGTTTCGATTGACAGTGCATGAAAGCGGCGTTCGCACGATGATAGGAATCGAGCGACGGATAGGGGAGGCGCTCGTAACGTTCCTCAAATAGCGCGAGAAACGCAGCGAAAGACTCAGCTACTCGGAAATGGCGGCCGGTTGAGAACTCATAGTAATCGACGGCTGGTTGATTCGATAGCGGTGCCTGGTTGTAGTTCAACGTCAATACACGATCGTGATCTTCATAGAAAATGATCTCATCGGCGTTGACCGCATGGTGGAAATGAAAGGCTGACTGGTCGAGCAGATTTGGAACCAGATAAGGCTCGTGGGACGACTGGGTGTATAAACCAGCGATGTATGGGACGTACAGGCCATTGAGGCTGTCTTTTGTCGGCTGTTTCGTAAGTACCATGCTCGGTGAGGTGTAGCCACCATTGTGGGATTGATTCAGTAAATTGTGGTACGCAATCGGCAATTCTGATACTGTGTACGCGCCTTTAATGTTTTGCTTGCTGAGATGTGTATGCTCTGTTTGTTGAAAAGGTAAACCGTATAGTTGCATTCATTGACTCCTTTGCTGCGTGGTAACAGCTATCATACCACTTCTTAAAAAATTCTTTGAAAAAAGCACTAAATTATCTGTTATGATAGGGTGAAAACAGAAAGTGAGGTGTACCGATTGAACCGAAATGAGTTATACGTATTTACGGACTTTTCGACGAATCAAGTTGACTTGCGTGGATTCACGTCAGCAAGCTTTCAACAAGCGATGCAGCGGCCGATACACAATATCCTGGTATTATCCGGGAATGTCCCTGAGGCTGAATACGATGAGTATACACGTTTTTTTACGATTCGTGGTGACGCGGCTGTAGCGTCGTTTTTCCAATGGCAATTAGCTCATCCGGAACAACCGGTAAAGTGGGTAGATTATGTCTCAGAGGATCTCCTGCATCAACTGACGCCCGGCGAGATTGCGGAGTTATTGTATCTTCGCCACATGACACGCAGTTGGCATTCACCTTTCTTTTATAAATTACGCAATGATTACGTTTACCTCCCACAATCGGCGGATACGCTCAGAGTGTATTACCGGCGAATTTCGGAATTTTTTAACCAATTCGCGACACGGCTTTCTGAGTTGGTTGCTGATTTGGGGACGGAGGGGTTCTCGCGCTACTTGAATTTGCTCGGTAGTCGCGCGCGAAAACCTGAAATCACGTCGCCTGGTCGCGAGGTAATGGATCGGTTGCGTCCCTTGCTTAGTGAAGGGATTATTATAGACTTTTCGAATGTCCACTATCGGGCGGTAACGACGCTGCCAATCTATCTCATGGAGGATCGCTCCAATGACCTTTTACAGGGTGAGGTACACCATGCGCCGATCGGTTATTTACGCTATGATGCCGTCGCACGGCAATGGCAAGTCGAAACCAAGTTCGAAAGTGACGATTTTGGAGGATAGCATGAAACTCAATTTAATTTACGGTGGCAAAAGTCCAGAACACGAAATTTCCGTGTTGACCGCAATGTCGGTACAGAAAAAGCTCAATTACGATAAATACGTTGTACAGCCGATCTACATCACCAAGCAGGGACAGTGGCTCCGCGGTGAAGTACTGGAAGCACCACTCTCAGAAGATACGAACCTCTATCTTGAAGCTGCCGATCACGCTGCTTTTCGTGCGGAATCAGAAGGTACATCATTTGGCGAAGCGGTTGTACCGAGCGATGTGCTGGCAGAAGGTACGGTCGCTTTTCCACTATTGCATGGCCCGAATGGTGAAGATGGAACGATTCAAGGGTTGTTTGAGACCTTGGATGTCCCATACGTCGGTTGTGGTGTATTAGCGAGTGCTGCTGGAATGGACAAAGTTACCTCCAAGTACTTATTCCGCGAAGCCCAAATTCCACAGGTGCCTTTTGTGTCGCTTACGCGTTATCAGTGGGAGCATGATCGTGAGCAGGCGATCAGTCGCATTGAAGGCCAATTAGTCTACCCATTGTTCGTCAAACCTTCAAACATGGGGAGTAGCGTCGGTATCTCAGTCGTTAATAATCGCGATGAATTAGCTGATGGCATTGAAGAAGCGCTCCAGTTCGACCGCCGTTTGTTGATTGAACAAGGTGTTGACGCACGTGAAATTGAACTCGCTGTAATGGGAAATGACGATGTCCAGGTATCTGTGCCCGGTGAATTAGTCAAGGAACAGGCGTTCTACGACTACGATGCGAAATACGTCGATGATTCTGTCAAATTACAAATTCCAGCTGAATTACCGGAGGATATGGTGGCACAGCTTCAAGATTATGCTGAGCGTGCTTACCGTGTCTTGGATGGCTCGGGGCTCGCACGTTGCGACTTCTTTGTAACGAAGAACAATGCCATCTATATCAACGAAGTGAATACCTTACCTGGATTCACCACAATCAGTATGTTCCCAATGCTTTGGGAAGCAACAGGTAAAACGTACGCCGGTATTTTGGATGAATTAATTGAGTTGGCAATCGAGCGCTACAATACCTACCACGCCCTGAGCTTCGACGGAGGCCAGCACGCATGATAACACTCAGGATCAATACCATCGCACGCGCTGTGCATGCCATCGACTATACATCGACGCTCGCACACGAAGAAGTCACGGGCGTACAGTTCGACTCACGTGCTGTTGAACCCGGGGATCTCTTTGTGCCATTGCAGGGAGAACGCGATGGTCACGACTTTATCGAAAGTGCAATTGCACAGGGAGCTAAAGCGGTATTATTCAGTCATTCATTCGATGGCATGGATGCGATCGATCCTTCAGTCGCAATGATTCAAGTCGAAGACACGCTCGCGGCATTGCAGGACCTCGCCCATGCGTACATTCAAACGCTGGATGCAAAAGTCGTAGCGATCACCGGATCTGCCGGTAAGACGACTACCAAGGATATGACTGCTGCCGCGTTATCCGGTGTGTTTAATGTCCATAAGACAGAGGGCAATTATAATAATGAAATTGGACTACCGATGACTATCCTGTCAGCACCTGCCGATACCGAAGTTCTCGTATTAGAAATGGGCATGTCGGGTCCACACGAAATCAGTCTCTTGAGTAAGATTGCTGAGCCTGATATCGCAGCAATCACCATGATCGGTGAGAGTCATATTGAGTTTTTAGGTTCGCGTGATAATATCGCCAAAGCTAAGCTCGAAATTGTCGACGGGCTGAAAGATGGAGGAACATTAATTTATCCGGGCGATGAACCGCTGTTGGCAGAATATATGCCTGAGAAAGAAACAACGTTTGAACAACTCCACGTTGGTCTCGATGAGGACGAAGATATTTACGCGATGAATATCGAAAACGATCAATTCGAAACCCGCTTCAATGTGAATCTCTCTCCGGAAGAGACGTTGACACTTCCTGTCGTCGGGAAGTATAACGTACGCAATGCGTTGATCGCCTGCGCTGTTGCCTATTTACTCGGTGTTTCTATTGAAAGTATTGCGGAGAATTTAGCGAACTTCCAGCTGACGGCTAATCGCATGCAGTGGGTAGCTGGGATCCACGAGAGTGAAATCTTGAATGATACGTATAATGCGAATCCTTCAGCCATGCGTCAGATTATTGATACGTTCGGTGCGCTACCTAAAAAAGCGACAAATGGTCGGCGCCTATTAGTGCTCGCGGATATGCTGGAACTGGGCGAGTTTAGTCCAGCACTGCATCGCGAACTCGGTGATCATATCGATTTTGAACGCTTCCAAGGCGTTTACTTGCTCGGTCATGAGATGCGTACCCTTGCAGAGTACCTCATTGATAATAATTATCCGACTGATGCTCTGCGCTATTATGAGAGCGATCTGCAGCAATTAATTACAGACTTACAAGCGGATGTGATTCCTTACGATCAGATTCTCGTCAAAGGGAGTCACGGGATGCAGCTCATCGATGTTGTGAACACGCTCAAAGCAGATCATTCATCGGAAGCTTAGTATTTTAGCGAAAAAATAATATTTAGCGTATACTGATAGGCAGACTATCAGCCAGCGCAATAACAGTGAATCGAACACGTGCGTATGTTCGATTTTTTATATATAACTACGCAAAAGAGAGGAGCATGGGATGAAGTTTAAAGACTTTAATCTATCACAACCACTATTAGATGCCGTCGATGAGATGGGATTTGAGGAAGCTACCCCGATTCAGGCACAGACGATTCAGCCGGGACTGGAAGGACGCGACGTTCTTGGCCAAGCACAGACCGGTACCGGAAAAACGGCCGCATTCGGTTTGCCACTACTCGAAAAAGTATCACCAGACAATGATTATCCCCAAGCGTTAGTGATTGCCCCAACGCGTGAATTAGCCATTCAAAATGGCGAAGAACTCTATCGTCTCGGGCACTTGAAAAATATTCGTATTGTTACTGTCTACGGCGGTGCCAATATCCGTAAGCAGCTCCACCAATTACAGAGTCAGACGCAAGTCGTTGTTGGTACTCCGGGACGCTTGATTGATTTGATTAATCGGGGCGCATTGAAATTGAACCACGTCGAAACATTGGTTTTAGATGAAGCGGATGAAATGCTGGATATGGGCTTTATTGATGATATTCGCACGATTATGTCAGCTTTACCGGATAAGCGCCAGACATTACTCTTTTCAGCAACGATCCCGGATGAAATTCAGAAATTAGCGACGCAGTTCATGACGGATCCGGTGCACGTCAAAATTCAAAAGCAGGTCTTAACTGCTGAAAATATCAATCAATATTACACGCGTTGTCGCGAATGGGAAAAATTCGATACCTTGTCGCGCTTTCTCGATGTCCATCATCCACAATTAGCGATCGTCTTTGCGCGTACGAAACGACGTGTCGCTGAAATCGCACAGGGACTCGTCACGCGCGGTTACTCTGCGATGGGACTGCATGGCGATATGGATCAGTACCAGCGCAATTCGGTAATGTCACAATTTAAAGAGAAAAAATTATCGATCTTAGTGGCGACTGATGTTGCGGCACGCGGACTCGATATCAGCGGTGTCACGCATGTTTACAACTACGATATTCCACAAGATCCTGAGAGTTATGTCCACCGTATCGGGCGTACTGGACGCGCGGGACACAGTGGCTTATCCCTAACATTTGTGGATCGTCAAGAAATGGGCTACTTGCGCACCATTGAAGATCTCACTAAGCAACAGATGACGCCGCTCCGTCCACCAACGGAAAATGAATCGCTTTCCGGACAAGTCATTCAGGCCATTCAAGAAGTAGCTGGTTTACTGGAATGGGACAACGTTTCAGAATATGAACAAGCGATCGATACTTTGATGAACGCCTATACGGATGAAGAACTTGCTACCGCCTTGTTGCACAGTTTGATTAAAGATTATGGCCAAGAAGTCAAAATCTCGCCGGATCATCCGTTAAAACCGAAACACAATTCGCATCATAACGGCCAGCGTAAAGGTAAATTCGGACGTGCGAAGAATTACAATAACCATTCGTCCAAACACCACTCGAGTCACAATAATCAACCGAAGAAACGGCAAAAATCGAAGCAGCAAGCGCCGGCCAAAAAAGCGAGCGCATCGTTTAAGATTAAATAGGTATAGCAGATGGCAGTTCAGGGAGTAGGCGTTGATCTCATTGAGATATCGCGTATTCAAGATATCGTGACACGCAAGCCAGCGATCGTTTCGCGCATTTTATCCGAGGCTGAACAAAAAGATTATAATGCGATTGTGAGCGATAAGCGCAGGTACGAATATCTCGCGGGGCGCTGGGCGGTCAAAGAAGCACTCGGTAAAGCTTTAAAAACCGGGGTTTTTCCACATCACGGATTCACCGATGTCAGCGTGCTGAATGCGGCATCTGGTGCACCGTATATCGTTACATCATTAATCGACAGTGAAACACAGCAGACTCACGTCAGTCTGACGCATACGGATACTTACGCAGCGGCGATTGTTATCATAGAAGAACAATAGAAAAGGTGAAGCTAATCATGGCTTCACCTTTTTCATTTATCAGGGGATCAGCGTGCGCAGCCCTTTCGGATAGAAATTCTTGAGCAATTGATTCGTCTGCTTAGCAAACCCTACAGCAAAAGCATCGTGCGTGAGTAGGCACCAGCCATTCGGTTGTGCTTTGGGTGCTTTGAGTGCGTCACCGTGGATATATTGTTTCCACATCGATTCATCGATAGCTACGGTATTTATCGCTGCGAAATCGCGAATCGCCATCGCTAGCGCAAAACTCGGTTCAAAACGATTTTTCTTGAGTTCGCCAAGTTCAAGCCCTAGACGTCGCACACGAATCCCCTTAGGCATAGCGACAAAATCATCAGGAATGAAGTAAAGATATTGCTTCTGTTGGTGAATGTGCGCGTGCTCAGGTAACGACAGATTTAAATCACCCAGTACATCATCCAAAAACGCGCGATCCTTGGATTTTGGTGGATTAACTGTAAAAACAGTCGGCGTGCTAGCTACTCCCTCGGTTGCGGGAAGGTGAAGTTTCGCGATGAAGTGTCCCTCGCCTTGGTGATGATGTGGCCAGAGACGGACGGTACGTACTAGTTCATCGTGTTCTCCCCAGTCAGGACGTCCGTAATCATGTGGAATATCTGGTAAATCGATCGTATCGAGGACGAGCGGAGTGGTACTCAGCAGGTGATCAATCTGCTGCTCGTCTTCCTCCGGCGCGAACGTGCAAGTGGAATAGATCAAGCGTCCGCCTGGTTTCAACATTTTAACTGCCTCGGCCAGAATATCCGCTTGGCGTTCGGCACAGGATTGTACCGTTTCTAACGACCAATCCAGTAAGGCATTAGGATTTTTGCGGAACATGCCTTCACCAGAGCACGGGGCATCGACGACAATACAGTCGAAAAAGGCAGGAAATGCCTCGCTCAGTGTTTGCGGGTCATTGTTGGTGACGATCGTGTGTGTCAAGCCGAGGCGTTCGACATTCTCGCTCAGAATTTTTGCGCGTTTAGGTACGATTTCATTGGCTA
>JALEMJ010000001.1 GCA_022768285.1 Aerococcus sp.
AATGCCCGTTACGACCTCGCTTACGGTCGCTTCGATCGCTTCAAAGACTTCCATGAAGTTGTCGGCGATGATCTCGACTTCGTTTACGTTGACGTTTGGGGTAACGGTCAATCCGGTGACAACAATGCTTGGATGACACACCAATTAGCGAAAGAATTAAATGACCTCGGTTACCGTGCAGCTTTTGAATGGGGTTATGCAGGTGAATACGACTCTACCTTCCAACACTGGGCAGCTGACTTGACATACGGTGATTATACTTTCAAGGGTGTCAATAGTGATATTGCGCGTTTCATCCGTAACCATGAAAAAGACTCATGGGTCGGCAACTACCCACAATACGGCGGTGCGGCATACTATCCATTGCTCGGTGGTTATGACATGAAGGACTTCGAAGGTTGGCAAGGACGCAGTGACTACGCCGCTTACATCCATAAGTTATACGAAGTGAACTTGCCTACTAAATTCATCCAGCACTTCAAAGTGGTGAAATGGGAAAAAGGCGAACCACAGAAATTTAATGACAATAATGAAGAATATTACTTCGCACCAGATAAACACATCGTATTAAAAGACGATGATGGTCGCGTATTGGATATTACACGTCAATCAATGGATCTATCTAACGAAGGATTCAAGAAACGTACGATCACATTAGATGGCCGTACCGTGATGGATGGCGATGCATACTTGATTCCGTGGTCATGGGATGCGAGTGGTGAAGCACTTGAAAACGACAAGTACTACTACTTCAACTTGGCTGATGGTGAAACCGTCTGGACATTGCCAGATGAATGGGCAAACAAAGAAGTTTACGTTTACGAATTGACCGATACAGGTAAACAAAATGAACAGAAGATTACCCTTGATGGTACAACATTGACGTTGAACTTGGAGAAAGATACACCATACGTTGTTTACAGTGAACCTGCTACAGACCCAGAAGTAGTATGGTCTGAAGGTATGCATATTGTCGACCAGGGATTCAACAGCCGTAATTTGGATGCTTGGGAAATTGAAGGTCAAACTGAAAAAGCCAACATCGTGAACTCTCAAGGTGACAACCCGATGTTAGCGATGGGTGACAACACAGAACGCGTCTCTGTTTCTCAGAAACTAACAGATTTGAAACCACATACGACCTACGCGATCTACACAGGTGTTGATAACCGCAGTAAAGCTAACGCAACGATTACGATTAATACGGGTGAGAAAGTTCTTTCTAACCAAGTAGGACAATCGATTGGTCGAAACTTTATTAAAGCTCACGCTCACAACACTAATAAAGCTACCGCAACGGTTGATAACACCAGCTATTTCCAGAACATGTATGTCTACTTCACAACTGGTGACAATGTTGATAATGTGACGGTGACGCTTTCTCGTGAAGCTGGTGACGGCTTAACTTACTTCGATGACATCCGCATTATGGAAAATGACTCGAAGATGTTCAATGGCCAACACGATACGGATGCTGATGTTCAGATCTTCGCACAAGACTTCGAAGACGTGGCACAGGGTATCTTCCCATTCGTTCTCGGTGACGTTGAAGGTGTTGAAGATAACCGTACGCACTTGGCAGAATTCCACGAACCATACACGCAACGTGGCTGGAACGACAAGAAGATTTCTGACGTTATCGACGGTAAATGGTCTGTGAAGACGAACGGATTAGTCGGCAGGGATGCGCTCGTTTATCAGACGGTTCCAGAAACATTCCGCTTCGAACCAGGTAAAGAATACACGATTAGTTTCGACTACGAAGCTGGTGCGGATGATGCGTATGCTTTCGTTATCGGTCATGCACCGTACGACTACAGCAAGAAAGCATCCGATACTGAAAATGCAGACAACATGGAAGTTCACCCCATGAAGAAAACATGGGGTGAAGGCAAGGATGAACCAGGACACTTTGAGGTTACCTTTACCGCAAATGAAAACGGCTTGACATGGATCGGTATTGTGTCAACAGCTAAAGGTGTAAGTTCCGAAGAAATGGAAGGGACTTCAGGTAATATTGCTGACTTCCGTTCCTACAAAGACTTCATGCTCGACAACTTGCAGATTGAATTGACTGAAAAAGGCGTTAATGACGACTGGATCACACGTCCAGAAGATAACGAAATCTTCGAAGAAAATCTCGGCGACTTTACCGATGCTGAAGGTGAATGGGTTGACCGTCCGGAAGATGAAGAACCTCGTGAAGAGATTCCAAACGACGAAACAGAATTGCCAGAAGGTTATCCAGAATCCCAAATGCCAAGTGATAAGCCAAAAACTGGTGGCACGGAATCTGAATGGACAGACACAGATGTTGAAGCGATAATAGATGAAGAAGACACAGCAACAACGGATGATGCTGTGAAACCTTCAACAGATGTATTGGCTGAACACCATGCCACAGATGCAGATCAAGCTCAGACACCGGAAACTTCCGCAACACCAGAATTACCACAAACTGGTTTTGCAGCTGCTGGTCTCGGTCTCGGCTTACTCATGACTGCTGGTGGTGCACTGTTCATGAAGAAGAAACACTAATTTCTTTTCCCTCATAAGTGATTAACGAAAAGGCACAGACTCAAATGAGTTTGTGTCTTTTTTATTTTGAAAAATTATGTATACTAGATATTGAAAACGCTAACAGAAAGTATGAGGTATGGAGATGAAAAAAGACATTTCACACAGCTGTTGGGATCGACACTGACGATTTCGAGTTTACTCGTGGTCGTATCGACACAGGTGCACGCTGAAGAAACCGAAGTTACTGAATCATTTGCGGTGGAATTCACGGAAGAGCTATCCGCAGCGGTAGCTACGAAGAATGAAGCGCCAGCTACCACTGGATCGAAGACCGTTAAAGAATAACTAGCAGAACAAGGAATTGCTGCTCGTGTGGTTAATGAAGGTTTACACCATAAACAGGATGACTATCAATCACTCGTTGATGAAGAAGCGCAGTATGGCGAAACGGACGTCGGCTTCCAAGGCGATCAATTGAATGATGAGATTGCCTTAGTCACTGGCGAAGAGGGATTTTAAAAAGTGACAGCCATTGCTTCCGATTTCTATGACGGCGAAGAAAAAATCGCGAGCGAAAATATTAAAGTGAATTTCTTGAAGAAAACGAGTGCGCATATTAGTCGTGGTGATAACCATGGAGCGATTCCAAAATATCCGAAAGAAAATATTCCAGATATTATTAGTAGACAGGAAACGGTTTCGATTGATGCTGAATCTGTACAACCGGTTTGGCTTGAAATCAATGTACCGAAAGATGCCAAAGCTGGCACATACCAAGGAGCCGTTGATTTCACGGTCTCAGGCAAAGCAAAACCAATCAAAGTACCATACAGCTTTGAAGAGTATACCACTCGAATTACCAATGGACTACCGCTTTACCGTGGAACTCTGGCAATATCCATACACCACAGCGCGTTACTACGGTATCTCAGAAGATGAACTCTTTGGAGAAAAACATACTGAAATTTTGCGTGAACACTTGAGAGAGTATAAACGTGCAGGTGGTGATGCGATTACCACTACGGTTACGCATGACCCATGGAATCACCAGACTTACGACAAATACCCTGGAATGGTGAAATGGACGAAACACGAAGATGGCACATTCAGCTTCGCCTTCACACAGTTTGATAAGTACGTAACGATCGCTGAAGAAGAAGGCGTCGCAGAGAAGATCAGAGCTTTCTCCATGCTTCCTTGGAATGACCAAGTGCGCTACTATGACGAAGCAGAAGGAAAGAATGTCACTAAGCAATGGACGAGTGGCACACCAGCTTGGGAAGATGCTTAGGGGCAATTCCTTGAAGCTTTCGTTGCGTATTTGGACGAAAAAGGTTGGTTCGACAAGACGTACATTGCGCTCGACGAACGTCCAATTAACGAATTAGGTGCCGTTATCGATCTCGTTAACATGTATCCAAACAAAGAGGGCAAAATCATTAAAATCAGCGCGGCCATTAACTACGGTGCGACAGATCGCGATATCTTGAATGAATTGGATGATGTGTCGATCAGTATAGATGAATTATCTGATAAAGAAGATGTGCGTGACTTTATTGCGGAACGTCAGGCAGCAGGCAAGACCACTATGATGTACTCAATGGTCGGTCAATATCCAAACTCCTTCACACGCAGTAATCCAATTGAAGCCGCATGGGTACTCCTATATGCGCGTAGTTTAGGGTTCGACGGCTATATGCGTTGGGCTTACGATGCTTGGGTAGAGGATCCACTAACGAGTGTTGATCACTGGTACTGGGAAAGTGGTGATCCATTCTTCATCTATCCAAGTGATGATGATACATCCTATGCACCAGATTCTTCTCCGCGGTATGAATGGTTAAAAGAAGCCTACCGATTGATAGATAAAATTAATTTCTTAGAGGAAAACTATCCAGAATCAAAGCAAGTATTTAAAGAATTTTTTGATACTTGGGAGAAGCCGGAAGGTAAGACGAATGACTACGGTGCGATGGAATCCGGTAGTAAAGAACAAGAAGAAAAGGTTGAATCCGATGTTCGTGAACTTATTCAATTGGTCAATCGATTATCTCGCCAATATATAGAATCTATGGGAGAAAATGAATCTGAACAAATAATTCCAGATAACAAAGAAGACGAAAATAGCACAGCTGACAATGAGAACCAGACGTCAAACGATGAGAATAGCACTCCTGATGACGAGAATATGCCATCAGAAGATGAAATAACAGAGGATGAAGAACCGTCAACTGAGCTTGAAGGCAGTCAAATACCTGATAATGCCAAACAAACAGAAGGCAATATGCACGACATATCAGTAGAGAACATGTCGTCAGAACAACCAGGAAACCAACATGATTCAAGTACTAAAGTAGCATACGCATATGCAGTGACTGAAACCGCAGAAGAAAGTGAAAAATTAGCTGATAAAACAACAACTGCTAACTCAAATTCATCCCTGCCACAGACAGGCCTCGCTACAGTTGGTTTAGGCCTTGGTTTACTCCTGACCACAACAGGCACTGTCTTTATGAAGAAGAAACGTTAGATATTGAATAACAGCATATAAGTGAAAAGGTACAATTGCATTCGTGGAGTTGTGCCTTTTTGTATGCACAAAAAAAACCACTCACGATACAGTGAGTGGTTGGTAATGAGGCAAAAAGACACAGAAGATTATTCTTCTTCGCTGTCTTCGCCTTTTTCGTTGATAACTTCTGGTTCGTCTTCTTCGAGGTCTTCTTCAACTTCTTCTTCCGTTGGTTCTTCATCCGGAACAGAAATAGCCAAAACAGTTTCCTCTGGGTCATCTAAGATTTCAGCATCTTCGATACCATCAAACGCCAAATCAGCGACAGTGATGCTGTCACCAATGTGCAAGTCCTTAACGCTAACTTCGATAGCTTCTGGTGCTTTGGCAGGGTCGATACGGAGACGAACTTCCCACATTGAGTTAGAAACAACCCCGTCGTCATCAGCTAATTGATCGTCATCGACAACTTGAACAGGTACGTCGATGTCGAGCTTATCACCTTTCTTGATAGCTTGGAAACTGATGTTATAGATGATCGGTTTCAACGCACTGCGGCTGATGTCACGCAAGAATACTGTACGTGTTTCATCGCCTTCAATGTCAAGTTCCAAGACGGAGTTCAAACCGTAGTCGCGCTCTAATAATTCAACGTCAGCAACTGGCATTTGAATTTTAATCGGTTCAATGTCGCGAGAATAAACAATTCCCGGTACTTGTTCTTCTTTACGAATTTTCTTGGATGCGCTTGTTCCTGCACCTTCACGTTTAGTTGCAGTAAATTTCATTACTTAACCTCCTGAATGATAATGGTCGCATGGATTATTAAATGATTTCTTAATTAATAAACAAAAATCCATATTCCTCTTAATTTTATAGAGCGCACCGCTAATTGTCAACCGCTAGGACGGACTTATCCAAATGTTCGATGTGTATGTTACACTGTATAACGTTAAAAAAAGCGTTTTTATGAGGAAAGAAGGAATACGTTATGACTATGGATGCGAAGTACGCGCCATTATTCGAGCCAGTGACCTTACCGAACGGGATAACCTTCGATAATCGCTGGGCACTGAACCCTATAACAACAAATAGTTCGACAGCGGAAGGGGAAGTGACCGATGAGGATACGGCTTATTTGAGACGCCGAGCAGGTTCTGCACCGCTACAGATGACTACGGGGACGTACTTTGAGGATTATGGGCAATTATTTGAATTTGGCCCGAGCATTGTTGATGATGCGCATATCGAAGGTTTAAAGCAGATGGCGCAAGCGATGAAAGCAAAAGGCGCTAAAGCCATCATCCAACTCGCGCATGCTGGCCGCTTCGCACGTATCGCTCTGAAAGATTACGGTGCTGTCTATGGCCCTTCTGAGATGACATTACATACACCGATTGAACATACCGTGATTCCAATGAGCGAGCGTAAGATTAAACACGTGATCAAGCAGTACGGGGAAGCGACACGTCGCGCGATTCTCGCTGGATTTGATGGTGTTGAAATTTCGAATGCTCAGCGCTTATTGCCACAGCAATTCTTCTCTCCGTTTTCTAATCACCGCAAAGATCAATATGGTGCGCAAAACTTTGAGAATCGTATTCGCTTTGGTGTCGAAGTGATGGCAGAAGTACAGCGTGTAGTTAACGAGTATGCGCCGGATCCAAAACAATTTATCATCGGTTTCCGCGGTACGCCGGAGGAAACGCGAGGCAGTACGATCGGCTATACAGCAGAGGAATTCAATGCGTATGTGGATGAATTGCTAAAAGTCGCTGACATTCAATACTTCGCCACTGCGAGCTGGGGACATAACATTTACGCGCAGAAATTACGTGCCGGTAAATATGCGGGGCAACTGATGAATCAAGTCGTCCATGACCATTTTGAAGGGCGCCTCGTGACAATCGCAACAGGCGGGATTAATTCACCAGATAAGGCATTAGACGCCCGGCAGCATGCGGATATGGTTGGGATGTCTACCGCTTTTATTACGGAACCGGAATTTGTATCAAAATTGCAGACTGGAGAGACTCCTGATTTGTCACTGGGTGGGAAGTCTTTAGATGATTTGGCTATTCCTGATCGCGCCTTCCATAACCTCGTCGAGATGATGGATATCGGTGAATCATTGCCGAAAGAAGCGCGCGATCGCTTCCGCCGTTTATCCGAGCAAACAGATGTCCAGTACTTTAAGGATTATCAATAGGAGGCGATAGCATGCCAGCATTGAGTTTATTAGATTACGCGCTGATTGATGAAGGGGAAACACCTGAGGACGCTCTAGCGCATACGATTGATACTGCGAAACACGCCGAACAATGGGGGTATAAGCGCTTCTGGGTCGCTGAACATCACAATGTGCCAGCGTTTGCGTCTTCGAATCCTGAAATTATCATGACGCGCATTGCGAGTGAAACAACAACGATTCGTGTTGGCAGTGGTGGCGTCATGCTGCCACACTATAGTCCGTACAATGTCGCAGAGAAATTTCGCTTACTCGAGAGCTTTTTTCCAGGGCGTATCGATCTCGGCATTGGAAATAATCCAGGGACAGCAAAGGTTAAGCGTGCGATGGAAACAACCGATGTAACAGTGAAGACGCACGATCAGCGAATTGGTAGTTTACGCGATTATCTAAAAACAGGTGCGGACACACCGCTCGCTGTGAATCCGATGATTTCGCATCAGCCGGAGCTTTGGAAATTGTCAACATCTGTTGGCAGTGCACGCCAGTGTGCGAAATTAGGACTCAGTTACTGCTACGGGATTTTCCCATTTGCGCGACCAGATGCGGTTGAAGTTGGTAAACAGGCAGTTGAAACTTATCACAATCATTTCGATGCATCAGCGTTTAACTCGGAACCTCATACGATGGTTGGAATTTTTATTTCCTCATCGACGGATGATCGTGAAGTGGCAGATGTAACCCGTACGATTGATTCCTGGTTGTTGGGACGCAAACAGTTTAGCTATTTCAAACGGTTCCCATCCATCGAAACCGCCAAACAGGATCAGTGGGCAGCAAAAGAAACTGAGACTGTTCAGAGTAACCGGCAACGGATGGCGCAAGGGACAATTACGGAAGTTGTTAATCAAATTAAGGCGATGCAGGAAACGATTCAAGCGGATGAATGGCTATTGATGCCATTGATTCCAGGCTATCAGCGTCGGCTGGCGGTACTCGAAGCGCTGAGCGATGCTTTTCAGTTGCGTGCTACACGTTGACATTAGGCGGGTTACTCGATACTATAACTCCTGCATCAATCAATGAATTCAGAAAAGGAGTTGTCATTATGGCAAAACGTGGAAATTATTTATTAATTAGCGAACAGAACAACGCCTACACGATCGCTATGACCCCAGAGTTACAGGATGACTTGGGAACAGTTGGTTATGTCGAATTAACAAAGGAAGACCACATTGATAAGGGTGGCGTCATTGCCAATATTGAAGCCTCCAAGACGGTTATGGAGATTCAATCACCAGTTAGTGGAAAAATTGTTGAACGTCATGAAGACATTGAAGATGAACCGACGTTATTGAACAGTGCGAAAGCTGATGAGAATTGGTTAATTCGTATTGCTGAAGTCGATGCGAATGAATATAACGCATTGGAAGATGACGAATAGTTCATACGCATAAATGCTTTAATGAGTACTGCAGTTGTTATTGATACTGCAGTACTTTTTCATATTGGCAAGAGGAAGGAGGATATCCATGACAACGTCTGCTGAACAACAAACACTGTATGACTGGCTCCGCGAACAATCTCCCGCATATGCTGAAACACTCCCAAAGCAGTTACCGCAGGATGAAACGGCCATTGAATCGTTGTTACATGGCTTATTCAATGTGCGAAAAGCGGGTGAGGTGCCAGAAACAATTTTAAAGTATCAGGATAATTACCTACAGTCGTTGAATGCCAAAGAACCTACCGTTACTTTAGAGGACCTCACACCATTGCGAGAGCACATTTATCTCTGGCAGGGTAATATCTTGCAGCTCCAGGTGGACGCGATAGTGAACGCAGCGAACTCACGCTTACAGGGGTGTTTTGTTCCCAACCATCGCTGCATAGACAATGTGATACATACACGTGCGGGCATGCAGTTACGTAATACCATTGCTAAGATTATGGCTGATCGTCCTTATGCAAAGGCGCCGGTCGGTCGTGTGACGGTTACATCGGGATACAATCTTAAATCGAACTATGTGTTCCATACAGTCGGCCCGTATATCGATGGTGAAGTAACACCGATGCGACGAGACTTACTGCAGCAGTGTTATTTGGCATGCTTGAAAGAAGCGGATGACATGCAATTGGATAGTCTGGCTTTCTGCTGCATTTCAACAGGCGAATTTCACTACCCGCAGCGCGAAGCTGCTGAATTAGCAGTTCAAACAGTCACGAATTACTTGAATGAGGCAGGAAGTTCGTTGCGGGTAATTTTCAATGTCTTTAAAGATGAGGACGCGACCTATTACCGTAAATTTTTAACAGAGAGGAAGTCGCAGCAATGACACAGTGGCAAGCACTCGCTTCTCCAGATGCGGATGAGGCAACGCAGTTGAAGCAATTGATGGAAGAAGCGGACGCAATCGTTGTGGGAACCGGTGCAGGATTGGCTGCAGCAGATGGTTTCACGTATCAAGGCGAGCGTTTTACCTCGCATTTTCAAGACTTTATTGAAGCAAAAGGTTTTCTCGATATGCTGCAAGCGTTCGTAAGTGATGATGCTTATGATTCATGGGAAGAATATTGGGCATTTAAGAGTCGTTTCGTCATTTTGAATGCGCTGGAGCAGCCGGCTGGTGAGGGACATATCGCGCTGCGCAAGTTACTCAGTCATAAGCCTTGGCATATGATAACAACGAATGCGGATAATGGGTTTTATCAAGCTGATTACCCCATGGATCAGGTTTTCTACTATCAGGGGGAATACCGATTGTTGCAGTGTAGTGCATTCTGCCATCGCTCGACGTATCGCGACGATGCATTAATGTATCGTATGGCTGCTGAACAGCAAAATCGTCGAGTGCCTCATGAATTGGTGCCGTACTGTCCAGTATGCGGTGCACCACTCGAAATTAATAAACGCGTGTGGGGACGGGGCATGGTAGAATCTGACGACTGGTTAGCGCAGCGCGAGCGGTATCAGCAGTTTCTCGATATACATCGCAGCGATAAAGTGCTTTATTTAGAAATTGGGGTGGGGAATACGACACCACAATTCATTCGCTACCCGTTCTGGCAAGCGACAGCAGATAATCCTGATGCGATATATGTTATGATGAATGCGAAACATTACCGCGTCGCACCAACAATTAAAGCGCGTACAGTACGCTTAACAGGGAATATTCACGATACATTGGTAGCAGCTGAACAGTTGTGGTCGCGGGAAACACTATAGGAGTGACAGTTATGTTAGAAAATAAACATATTCTGCTGATGGTGACTGGAGGTATCGCGGCCTATAAAATACCGCTACTCGTTCGTTTATTGATCAAACGGGGGGCACAGGTACGCGTCGCCATGACACCGGATGCTGAACAATTTGTGACGCCGCAGACGTTAGAAGTATTAACACATCATGAAGTGTTGCGCGATGCAACGGTCGATGAAACGATGTCTTCTGTGCCGCATATTGATTTTGCTGATTGGGCGGATATTGTGGTGGTAGCACCTGCAACTGCGAATACAATCGGAAAACTCGCAAACGGTATTGCAGATCATCAAGCGTTGAGTACATGGTTGGCTGTTAGCACACCGACTATTATTGTACCAGCGATGAATGGACACATGTGGCAGAACGCGTCAGTGCAACGAAGCATCGCGCAGCTCCGCGAGGATGGCCATCATATCATTTCACCGGACTACGGTTTTTTGGCAGAAGGGTATGATGGGCGCGGGCGTATGGTATCACCTGAAGCGCTGGCTTACGTGATTGAGGCTTATGCCGCCATTCAATCGCTTGAAGCAACTGTCTCACTCAGAGATTTAAGTGTCGCTATCAGTATGGGTGGCACAGAGGAAGCAATCGATCCGGTGCGCTTTATCACCAATCGCTCGTCAGGGAAAATGGGTTTAGCTATTGCAATTACAGCGCTATTATTAGGTGCACGAGAAGTACACGCGGTGGTTACCCCGGTGGCACAACAATTGCCGACGCTACCTGATATTCACTATCATCCAGTCGGTGATGCGCGTGAGTTAGCGGAGACAATGACGGAAATGAATCGTTCGGCGGATGTGATTGTCATGGCAGCAGCTGTGAGTGATTATCGTCCAGCTGTCCATGCCACACAAAAAATAAAGAAAAAACACGGACAAAATGAAGTCATGAATTTGGAATTAGTCGAGAATCCCGATATTTTGAAGTCACTCGACCGTCAGCAATCGTTCCTTGTCGGCTTTGCAGCGGAGACTGACCACGTGCTCGATTACGCGCGAGAAAAATTACAAAAGAAGGATGTCGATATGATCATTGCTAATGATGTTAGTGATCATTCTGTGGGGTTCGGCAGTGATCAGAATGCTGTGACCATTGTGTCCGAAAGCGATATGACAACTATTGCTAAGCAATCAAAATTCAATATTGCAGCCGCAATTTGGCAGCACGTTTATCGAGAAATTACATGAAAACAATCAAAAAAGCGATCTACTCGGATACCATTACGGTACTGAGTCGATCGCTTTTCTATAGTTATCATTAATATTCGTCACCGAGCAAGAAGGTATGATCGTCCGGCAATGACCACGGCTCATCGGCATTAATGTGGTCGTAGTAGAGGGTACCTTGTAGATGATCGATTTCATGCTGGAGGACAATCGCTGGATAGCCTTTGAAACGTTTCTTGTAATGATTGCCTTCCACATCGTCATAGGATACCGTGATACGTGCATAACGTGGTACGTAACCTGGAACATCGGATTCAACGGACAGGCAGCCTTCACCTTCACGCAAGCATATCTTTTCGACGGAGTGACTGATGATACGCGGATTGACGAGCACATCTTTGAGAATAATTTCTTCCTCTTCGCTCTCGATATTAGGCACGAGTACAGCAATCATCTGCTTGGATTGGCCAATCTGGGGTGCGGCATAACCCACACCTGGTCGTATATCATATTTCTCAGCGAGCTCGTCCTGCTGGCTCACCACTAAATACTCCATCATATCGTGGGCGAGCTGTTGATTTTCCTCAGAGAGTGGAAAGGACACCTTTTCAGCCCTGCCACGCAATACAGGTTCGCCATCTTTGGTAATGTCATCGCGTAGAATCATATCGTCTTCCTCCTCAATAATCGTTTATTATTATTCCATTTGTCCCCCTGAAAGTCAAAAAAGCTGTTATGCATTTTCGTAATCTGATAGAATGTAACGGAATACATAGGAGTGAGTCGATGAAGACAATCATCAAAAAAATGCGACCCTTCGATTTTATTTTTATCGTGTTGGTCGTTATTTTATCGTTTGTGCCAGCTGTTGTTATGGCGTACCACTTGAATGGGAATACGGGTGGCGGACAGGCTGTGGCTGAAATAAAAATCGATGGCGAGGTTGTGGACCGCTATCCGCTAACTCCGGGACAATCCGTTGAGAAAAAGTACATTCCAGGGAAAAATCAGTATAATATCATCGAAGTTAAAGATCAGAAGGTTCGGATCAAAGAAGACAATAGTCCCGATCAGATCGGCGTGCGTACAGGGTGGATTTCTAGACCTGGACAAACAGCAGTATGCCTACCACATCATTTCGTAATTGAAATTGCCGGTGAACGCCAGTCGGATGATTTGATATTACCATTACCATAAGAAAAGAGATTGGTGAACACGTATTGTACATAGAACCAATCTCTTTTTATATGTCGTATTAAGCTTCAACAAGGAGGCTGATAATTAACGTAAGTGCATATAGAATGCTAAACAGTCCAAACTGAAGTAATGACTGCGGAAATGCCTCAGAACGTCCTACTAAGCGCGTATAACGCTTGCTGAGCGCGATGAATGGAATCAGACCGATAAAAGCAAAGAGCCCCCACCATGGAATTAAACCGAAGATAATGAAAATTAACCAGGTCGTCCAAGCGATAACACCTAGCGTGTGATAGAGTAGGACGGCATTTTTGCGACCAATGTAGTACACCAAGGTATAGCGCTTGTTTTTGATATCCGTGTCCAGGTCGCGTGTATTATTGGCAAGCATGATATTCGCAGTCAACGTGACGATCGGAACGGACATAAAGATAATCTGAAGTAATTCCATCCAATTCAAATTAACCGTTACACTGCCCCACGACCAGTCGCTGGAGAGTATGTAAGGATAGTTTGCCATATAGATACCTAGATAGAAAATACCGAAGCCCATCGCACCACTCGAAGCAATTTCACTGAACGGTGTACGCGAAATCGGCACGGGTCCAAAGGTATAGCTGATGCCGATCGCAAATAGGAATGCCCCGATAAACAGAAGCATCGGATCGGTTAGAAAGACTAATGTAATCGAGAAAACGAGCGAAATACCGAGAAGAGTAAAAATCGTACCAATCATGTACCGCTTATCCAAACCTTCGCGTCCGATGACATTATCATTATCACGGTAATCCGTATCAATAGCCTTGAGGTAGTCCATCGTATTATTGATAGCGGTTGTACACATATCGAAGAACAGCGCACCTAAAAAGAAAACAATCGCGTTCAACCAATTGAAGCGGTGATAATGGTAAGCCGACCATAAAAAGCCGAGCAACATCGGGAAAAAACTAATAATTTTGGTTTGAATTTCGACAAATTCCAAAAAAACACTGAGTCGGTGTTTAACATCAGACATTACAGTAAAAAATCCTTTCTTAGAAAATCACAGCAAGCAGTAAGGTAATCAAATAGCCGATAGCGAAGAGCATAAATGATTTGACCGATTCATTAAATGCTTCCGGCTGATGTGCCTTAGTCCCCTGGGTGTAACGTTTGATCATCTTGAAATGTGGGATTATCAAGATAAAAGTAATTACACTCCACCAAGGAATCCAACCGAGGATAATGTAGAGTGCCCAGGAAATCCACGGTACCAGGCTCAGCAATTGATAGAGGAATATTGCATTCGGACGTCCGATATAATACACGAGTGTGTAACGTTCATTGACAATATCCTGATCGGAATCACGGGTATTATTTGCTAGCATAATATTGGCCGTTAACGCAAACATCGGTAGGGCGAGGAGGATGATTTGAAAAATTTCACCCCAGCCAATATGGATCTGCATCATACCGTTACTGTTCCAAGTACTCGATAATAGTGACTCGTATCGCGTGACATATACTGAGAAGAAGAGCACGCCAATCCCCTGGACGATACCGGATGCAATCTCTCCAAAAGGCGTGCGTGAAATCGGCACAGGGCCGTACGTATAGCAAATACCGGTTAGAAAGGCAAAACCCCCGATAAACAGTAACATTGCATCGGTGCGCCACACTAAAATGAGTGAGAACGCAATCGCTACTAAAAGCGCAATGCGAACAAAAAGGACCATTTTGCGATAGTCGAGATGGTATTTCCCAATCGGATTATCTTTCTCTTTGAAATCGATATCGATGGCTTTTTTATAATCCATCACGGTATTGATAGCGGTGACCGTCATATCGAAAATCATAGCCGGAATAAAAAATAATAACGCATTGCCCCAATTAAGTGTGCCGTAATGATAATACGTCCACAAGAAACCGATGAACATCGGAATAAATGTGACCGCACTCGTCGGCAATTCGACAAAATCGAAGAAAATCTGGAATTTACTCGCATTTGTTGTATTATCCATCAACATAACTCCTTTCTATTGTTATGATTCTACCACGTGATACTGATCATTGGTGATCTCAAGTTGATCTTTTAGCCCATCGGAGAGATAAATATTTTTTTGATTATCAATATAGAGCACTTCGTAGCCATCTTTGTGGTTGATCAAGTCGATGCCTTTGTCGATACCGAGCGCAAAGAGGGCGGTAGAATAGGCATCCCCCTCAAATGATGTTGGGGCGAATACACTAACACTTGTAATGTTGTTATCGATCGGGTAACCGGTGTTCGGATCGAGAATGTGGTGGTAGGTTTTGCCATCTTTTTCGATATAGCGTTCATAAATTCCAGAAGTTACCACCGCGCGGTTGCCGGGGGACACCACTTTACCGATGACCTGATTGCGCTGCTTGTCAGGATCTTGAATACCGACTGCCCAGCCGTCTTTATTCGAAGGGTTATCACCGAGTAATGCAACATTGCCTCCGAGATTCGCGATCGCACTAGTAACACCTTTCGCTTTTAGGAAGTCGATGACTTTACTGCCGATATATCCTTTAGAAATCCCACCGAGTTCGAGCTTCATACCGGCTTTCTTTAGAAATACACTGTGGTCATTTTCATTAAGTTCGACATCTTTGTAATTAACGAGGGGAAGCGCCTGGTCGATTTCCTTTTCTCTCGGAACACGGGCATCATCCTCACCGATATGCCAGAGCTCGTTCACAGGTCCAATCGTGATGTCGAATAGGCCACCGCTCTCTTCAGCGATTTCAAGACCACGTTTAATGATCTCGAATGTTTCTGGATGGACACTAACCGCATGATCACCTGCGGCCTGATTGATTTGGTAAACATCGGACCCTTCTTTATCGGTTGTAAGCTGATCTTCATAGCGTTTCATCAGATTAAATGCTTCGCTAACGATATCTTCCGTGTCCGGATTAAAAACTTGGAGTTGCACGGAAGTGTGGAGTATCTCCTGCACCTCACTGACAGGTTCGGTAGTAGTTTCTGGGGAGGCGTCGGTATCTTTACCACAGCCGACGAGTACAAATAAGGGCAGTATGAGTAACAGCAAATAGCGTCGTAGTTTTTTTAAATGCATAATCTTTTCCTATCTAATTCTTTCACATGAAACAAAAAGGGAGGTGGTTTTCGCCACCTCCCAACAACCAATGGATTAGGAATTATTCCTCAAATTTGATAACTGATGTGTCGCCAGCTTTTGCAGCGTCAAGCAATGCTTTGGTTTGCTTCTTGAAGCTTTCAGAAGTATGTGTTGCACCGGAAACAACATCGACCTTGTCTGGATCGCCAGTTTCAACGAACTGTTTTGTCAACTGTTCATAAGCTTCATTTGAAGAAGTACCGGATTCTGCTTTCATATTCTTCTGGTACTCTTCATCTTCACTCTTCTTGTTGTCATCTTTGTCGTAGGATTCGACATTGATGTCAGCAACTTTACCGTCAGTAACGGTCATGACAACTTCAGTGCGCCAGCCGTTGTCACTCATTGGTGTTTCCAACTTGTATTCACCGTCTTTGAGTGCTTCAGCGTCAGCTGCGTTTGAACCAGTTTCTTCAGTTGCTGGTTCAGCAGCTTTGTTATCAGCGGCTTCGTCATTGTTGCCACATGCAGCGAGGGTAATGAATGACGTGAATAACAACGCAGATGAAAGTAAACGTTTCTTTAACATAATCAAGATCCTCCTAATAAACCTTGTGTAATATTTTATTTGCTAGCATTATTTTATACTAAAAACGCTTGCATGTCTACACATTCACATTATTTATTTGTTCGACAAAGTAATTTCCGAGTGCCTCAATAGCTTCATGATCCACTTGACGCCCAGGAAGACGTCTTAATTGCTGATGTGCTTTGTTCAAAAATCCTCTAGCAAGATCAGCACTCTTCGCAAACCCATCAGCAGCTAAAATGGCATTATCGAGTCGCTCGATATTCGCTGGGTCAGTGAAGTCAAGCCGTATGAGTTCATTGAATTGTTCGGTATCCTTTTCTCTAACAAAGAGCAGAGGCACAGTATAGAATCCATTCTGAATATCTTGATGCATCGGCTTCCCATTGTTACCAGATACAGCGCGGTAATCAATGAGATCGTCAATGATCTGAAAAGCCATTCCGAAGTTGACACCAACACCGAATGCTTGGCCAGCTTTTCGCGCGCTGATGCCTTCGTGATAGTAGCCAGAGTAGGTACTTAAAGCGAAGAGTAGCGCAGTTTTGCGACGTATCTGTTTTAAATACTGATTCAGCGTCAATGCAGGGTTGAAACTGTTCGCTAACTGACTAATTTCCCCATTTAATAGTGCATTGATCGTCCAAGAGTAGCGATCGGCCAGCTCTTCTTGATCATAGGCGTCGCGAACGAGCTGTGCGATCGCAGTCAATAGGTAGTCACCAGCGTAGATCGCAATACGATTCGATGCGGAGACGTTTAACGTTTCAACGCCACGTCGCGTATCAGAGCGATCAATGACATCATCGTGAAGTAGAGTGGCCAAATGTAGCAATTCAACCGCAGCCGCTAAGGTATATTTCTGTGATGGGATTTCACCGTGATGGTATAACCTTGCAAAGAGTAGTACAGAACCGGAACGTAAATATTTGCCAGGCGCATCAATATAATCGAGGATGCGCTGTTTAATTTCTGGGTGGCGAATATTTACAGCGTCTTTCATTATGGTGACGACTTTCTCCAGTTCCGATGCCATTGTCGGATCAAATTGCCAGATTGGATGCATGAATGATTACCTTTCTAAAGGACTCGCTTACTATTCCTTACGATAAATACTTCGCGGTGTGCCGTACCACCAGTTGTCGAGTGCGTGACCGAGGCGTGGTAATAACCAACCATCAACTCCGAGTACACGACCGCCACCAGCCATTAATGCGAGCGCAGCTGGAATGAACCACATATTCGGCCATACGAACATACCGGATAAACAAAACATTGATACTAAGATAATAGTAATGCCACTGAAAATCCATGTAAACAATCCAATAATGAGCATTAACCCGATAAATAATTCAAAGATTGCCATAAAGCGTTGCATAAACATAGCGACTTCTTGGTTTGGTAGCAAGATTTTCATAATCCATTCAAACCAACCTGGCATATTTTGGAAGACGAGCATCGGTTCCTCACCGGTTACGTAGTTCAAACCAAAAATCTGTTTGGCTGTTTCTTCAGCTGCACCACTAGCACTCGCACCAGCTACAGCGTCACCTTGTAACCAGTCGAACGGGAAGATGATGTTAGAACCAAACCATGATTCACCACCGAAGAGTCCAAAGCATTTCTTCAACCCTTCAGTGAACCACATTCCACCATAGTAGATACGCAGTGGTAATAACCATAGTAAGTTTCCGTAAGAGGAGAAGAAACGTCCCATTAAGTTCCGGTGATGGCGAATGTGTAAGAATTCAGTCAGAATATAACGCCAAGAGTAGTACAGACTGCCATTCGTGAGGAAGAACATGATATTGATCAAGTGCTTAACTGCTAATGCGAAGAAGCCGCTCATTGATAACTTATCAAAGATACGAGCAACGCCGTAATGCCCACCGAGCGAGACCATATGACCATCATATTTACCTTTATATGCTTCCATTTCTTCATTAGATGCATCATGGTAAATATTTAAAGCGGCAGTTTCAGCCGTCTGTTCTGCGGCTTGGACAATCTGTGGATATGGCTTGCCGTCTTTGTCTTCTTCCTCGTAGTAGGCGATATCGCCAGATGCGAAGACATTCTTGTGCGCCAATGACTGCATGTACTTGTTGACTTTGAGACGATGGGCTCTAGCTGATTCCATTTGCCAGTCCACACCGGTGTTGGCCTGAATACCAGCTGTCCAGATCAAGTTATACGTTGGAATTTCTTTACCAGAGCTGAGCAAGACATGATCTGCAAAGACTTCCTTAACAGCATCGCCTAAGTAAACGTGAACGCCTTTCTTTTGGATGAATTTGAGCGCACGATTCTGGTCTTTTTCGACCATCGGTGGCAAAATGACTGGACCAGCCTCTACTAAGTTAAGCGAAACTTCGTCGATATCGATTTTGTGTTGCTTAGCCAGAATCGGCATCCAGTCAATTAATTCACCGATCAATTCAACCCCAGTGAACCCAGCACCGCAGACCACAAAGTTCAACATGCGACGGCGCATATCTTTATCATTTTCATGTGCTGCGCGCGTAAAGGCTTCGAGAATACGGTGACGTACGACTTCTGCTTCCTCAATGGACCACATCGTTGCGCCATATTCCTTTACACCAGGCACTCCGAAGTCATTTGGTTCCGCACCAGCTGAGATTAACAGGTAGTCATACGGATATTCCCCATATTCACCCTTGACGACTTGACGCTCGTAGTCGATGTTCTGCACTTCATCAGTTACCAAATCAACATTTTTCTGACGTGCAAACAGGTGGCGTAAATCATACTGGATATCTGTAGGTTCAACACGGCCCCCAGCTACTTCATGTAACTCCGTCATGTACGTCAAATAGGAATGACGATCGATGAGGGTAATTTTAGTGTCTTTTTCGCGTTTAAATTTTTTCGCGAGTTTCTTAGTTGCAGAAACGCCGGAAAAACCCGCGCCGACAACGACAATATTTCTACTCATAATGAGTCTCCTTCCCTGAAATTATTATCCATGATGCTAAAATAACATTTTGTGAATAGAAAATCAAGAAACGCTTTCATATTTGCACAAAAATACGAAATTTATGGCATAATAACAAATACTAAATATTACAAAAGCAGAGGAATGACCAATAATGAGAAATGATACACATTATCGATTGATTTACGCCGCCATGCTCGCGGCTCAAGCAATGGTCATCGGTGGCATTGAATCGATCTTACCATCACCGTTTGCAATCGCACCGGGCGCGAAGCTGGGAATTGCGAATTTAGTAACGGTGCTGGCGCTATTTATGCTACCAGCTCGCGATGCGTTTGCGATCGTTCTATTGCGTACGGGCGGCGTAACGCTAATGTTTGGAACTTTTTCTAGCTTTATTTATAGTCTGACGGGTGCAATGTTGAGTTTGATAGCGATGCTAGTTGTTAAAAGGCTTGGGCCACGATGGGTGAGTGTTATAGGTCTCTCAATTGTGGGAGGGTTTATGCATAATATCGGGCAATTACTCATTGCAGCGTTGATTGCGAAATCGTGGTACATCCTCAATTATTTACCAGTATTAACGATTGCTGGTATTGCTTCAGGATTCTTTGTTGGCTTAGTGGGTAACTATTTACTCGTTCACATGAGTCACCTCTATCGCGTACATTTTCAAAAAGAAACCGTTGAAGCCATGAATGAATGGTTATAATGAAGCAATGTTGTAGAGAAATTAACTTGTAATTTTAAATATATAGAAAAGAGACATTAGGAAATTAATTGTTTCACAGGGATACGCTAAATTTAACCTTTTTATCACAAAATTATTTCTAAAATTGTTTAGGGAAATTCCTCACGAAACCCATGAAAATGCTTGTTAATAAATGCTCAATATAGTATACTAAGAGTGATATATAGTCAATAGATTCATAATGATGATTGATAAGTTTGACTTAGAAAACGAAGTAGCATTTGCGTCGATAGTGACCAGCAGTTGACTATATCACTATTTCTCACTATTTCAATGGATATGGAGGCGTAAAGACTATTGAAATTTCTTGGTATTGTAGGGACGAACGCGGATTATTCCTTGAATCGTATCTTATTGCAGTATATGCAAAAACATTTCGCTGAAAATGCGACGATTGAGATTGCTGAGATTAAGGATATCCCAATGTTCAATGCACCAGCTGATCATCAATTGCCAGCACGTATTACTGAAATCAAAGAACAGATTGAGGACAGTGATGCCGTGATTATTGCAACACCGGAATACGATCATTCGATTCCAGCTGCGCTGAAAAATGTACTGGAATGGCTATCTTATGGGATCAAACCCCTATGGCACAAACCTGTGATGATTGTTGGGGCATCATATGGCTTGCTCGGATCATCACGCGCACAGTTATTCTTACACCAAATTCTTGCTTCACCTGAAATTGGTGCATATACACTTTCGGGTACCGGTTTCTTACTTGGCCGCGCAAAGGATGCGCTCGATGATGAGGGAAATCTCATTAATGAAGAGGCGGTTGAACGTCTAGAGCGTTACTTTGGCGAATTTTCAGAGTATGTCGTGGCGCGTAAAGGTATCGAAAAAATGCGCGAATTGATCAATTTAGAGAGTCGGTGATGGCATGAAATTTTGTGGAATCGTTGGTAGTGCTGAGGAGAATTCAGCAACAGAAAAATTATTAACATTTGTCAAACGTCATTTCAGTGATGATTTTGAATTAGATATTGTCGAAATTAAGGATGTACCGTTGTTCAATGAATCAAACGATCAAACCGATTCACCAGTTATTCAGGACATTGTTCAGCGTATCGACGCGGCTGATGGCGTAATCATTGCGACACCAGAAATTAATTTCTCGATACCTGCTGCGTTGAAATCCCTGATCGAATGGTTATCATTTAACGTTCATCCGCTCGCTGAAAAACCAGTGATGATAATTGGGGATTCGAAGTCAGAACAGGGTTCCTCACGTAGTCAATTGCACTTGCGTCAGGTTCTCGATTCCCCGGGTGTGAACGCTTTAGTATTGCCAGGGAACGAATTCTTACTATCCTATGAAGATCGTGCATTTGATGAAAGCGGTGACTTGGTTGACGAAGGTACGATTAACTTCTTCGGCCAATGTCTCGATGCGTTCAAGAAATTTACGAAAGTAGCAGCTCAATTAAAAGAGTCGATTGCAGAATAAGTTGTTTAACAGGAAGGGGAATAAGTGTCATGGCTGTTAACCCAGAAACAGTTAATTACAAAAACAATAATTTTGCCGATGTTTTTCTTAATCGTCACAGTGTGAGAGCGTTCGATTCAGAACAAGTAATCTCACGCGATGAGATTACAGCAATGCTTGAAGAAGCAGCAACCACACCTTCTGCATGTAACTTACAATCGTGGAAATATGTTGTATGCGATACGGCAGAGAGACGTGAGAAATTACGTGATGCGATCTTGCCGTTCAATTTTAGACATTTTGATTCAGCACCTGTAACTGTATTTATTCTTGGTGATACTGAAGCGCATAAAGTCTACCGTCAATTATGGACGGCTGTCTATGAACGGGGTGATATCACTAAGGAACATCTTGATGAAATTTTTAATCAATTTTTACCATTGTACGAAAATGCAGATCGTGCCTTCTTAGAACGTGATGCTACGGTCGACAGCGCAATGCTTGCAATGTCCCTATTACTAACGATTCGTGCACACGGCTATGAAGCTGTTGCGTGGGCGGGATACAAACCTGATGAAATGGTTCGGTTACTGGGCCAGGATAGTGAGCGCTATATTAGCGTTATGGCTATATCGTTTGGCGTTCCGAGTGATGCAGCATACGGCGAGAACGACTTTAACAGTGAGCGTTATGATATCGACACATTTACTGAATTTTTAGATTAAATATTTTCCTTCCTTATAGCTATAAAGCCAGCGCTTGATACGCTGGCTTTCTTATGTTTTTGTATCTACTCGACATGCCGTATTAATTTTTTAAAAAGAATATTTATTTTTTATGAAAGCGCCAGTGAATCATGGTAAAATTGTCGAGCGATATAGAAGAAGGTTGCCGTTAAGGAATCTTTCTTTTTTATGAGGGAGTGGACAGATGGAAAATGAAACAAAGGAATTACAACGCACAATCGGTTTAATTCCTGCAATTGCGACAGTTGCGGGCACTGTGATTGGTACAGGGGTGTTTTTTAAAGCCGCAGCTATTACGGAAGCTACAGGCTCAATTTCGATGGCATTATTTTCGTGGTTCATCGCTGGTATTTTAACGATTTGTGCGGGCTTAACGAGTGCGGAACTAGCTGCTATGTTTCCAGAAACTGGTGGACTAACAGTTTATATCGGACGCACATACGGTAGTTTTTGGGGCTATATTGCTGGTTGGGCACAAGCTTTTATTCATTTTCCTGCGACTGTCTCAGCAATTGCAATTGCGTTCTCAACGCAGGTAGTTAATTTATTCGCGCTCGATGCTAAATGGTTAGTGCCGATTGCGGCGGTTACGATTCTTTTTGCGTTGGCATTGAATCTGCTCAGCGCCAAGACAGCAGGGGCTATTAATACGCTGACGCTAATTGCGAAATTAGTCCCGCTAGCGCTGCTTGTTGTTTTCGGTTTTTTTCAGGATTCATCAGTTAATTTCTCTCTACTACCGATTGCCCCGGGCACAGGGCACAGTTGGTTCAGTGCATTGAGCAGTGGGCTATTGGCGACCATGTTCGCTTATGATGGGTGGATTCACATTGGAAATCTTTCAGGCGAAATGAAGAATCCCTCTAAAGATTTGCCGAAAGCGATCGCAATTGGCATCGGTATTATTATGATTGTCTACATGCTAGTGAATGCTGTTTTCTTATATACTGTGCCACTCAATCAAGTCATCGGGAATCTCAATGTGGCGACAGATGTAGCAAATATTTTATTTGGCCCCATGGGGAGTAAGTTGATTACGATTGGGATTATGATTTCGGTATATGGCGGACTGAACGGACATATTATGACAGGAATGCGCATTCCGTATACACTAGCAGAACGCCAGATGTTGCCATTTGCTGATAAACTTTCAACGCTCAATCGCGCAGGTGTACCTTGGCTCGCAGGCGTATTGCAGGCAATTGTAGCAATTATTATCGTGATCTCTGGGCAGTTCGATGCGATCACGAATATGATCGTCTTTGTCATCTGGTTCTTCTATTGTATGACGTTCGCTGGCGTAATGATTTTACGCAAAAAATTGCCAACTGCTGAGCGTCCTTATCGTGTACCATTCTATCCGGTGCTACCGATTGTAGCGCTCTTGGGTGGTAGCTTCATTGTCATTAGTACACTGTTCTCTCAATTTACCACGACAATGGTCGGTATTGGCGTTGTTGCGTTAGGTGTACCTGTATACCTTTACCTCGATAAGAAATATCATTTTGATGATATGCGTGCCTATTAACTTCAAACATTCCAAAAGATCGCTCTTTCGATTTGATTGAGCGATCTTTTTCTATATAAAAATACAGTATTGTTAATAATGATTCAAAGTCACATTAGAACAATACTTGTGTTTAAATAGATAGGTACAGGACTAAAGCGAATGATAACGGTTTATCTAAGCTAAGATTAATTGTGAAATATTTAATAAATGATTAGATAATGAAACGGCTTCATGCATCATCGAGTAAGATTTATATAAAAATTCACATTTGTGAAGAGATGTATTGAATGCGTTTTCGCAATGTGGTATATTCTTAACTGAAGTGAGTATTTATTATTTACGGTAATGAATTATGTATTGAAAAAAGAAAGGGAAGTGTTAGTTATGGCGAAACAACCTGTTGATTTCGAAGCCCATTTTGCGGCGATCGACAAGGCGTTCCCAATGGTTCGCATATTAGATGAAGAAGGTCATATTGTTAATGAAGATATCATGCCTGATCTTTCTGATGATCAATTAGTTGATTTAATGAAGTGGATGGTACTTTCTAGAACGTTGCACCAACGTTCAATGGCCTTCGCTAAACAAGGACGTTTAGGATTCTACGCACCAACGTTTGGTCAAGAAGCTTCACAGATGGCTTCAATTTTTGCCTCTGAAGAAGGGGATTGGGTTTTCCCGGGCTACCGTGATTTACCACAGGCTATCTATAAAGGTGTAACTTTTGCACAGGGCTTCTTATGGTCACGCGGTCACGTATTAGGTAACGACTATGCTGATGGTGTTACTGCTGTCCCACCTCAAATTATTATCGGTGCCCAACTCATTCAAGCAATGGGTAATGCTGTCGGATTGAAATTAAAGGGGAGCGATAAAGTAACCTTTACTTACACAGGTGATGGTGGTTCCAGCCAGGGTGACTCCTATGAAGCTTGGAACTGGGCAGGCCGCTATAAAGCACCGATCGTATTTGTTATTCAAAATAATGGTTATGCTATTTCTACGCCTCGTTTCAAACAGACGGCTGCTAAAACATTAGCACAGAAAGCAACTGCTGCTGGTATTCCTGGTGTTCAGGTTGATGGTAACGATGCATTAGCTGTTTATGCTGTTGCTAAAGAAGCACGTGAATGGGCAGCAGCTGGCAATGGCCCGGTATTAATCGAAACGATTACTAACCGTTTGGGTGCACACTCTACTCAAGGGGATAATCCAAAGATCTATCGTACACAAGAAGATATTGATGAATGGACGAAGAAAGAGCCTTTGATCCGCATGCGCGCGTTCTTAGAAGAAAAAGGTCTCTGGAATGAAGATATCGAAGAAGAATGGGTTGATCACTGCACTGAAGAAATCAATCAAGCCATCAAGGATGCAGAAGCTGCGCCAAAACAAAAAGTTTCTGATTTCTTGAAGAACGTTTTTGAAAATCCAGGACAGAATATTAAAGAACAGATCGCAGAATACGAAGCAAGGGAGAGTGAATAGTCATGCCTAAAAAGAAAAAAGGAAACACGATGGTAGAAGCCATCAACATGACATTAGATCAAGAATTAGCTAATGATGATAAAGTCTTATTATTTGGTGAAGATGTTGGTGTTAACGGTGGGGTTTTCCGTGCATCTCAAGGCTTAAATGCTAAGTATGGTGATGAACGCGTTAGTGATACACCGTTATCTGAATCTGGTATCGGCGGGATGGCTATCGGTTTAGCATTCCAAGGCTTCCGTCCAATCATGGAAATCCAATTCTTTGGTTTCGTATTTGAAACGATGGACTCTATTGCCGGTCAAATGGCACGTACACGTTTCCGCATGGGCGGTAAAAAGAACCTGCCAATCGTTGTTCGTTCACCATTCGGTGGTGGTACTCATACGGCGGAAATGCACGGAGACTCATTAGAAGGGTTAATTGCTCAGACGCCTGGTATCAAAGTCGTTGTACCGTCTAGTCCGTACGAAGCAAAAGGCTTGTTAGCAGCATCGATTCATGATAATGATCCAGTGCTCTTTTTAGAACACTTGAAACTTTATCGTTCCTTCCGTGAAGAAGTACCGGAAGAACAATATGAGATTCCATTGAATGAAGCACATGTTGCCCGCGAAGGTAACGATGTAACAGTCGCTGCTTACGGATACATGGTTCGTGAAGCGTTAAAAGCTGCCGAAGAACTTGAAAAAGATGGTATTTCTGTTGAAGTTATTGACTTACGTACCATTTCGCCAGTAGATTATGAAACATTAGGAAAGTCTATCGAAAAGACGGGACGCTTTGTAATGGTACAGGAAGCACAGCGTCAAGCTGGTGTGGGTAATACTATTATTTCGGAAGTATCTCAGCGCTTCATTCTTTCTTTGAAGGCGCCCGTTCAGTTTGTTTCTGCACCAGATAGCGTTTTCCCATTCGCATTAGCCGAAGATTACTGGTTACCAGGTGCAGATGATATTATCAAAGCTGTTAAAGATGCTGAGGATTTCTAGTATAATTAAGATTTAGGTACAAGACCATATATACCAGAAGGAAGGAATAAGAGCATGGCATTTATTTTCAAATTACCAGACGTCGGCGAAGGTATGGCGGAAGGTGACATTGATACTTGGCACGTCAAAGTTGGCGATGAAGTCAAGGAAGAAGATGTCCTATTAGAATTACAAAACGATAAATCCGTTGATGAAATTGTGTCTCCATACAGCGGAAAAGTCACTAAATTATTTGCAGAAGAAGGAGACACGGTTGAAGTGGGCGAACCATTAATTGAGTTTGATGGCGATGGCTCCGGTGAGGGGGCTGAAGAAGCAACTGGTGGCTCAGAACCAGCAACTGGCGGTTCAGATGCCGATCCAGCTGAAGCCAGTGCACCTAGTGACAACAGTTTAAAGGAAGAAGCCGCTGAAGCAGGCGCTTCTGAGCCTACACCAAAAGCAGGATTATTAGTACAAGCAATGCCTTCCGTTCGTCGTTATGCCCGTGAAAAAGGCATCGACATCAACCAAGTAACCGGTTCTGGTAAGAACGGGCGCATCGAAATGGCTGATATCGACGCATTCAGTGAAAATGGTGGTAACACAGCTGCTGACAGTGTTGCTCGTGGTGGTGCCACACAGGATGGCCCGTCGGATGATAGTCCAATGGAAGAACCAAAAGCTAAAGAAGAAAAATCAACCTTCAAACCGAAGACAAACAACCACGAAGATCTTGTTGAACACGTGAAGATGTCAGGCTTCCGTAAGGCTATTGGTAAAGGTGTCGCAGCATCTTACGCTGTGCCACAGGTGACGTTGTTCAAACAATTTGATGCAACAAAACTTTACGATCATCGCAAACGCATGAAAGAAATTGCTGCACAGCATGATACGCATTTGACATTCTTACCATATGTTGTTAAATCTTTGGTCGGTGCAATGAAGCAACATCCAATGATGAATGCTGTAGTTGATGAAGAAAATAGCGAATTCCTCGTTAAACATTACTATAATATTGGGATCGCAACAGATACGCCAAAAGGTTTGTTTGTGCCAGTTATCCAAGATGCTGATAAGAAATCATTGATTCAGATTGCTGATGAAATCGATGAATTATCAACAAAAGCACATGAAGGAAAATTATCTTCAGCTGACCAATCAGACTCCACGATCACGATTTCTAATATCGGTTCCGCACGCGGGGATTTCTTCACACCAATTTTGAGCGGTAATGATGTTGGTATCTTAGGCTTTGGATCAATCGTTCAAGAGCCAGTTATCAATGATGAAGGCGAAATTGTCGTCGGACGCGTTGTTAAATTATCCCTAACCTTCGACCACCGTATTGTTGATGGTTCAGAAGGTCAGAAGACATTGAACGATATTGGCCGTTTGTTGAGTGACCCAGACTTATTGTTGCTCGAAGGTTAATCGCTAACGGTTAGGAAAGGGATGTTTGAATAAATGGTAGTAGGCATTAATGCAATCGAAAAAGAAACAATTGTCATCGGGGCAGGCCCTGGTGGCTACGTTGCTGCGATTCGTGCAGCCGAAGAAGGACAGGATGTTGCGCTCGTTGAACGCTATGATACATTGGGTGGTGTCTGCTTGAACGTTGGCTGTATTCCGTCAAAAGCATTGATCCAGGCAGGACATGCGTACGAAATGGCTAACGAAAAATCTGCGAAATACGGGATTTCGTCCAAAGCGGATATTGACTTCAAAAAGACACAAGAATGGAAAGATAACGAAGTTGTTGCGCACATGACGAGCGGTGTCGAATTCTTGATGAAAAAACACAAGATTGAAGTGCTGCACGGATTGGCTTACATCAACAATGATCATGAATTAACTGTTCAGCATGAAGAAGATGACGGTCACGAACTTTACAAGTTCCAGAACTTGATTGTTGCGACTGGTTCACGTCCAGTTGAAATTCCTGGTTTTAAATTTAAAGACCGTGTGATTGATTCAACGGGAGCTTTAAACTTGCCGGAAATCCCGAAACGCTTAGTTGTTATCGGTGGTGGGATCATTGGTTCTGAACTCGGCTCTGCCTACGCAAACTTGGGTAGTAAAGTAACGATCTTGGAAGGAACTGAACAGATCCTCCCAATGTTCGAAAAAGATATTGTCAAGACTGCTCAGAAGAGTATGGAAGACAAAGGCATGGAAATCGTTACAAGTGCGATGGCTAAGAAAGCTGAACAGAAAGAAGATAGTGTCACAGTGACATATGAAGTGGACGGTAAGAGCCACCAAGTGACTGCAGACTATGTTCTCGTTTCTGTTGGTCGTCGTGCAAACACAGATGACATCGGTTTGGAAGCAGCCGGTGTGGAAATTGGCGATCGCGGTTTAGTTAAAGTAGATGAACAAGGACGCACCTCAAGCAAGCACATCTACGCAATCGGTGATATTGTTCCAGGTCCAGCATTAGCGCACAAAGCTTCTTACGAAGGTATTGTCGCTGCCGAAGCCATTGCCGGCAAAGCATCTGTTGTTGATTATCGTGCAATGCCATCCGTTGCTTACATCGACCCTGAAATTGCGAAAGTTGGTTTGACTAAGAAAGAAGCCAAAGAGCAGGGCATTGAAGCACACGATGTGAAATTCCCATTGAGTGCGAATGGTCGTGCTGTAGCAATGGGCGAAGCAACTGGCTTTTTACGCTTAACTGCTACTAAGGACGACAACATCATTATCGGTGGTGAAATGATCGGTCCGGATGCTTCTGATGTTATTTCAGAAGTTGGCCTCGCTGTTGAAGGTGGTTTAACCGCTGAAGACATCGCCTTGACGATCCACGGGCACCCAACCTTGACAGAAATGATCAAAGATGCTGCAGAAGCATTGCTTGGTCAACCAATTAATATTTAATCATTAGTCTTTAAACGTATGATTACACTGAGTGCACTACGAGTTAACTTGTAGTGCACTTTTTTGATCTAAGAAGCGTTTCGAAGTGATTTCGGAGCGCTTTCTTTTTCAAATGGGGTTTGTGCTTCATTCATAATTCCTTTAAGATAGTGAATGAAGATATAAGCGATTTGTAAAATGGAAGAGGAGTTTCGGGATGGAAGTCAGAGAGTATCGTGAGCTTGTCAAGCAATGGATTATTGAACGCGGGACAACAATTCGGCAATTGGTTCTTGATGGCCAAAAGCTTATCGATCGCATTGATACGAAGAGTAGTCGTACGGATTTAGTGACTAATATCGATAAGGAAACGGAAGCTTTTTTTCGCGAACGCTTAGCTGAAACCTTCCCAGACGATCAGATCCTCGGTGAAGAAGGATTAGGCGATCCTGTGACATCGCTCGATGGGGCAGTATGGATTATTGATCCGATCGACGGCACGTCCAACTTTGTGTTGCAGCAGAATCATTTCGGCATTATGATGGCGCGTTATATCAACGGCGTAGCTGAATTTGGTGCGATTTATGACGTAATGAATGATGATTATTTTGAAGCTGCGCACGGTGAGGGTAAGGTTTATCGTAATGGTGAGCCATTTAATTTACGGTTCAAGGATTGCGCAATCAATGAATGCTTAGTTGACGCGAACGTACCGATGACGATGCGTAATCGCTTTGACGTCCAGGATTTTCTGAAGCAGAGTATGGGCTATCGCGCGTATGGGGCAGCATCGATCGAGATTTTAGCCGTATTGAAAGGTGAATTGGGTGCTTATATTACGCCAACACTGAAACCGTGGGATATTGCGGCTGGAAAAGTATTGCTCGAAGAACTCGGACTCAAGGTCACCGCGTTTAATGGGGAGCCGATCGATCTGCTACACCCGGATACAACGATTATGTCGTATCCTACCGTACACCATGCGTTTGTCGATTTTTATCAATCCCATGCAAAATAGGCGCTTGTGATAAGTTGCAATAGTTTTTTGAGGTATTGCATGATAGAATAGCAAGTGCTTGAATTATTTTTTAGTGAAGTAAAACATTTATATGAGGAGGCAATAAAGTTCATGCCGACACACGATAATATTCGCAACGTCGCTATTATTGCGCACGTTGACCATGGAAAGACAACCTTAGTTAATCAATTATTAGAAGAGTCCGATACATTGGGTGATCGCGAGCAAATTATGGAACGCGCGATGGACTCTAACGATATCGAACGTGAGCGTGGGATTACGATCCTAGCGAAGAATACGGCGGTCAATTACAAGGGGACACGCATTAATATTTTAGATACCCCAGGACACGCGGACTTCGGTGGTGAAGTTGAACGTATCATGAACATGGTTGATGGGGTTGTCCTTGTCGTCGATGCGGCAGAAGGAACGATGCCTCAGACGCGCTTTGTGTTACAGAAAGCTTTTGAAGCAGGAAAAGTACCGGTGGTTGTTGTCAACAAAATCGATAAACCGGCGGCACGTCCATTAGAAGTAGTGGATGAAGTGCTCGATTTATTTATCGAGTTGGGTGCTAACGAAGATCAGATTGAATTTCCGGTCGTTTATGCTTCCGCATTAGCTGGAACGTCGAGCTATAGTCCTGATCCTGACAAACAAGAAAAAACGATGGATCCGATTTTTGATACGATTTTGAATACCGTGCCAGCGCCGAGTCGCGATGTCGAAGCACCGTTGCAGTTCCAAGTTTACTTACTGGATTACAACGACTATGTTGGACGTATCGGAATCGGTCGTGTAATTCGCGGTAAGATCAAAGTCGGTGATACGGTCACCGTAAACAAATTAGATGGATCGACGAAGAATTTCCGCGTGACGAAGCTATATGGCTTCTTAGGTTTGAATCGCATTGAGATTAATGAAGCCGAAGCGGGCGATATTATTGCGATTTCCGGTATGGAGGATATCTTTGTCGGTGAAACGGTCACGGACACTGAACATCTCGATGCCTTGCCGCCGTTGCACATTGATGAACCAACCTTGCAGATGACGTTCTTAACCAACGACTCACCATTTGCGGGTCAAGACGGTGATAAAGTTACCGCGCGTAAACTGGAAGATCGTTTGAAGTACGAATTGCATACAGATGTGTCTCTGCGCGTTGATGATACCGAAGACCCGGATCGTTGGATTGTTTCCGGCCGTGGGGAATTGCACCTATCTGTTTTGATTGAGAACTTGCGCCGTGAAGGCTTCGAATTGCAAGTATCCCGTCCAAAAGTCATCACTAAGGAAATCGATGGCGTTCTCTGTGAACCGTTTGAGAGTGTGCAGATCGATACACCAGATGAATACTCTGGGACGGTCATCCAATCTCTCAATGAACGTCATGGTCAGATGTTGAACATGGAAAACACAGGACGTGGGACCACGCGTTTGGAATACGATGTGCCGGCTCGTGGCATGATCGGTTACAACTCTGAATTCATTACGGCAACGCACGGTTACGGAATCTTGAATCACACCTTCAAAGATTACCGTCCGATGATCAAAGAAGAAATTGGTCGTCGTCGCAACGGCTCGTTAGTATCAACGGAAACAGGTAAGACAACGACCTACGGAATCATGCAGGTTGAAGATCGTGGAACGATTTTCGTCGAACCAGGAACGGAAGTTTATGAAGGTATGGTCGTCGGTCAGAACTCACGTGAAGCGGACATCGATGTGAATATCGTGAAATCGAAGAACTTAACGAACGTGCGCTCAGCTACAAAAGACCAGACGGCAACGATTAAGACACCGAAGATTATGAACTTGGAACAATCACTAGAGTTTATGGACGAAGATGAATACTGTGAAATCACACCAGAACATATTCGTATCCGTAAACAGATTCTGAATAAATCATTGCGTCTTAAAGAAGCAAAGAAACACAATAAGAAATAGCGTGTTAACGAAGCATTCATCCGCTAGTGTTGCGGGGTGGATGCTTTTTTTGTATGTGCCGAATATGCTAAAATAGCACTGTTATTATGTGCAGGAGATCACCTGTAATTTTGAATTAGAGGAGTGACGTCTGTGCCAAAAAAGAAAGCATCGAAGCCTAAACATGTGTCAAAGAAAAAACCAGCAAAACACGCTAAAACGCCAGGCTTCGGTTATCAATTTGGACGTACGTTCCATTATTTGAATTTGAGAATTTTTATCCCAAGCTTGGTGCTGATGATTATCGGTATCGTCATGGTGTTTACTGCGAGCAGCTATATGGCGTCGATTCAAGCGAATGGAAATATCGCTTATTATGCGATCCGTCAGTCACTGTATGTTCTGATCGGGGTGGTCCTGATGATTGCGATCAGTGGGATTAAACGGAAGGTCATCACGGGAAAAGGTTTCCGTACATCGGCAATCATAGTGTTAGTCGTTGCGCTATTGGTCGCGCGCTTCTTGATGCCACCTGTTAACGGGGCGCACGGTTGGATTAATTTAGGGATTATTTCCATTCAGCCGGTGGAATTTGTCAAACCAGCTATTGTTATCTTTTTTGCGAATTATATTCAACAGCATTTGCGCCAGATTAATCATCAAGGTTTTATCCACACGATGATTGATGATTGGCAGTTTCCGTTTTTGCTGGTAGCGTTTTTAGGTTTAGCAATTATGATGCCGGACTTCGGTGGGGCATTTATTCTGCTTTCAATCTTCACGATGATGGTACTGGCTTCAGGTATCAATAAACACTACACGTTCCGCTTGGTCGGTATCAGTGTGGTAGGCTATGCAGCTTTATTTTTGATTATGCGCGTCTTCGATATGAGCTGGTTGAATCAGTGGCATTACGGTTTTCGCCGTTTAACCGCGTTCGTCAATCCGTTCCTAGATGAGCGAGGTTCCGGATTGCAACTCGCCAATTCGTACTATGCGCTCGCAGGGGGCGGCTTCTTTGGCCGTGGACCGGGTGCCAGTATCGAAAAGACTGGCTATCTTCCAGAAGCGCACAACGACTTTATTATGGCGATTATCGGTGAAGAATTTGGTTGGATCGGCATTAGCATTATTCTTTTGCTGTATTTCTTCTTGGTGGTATATATTTTCAAAAAAGCACTCAATATGCGGCGCACCTATTCGCAATTGGTGCTCGTCGGTGTTGGAGGATACTTGTTAATTCAAGCTATCGTTAATCTCGGTGCTGTCACGGGCCTTTTGCCAATTACGGGTGTGACGTTCCCGTTCATCAGTTACGGAGGATCCTCCATTATGGTAACCAGTATCATGATCGGGTTGGCACTGAATGTCATGCGTGAAGAGCAGATTGAAACCGAGAAGGGCGTTTTCGACAGAAAAAAGAAAAAAGTGAAAAAGGCATAGTGTGATAGAGGAGATAAAGAATGTTTAAGAAATTATTAGTCGCGAACCGTGGTGAAATAGCGATTCGTATTTTCAGAGCATGTTATGAATTAGGCATTGAGACAGTCGCGATTTTTGCTAAAGAGGATGAGAACTCCGTTCACCGTTTCAAAGCTGATGAATCCTATTTAGTTGGTGAAGGCGAGAAGCCGGTGGACGCCTACTTAGATATTGAAGATATCATCCGAATTGCTAAAGAAAATAATGTCGATGCCATTCATCCAGGTTACGGTTTTCTCTCTGAAAATGTTGAATTTGCGAAACGCTGTCGTGAAGAAGGTATTACGTTTGTCGGCCCTCAGACTGAGATTTTGGATACGTTTGGCGATAAAGTCAAAGCCAAACGCGCAGCTCAAGCAGCCCACATTCCTGAGGTACCTGGAACGGATGGCACAGTTAAGGGTTTTGATGAACTACAGGCATTTGCTGTAGAGGCTGGCTATCCAATTATGATTAAAGCTGCGCTCGGTGGCGGGGGCCGCGGCATGCGTGTCGTTCGCAGTGCTGCCGAACTCGAAGATCACTATCAAGCGGCTGTACGTGAAGCGAAGGCGGCATTCGGGTCGGGTGCTGTCTATGCCGAAAAATATATCGAAAATCCTAAGCATATCGAAGTTCAGATTTTAGGCGATAACTACGGCAATGTCGTGCATCTATGGGAGCGCGACTGCTCGGTCCAACGTCGTCATCAAAAGGTCGTTGAAATGGCACCGAGTGTCGGGTTATCCGATGCACTTCGTAATCGTATCTGTGAAGCTGCGCGACAAATGATGGTGAAGCTCGGCTATCAAAATGCTGGTACGGTTGAATTTTTAGTTTCAGGCGATGACTTTTACTTCATCGAGGTAAACCCCCGCGTTCAGGTGGAGCATACGGTAACTGAGCAGATTACAGGGATTGATATTGTTCAAACGCAGATTGCGATTGCGAGCGGCCTATCATTAGAAGAAATTGGTATACCAAAACAGGATGCCATACCACAGATGGGCTATGCGATCCAGTGCCGTGTGACAACGGAAGACCCTGCCAATCATTTCTTGCCGGATACTGGCAAAATCAACACCTATCGTTCACCAGGTGGCTACGGTGTACGTCTGGATGCTGGTAATGGCTATACGAATGCGATCGTTTCGCCGTATTTCGACTCATTAATCGCTAAATTAATTACTTATGCGACGACATTCGAAGGTGCGGTTCGCAAAATGAATCGCTCGCTGCGTGAATATCGCATTCGTGGCGTTAAAACAAATATTCCGTTCCTTCAAAACGTGATCACCCATCCATCATTTATCGATGGCAATGCAACAACAACGTTTATCGATAATACACCGGAGCTGTTCGAATTTCCGATGACGCGCAATCGGGATCGTGGAAATAAAATTCTACAGTATATCGGCGATACCACAATCAATGGGTACCCTGGCGTGGCCAACGATCAAAATACACACTATGAAGAAGCCGTTATTCCTGAATTTGAATCGGTAGAATTTCCTGAAAAAACGGCCAAACAGCTGTTAGATACTGAGGGGGTTGAGGCGGTTAAACAGTATATTTTGAACCACAAAAAGGTATTACTAACAGAAACAACCATGCGCGATGCCCACCAGAGTTTGATTGCGACGCGCATGCGGACTAAAGATATGCTGAAAGCAGCCAAAGTCGAAGAACGTGCGAATCCATCGATCTTTTCGCATGAAGTATGGGGCGGCGCGACGTTCGATACAATGATGCGGTTCCTATCCGAAGATCCGTGGCAGCGACTCGATGCGATTCGTAAAGTAATGCCAAATACTTTACTACAGATGTTGTTCCGCGGTGCGAACGGGGTTGGTTATACAGCTTATCCGGATAATGTATTGCGCGCGTTTATTCATGAAGCTGCTTATAGTGGCATCGATGTTTTTCGTATTTTCGATAGTTTGAACTGGACAGAGCAGATGGCGAAGCCAATCGAATACGTGAAAGAAACTGGTAAAATTGCGGAAGTGGCAATCTGCTACACTGGCGATATCATGGATAAAACACGTACGAAGTATGACCTCAATTACTACGTGAAAATGGCTAAGAAAGTTGAACGCATGGGCGCAGATATTTTAGCCATTAAAGATATGTCCGGTTTATTGAAGCCGAGTGCAGCTTACGCTTTAGTTTCCGCACTGAAAGAAGCGGTGGCGATTCCGATTCATTTGCATACGCATGACACGGCAGGTAACGGCGTAGCGACTTATGTGGCAGCTGCGCGTGCGGGTGTCGATATCGTTGATGTGGCATCCTCAGCCTTCAGTGCGACAACAAGTCAACCGAGCATGACGAGCTTCTACTATGCGTTATCCGATGATGAGCGGCAGCCTGAATTAAATATTACCAATGCGCAGCGACTCAACCAATACTGGTCAACTGTTCGCACATATTACGATGATTTCAATAAAGGCTTGAAAGCGCCGGAAACGGAAATCTACCGCATTGAAATGCCAGGTGGCCAGTATACCAATCTGCAGCAACAGGCTAAAGAAGTTGGGTTAGCGGATCGCTGGTCAGAAGTCAAAGAAATGTATCGCCAGGTCAACATACTCTTTGGCGATATTGTCAAAGTTACACCGTCTTCTAAAGTCGTCGGGGATATGGCGCTATTTATGGTACAAAACCACCTGACAATCGATGACTTTTATGAAAAAGGACGCACGATCGACTTCCCACAATCCGTGATTGATTTCTTCAAAGGTAAACTAGGACAGCCGACTGGTGGTTTCCCCAAAGATGTACAAGATATTATCCTAAAAGGGGAACCAGCGATGACGATACGCCCGGGTGAATTACTTGATCCGGTCGATTTTGAAGCGACGAAACAAGAACTGATAGATAAAGTCTCCGATCCTGCAGTTTCCGATCGCGACGTATTGAGTTACCTGATGTATCCGGATGTTTTCGTTGACTACCATCAGAAGATCAACCGTTACAGTGATTTGACGAACTTAGCGACGCCGACCTTCTTCAAAGGAATGAACCCGGGTGAGACGATTACGGTAGAGCTGCAGCGTGGTAAGGTACTGCGTATTCGCTTAGTAGATATTGGTGCACCAGATACGCACGGCGATCGGATTATATTCTTCGATCTCAATGGTCAACGCCGTGAGATCATGGTGCACGATAATCAAATGAAGGCGACATCTGCCGTGCATGCGAAAGCAGATACATCGAATAAGAATCACATTGGCGCGACCATGCCTGGGAGTGTTGTGAGTGTACCTGTCAAAGCAGGCGATCATGTCGAAGCAGGGCAAGTGATTCTTGTGGTCGAAGCCATGAAGATGGAAACATCATTGAAGGCACCGAAGACGGGTGAAATTGCGAAGCTTCATGTGAGTGAAGGCGATCGCATCGCAGTCGGTGACTTATTAGTAGAATTGAAGGCATAGAAGGGATATGTATGAAGAAACGTTTTGAAACGGCAAAGCGCCAAGAATTAATCGTTTATCTCTACTCTTCTCGAAAAGTCTATCCACTGAAAAAATACGGTTTTCTTTATTACGTCTCGCACCGTATGCGCTATGCGGTAATGTATGTGGACACCAAGGATGTCGAACAATCGATCGGTCAGATTGAGAAATTGCCGTTCGTTAAATCAGTTGAAAAATCGGCGCAGGCAACCATTAATATGGATTTCGATGAAGCATTAGCGCAAGAAAATGAACGAGCCGAAGCTGTTCTCAAACATGAGGATGATAGTAATTATTCAGAGTTAGGAGAAGGATAATGCGCGTCATTGCAGGAAAGTACGGTGGCATTCCACTTCGAGCCGTCCCCGGGAAGCAGACGCGACCGACAACTGATAAAATTAAAGAATCATTATTTAATTTGCTCGGCCAGTATTTTGAAGGCGGTAATGTACTGGATTACTATGCAGGAACTGGTGCGTTAGGGATTGAAGCACTGTCGCGAGGCGCAACGCACGTGTATGCATGTGAGCGTGATCGGCAAGCACTTGCAACGATTGAAGCCAACGTAGCAAAGGTGCATTGCGCGGATGATTATACGTTATTGGCAGGCAACAATCGCAAGCGTCTCGCCCAGTTGCGGAAGCAAAATGAGTCACTGACGTTTGATTATGTGTTTCTCGATCCCCCGTACAAGCAGCAACAAATCATTAAAGATATTGAGTATTTCACAGCAGAAAATTTTTTGCATGAAGGTAGCTTAATTATCTGTGAACTCAGTGAAGTCGATCAGTTGCCGGATACGATTGCTGGGGCAAAGGGTGTCAAACGTGCGCACTATGGTATTACAAATATTGCGATTTATCGCGTGGTTGAATAAATGAATAAACAGTCGACATTTTGATCGGCTGTTTTTTTTGTACACAGAAATGAAGGGAGATGCACGTATTTAGAGAATAAAGGGGAGGATGATTATGAATTTTGAACAATGGCGTGAATGGTTTGACACACATCGGACGTTGGTAGTAACAAGTGCTGCAGGCGGGATAGGCGTTATTATTGTAGCAGCATTACTTTTGAGCGGAGGTTGGGCTTCGGATGAGGTCACGAGTCAAGAGCCACAGACTGCTTATGCGACAACTGCGGATGCATTCACCACACCTGAAGCAACAAAAATGGAGGAAACATCGTCAACCGTCGAAACAAAACAAACGACACCGACGCCCTGGATGGTCGATATTAAGGGCGCAGTCAAAGAACCGACACTCTACAAAGTATCGGAAGGCGACCGCGTCTACGACGTGATTGAACGTGCGGGTGGTCTATTAGAGACGGCCGATCGCAATCGTATAAATTTCTCATTGAAAGTTCAGGATCAAATGGTGATCTATATCCCCAAAAAGGGTGAAGATATTCCGGAAGGCTTGGCAGGAACGCAAGCTGCGAGCATGAACAGCACAGCAAGTGGATCGAGTGAAGGTAACGCAACGGTCAATGTTAACCAGGCCACTAAAGAGGAATTGATGACTGTCTCGGGGATCGGCGAGAAAAAGGCACAGGATATCATCGACTATCGCGAGAGTAACGGGCCTTTTCAACAGATCGATGAACTGATCAACGTCAGTGGTATCGGTGAAAAGACGCTCGAAAAATTGCGTGACCAATTGACGGTCTGATGGCAATCATTTGGGGTGCCCCGAGCGTCTTAGTCATCGCGTCAGCACTCGTCCATCCTAGCATTATTTCTTGGGGAGTGTGGGTACTATTTATCGTGCGTTTGCTTTTCCTCAAACGGTGGCGATTAGTCAAAGGACTGTGTGCCTGGCAGTTAGTCGTGACAGGTATGATATGGGGTAATCTCTATTTGCATCAATCACAACTTGTAGAGGGTGAACAGACTATCGAGGCAGTGATTGCACCGCACGAGATCAGTGTGAATGGTAATCAGCTCAAAGCTATCGGGACGATCGAGAGACCATTCATCGATGAGAAAGTACAGCTATTTTACCGACTCAAAAGTGAAAAAGAACAGCGCTATTGGCAGCAGAACACCGAAACGTGGCACGTTAGCGTTCAAGGAAGCGTTGGAATACCAGAAACTCGGCGCAACATGGGTGGCTTCGATTATCGCAACTATTTGCGTACTAAGCGCATTGAACGAGTCATTAATGTGAAACGGTTGACCCGATTGACAACTGAGCGGGGACCTATAGCAACGATCCACCGCTGGCATCAGCAGCTGGTCAATCGTACGATGACAATCAATGAACCACTTGTGCGCGCCTATATCCAATCACTATTTTTGAATGTACGTGACGACATGGCGCTCGAACGGCTCGCTGATTATCAAACCATCGGGATAATTCATTTATTTAGTATCAGTGGCTTTCACGTCTCATTTTTGATCGGAGGTCTGCGACGCTGGTTGCTGCGATTGGGATTGATCCGTGAATATGTTGATTGGTTTGCGCTAATCATACTAGTGATTTATGGTGTCATGCTCGGCTGGCCTTATGGACTATTGCGGGTAACGGGGGATTATCTGTTCCGACTGTATGTATCCAATAGTCATCAAACGGAGCACCCGCAGCCATTAGTTGGGACGTTAATGAGTATGACTGCAGTTTTACTAGTCAATCCCACTGCTATCCTTGCTATTGGCTTTCAGTTGAGCTATGCGCTAGCTATCGCATTGCGGTATAGTAGCCAATTTCAACCGACACTTGGTGCGTGGCGAACGAGTCGCTTGTGTTTCTGCGTCAGTTTGCCTTTTTTGCTGTATCACTATCAGCGCTTTTCGTGGTTAGCCCTGTTGATCGGGCCACTTTATATCTGGTTATTTTCATATCTCTTAATTCCGGGTTTGTTAGTGATTCTCGTGAGTGAATGGTTGCATTTAACGCTGATCATTCAACCGCTGAGTATCGGTATGGCGAAAGTGATACATTGCGTCGAGTGGTTCAGTCAAAAAATAGCAGCGGTTGATAGCCTTAATCCAGTCACGGGGATATTGCCTATATGGATGTGGGGCATTGTAGTGATGGCACTTTTTTACTATCTTGATCAAAAAACGGTACCTGCAATGCGTAAACGCGCCAAGATATGGATAGTGTTACTGTTTATCTGTCTCGAATTTTTACCTTTCATGAATCTATTCGGACAAGTAGCTATGATCGATATCGGTCAAGGCGATACTTTTCTAGTGATTTTGCCATTTCATCGCGGGGCCTATCTTATCGATGTGGCGGGACGGATAGATTTCGCGCGTGCGACGTGGCAGGAACGGCAGACGGGCAGTGTGTTTGATTACAATATTGCACCTGCACTTCGGGCACAAGGGGTACGTCAACTCGATGGCATTTTCCTCACCCATGCTGATCAGGACCATATCGGCTCGCTCAGGGAGGTGCTGGCGCATATTCCTACAACACGGTTATATTTACCGATCGGCATGGCAAACGGCGAAAAAGGTATGCGGATTGTGAAAGAAGCACTGAATACGCGCAAATCAAAAGAATTAGCGATTCAGTGGCTGCGGGCGGGGGATGAATTGATACTTAAACACCAAGTATCGCTACAAGTATTAGCGCCCCAAAAATCGGGCGAAGGAAAGAATGAGGATTCATTAGTCATGTATGGTGCTATTGGCTCAAAGCGTTGGCTTTTTACGGGCGATATCGTAGGTGAAAATGAGGAAAAAGTTTTCCAGTATCTCGCTGAACACGACCAACCGCTTGATATATTAAAGGTTTCGCATCATGGTTCCGATCATTCAACCAGCAATGAATGGATCACACGTTTGCATCCAGAACAGGCGTGGTTTTCAGTAGGGAAGAATAATCGTTACGGACACCCATCTGATCGCATTATACGAGAAATGCAGGCAGTAGGCAGCACCATTTACCGCACGGATAAGCAGGGCGCTGTACATTATTACTATTTTCGTGGCAGATGGTGGGTAAAAACGGTAAGATAGAAGGGAGAATCAGTACTGAAGGAGGCGTGCTATGGATTTCAGAGCAGCAGTTGAAGCCATTCATCAGGAAAAAATTGCTCCCATTTATCTCTTATTAGGGACAGAGAATTATTTGATTCAATCTTTCAGGGACACGATGATTACCCATATCATCGGCAGCAGTGACGATGCGGATGATATGAATCTGATGACATTTGATTTAGAAGAGACGCCCTTAGATGATGTGATGGTCGAAGCAAATACGCTATCGTTTTTCTCAGGACGGCGAATGATATGGGCAAAGAATGCGGCTTTTTTGACCGGGAGTCAGTCGAAAACCAATACCGAAGAGTTACTCGCCTATCTCGATGCGCCTAATCCGGATGTGACGCTTTGCTTTACGGCGCCATACGAAAAACTAGATAAGCGCAAGAAGATAGTAAAGCGCATGTTAAAAGATACGACGGTTGTGGATGTATCACCTGTGAAACAAAATGAAATAGAGCGCTATATCAAAGCGTACGTCGCTAACGAAGCCAAACAAATTGCGCCACAGACGATGAAATTATTTTTAGAGCGGACCGGCTATGAACTCTCACATGCGATGCATGAGATTGAAAAATTGTGTCTGTATGTAGGTGATGGCTCGGAGATTACCGCTGAAGATGTGCGTGCAGTGATCCCACCATCATTGGATGATAATATTTTCAATCTAGCGACTTATATCATCGAACGCAAGACGAGTGATGCGATTCGGCTCTATCGAACACTGGTTGCAGAGAGGCAGCAACCGATCGCTATTCTAGCGCTGTTATTGTCGGAATTTCGATTATATACACAGATCAATCTACTCAAGAAACAAGGATATGGTCAGAACGAAATGGCGCGTACCCTACAGTCGCATCCCTATCGCATCAAGATGGCGATGAAGAAAACTGCGCGATATGAGACCTCACAGTTTATGGCGGCATATCAGTCACTGGTAAGGCTAGATTATCGCATCAAGACGGGACGTGTGGAACCAGATTTTGGGATTGAGCAATTCATTTTGCAGTTCACGCAAGCACAACCGATACGGTATCGGAGGTAGCGATGATGACGCGACAACTATCAGATAGTGTGGGCGTATTATCGGGCGTTGGCGACAAACTCCAGCAACGCCTACATACATTGGGTATCGATACGGTTTTTGACTTATTACAGTCGTTCCCATTTCGCTATGAAGACTTTTCAGTACGTGATATTCGCGAATTTCAGGACGGCGAAAAGGGCGCGATTCGTGGCACAATCGTGACAGCACCGGTCGTTTCCTATTATGGTAAAGGGAATCGCCTCAATTTTCGCTTTCAAACCGGTGATGTCATTATCGGCATTACGATATTTAACCAACCATATTTGAAGAAGAAAGTGGCACTCGGGGATGAACTATTCGTTTACGGCACATACGATAGTGCACGCCAAAGTATGACGGCGATCCGTATTCAAAATCTTAATCAGAAGCCGGAGACCGATGATGCATCCGGTGTCTACCATTCTACACAGGGCCTCAGTCAGAAAAAATTTCAATCGCTTGAGCGACAGGCACTGAACAAGTATCAGGAGTTGCTACCGGAGCGATTGCCACAGGAACTAGTCGATCACTATCATTTACCGACGTATCGGGAGGCAGTGGCGGCGATGCATTTTCCGAAAGATGATGCTGATCGCCAGCAGGCTGAGCGACGCGTGAAATATGAGGAGCTCTTCTTGTATTTGTTCCGTTTGCAGTGGGAGAAATATCGCGGGCATCAGGATACAGCTGGTATTCAGATTTCGTATGATAATGCGCATTTACGGACGTTTATTGCAACACTTCCGTTCACACTGACGGATGGCCAAAAACAAGTAGTGAATGAGATCTGTCGTGATCTGCGACAACCCTTTAGTATGCGACGGTTGTTACAAGGGGATGTCGGCAGTGGAAAAACCGTTATCGCCCTCATTGCGATGGTTGCTGCGGCAGATGCCGGGTATCAATCGGCACTGATGGTTCCCACTGAAATTTTAGCGGAGCAACATTTCAATAGTTTCACTGAATTTTTGGAAGACGCGGATTACCACGTAGCGTTACTCACTGGACAAACACCTAAGCGCGAGCGTACTCAGATTATCGATGATATTGCCTCGGGAGCAGTGCAGATGGTTATCGGCACCCACGCGTTGATACAGGATGATGTAAAATTCAATAATTTAGGTTTTTCAGTGATCGATGAACAGCATCGCTTCGGGGTGAATCAGCGTGCGGCATTAGTTGAGAAAACACGCGATGGCCGTGCCAGCAATTTGTTGTATATGACAGCGACACCGATTCCGCGGACATTGGAAATTACCACAATGGGCAATATGGATGTATCACAACTGACAGAGCGTCCCTCGAATCGTCAGCCGATTCAAACGGTATGGCTCAAAAATAATCAAAAGGAACAGATCGATACGCTGTTGCGCGACGAATTGAACAGTGGGCATCAGGCCTATATTGTCTGTCCGTTAATCGAAGAGTCGGAAGCGATGGCTGCGCAAAACGCGGAACATATTTATGAATCGCTGCAGCGTTACTACGGCGATCGCTACACACTCGGCTTAATGCACGGGAAACTTGCTTCGGAAGCTAAAGAACAAGTGATGGCCGATTTTGAGCAAAAGCGGACGCAAATTCTGGTGACCACTACTGTGATTGAAGTGGGGATCAATGTCCCGAATGCGACCGTGATGGTTATTTTGAACGCAGATCACTTCGGCTTAGCACAGCTGCATCAGCTGCGTGGGCGCATTGGACGTGGCGATGCGCGGTCTTATTGTGTATTGCTGGCTGATCCTAAAACGGAAAATGGGAAAAAACGCATGCAGATGATGACCGAAACTTCCGATGGTTTCGTCTTGAGTCAGTACGATCTGGAACTGCGCGGTGCGGGGGATTATTTTGGCACGAAGCAGAGTGGCTGGCCGAGCTTCGTACTCGCTGATCCGGTCGTGGATCAACCCATACTGGAGGCTGCCAAGCGCGATGTGACACGTTTTTTGCCTTATTATGTGGCGCACCAAGCGGATTATCCGAATATTTCCGAATGGCTAGCGACAATCGCTCAACATGTGAATGCGTAACCCCAAAAAGTAGCGTATTGCTTAAGAATGGTGAGGACTATGAGGGACCTTTGAATTCTAGTCATGGGTTCGCTATAATTGGTTGAACTACAGTAGAGAGAACGAGAGGGAGACTGTTAAAATCATGAGAATAGCAATTGATGCGATGGGCGGAGATAATGCACCAGATGCGGCGATTAAAGCTGCCCAGCGCGTTGCGGGTAAATACCCCAATGATGAGTTCTTACTCTTCGGGAATGAGGAGCAACTTACCGTCAAATTAGGTGATACTAAAGCGGCAAATATTGTCATTGTACCGACTACTGAAGTCATTGAAACCGGCGATGAACCGACAAAAGCGGTACGCCGTAAGAAAGATTCGTCACTAGTACGCGCGGCACGTGCGGTACGCCAAGGTGAAGCAGATGCATTAGTGTCTGCTGGTAATACCGGTGCACTGTTGACTGTTGCAACGATTATTATCGGACGCATCCGCGGTGTCGATCGCGCAGCCATTTTAGTGGATGTGCCTAACTTGAAGAAACCAGGACAGACATTTGCGTACATTGATGCCGGTGCCAATGCTGAAGTGAAGCCAAAATACTTGCATCAGTACGCATTGATGGCATCGCGCTACGCCTCAGATGTTAAGGGCATCGATAACCCGCGTGTCGGTTTGTTGAACAATGGTGCAGAAGAAGAAAAAGGCTCACCTGTTACGAAAGAGACTTACCAATTATTGAAAAATGAGCCCGCTATTCAGTTCATCGGTAATGTTGAAGCACGCGATATTTTAAATGATCCTGCAGACATTTTGGTGACAGACGGTTTCACTGGAAATGCTGTCCTTAAAACGGTTGAGGGAGTCGCTATGACTTTACTGGATATTCTAAAAACGGCTATCAAGGATGGCGGCGTCCGTGCTAAAATGGGTGGTGCTTTACTTTACAAGAGTATCAAGCAGCAACTCAGTGGTATCGATGCGTCAACATTGAGCGGTGGTTTATTCTTCGGTGTTAAGCAACCGGTCATTAAAGCACACGGTAATGCGACGGAGAACGAATTATCGATGGCTATTGAACAGGCAATCAGCATCGTTGAGTCTAGACTGTATGAGCGTCTCGGTGAATTATTGAAACAACAAAAAGAAGAGGCTAAATCAACAGATGATTAGTGAATGTACATTCCAAATGGTGGAGGCGTGAACAGATGTCTGAAGAATCTGTGTATCATGCCATTGCTGAGATTTTTACGAAGCGTTACGGAATGGAAACAAAAGACATTATTCCTGAACTAGAGCTGCGTGATGAGTTAGGCTTCGATTCGCTAGACATTATGGATTTAATTATGCTGCTGGAGGATCGCTTTAATATTGTGATTGAGGACAGTGGCGCAGCTAAAATTGAAACGGTGCAGGATGTGATGTCACTCGTATCGGAGAGTATCCGAAATGATCAGAGTTAGCTGGTATATATAGCATTGACACAAAAAGAATCGCTGTAAATTGAGCGGTTCTTTTTTAGGAAGGGATAAAAATGAACGAAGGAAAAATTACCGAACATTTTGAGAAAAACTTCGGCATTCAGATCAATGATTTCAAATATTATCAAGAGGCGTTCACACACTCGAGCTATGCGAATGAGCACAGCAGTAAAGGGATGCATATGGCGTATAACGAGCGCATCGAATTCCTAGGTGATGCGGTGCTGGAATTGACAGTATCGACGTATATTTATAAGCATTATCCGGAGATGCCAGAAGGTGAATTATCGCGGATGCGTGCCATCATCGTCTGTGAGGAGAGCCTCTCTGAGCGCTGTTTGGAATGCGGGTTTAATCAACTCATCATGCTAGGACACGGTGAAGAAAATAACGGTGCACGCGAACGTAAATCATTACTGTGTGACTTGTTTGAAGCGGTTGTCGGCGCGATTTATCTCGATAGTGGACTAGATACAGTGGAACACTTTTTGAAACAAACAATTTATCCAAGAATTGATAATGGTGAATTTGCATTAGTTACCGACCACAAAACAGAATTACAGGAGGAGCTTCAGAAGAACGGTAGCATCGACTTGGAATATGTACTATTGGACGAAGATGATTCAGACAACGATTCGACGTTCAAGATGGCAGTACAGCTGTCCGGTGAAACAATCGGAACAGGCAGTGGCCACAATAAAAAAGCAGCGGAACAGATGGCTGCCAAAGATGCCCTTGACCACTTGGATACTGCGCACGGGAGCGATGCAGACTAGTGTACTTAAAAACCATTGAAATGCGAGGATTCAAGAGCTTTGCGGAAAGAACACGCATTGAGTTGAATCGGGATTTTACGGCGATCGTTGGGCCGAATGGGAGTGGCAAATCGAATATTACAGAAGCTATCAAGTGGGTACTCGGAGAGCAATCCGCGAAATCATTGCGCGGTGAACGCATGGATGATGTGATTTTTGCGGGGACGGAGACGAAACGAAAAGGTCAATATGCTGAAGTATCATTAGAGTTCGATAATAGCGATGAAACATTGCCGATTGATAGTGAGTTAGTGCGAATTACGCGGCGCCTCACGCGCGGTGGCGATAGCAATTACATGATCAACGGGCGTAATTGTCGCCTCAAAGATATTACCGATTTAATGTTAGATACTGGAATCGGTCGCCATTCATTTTCAGTTATTTCGCAGGGACGCGTTGAAGAAATCTTTAATCAGCGTGCTGAGGATCGCCGTGAAATCTTTGAAGAAGCAGCTGGTGTCATGAAGTATAAATCGCGCAGGCGAGAAGCGGCACGTAAACTGGAGCATGCGCTTGCCAATCAGCACCGGTTAGATGATATTATCCAAGAAATTGAAACACGCCTAGCACCATTAAAGCAACAGCACGATGATGCACTGAAATATCGTGAGTTGACGGATACGTTGCGTTCTATCGATATTCAAGTACTTGTCCAGGAAATTGAAACAGCAGTCGCTGCTCGAAAATATCACGAGGATGCGCAACAACAGCTATCCAATCAGATTTCTGAAGCTGAACAGCAGCAACAACAAATAAAACAAAAGCTTAAGACAACAAGGAAAGATAAAGATACTGCAGAAGTGGAGCAGGAGGACTTGCACCAAAATGTTGTGACGCTCGTCGCCCAGATTGAACAACTGCAATCGGAAGAGAGACTGGCAGAACAGCGCCATGACTTTGAGCAGCAGAGTCAAAAGGAACAGCAGCAGCGTCAAGATGAATTGCGTGAGCAGCGTGAGGCGTTAGAGAATAAGAAAACGCAGTTGGAAGAGGATATTGAGACGTTTGAAGCTAAAGTCAAAACGCTCAATCAAGAGAAAAAATCACTTGATGTTTCGGCACAAAATCTCGAAGCGAATGCGACGGAAGATATCGATACGTTGCGCAATCAATATTTTGATTATCTACAGTCGCAGAACCAGTTGAAGAACCGTATCGCACTCTTAAAACAGGAACAGTCCGTTCGCGAGCAGCGCACAATGAGCCGTCAGCAGCGCCAATCAGAAGCAGAACGAACAAAACGCACGCTTCTGGAAAAACAAGCTGCACACGAAGACAAGATGAAAGAAGCGGCACAATTATTAAATGAAGCGGTAGCGAATAACAATACGTATCAGCAGTCGCTCGACACGCAGAGCGAACAATTGCGTGCAGCTAAACAGCAGTTGGAAACAATTGAGAATGCGATCGTTCGATCGAAAACCACGCGAGACAGCTTGCAGCGCTTATCGGATGGTTACGAAGGATTCTACAATGGTGTCAAGAATGCACTTAAATGGGGCGAAAACCATGTGGGCGTTGCTGGTGCCGTTGCAGAGTTGATTCGTGTCCCGCAAAAATATACGCGTGCAGTCGAAGAAGCGCTGGGCGGACAGATGCAAAATATTGTTGTGGACAATGGTGATGTCGCAGAGGCAGCGATCGCACACTTAAAGACATCAGGAGGTGGACGTGCTACTTTCTTGCCACTCGATCATATACGCGGACGGCAGTTAAATTCGCAGATTGTCAACCAAGCGAAGCAGGTGCGGGGCTTTATCGACGTCCTTTCCGATCTTGTCGACTACGATGCCTACTTAGCACCCGTGATTCAGTATTTAATGGGAAGCATTCTCGTAACAGATAACATTGGCACCGCGCGACGCATCAATCAAATGTTGCGTCGCGGTGCACGCATCGTGACATTAGATGGCGATATTGTAAACGCTGGTGGGGCATTGACAGGCGGACGAAACCGCCACAATCCACAGCATGAACTACTGATCAGAGGACAGCGTATTGCGGAAGAGGAAAAACAATTGCAGTCACTCACCGCTGAGCGACAAAAACAGCGCACAGCCTGTGAGCGGCAGCAGGTACAGGTTGGAGAATTACGTGAGCAATTAAATGATACGCAAGGGGAACTGATCACGAGAAAGCGTTCGCTAGAGGAACTGCGTGCACAGCAGGAGACGCTTACTAAACAATTAAAAGATGTGAGTGAGCAGTTACAAGCGGAAAAATACGATGACGCAACCGATACAGATGATGAACGCGAAGCACAGCAGCAACTCGCCGAGGCTCAGGAGAAAATCATAGCTTTTGATGAAAAGATCAAGGCATTACGTGAAAAAATTGAAAACTTCGATCAGTACGCGAAAGCGCGTGAAACAAAACGAAATGAGATTGCTCAGCAGCGCCAAACGCTGTTGACTACACTCGCGATTCAAAAAGAGAAACTATCGCAAAAACGTGCGCAGTATGATGAGTTGACAGATCAATTGAAAACCGTTCAAGAGAGTGAACAAACGTTAACGGCACAGATAACGGATAAGGTAGAAGCAACCAGTCATTACGACAGCGATCAAGCCAAGCGACGCAAATTGTTAGCAACGAAACAGCAGACACACGAACAATTGCTGCAGGCACAACAGGATCTGAAACAGCGACTGGGAACATTGACACAATCATTGGATGCAAGCAATGAAAAATTAGCGACAGTGAATGCCACATTGACCAGGCAATACCAACAACAATCTGGCTTGGAATCAGCGATTTCCCGTGATAATGAAAAGATTGACAATTATCTGGTACATCTGAGTGAAGATTACACATTAACGTATGAGCGCGCAAAGAAGGATGTTGAGCCACTCAAGCAGTCTATTCCCGAAGCAAAACAAAAAATGCGTACATTGCGCCAATCGATTACCGCACTGGGAGCAGTGAATCTGCAGGCAATTGATGAATATGAGAGTGTCAGCGAGCGATATCGCTTTATGACAAAACAGCGCGAAGACGTGCTAGCAGCGGTGGACAATCTGAATGAGGCCATTCGCTCACTCGATGATGAGGTTCGCACAAAATTTGGTGAAAGCTTCCAAGCAATCCGTGCGTCATTTGAGGATATTTTCCCGAAATTGTTCAATGGTGGGAAGGCTACGCTGACACTGACAGATCCTGATGATCTGCTCAACACAGGCATTGAGATTATGGCGCAACCGCCTGGAAAACAACTACAATTGATGAGTTTGCTATCCGGTGGTGAACGCTCACTTACAGCAATTGCCCTGCTGTTTGCAATTATTGCTGTCAACACTGTGCCATTCAGTATTCTCGATGAGGTAGAAGCCGCACTCGATGATGCCAATGTGGCGCGTTACGGACAATATCTGCAGCAGTATGCGGATCAGACGCAATTCATCGTTATCACTCACCGCAAAGGCACAATGGTCCATGCGAATGTACTGTACGGTGTGACGATGGAAGAAGCCGGGGTATCTAAACTGGCTGCTGTTAAATTAACCGATATTGAAGATTAAATTAGTAAGCTCAATTGGCTAATGCGAGTTAATACAGTATGATAAGACAGTGCAAACTATAACGAGAAAGGAAAATTTCATGGGATTATTTGATCGCATTAAGCGCGCATTTACAGGTGAAGATCCGCTCATCGAAGAACAAGCTGATAAGCGGGAACAAGAACATGAAGAGATTGTCCTTGATAAATATGATAAAGGTGTTGAAAAAACACGTAAAAGTTTCTCAGAAAAGCTCAACGAACTCTTTGCTGGCTTTCGTGAAGTCGACGATGAATTCTTTGACGATTTAGAAGAGACATTGATTTCGAGCGATGTTGGTTTTGATATGACCTTGGCATTATCTGATGCCGTGCGCGATGAAGTAGGGCGTCGCGGTGTGCATAAGGGTGAGGACGTCAAGAATACCGTTATTGAAAAAATGATTTCGATATACGATCAAGGTGAAATACCTGATATATCTATCCATGAGAATCCAGATGGACCGACTGTGATTTTATTTGTCGGTGTCAACGGTGTAGGTAAAACGACAACAATCGGAAAGCTGGCACACCAATTGAAACAGCAAGGCAAGAGCGTTCTTCTAGCAGCTGGGGATACCTTCCGTGCCGGAGCGATTGAACAATTACAGCGCTGGGCAGAACAGGTTGATGTGCCGATTGTTACCGGCCGTGCGGGACAGGATCCGGCGTCGGTCTGCTTTGATGCAACAAAGAAAGCCAAGCGCGACAACATCGATTACTTACTTGTCGATACCGCAGGGCGTTTGCAGACAAAGAAGAATTTGATGGCCGAACTAGAGAAAATGAACCACGTCATTAAACGTGAGATTCCTGATGCGCCGCATGAAACGCTATTGGTAGTCGATGGTACCACTGGGCAGAATGCACTGCAGCAGGCGAAAGAATTCGCATCAGTCGTCGATACAACCGGACTAATTCTGACTAAGATGGACGGTACCGCAAAAGGTGGCGTCATCTTTGCGATTCGTTATGAATTGAATACACCAGTGAAATTTGTCGGATTAGGCGAAGGTGTGGATGACCTCCAGCCGTTTGATGCTGAGAAATTTATCTATCAAATGGTTCGCGATGTCGTCGAGGTTCAAGAACAGTAGGAAGAAAGTAGGCCTTTGCGGATGTTTGAAAAGACGCAACGTATGAATCGTCTCTACGATTATTATCACGAGCTACTAACAGCTAAGCAGCAGCAATATCTCGACCTATATTATCAGGAAGATTACTCGCTCAGCGAAATTGCCACATTGTTTTCAATCAGTCGGCAAGCGGTTCACGACAATATTCATCGTAGTGAGCAAACTCTCGAACAGTACGAAGACACGCTGCACCTTTTAGAAAATGAAGATGAACGACAACGCAGAGGAAGTGAGGTACTGGCAGCGTGCGAAGCAGCGGCAGTTGATGCACAGATTGTTGCGCAGATTCGCGCACTGTTGGCTGTCGGTAACCGCGAATAACGAAGGGAAAAGGTAATATGGCGTTTGAAAGTTTATCCGATCGACTCCAAGGATCGGTTGCGAAACTTGGCAAAAAGGGTGGCAAAATCACTGAAGCGGATCTGAGAGAAATGATGCGTGAAGTGCGTCTCGCATTGTTGGAAGCAGACGTTAACTTCAAAGTGGTTCGTCAATTTGTTAAAAATGTACAAGAAAAAGCACTGAACGGCGATGTACTCGCGTCACTCTCACCATCGCAGCAGATTGTGAAGATTGTTAATGAAGAATTAACGACACTGCTCGGTGGTGAACACGAGGATATCCACTATGCCGAAGAAGGTCCGACTGTCATCATGATGGTTGGTCTCCAAGGTGCCGGAAAGACGACTTCGGTCGGAAAGTTAGCGAACTTTTTAAAGAATGAACAGCACAAAAATCCATTGCTCGTTGCCGGGGATGTATATCGTCCAGCGGCAGTTGATCAGTTGGTAACAATCGGTAATCAGCTGGATATTCCAGTATTCGAGGAAGGGACGACCGTTGATCCTGAAGACATCGCGCAACATGCGATCGCAAAGGCTGAAGCTGAAGGCTATGATGTCGTATTCATCGATACAGCTGGGCGTCTCCAAATTGATGAGCGATTAATGGATGAATTGCACCGTATCAAGAATAGCGTACAGCCGGACGAAATCCTGTTGACCGTCGATGCGATGACCGGTCAAGAAGCGGCCAATGTTGCGCAAACATTCGATGAGCGCTTGGACTTGACGGGAGTTGTTCTCACGAAGCTCGATGGCGATACGCGTGGTGGTGCGGCACTCTCCATTGTCAGCATGACTGGTAAACCGATTAAATTTAGTGGTACCGGTGAAAAACTGACGGAAATGGAAGCCTTCCACCCGGATCGTATGGCCAACCGTATTCTCGGGATGGGCGATATGATGACGCTTATTGAAAAGGCCGAGAAGGAATTCGATGAGGCAGAAGCGTTAGCAGTCGCTGAAAAGATGAAGGCGAATACGTTTGACTTCAATGACTTCCTCAGACAGATGGAACGCATGGATCGCATTGGTTCATTTGGAAGCATCATGAAGATGATTCCGGGATTGAATAAATTGAGCAAGATGGGGATTGAACCGGATGAAAAGGAAATGGTGCAGACGAAAGCTATGATCCAGTCGATGACACCGTACGAACGTGAAAATCCAGACGATATCAATCAGAGCCGTCGCCGTCGTATCGCTAAAGGATCGCACACCCAAGTTGCTGAAGTCAATCGCCTGATCAAACAGTTTAACCAGACACGCAATATGATGAGCGCTATCTCTAATGGTGATATTGGGGCGATCCAACGTATGATGGGGGGCGGCGGTATGCCACCAGCACCAGGCAAGGGTTTCAATAAAATGGATCAGGTTGAAGCACAGCGTCGCGCACGCAAAATGAAAAAAATCGGTAAGCGTCGCGGAAAGAAAAAATAACACGTGTAAAGAAAAAAGTCTTTACATCACGTTAGAAGCATGTTAGAGTAACACTTGTGTTAAAAAACTTAGGAGGAATTATTCAATGGCAGTTAAAATCAGATTAAAACGTATGGGTTCAAAACGTAATCCTTTCTACCGTATCGTTGTTGCAGATGCGCGTTCACCACGTGATGGTCGTATCATCGAAAAGATCGGGACATTCGACCCAACGACTGACCCAGAAAAAGTTGAGTTAGATACTGACTTAGCATTGGACTGGTTGAAGAAAGGTGCACAACCAACGGATACCGTTCGTGACTTGCTATCAAAACAAGGCGTAATGAAGGCTTTACATGAATGGAAGCTTTCTGACAAATAGTTAGAGGAGCCTCGCATGCCTAATATTGAAGCATTATTGTTAGCGATGGTTAAGCCACTCGTCACGTACCCTGATGATGTGAAAGTTACTATCATTGACGGTGACGAATATTTGGAATATCATCTCTCTGTCAATCCCGAAGACGTCGGTCGTGTGATCGGTAAGAATGGGCGGATTGTCAATGCGATGCGTACGATATTGTACAGTATACGCGTTGAGAATCACCGTCGCGTTCGCTTGGTTGTTGAAGATGACAATCGCCAAGCATCAAACAATGAATAATAATATACAGGAGAGGATCGGAAGCAATGTTTTCCGGTCCTTTATTTTTGAAAAGCTAAGGGTGTGAAACCATGGAAAATTACTACCTTATTGGTCATATCGTAAAGCCACACGGACTAAATGGCGATGTGAAAGTACTGAGTGAGACAGATTTTAAAGAAGAACGCTTTAAGTTGGGCAGCCAACTGGCATTATTTGATGGTGACAACCTTCAGGAGACGGTGACTGTATCGTCTTGGCGCTATCAGAAGCCATACGATATTCTCCATTTCGAGGAGTTTCAATCTATCGATGCCGTTGTATCGCTGAAAGGGATGTCCCTTCAGGTTGCTGCGGATCAGCGACACGATCATTTAGATGATGATAGCTTTTATTACGATGATATTATCGGGTTGACCGTTCAAAATTTGGATGGGCAATCGGTCGGCAAGATTACATCCATTTTATCACCGGGTGCCAATGATGTCTGGGTAATGGAGCGTGCGGATAACCATCAAGAAGTACTGATTCCATATATCAAGGATGTGGTGAAATCAGTCGATATTGCATCTGGCACCACGACAGTCGATTTCATTGAAGGGTTGCTCGACGATGAAGATTGATGTATTGAGCCTCTTCCCCCACATGTTCACGGGCGCAATGGACGAATCCATCATTGGTAAAGCGCAGGAACGCGGCCTCGTTTCTATCGACGTGCACGATTTCCGTGACTATGCGGGTAACAAACATGGCCACGTCGATGATACGCCGTACGGTGGTGGTGCTGGCATGCTACTTCAAGTTGAACCTATTTATGAGCAACTCAAAGCGATTGACCCACGATTAGTCAGCGATGATCTTGCTGAACGCCCATCCGATACGCGTGTGATTCTGATGGATCCAGCGGGTGAGACGTACAGTCAGAAAAAAGCCGAAACCCTGAGCCACGCCGAGCACCTCATCTTTATATGTGGCCATTATGAGGGCTATGATGAGCGGATTCGCGACTATGTAACGGATGAAATTTCAATCGGTGATTTTATTTTGACAGGTGGCGAGCTCGCCGCAATGTGCGTGATCGACAGTACCGTTCGTCTTATTGAACAAGCAGTCGGCAATGAAGAATCAATCGTTTCGGAATCTTACTCAACCGGTTTACTAGAATATCCGCAGTACACACGGCCGCGCGACTTCCGCGGTAAAACCGTTCCCGATGTGTTATTGAGCGGTAATCATCAGAAAATTGCTGATTGGCGTGAGGAACAAGCGATTAAACGAACAATGGAACGACGCCCCGACTTGTTAGCTAAGCAATCGCTGACAGAAAAACAGCAAGAAATCTATAATCGTCTCTCGAGGAAATAGTTGTGCACAGAGAATCATCAGTTGACGCGAGACTGATGATTTTTTAATTATAGAGAGTAAACGGTTTCGTCCAGAGCATCATTAGTGCTAAAATTAGGCAAATGTTACAACTATTAGAAATCAATGAGTCGGAGGAAAATAGTCATGGCATCACTCAGCTTACGTGCAGAAGGAAATACATTTGTTCCAGAAAACAGAGAAGAAAGAATACTAACATTTACGGCTGACTATAAATCGGGTTTTTCACCAATTGAAATGACAGTTTACAGTTCGGGTGCGTGTGCAGCATTTGTCTATAAAAAAATCTTAGAGAATTCAAAAGTGGATGCAGCAGTTCAACGCGTTGAATTAGCGTATGAACAAGCATCGGAGCGTCCAAAAGTGATCGAATCAATCGCGATGACGTTCCATGTCTCTGCAAGTGATGCGCATGCGCAGGAACGCGCAGAAAACTGTTTCAAATTTGTCCATAAATACTGCCCGGTAATTCAGAGCCTCTCAGATCAAATCAAAATTACTGATCGTCTTGTATTTGAATAATAAAGATAGCGAAGTGAATATAATGGAAATTAGTGTCAAAGAAAAAATAGTAGCGGATGTGCCACTATTAGAATTTGTTGAACAGAAAAAGGCAGAGACGCCTATGCCGACCGTCATCTTCTATCACGGCTGGAAGAGCCGTCGTGAAGGTGTTCTTGGGCATGCGTTTGAGTTAGCGAAAAAAGGTTTTCGTGTGGTGTGCCCTGATGCGTATGAGCACGGTGAGCGTCATGATGCCAGAACAAAACGTGATTTGAACACGTATTATCAAGTGGTCCAGCACAATCTGATGGAGTTCAAACCGCTCGTACAGGCCTATCGCGATCAGCATCTGACCGATGATTCGGTCGGTGTAGCCGGTGTATCGATGGGAGCTGTGACTGCCAGCATGTTGTTCTGCTACTATGATTGGATCTACGCTGGTGTCCTATTGGAAGGGGCACCTGCACCACGGACATTCACCAAAGAGATCTACGAGAAGTTAATCGCCTATTATGAAGAAACGCATGACACTATGGCTGCAGCGCAGTTGCAGGCGACGTACGAAGAAGTTCATCAAAACCTCAATCACTACGATTTGATGGAAAATCCTCAGCGATTAGCTAACCGTCCGCTATTGATTTGGCACGGCAAAGATGATCCGGTTGCGGATGTGCGCTATGATAATGAATTTTTCAAAAAAGCGAAGATTTATGACGAAGGAAAATATGTGCATGCGGTTTTCAGCGAAAAGAGTGATCACCGTGTGCCATACCATATCTCCTATCTAACAGCTGCTTTCTTCGATCAGACGATTGCGAGTCGACCAATCCCAGGACGCTGGGCAGCCGTGCAGCAGGCAATGGCTGAAAAATTCGGTGAACATCCGGAGGAACGTTTCCACTATCAACTCGACAGCTTTGAATAATACTACCATTTAAGCGTGATGAGACGTGCATTAAAGTGCACGTCTTTTTTATTCACAAAATATGTGAATCTGATTAGATTAAATTTTAAAAATGTGTTATCATCTAGAAAACGATTACATATCTTATAGAATGTATTTGATTTCCTATTTGATAAATAAATAAAAAAGATAAAAGATATTATTTTCACAATAGTTGTGAACGCTAAGGAGCGGAGAAAGATGAGAGATACTGTGCCTTACGATTGGCTGGCGAGTAGAGCCTATCTGTCAGCGGATGATACCGCAGTGATTGATTTAATGACACGAACAAAGATTAGTTATCGAACATTGAATCAACGTGCGAGTCAGCTCGCTAATTACCTTATTGAGGAGGAGGGTGTGGCAGTCGGTGACCGTGTCGCTATTCTGGCACTGAATGTTAATCAAGTGATTGAGTTGTACTTTGCCTGCCAAAAAATCGGTGCGATTTTTGTGCCGTTGAATTGGCGCCTCAAACAATCTGAGCTCGCTTATGTCATGGAGGATTGCGAGGCAAAGGTACTATTTTATAGTGAAGATCTGACGCAAAAATTACAAGGTGATTGGCAACATGTCGTGCCGACAGTGATAGAGATTACGAGCGAGGCCTATCAGAATATATTTGAATATCCTGAGTTACCAGAAACTTTTTCACCAGCGATTTCTGGCGATCAAGTGGCCGTTATGATCTATACAAGTGGGACCACAGGCATGCCGAAAGGGGTTATGCTATCTTACGCTGGTATTCAACAGAATGGGTGGTGCCGGCATCTTCGAATACGTCGGTGAACGTTAATACTCGCTAATCTCTCTACTTCCTTTTCTGTAGACAACCCCTTGGGGAATGAGGACGCTCCGAGGGGTTTGTTGTATATCGTATATTTTGTTGTAAGAGGTTATGGAATTTCCTTTACATAGGGAAGAACTTTTGATACTATAATTCGGTGATATTCGGGTCACAAATAACACGATACTCCGCTGCTGTAAGATTATTGAACGAGGCAAGAGTGTTAGTGGAGAGGAGAATCATAATGAGTCACAATCCGAAATTAATTGATGAGATCGCTTCTGAACAATTGCGAAGCGATATTCCGGACTTCTACCCAGGAGATACGGTACGCGTTGATGCAAAGGTTGTCGAAGGTGATCGCGAGCGTATCCAGGTGTTCGAGGGAGTTGTTATCGCTCGTAAAGGTCAGGGTGTCAGTGAAACATTCACTGTACGAAAGATGTCCAGTGGTGTAGGTGTTGAACGTACGTGGCCGGTACATACACCGCGTATCGCTAAGATTGAAGTTGTCCGTCACGGTAAAGTTCGTCGTGCGAAATTGTACTACTTACGTAACCGTCGCGGTAAAGCTGCACGTATTGCAGAACGTCACCGTTAATACGTGGCAGAATACATACAATAGAGTGTCGATGCCCTCACTGGTATCGGCACTTTTTTGTATCTAGCGAGCGCTTGGATATGGTAGCATAGGAAGCAATAATTGACACATAACCGAGAGCATTAGGAGAGTGATCGCATGCCTCAGATTAAGCCACTACTCGATGAATTGTTTGAAAAGCGCCACGTGCCCGTAAAATACGAAAAAAACCAAAAAGGGGAGCATATCTACTCGTGTGGGTATAACTTTACTAAATTAAGTAACGATCCTTTAATTTTTACAGTGTGGGCGCAAGATTTTCCTAAAGATCAGGAAATGACCAATTATCAAATTACCTTCCGCTTGATTGCGAAGTTAGATGACCACACGAAGCGTACGGAAGCATTGGAATTGGTCAATCGTTTTAATCAGACGATTGCCGGCCCATTTACCGCGATGCTGGATGATTACAACCAGTTATCGATGCGCCTGTTAGACGTTACCACAGCGCAACCGCAGGATATTAATTTGATCTATACACTCGTACAATTTGGATTGAAGATTTCTGGACAATTGTACGTAGAATTTCAAAATGAATTGAACGGCAAGCACTTAGAATTGGATCACTGAGCGATAGTTGAGAAAAGTTAAATTTTATTTTGACCTTTTCTGACCATAAATTTATACTGATGGTACAGAAGAGGTCATTTTAGATATGAGCAGAAATGAGGATGCCAATTGAGTGAACCACAAGTTGCGATGACTACGAAATTACAGGATGCGCTGCGTGAAGCCCAACAGATCGCCCAGACACGCCATCATCAAGAAATTGATGTCCCACACCTTTTGCGCGTGTTGCTGACATCGGAAGAACCAACGTATCAATTATTAGATGGGTTGCATGTGCCAATGGCTGAAGCGGAACAGGAACTCGACCGCGAGCTTGACGCGATAGCTACGGTCGCCGGGAAGAATATTTCTTATGGTGGCAGCATCTCCAGCTCATTAGCGGCCTGGATTCAAGCGGGACAGACACAAGCGCGTGCGTTTCACGATGATTTTTTAGCGACAGATGCCCTGTTAATGTCACTGTTCAACTTGAATTATTTGCCATTTACTAAGTGGCTTACGAAGTACGTGTCTGAAGCGGATGTTGAACAGGCAATCAAAGCAATGAGAGGTGGTCAAACGGTGATATCACCAAATGCAGAAGAAACTTATCAAGCACTTGAAAAATATGGCGAAGATTTAACACAGAAAGCACACGACCAAGTCCTCGATCCGATCATCGGCCGCGATACGGAAATTCGCGATGTGATTCGTATTTTGTCACGTAAAGCAAAGAATAATCCAATCCTAATCGGTGATCCAGGTGTCGGTAAAACTGCGATTGTGGAAGGATTGGCGGAACGCATCGTGCGCGGCGATGTGCCGAGTAATTTAAAGAACAAGCGACTGATTTCTCTGGATATGGGTGCATTGATTGCCGGTGCGAAGTATCGCGGTGACTTTGAAGAGCGCTTTAAAGCGGTGCTCAATGAAGTTAAACAATCGGACGGTGATGTGATTCTCTTTATTGATGAAATCCATAATATTATCGGTGCTGGTAAGGCTGAAGGTGCGATGGATGCGGGAAATCTATTGAAACCGATGCTAGCACGCGGTGAATTACACTGTATCGGAGCAACGACGCGCGATGAATATCGCCAGTATTTTGAAAAAGATAAGGCTCTCGAGCGTCGTTTCCAGCGGGTAAATGTCGCGGAACCGACTGTTGATGACACGATCAATATTTTGCGCGGTCTGCGTGAACGTTTCGAAGCACACCACCATGTAAAAATTCACGATCAGGCGCTCATTTCGGCAGCGAAATTAGCGGATCGCTATATCACGGATCGTTTTCTTCCAGACAAAGCCATCGATCTGGTCGATGAAGCGAGCGCGGAGATTCGCGTTGAGATGAATTCAATGCCGAAAGCACTCGACATCGCTCAGCGTCAATTATTGAAGTTGCAGATCGAAGCGGCAGCACTAAAGGCCGAGGAAGATACGGCGTCACAGGCACGTTTAGCCGCAGTTAATGATGAAATTGCAGAGGTCCAGGCAGAAGTTGATGATTTAGATGCAAAATGGTCGCAAGAAAAGCAGGGATATGAACATATCCAAGAGAAGCGTGAAGCTTTGGATCAAGCGAAGCGAGCACTCGAACAGGCACAGTCCGACTATGATCTGGAAACAGCAGCGAAATTGCAGCACGGTACGATCCCTGGATTAACAGAGGAACTCACAGCGCTCGAAGAACAGCGGACGACGGATGAAGATTCATTAGTTCATGATTCCGTCACGCCGGAGCGCATTGCCGAAGTAGTGGCAGCTCAGACAGGAATCCCGGTGGCGAAATTAGTGCAGAGTGAACGTGAGAAGTTACTGGCAATGCCGGATATTCTTCATCGGCGCGTTGTTGGTCAGAATGATGCCGTCGAGAGCGTCAGCAATGCAATTCTGCGCGCACGTGCAGGGATTCAGTATCCGAATCGGCCGATCGGTTCATTCTTATTTCTAGGTCCCACCGGTGTCGGTAAGACAGAATTAGCAAAAGCATTAGCCGAAATATTATTCGATACAGAAGATAATATGGTGCGCCTCGATATGAGTGAATATATGGATAAGATTAGCGTTTCGCGGCTTGTGGGAGCTGCACCGGGATATGTCGGTTACGAAGCAGGCGGACAGCTCTCAGAGGCTGTACGTCAGCAGCCGTATGCCGTGGTATTACTTGATGAAATTGAGAAAGCCCATCCGGATGTCTTTAACCTGCTGTTGCAGATTCTAGACGATGGGCGTCTGACGGACAGTCAGGGGCACGTGATTGATTTTAGAAATACGGTGTTAATTATGACCAGCAATATCGGCTCTGAAGCCTTGCTCGATTTTGCTGAAGCAAACCCACAGCGTGAGCAATTATCCGAAGCAGTTCAGGAAGAGGTGACAGCGCAACTCCATCGACGTTTCAAACCGGAATTTTTAAATCGAATTGATGATACAATTTTCTTCACCCCACTGTCGCAGAAACAACTGACGGGGATTGTCGCAAAATTGATGCGGGAACTACAAGTGCGTTTGGCGGACCAGGAAATTACACTGAATTATACGGATGCGCTCGCTGAGTATCTAGCGGTAACAGCCTATGATCCAGCGTACGGTGCGCGCCCGCTGCGTCGCTTGATAACTGATAGCATCGAAACACTGTTGGCACGCGCTATTATTAGCGGCGAAATTGTATCGGGAGATCAGATTGTGCTCGATTTCGATGACCAGCAGCAGACGATCACTTGGCGTAAACAAAACGCCTGAGTGATTCATTGAATGCACGGGGGATAAATGATAAAATACAACAGAATAGTAACCTGAGGGGGTAATCTTATTTTAGTTTCAATTTTAATGTTCGTTATCCTGTTTGGGATTATGTATTTCTTGATGGTACGTCCAGCCAAGAAACAACAACAGTCATACCAAAAAATGATTAATTCATTAGCTGTCGGCGATGAAGTGATTCTGCGTTCGGGATTGCACGGAAAGATTTCTGAGTTAAATGCTAACACGATTACAATCGATGCAGAAGGTATTTTCTTGGTCTTTGAACGTGGTGCCGTTATGCGTATTGCCTCACATGATGAACAGCGTCAAGAAACGACTGATGGTGCAACGGTTGAAGAGAATTTAGCAGATATCGATAGCACGATCGAAGCGAACGACGAGAAAAATAATGACTAAGGGTTATGCACAATGACACTGACAAAATGGCAACGGTTAGCACTGTGGCCCGACTTTGCTAAGAAAGCTAGGCAGTTTCAGCGCGAAGGCTACAGCGCAATCAGTGCCAAGGATATCGCCACGTATTTTGAAGCGTTCGGTTGGAAACATGGTGTGCCGGAAACGCTGAAAGATAGGAAGCAAGCGATTGTACACTTAACGCCGAATCGCTATTTTGATTACGAGCAGATTGAGGCAACGAGTTTTAATGTACCGGATCTGGAAGATATCGATTGGGATAAATTACTAAAATAGTGATTCGTTACGGACCGGAGTTGATGCTTCGGTCTTTTCTATCGAATGGGGTATTGGAGGAGGAGTCGGCATGTCGAGAAGTAAGGACGACTATATGAAGGTGATCGCTGAACTCGGTGGCATGACACGCCGCGTACCGAATAAGGTGATCCACGACACGTTAAACGTTTCTGCTGCCTCAGTGACAGAGATGATCAATCGCCTGCAAGATGAAGGCCTCGTTGAAAATGTCCCGTATCAAGGGGTACAACTCACAGAAACAGGCTGTCATTTTGCGGCACAGGTGATCCGTCGCCATCGCTTATGGGAGGTTTTTCTCTATGATAAGCTCGGCTATGCCTGGGAAGATGTCCACGAAGAAGCGGAAGACTTAGAACATCATGCGTCAGATGAGTTTATGGACCGCTTAGATGTATACCTCGACTCACCGCAGTACTGCCCACATGGTGGCGTTATCCCATCAAAGAATGGTGATTTACCTACTGTATCGAATCAGACGCTTGAAGAATTGCCTGAGGGTGATGATTTTCTTCTCGTCCGTGTGCCAGACGAAAAAACGTGTCTACAAGAAGTGGATCACTTGCAGTTACATTTGCAGCATTGTTATCAACTGAAGCATAAAGGGAACGAGCAGTTTGTAGTCGCGGACGGGCAAAGAGAGATCAATATTCCCGAAGCAATGATCGCAAAGTTATTTATTCTTCCACTGTAAACAGCAATGCATTGGAGTGATGTGCATGGTAAGACGAATCGGCATTCTTGAATTCAACGAGCCTGTCACGACTACCTCACGCAAAATATTACATGTTGATATGGACGCGTTCTATGCATCAATTGAACAGCGTGATAATCCAAAACTACGCGGTAAGCCGGTAATTATTGCGCGACACCCGAAGGAGAATAGTGGACATGGTGTTGTATCCACCGCAAGTTATGAAGCGCGTCGTTACGGGGTACATTCTGCCATGAGTGCGGAGGAAGCTTTCCGTCTCTGTCCTAAAGGCATTTTTGTTCACGGCCGCCACGATTACTATCGCCAGGTGTCCGAACAAGTGCGTGATATTTTCAGGCGATTCACAGACAAGATTGAGCCGTTATCGATTGATGAAGCCTTCTTGGATGTGACTGAAAATCATTATCATCTAAATTCAGCGTTGGAGGTCGCACGACGTATTCAAGCAATGATTGTCGATGAACTGCATTTAACGTGTAGTATCGGTGTATCTTACAACAAATTTATCGCTAAACTCGCGTCGGACCATCATAAACCACACGGCATTACGGTTGTTACCCCGGAGAATGCGGTACGGTTCATTGATAACTTAGCCGTTGAGGATATTTACGGCATTGGTAAACGGAGTAGTGAGCGGCTGATGAAGGACGGCATCAAAACGGGCAGCGATTTGAGGAAATTGTCACAGGAAGAATGCTTGAAATATTTCGGCCGTGCTGGCTTAGCGATTTACGAACGCGTGCGCGGTGTGGATAATCGCCCTGTTAAAACCACACGCAAGCGTCAGTCGATCGGTAATGAAATGACATTATATCCTTATCTCTACAGTGAGGAAGATGTCAGTGATACGCTTCGGCGCCTCTCGCGTTCGGTCGCTCAACACGTCGCTGAGAAAAAAGTTTTCGGTGAAGTTGTGGTGTTGAAGTATCGCTATGTTGATTTTACAACGGCAACACGGCAGGTATCATTACCAGCACCGATTAGTCGCTATGAGGATATTTATCCTGAAGCTCAGAGCTTGTGGGATAATTACGGTGATGTGACGCGCGGTGTGCGTCTTCTCGGGGTGACGCTCGGTCGCCTCGATGATTTGGAATACGAAAATATAACATTACCCATTGAACGCTATACGTCGCGGATAGATAATCCGCCGATAGAAGAATAGGAGAGACACATGTTTAATAGAGAAATTTTAGCAGCGATTGAAGCTTACGATACGATTATTATTCATCGTCATGTCAGCCCGGATCCGGATGCGATTGGATCACAGATTGGATTGAGAGATTGTCTACGCGCCACATATCCTGAAAAAAAGGTCTACGCCGTAGGATTCGATGAGCCATCATTGCGTGAGATCGGTCGAATGGACGAAGTGACTGATGATATGTACAACGGTGCATTAGTTATTGTCAATGACACCGCTGATACCCCGCGCATCGATGATAAGCGTTATACACTAGGGGACAAATTATTAAAAATTGACCATCATCCCAACCTCGATCCTTACGGCGATGAATTATTTGTCGATACAAAGGCGAGTTCCGTGAGTGAGATCTGGGCGAGTGTTATCTTGGATGATAGTAACAATTTGAAGATGTCGGACAGTGGGGCGAGCGCTTTTTTCATGGGAATGGTTGGCGATACCGGCCGTTTCTTATTTGACAATACCACGCCTAAAACCCTACATACTGCTGCGGAACTGTTGAAATATGATTTCAATGCCAGTGATCAGATGCAGCGCGCCAATACGCAGAGCGAAGCAGAGGCCAAATTGCAAGGGTATTCGTTGACACACATGAATATTGTTGCTGATGGCGCTGCTAATTATGTGATCGTACCGCAAACAGTACTCGAAGAATTAGATATCAAAGCTGAGGAAGCACACAGTATTGTGCAACTGCCGGGTTCGATTACTGGGGTGAAGGCTTGGATTACCTTTGTTGAATTACCGGATGGGCAGTACCGCTGCCACTTGCGCTCCAAAGTGCCAGCAATCAACGGCATCGCAGAACGTCACAATGGTGGTGGTCACGAAAAAGCCAGTGGTGCTACTGCCAAAGACCGTGCTGAAATTGATCAGATGGTTAAAGAACTCGAGGAAGCAGTGAAAGATTAATACCGCTAATAAATAGTTAGATAAAAGAACCCTCGATCGCTTGAGATCGAGGGTTTTGTGCTATTCATTAATGCTTTTTAGAGTGCCACTGTGGTTCCTCAATCCAACAGCGATGATCTGCCGTGATGAAGTCGAGGGCAGCTTCTGGTCCGTAAGAGAGGGCCGGATAATTCGGAAATTCTGGTTCAGGTAGTTCCTGCCAAGCCTGGCGGATACTATCGGTAATGCGCCATTGTTCATTCAATTCATCCATCGTCGTGAAGACCGTCTTATCACCGCGGAGCGCGCGATAAATAATACCTTCGTAGGAATCCGCAAAATACATGCGATCGAGCGATTGCTTTTCAGGGTAGAGGTCCATCGCTTTAACGTCCGCCTCATTACCGAAATATTTTTCATTCAAGGTAAAGCGGATGCCGAGTTCAGGCGTCACCACAAACGTTAGGCGTGATGGGTGCGCGCCATTGCTGTAATGCGATTTAAAGATGATTTCAACCGTTGTATATTTCCCATTCACGAGCTGCTTACCGGTGCGGAAGTAGAATGGGACATCTTGCCAGCGTTCGTAGTGACTGAACAATTTACCCGCTACAAAGGTTTCGGTATTGCTATGTTCGCTGATATTTTTTTCTTGGCGATAGCCGACCATCGTGCGATTTTCTGACGGCCCGTATTGCCCGCGAACCACCTGGGTAGCCACCTCATCAATTGTTAGTGAATCGATGGACTTCAAGAATGCTGTTTTCTCGCGATGGAGTGCATCAGCGGAAAAGTGATAAGGCAGATTCATGCCAACAAACGCCATTACCTGCAGAATATGATTCTGGAACATATCCAATAGCGCACCGTTACTATCGTAATAACCACCGCGACTGCCGACCGGTAAATCCTCACTCAGGGTGATTTGGATGCTATCGATAAAATCATGATTCCAAATCGATTCGATGATCGGATTATATTGCCGTAGACACCAAATATTTTGGACGGTTTCTTTGCCGACATAATGATCGATACGATAGATATTATCATCACTGAAGGCAATACTGAGGTCATGATTTAATGCAATAGCGGAACGCCGGTCGTGTCCAAACGGTTTCTCGACGAGTACACGATGCGTGCCAGGGAGGTCGATAATCCCCGTTTTCTTGAGGTTTTCGGTCGCAAAAGAGAAGAGGTGAGGTGCAATGGAAAAATAGTATAAATAGTCATCGCGAAGATTAAAGATGATTTTTAATTCCAGCATTTTTTCCTTGAGGATGGAGAAGTGCACGGTCTTAGTCGCATCGTTTGCAACATAGAAGAAGTGCTTGAGCATATCACGCAGTACGGCCGGATCATAGTTCGCCACATAGGTATGAATTGACTCGGCAACCATTTGACGGAAATAATCTGTATCCCACTGGCGTCTAGCGGTACCGATCACTGCGAAGTGTTGATCCAAACGTTGACGTTTATACAATTGGTAAATAGCAGGATAAAGTTTGCGCCCAGCTAGATCTCCCGTTGCGCCGAAGAGAACGATCAACCCAGATGCAGCAGGTTGTGATTGACCCATGTCAGCCATCCTTTCTCAAGGTATAATGGTGAATAATTCGATTTAACGACAGCGCATACTTTACGCGTGCCATTCGATACTATAGTATCATAAAGAGTAACTTTGCGTACAAATATTCAAGTAGGTACACAGGATTGAGGTAGACCATGAAATTTGATGATTTTAATTTTTCACCGCCGATTAATGCGGCAATTAAACAACTCGGTTTTCAGACACCAACACCGATTCAAGAAGCGGTCATTCCGCTCATTCAATCCGGCGAAAGCGTTGTTGGCCAGAGTCAAACGGGATCAGGTAAATCACATGCGTTCTTATTGCCGTTGATCGATCAATTGGTGGATAAAGCGGATACACAGCTAGTAATTACTGCACCGAGTCGTGAGCTCGCGGAGCAGTTATATCATACGGCATCTGATATCATTGCAGCGTTCGATTGGGAAATCCACATCGAGCGTGCATATGGTGGGATTGATAGCCAAGCTCAGGAGGCTAAATTGCAGACGGCGGTGCCGCAGATTGTCATTGGCACACCGGGAAGGCTCTTAGCGTTAGCGGAACGCCGGTTAATTGATTTGTATCACGTCGGTCACTTTGTTGTCGATGAAGCGGATATGACGTTGGATATGGGATTTTTGGGGACGGTTGACCAGATTGCTGGCCAAATGCCCGATGATCTCAAAATGTACGTCTTTTCTGCAACCGTTCCAGATAAGCTCAAACCGTTTTTGAATAAATACATGGCGCATCCGCAGTGGGTAGTGATCGATGCCGGAAATCAGATTTCAGAAAACGTCGAGAATATCCTCATACCAGTTCGTGGGCGCGATCGCAAGGCATTATTGTACGATGTGCTAACGATTGGACAGCCTTATCTAGCGATTATCTTCGCGAATACGAAGGAAACTGTCGATGAATTGTATACCTACTTGCATGACCAGGGCTTGTCGGTGGCTAAAATCCACGGTGATCTCAGTGCCAGAGAGCGCAAACGGGTGATGCGTCAGATTAATCATCTGGATTTCCAATATGTGGTGGCAAGTGATTTAGCGAGCCGCGGGTTGGATATCGATGGTGTTTCTGATGTCATTAATTATGAGATCCCAAATGAGATTGAATTCTTTATTCATCGCGTGGGACGGACAGGACGTCGCGGACTCTCCGGACGCTCAATCACGCTCTATCATCCGGACGAATGGCCAGCCGTAGAATACTTAATGGATAAGGGACTAACCTTTGAAATTAAAGATATCCGCAATGGCCAATGGGTGAAGGCGCAAGATCCGAATGCGCGTCAGAACCGTAAGAAACAGCACAAAGATGCCGAAGACCCTAAAATTCGCGCGATGATCAATCAAAATAAGAAGAAAAAAGTCAAACCTGGATATAAAAAGAAACTGCAAGAAAATATTAAGTCGTATAAACAAAAACAGCGCCGACAAAAACATCGACACCGTTAAAGCAACTAATAAGAAAGGCTACGTCATAAGCAACGTAGCCTTTTCATATTATTTATCATCTTTTTTATTGGTTTTATCGTCTGTTTGATGTTGTTGCTGCCATTGGTCACGATCGATCGGAATGATTCGTGTATGTGTGGATAGATAGTATAACTGGATCCACGCGACCAAGAACACTAGTATTGACTGACCGACCACGAATGAGGGAATAACGAGTCCGAGTAGGGATGAAATGACCGTCGATAAAGTCATCGCGACCATTGCAAAGTTAAATTTGCGCCCGAATGTTAACTGCAATTGTTGCGACATGCGCATGAAACCAAAGATAACAGCCAGCATCAGGGCATTAATCAGGGATGAGAATAGGCCGCTGACATAAGCAGCCAGATATACCATACTCCGCGGCACAGCGGTCGCTTGTTCGATAAATGCTTTTTGCACGTCGCTATCAGCTTTGCGACCATCGTACGGGAAATTCAGTACTTCTTGATTCAATACCATTACTGAGAATGCATGCTGTCCCGTTTTGAATGTTAGCATCGCATCCTGCGGGTCACCAAGTGTTGTTTGGTCAATCTTATCTTCAGGGTCGAAAGTATAGGTTAGAAAGTCGGTGCGATTGACGAACGGTTTCGCATCCGTTTGAATCGCAGTACCATCTGTTTTGAAACTCGGCACGGATTCAATAATAGCTGTACGATTGGTATCCCAGGTATCCATTGCCTGTGATACTGGCCATATCATCGGTAGCAACATGACAATCCCTAATAACAACCAGTAGCCGATACGCGCCCAAAAGCGCATGCGGTAGGCATAGAGCGTCTTTGAATAATGAAAGATACTGTCATAAAACAAACGAAAAATATTCATGATTAACCCTCTCTTTAGGTAGCTGCGATGGTGAGTGACATCTCATCGTCAGTTCGCTGTTGACTATGATAACATGAAACCCAGAACCCGAAACACTCAAAGCTTTGGTGTAGGTGATTAAAATTTTACTTCGATTCAGAGAAAGATAATGACAATTATGTTACGATTCGCCTATAATATAAGGATAGTGTGGCAGAGTAGGTGATTTTTTGAAAAAAGAAACGCATCGGACGCCGAAGCAAGTGTCCATGGCGATGAAACATCGTTTTCAGTCGTTTCAGGAGAATTTAAAGACTAAAAATCAGCAGCGCAAGCAGCATAGCAATCGCAATGGTGCTAAGAATAAAACGAAGCGCCAAGAAAATATCCGCAGTAATCGACGTTGGCGTCGCTACATGGGGCGCCTCGATATTCTGCTGATAGTGATCTTTGCAGCCCTTATCTTTTTAATGGTGCGACTAGCTGATTTACAGATCGTTAACGGCGATGTGTATCAACAATTAATTGACAAGATCGATACCAATATTTCCAAACAGAGTGTGCCACGTGGAATGATTGAGGATCGTAATGGTAAGCTACTGGTCGGCAATGAGGGTGAGCAGGCGATCGCTTATACGCGCGGACCGAACGTGCCTGGTGAAGAACTGGCTAAAACAGCGCAGCGCTTAGCGACGATGATTACAGTGCCGACTGATGGCTTAACTGAACGTGATCTCAAGGATTATTTCGTTGCAGCGAACCAAAAAGAGGTCATTAGTCGACTATCGTCTAGCGAAAAACAGCTCGAAGATAATGCACTCAATGAGGCACAGGTTAAGCGTGTAACAGCCGATGACATCAAATTTAATGATGCACAGAAGCAGGAAGCAGCGATCTTCAAAAAGATGAACTCGGCGTATGCCTTGTCGCAAACCTTGATTAAAAATAAAGATGTCTCGGACAATGAGATCGCAATGGTCAGTGAACATCGGGCCGAATTACCAGGGGTAGACATTGCGGTCGACTGGAACCGCACTTATCCGCAAGGAGATGTGCTCAGGAGCGTCCTCGGAGGTGTGACGACGGAAAATCGTGGGTTGCCTGAAGATCAGATGAATAGCTACCTGAGTGAAGGCTACGCGCGCAATGATCGTGTCGGTGATGCTTACTTGGAGCAAGTTTTAGATCCGTATATCCGTGGTTCGAAATCACGTCATGAAACCTCAATCAATCAGAACGGAGAAGTCACCGAGACCAAGGAATCCTATGCGGGTGAGGAAGGTAGCAACGTCCGACTCACGTTTGACGTTGACCTCCAAAAAGCGTTCCGCGACATTGCGGATGGTTATTTACGCGGGCGCACCAATCCTGAGAATAACGCCATTTATATCGTGGCATCGAAACCAAAGACGGGTGAAATACTGAGCCTCGTCGGTCGACGCATTGATGAAAATGGCGAGATCATTGATGATGCGCTCGGCACATTCAGTTCCTCGTTTGTTCCCGGATCGGTAATCAAAGGTGCGACGATTGCGGCAGGCTATTACTACAAGGTATTGACACCTGAGAATAATACCTGGGTCGATCAGCCACTCGATTTCTTAGGCACGCCGCGTAAGACATCTTGGTGGGGTACCGGTGACACGCGTCCACGGACATTCAATGATATTCAAGCGTTAATGCGCTCGTCTAATATCTATATGATTCGTACCGCTATGGCAATTGGGGGACTCCCTGAATACCAGGAGGGCATGTCACTCGGTGATCTCGATCCACAAACCGCTGAGAAATTGCGCTATGTTTACCGTCAGTTTGGCCTCGGTGTGCCGACAGGCGTGAACTTACCGAACGAAGCAGAAGGTATCACCGGGAAAATTGAATCACCAGGGAATGCGATTGACCTGTCGTTCGGACAGTTCGATACTTTCACGCCGCTGCAACTGAATCAGTATGTCGCAACGATCGCGAATAACGGAAAACGTATGGCGATGCATTACCTCGATTACGTTGAGAAACAACGCCTCGATGCTACAGATGATAATCGCCAGATGGTCTATCAAACCCAACCGGAAGTATTAAATCAATTACAAGTATCCGATGAGGTCATTCAGCGCATCCAACAAGGGTTCTGGGCGGTCGCTAATGATCCAGATGGCTTAGCGTATAAGAAACTTTCAGGGGCCTCGCAGACGATCGCTGGCAAAACGGGGACGGCAGAAATTCGTGATGGTGTGACAAATAGTACGTTCGTCGGCTATGCACCGTATGATGATCCGCAAATCGCTATTTCGATTGTCATTCCGAATATCCACTACAATGAGCAAGAATCGGCTGCTGTGGATCTCGCTGCTGATCTATTCAAGAGCTATTTCAATCCAGATGATAATGAGGAAGATGACGGTGAATAATAAAGCAGTTGAAAATAGTGCGAGACTGTGATAGAATTTTGACTGCTTTTAATTACGAAATGTGAGGAGGATTAGCATGCGTGTCAATATCGTACTTGAAAACACGGAATTGAAAGGCGAACGCGTTTACTTAACGGAAAAGAATCGCCGTAACAATCCGGATCGTTTAGAATTAAAGAAATACAGTCCAAAACTTCAAAAAGTTTGCTTATTCCGTGAAGTGAAATAATTGAAGTCGACGATGAAAAATTCGGCAGCTGCTGCTGTCGTTTTTTTGTACAGTGAGAACGAGAGAAAGGAAAAACGATGGTTAGACGGCGCCCTGTGGTAATGTACACATTTCTTATCATCCAGATTCTGGTCTATCTGTATAGCCTCACGCTGAACGGGCAATTCTTGGTTTATGTGTTTGGAGTAAAGGATCCGGAGTTGATTGCTTATTCTGGACAATATTGGCGACTCGTGACGCCGATTGTGATTCACTTTGGGTTTGAACATATCCTGTTTAATTCAATCATGTTGTATTTTTTAGGTCGTGAAGTGGAAGCGCAGCTCGGGCATTGGCGATTCTTCGTTTTGTATCTTTTGAGTGGCGTGATGGGGAATTTATTCAGCTATCAGTTCAGTTCCGCACTGTCGGCTGGGGCAAGTACATCGCTATTTGGTCTGTTTGCTTATTTCATTGCGATGGACTATCTCGATCCTTACAATCCTTATTACCACGCGATGGGACAGCAATATAAGTTACTGTTGATCATCAATATCATCGGTAATGTATTGACACCCGGTGTGGATATTTGGGGGCATATCGGCGGTATTGTTGGTGGTTTTCTCGCGACTTTAATGATCGAAACGCATACCGGCCGTGGTGGCTTTAGTTGGCGCACACTTACCGGTATTGGCGTATTTCTGGTCATCAGCGCGACGATTATCCTGAATCATGGGATTTTTAACACATTGTTCCAATGACAGTTACAGGCGGATATAGTATGATAAAACAGTAACGAATAGGAAAAAGAGGGTTGAGGCAAGTAATGATGAGAGTTGACATGGGAATCATGACGGGTTTCCAGATGTTTTTAGTAATTATTGCCGTAATTGCGATCGTATTCTTTGGCTATCAATTATTCATGTGGTGGATGCGTCGCCAGAATGCGGAGGTCATTTCACAGGAGGATTTTCGCCTACAGATGCACAACGCGCAGGTCATCGATGTGCGTGAACCGGCTGAATATCAATCGGCGCATATTTTGGGCGCGCGGAATATCCCGTATTCTCAGACTAAAATTGGCGTTCCTGGATTATCAAAGACCCGCGATATTTTTCTCTACGATGATGGTGCGAATGTCGCAACACGTATGGCCAAATTCCTCAAGAAACAAGGATACGAGCGGATTTTCATTCTTGAAGATGGCTTCAATGAATGGCGCGGTAAAGTGAAACGCAAAGGGGAGTAAAACCATGCAGTCACTAAAACCGAATCAGTTATTACTGGGATTGTGTGCAGGTGTTGTTCTAATCGGTGCACTATTCAATTGGACGCTGCTCTATTGGGTTGCCGCATTGTTGTTCGGTTGGTCGATATTTGAAGAAGTTCGCGAACGTCGCCAGCAAAACAAAAAGATGATGCAGAATGCAGATACTTCCAAAGAAGCGCTCAAGGAACGCTTTAAATTGGATAAGCGCCGTTGAGTATCAATTAGCTAATAATGGTTTTTTTAGCAAAATATGATATAGTTTAAGCGTATAATAAAACGTCATGCGTGAGAGATTTGAGGCAGGACAGCTTACCAGCGAGCACGGTTCAGGTGAGAGACGTGCAGTAAGTCGCCTCGAGTGTTGCTTGCATTACGGCATGTTCGGGGATATAGCCTCGTTAGCAAAGAGTGAAAAGTGTAGGTGGCACCGCGCAAATGAAGCGCCCTATTCCGTATGAGGAGTAGGGCTTTTTTGATGAAATGGAGTGATAAGTAGTGCAAGAAGTTTCAATGTCCAAGAAATATCAACCACACGAAGTGGAAGCTGGTCGATACCAGGAATGGGTCGATAAAGGCTATTTTGAGCCGAATGGCGATCAATCGGTACCGGCGTATTCCGTTGTGATTCCACCTCCGAATGTGACCGGGAAACTACACCTCGGACATGCTTGGGATGTCACACTGCAGGATATGATCATTCGACAGAAACGGATGCAGGGTTACGATACCTTGTGGTTACCTGGCATGGATCACGCTGGGATTGCGACCCAGGCGAAGGTCGAAGCGCGTATCCGCGAACAGGAAGGTAAATCGCGTTACGATATCGGTCGCGAAAAATTCATCGATAAGACTTGGGAATGGAAGGAAGAGTACGCTGAAACGATTCGTTCCCAGTGGGCAAAGATGGGTATTTCTGTCGATTACAACCGTGAGCGCTTTACGTTGGATGAAGGCTTGAATAAAGCCGTCCGTAAGGTGTTCGTCGACCTTTATAATAAAGGGCTCATCTATCGTGGCGAATATATCATTAATTGGGATCCTGAGTTCCAAACAGCGCTCTCCGATATTGAAGTTATTTACTCAGAAGATGCTGGGCATTTCTGGCATGTGCGTTACCCACTAGCAGATGGCAGTCGTGAATTAGAAATTGCGACGACGCGTCCGGAGACCATGCTCGGTGATACGGCTATCGCGGTTAATCCAAAAGATGAGCGTTACAAAGACATTATCGGAAAGACAGTTATTGTACCGATTGTTAACCGTGAGATTCCGATCGTCGGTGATGAACACGCGGATATGGAATTTGGAACGGGTGCAGTGAAGATTACGCCGGCGCACGATCCGAATGACTTCGCAGTTGGTCAACGGCACAATTTGGAGCGCATCAACGTGATGAATCCGGATGCAACGATGAATGAGAAAGCTGGCAAGTACGCGGGAATGACGCGCGAGGCATGTCGTGAAGCAATCGTCAAAGATCTCGAAGACGGTGGCTACTTGATCGAGGTCGAAGATATCACACACTCTGTTGGTCATTCGGAACGCTCTGGTGCTGTTGTGGAACCGCGTTTATCGACACAGTGGTTCGTCCGCATGGATAAATTAGCGGAACAAGCGATCGCCAACCAAAAGACTGACTCACGAGTGAATTTCTATCCGGAACGCTTCGAAAATACCTTCCTGCGCTGGATGGAGGATGTTCACGACTGGGTCATTTCGAGACAGCTATGGTGGGGCCACCGTATTCCAGCGTGGTATCACAAGGAGACTGGTGAAATTTACGTCGGTATGGAAGCACCGGAAGATGCGGAAAACTGGGAACAAGATCCGGATGTTTTAGACACCTGGTTCAGTTCTGCGTTATGGCCATTCTCTACCATGGGCTGGCCGGATGAAGAAGCAGCTGACTACAAGCGCTACTTTCCAACAGATGCATTAGTGACAGGGTACGATATTATCTTCTTCTGGGTGAGCCGTATGATCTTCCAGTCTTTGGAATTTACCGGTCAGCGCCCATTTAAGAATGTTCTCATCCACGGTTTAATTCGTGATAGTGAAGGCCGTAAAATGTCGAAATCACTCGGCAATGGTGTCGACCCAATGGATGTGGTTGATAAGTACGGTGCGGATGCGTTGCGTTGGTTCCTAGCAACAGGTTCAACGCCAGGACAAGATATCCGCTACTACCCAGAGAAACTTGAATCGGCTTGGAACTTTATCAATAAGATTTGGAATGCCTGCCGTTTTGCTTTAATGAATTTAGATGGTTTGACGTATGATGAGATCGATCTCAGTCACATCGAAGCGATTGAAGACCAGTGGATTTTAACGCGCTTGAACGAAACAATTGCAGCAGTTACTGAGAACTTCGATCGTTTTGAATTCGGTGTGGCTGGTGACAAGTTATATCACTTCATCTGGGATGATCTCTGTGACTGGTATATCGAAATGACCAAAGAAACATTGAATGGTGATGATGAAGCGAAGAAACACACGACGCGCAGTGTATTAGCTTACACGATCGATCAGACATTACGTCTCTTGCACCCAATTATGCCGTTTGTCACTGAAGCTATCTGGCAGGACTTTCCGCATGAAGGGGAGTCCATCGTCACTGCTGCCTATCCGACTGTTCATGAAGATCAGATCTTTGAAGCTGCTTCGAAACATATGCAGCAGTTGATCAGTTTGATTCGTGCAGTCCGCAATGCGCGTAATGAGAACCATGCGCCATTATCGAAACCGATTGATATCTTGATCCAACCGAATGACCAGGAAACAGCAACGATGCTTACAGAACATGAGAGTTATCTCAATCATTTCTTGAATCCTAAGACACTGACGATTGACGAAGCATTAGCATCGCCAGACAAAGCAGTTGCCTTATTCTTTGATGGTGGGAATGTATTCTTACCGCTTGAGGGCTTGGTCAACCTCGATGATGAAATCAAACGTCTCGAAAAAGAAGCTGAGAAGTGGCAGAGCGAAGTCGATCGCGTGGATAAGAAACTAGCGAACGAAGGCTTCGTGAATGGTGCACCGGAAGCAGTCGTTCAAAAGGAACGCGACAAAGGGAAAGATTACAACGAAAAATTAGCTGCTGTAAAACAGCGCATTGCAGAATTAAAAGCATAATTGTTTAATAAGAACGAACGCGTACCGTGAGAGCGGTGCGCGTTTTTTAATGTCTAGATCAAAAGTGAGGCACATTATCGTACTTAATGGGTAGGTCTAAGAAAGGAAGGACGAGATAATGAACGAAGAGATAAAGCACCTCCCAGCAACGACACAGATGATACGCCACATGCCTGAAGAGATGCGACCGCGCGAGCGATTGCGGGAGTACGGGGCGAAAGCTTTACCTGATTATGAATTGCTAGCAATTATTTTGCGTACTGGATCGCGTGGTGAGAATGTGATTCAGATGGCGATGCGGATATTGAATCACTTTGACTCACTCTATGCGTTTCGGCACGCCACTTATGAAGAATTGCTCGCTATTCCTGGGATCGGTCCGAGTAAAGCACTCACTATTATTGCGAGTATTGCGCTAAGTGAGCGTCTATTTCATGCGAAGCGCGAGAAAACGATCGCACTGACATCCGGTCAGATTGCGGGCGAATATTTTATGAAAGAATTACAGGGTCTGGAACAGGAACATGTGGTCGTTGCATTTGTGAATATCAAGCAGGAAGTGATTTTAAAGAAGACGATCTTTATCGGTTCATTGGATAGTTCTGTCGCCCATCCGCGTGAAATTTTTAGAGAAGCCGTTCGAGCGTCAGCTGCACATCTATTCATAGCACACAATCATCCATCCGGTAACGCAGAACCATCGCAAGCCGACATCGAATTTACGAAACGACTGAGTGAGTGCGGCCAATTAATGGGCATCGATGTAATGGATCATTTTATTATCGGCGACGGTTGTTATACGAGTCTGAAGCGCCGCGGCGTTTTCTAACATGTACGTTATTAGCGGGATGTTGATTAACGAGGGTGTGATTTGAACGATAATAGAGAAAACTGACAGGCACCGATGTGATTATCATTAGCCCAATGAACAACAAGACCATGTACCATCGCGCATCCGTCAGCCAAAAACCGAGAATTAAGGCAATAAAAAATAAAAATAAACCGAGCCCAAATGCGGCTGGTTTATTGATCTGATGGCGCGCAGGCATAAAGAACGGCTGCACAGTCCAGATACTTGCGATGAGGGTTAACAAACTGATCAACAGCATACGAAAACCAGGGACTAAGCTGTGTACCGTATACAGAAAATAGCATTGGAAGAGAAGCAACTGTAGTGGAAAGAAAATGAGATGACTCTTCGGTGCTACGCGATTGCCCAACCAGTAACTGTGAACGATTAGTAATTGGATCAATGGCAGAATTGCAATCAAAAACGGTGCCTGAAAGAAATTAATGAGCGTCAAAATCAAAAAAACGACATCTAGAGCAATAATATAATTTTGACGTGTGCTAAAAAGCAGGGCGGGTTGTTTTGAGAAAAAATAATAGAGTTGTTCCAAGCAGAACAGCATGCCGATCGCAATAAGCACAGCCCACAAACTGCCAGTGTAGTGGATGCCCAACGTTGCATTGAACATCACAGGCATAATAAACGGATTTATCAGTAGCAACAGTTGAATAAGCAATAATGATCGATTAAATGTCCTGGATGGTTTCATCGCCAATTAAACTCCTCAGTCTCCATTGAATATTAAAAATTGATGTCAAGTATGAAAAAACATACAAGCACTTCAAGTTTTAGTCTATAATAGCATAGAGAAAATAGCTATTGTTGGGAGATTATCACACACAGGAGGATTTAGTCTTGCGTATGAATCATAATTGGAAAAAATCACTCACAGCGGGCGCCACTGTTTTAGGCTCTGTCTGTGCGATCGCTGCCTATCAGTCATTCGCTGCGACACACGAGGTGTCAGCAGCCCCGAACGGCGCGACATATGATATTAGTAACCCATTTTTGAATAAAATTGCTGGCCCAGCGAGTGAATTAGCTGGCCAGAACGATCTCTATGCTTCTGTAATGATGGCACAGGCCGTTCTGGAGACGGGCTGGGGCTCGAGCCAATTATCCCAGGAACCGTATAATAATTTATTTGGAATCAAGGGAAATTACAATGGTGCGAGCGTTAACTTCAATACATTAGAGGATGATGGGACCGGTAACTACTATCAGATTAATGACGGTTTCCGTCAATATCCGAGTGTTCGTGAATCCTTACAGGACTACGTGTCATTGATTCGCGGTGGTATTTCAGGCAATCCGTACTTCTATTCTGGTGTTTGGAAGAGTAATACGACAAGTTATCGCGATGCTACTGCAGCATTAACGGGCAGATATGCGACAGACACTTCGTATGGCTCTAAATTAAACAGCATTATTGAGACGTATGATCTCACGCGTTTTGATCAAGGCCCTGTAACTGTTAAACCGACGCCTTCGAATAAGCAGACAAACACGACTCAAGGGACACAAACGCCAACTGGTCAGCGCCCACAACAGAGTGGTCGGAGCTATACAGTCAAGGCGGGCGATGGCTTATGGACGGTTGCTCAGGCACTCGGTATGACTATCGATCAGGTAAAACAAGCGAACGGCTTAACGTCTAACTTGATCTTCCCGGGACAGATTTTGTATGCGGGTAGCAGTCAGCAACAAGCGACGAGCCAAGCAAAACCACAGCAATCAGCACAAACATCAAGACCATCACAGAGCAGTAGCAAGAGTTACACAGTTAAAGCTGGCGATGGCCTGTGGACCGTATCACGCGCCCTCGGTGTATCTATTGACCAGGTAAAACGAGCAAACGGCCTGACCTCAGACTTCATTTATCCAGGTCAAGTATTGTATGCAGGTGGTAGTCAGCAACAAGCGACGAGCCAAGCGAAACCACAGCAATCCGTTCAAGCGTCGAGACCATCGCAGAGCAGCGGTAACAGCTATACGGTTAAAGCTGGCGATGGCCTGTGGACCGTATCGCGCGCACTAGGTGTGTCCATCGGCCAGGTGAAACAAGCAAACGGCTTAACCTCTGACTTTATCTATCCGGGACAAGTACTGTATGCGGGGAGTGGCCAACAGCACCAAGCGTCGCAATCAATCGTGAACACACAGAATGCCGTATCACAGCTGACTACACAGTCGGCAGCTAATGCGGGTGAATACTATACGGTGAAATCTGGCGACACGCAGTGGCATATCGCCACGACACATGGCTTGACATTGCAACAATTCCAGGCATTGAACGGGTTCACAACTGCTAACTTGTACATCGGTCAGCGCGTACGCGTGAGCGGAAAGGTGCTAGCCACACCGAAACCAGCTGGGCAATCACAAGCTGTTGCACAACAGTCGACACAAATGAACCAACAGCAGGCAAAACCATCGAATAGCCAAACTGTTAGTGGTGGGCAGTATACGGTCAAGGCGGGCGATAACTTGTATCGCATTGCAGTGAACCACGGTGTGTCTTTGGATGCACTGTTGAAGGCCAATAACTTCGGTTCACCGAGTGCGCTCATTGTGCCAGGACAGGTTCTCGCGATTCCAGCGAAGTAATTATTTAGATATAAATATTTTGAATATTTAATAGGCAACGTTGCATTTTCTAAATGAGTGCGACATAATGTCAGTATTATCTTTTCGGAAGTAGTAGGATTTTTTTGTTTTATCAGCGACTGTGTGGATGGTGCGAACACAGAATGCAATCAATCTGAACTCGTCCGGATCGTAGCTCACCGATCAATGCCTCACATGATCGTGACGTTTCACTCGCGTTACTGAGTATGAAGAGAATGAAACAATGGGTGGTACCACGTTTTAAAAGCGTCCTGTTAGCATATACAGTGTGTTCGGGACGCTTTTTGAATGAAAGGAGTTAACGAATGAGTTTCAACCATCATATTATTGAGAAAAAGTGGCAAGATTTTTGGGAAGAAAACGAAACATATCGCGTTGAAAAAGATGCGAATAAAGAGAAATATTACGTCCTCGATATGTTCCCGTACCCATCCGGCCAGGGATTGCACGTCGGTCATGTGGAAGGATACACGGCTACGGATATTATGGCGCGCTTCAAACGTGCACAAGGTAAAAACGTTCTGCACCCGATCGGCTGGGATGCATTCGGTTTGCCAGCTGAACAGTATGCTTTAGATACAGGACACGATCCTGCAGAATTTACGCAGCAGAATATCAATAACTTCAAGCGCCAGATTAAATCGCTAGGTTTCAGTTATGACTGGAGTCGTGAAATTAACACGACGGATCCAAACTACATGAAATGGACGCAGTGGATTTTCACAAAACTTTATGAAAAAGGCCTTGCCTACAAAGACGAAGTGATGGTGAACTGGAGCGAAGACCTCGGTACCGTCCTCGCCAATGAAGAAGTGATCGATGGTAAAACCGAGCGGGGGGGCTTCCCGGTTGTACGTAAGCCTCTGAAACAGTGGGTATTAAAGATTACGGCGTATGCGGATCGTCTGCTGAATAACCTCGATGATCTCGACTGGCCGGAACAGATCAAGGAAATGCAGCGCAACTGGATCGGACGCTCAGTCGGCGCGGATGTAACCTTCAGCGTTGAGGGTTCTGATGATACGTTCCAGATCTTCACCACGCGTTTAGACACGCTGTATGGCGCGACTTTCTGTGTATTAGCACCGGAACATGAACTCGTGAAGAAAATCACCACTCCAGAACAGCGTGAAGCTGTTGAGGCTTATATCGAACAAGCCGCGCACAAGAGTGACATGGAGCGTACTGAACTGGAAAAAGATAAGACGGGGGTATTCACGGGTGCGTATGCGATCAATCCGATCAACGGCAATCGCATTCCGATTTGGATCGGTGACTACGTCCTCAGTTCGTATGGCTTTGGTGCAGTGATGGCTGTGCCAGCGCACGATGAACGCGACTATGCCTTCGCTAAGAAATATGATCTCGATATTATTCCGGTTATTGAACCGGCAGATGGCGCGGAATTGCCGTACACAGGTGAAGGAAAACACATTAACTCCGGCGAAATCGATGGCATTGAATCGATCGAAGAAGCCGTTGAGAAACTTGCCGCTATCCTAGAAGCGCAGGGCAAGGGTAAACGGTCCATCTCCTACCGCTTGCGTGACTGGATCTTCTCGAGACAACGTTACTGGGGCGAACCAATCCCGATCATTCATTGGGAAGATGGCACGACGACAACGGTACCTGAGGATGAATTACCGTTGCGCTTACCTGAAGGCACAGATATTAAACCGAGCGGCACAGGTGAATCGCCACTCGCCAATTATCCGGATTGGCTAGAGGTCGTCGATCCCGAAACCGGTATGAAGGGTCGCCGCGAAACGAATACGATGCCACAGTGGGCTGGCTCCTCGTGGTACTTCCTGCGCTACTGTGATCCGACGAATGATAAGGAACTCATCAGTAAGGAAGCAGCGGATTACTGGACGAATGTCGATCTTTACATCGGTGGTGCCGAGCATGCGGTATTACACTTGTTGTACGCACGTTTCTGGAACATGGTCCTCTACGACTTAGGATTAGTACCGAACGAAGAACCGTTCCAAAAACTATTCAACCAGGGCATGATTCTCGGCGAAGGCAACGAAAAGATGTCGAAATCTAAAGGCAATGTGGTTAACCCAGACGATGTGGTTGAACAGTACGGTGCGGATACCTTACGTCTCTACGAAATGTTTATGGGTCCACTCGACGCTTCCGTTCCTTGGGATGAGGATGGTCTGCAGGGTGCACGTAAATTCCTTGAACGCGTATGGAGACTATACATTGACGAGAAAGGTGAAGTGCGCGATCGCATTACGACCGTGAACACCGGTGAATTGGATAAACCGTACAATCAGACAGTGAAGAAGGTCACCGATGACTTTGAGATCTTACACTTCAATACGGCGATTTCACAGATGATGGTCTTCGTCAATGCTGCGAACAAGGCCGAGAGTTTGCCATTTGAGTACGCAAAAGGCTTCATCAAACTGTTAGCGCCGATTGCTCCGCACATCAGTAATGAAATCTGGGAACGCTTAACGGGCGATGCAGGGATCGATTTCGAGCCGTGGCCGACGTACGATGAATCGCAATTGGTCGAGGATCAAGTGGAAATTGTCGTTCAGGTGAACGGTAAGATCAAAGCCCACATCGCTGTAGCGACCGACACGTCTAAAGAAGCGCTGCAGGAGATCGCAACCAATGATGAGAACGTACAACAAGCGATTGCTGGCAAAGAAATTGTAAAGATTATTCCTGTCCCTAATAAATTGGTGAATATTGTTGTAAAATAAGCAATGCGAATTCGAACAGCGCTAGCAGTAGCGCTGTTTAATTTTCTAGATGGATGTGAATTATGGTAGAAAAGAGCAAGCCAAACGATGAAAAGTCAGCACAACAACGTTTAACTGAGGGATCAACATGGATGACTGTCGCCAGCGTCCTGTCACGTGTTCTCGGTGTGATTTATATCATCCCCTGGTGGCGTTGGATGGGCGATGCGGCCACAGCGAATGAGGCGAACGCATTATTTAATGTGGGATACAACTGGTATTCTATTTTTCTGATGATTGCGGTCGCCGGTGTTCCACAGGCAATTTCGAGACAGCTGGCGCACTACAATGCGAAGCAGGAATATCGTAATGCCCAGAGACTCTTCAAAGCGGCTATCTGGTTGATGATCGCTACCGGTTTAGTCACAGGCGTTGCCCTCTATTTACTGGCACCGCTATTGGCGATTGGTACGCCGACGAGAGAGACTAGTGATGGGATCGCCACCATTCGTTCTCTTGCGCCAGCGCTGATCGTCTTGCCGTTCTTATCGATTTCGCGTGGATTTTTTGAAGGCCATCAGGACATGAAGCCGAGCGCGATTTCGCAAATTACCGAACAGCTCGCGCGTGTCGGCTTTATGTTGGCCTCCGTATACATCTTGCGTCGGATTTTGGATGCGCCAGTCCGCCAAGCAGTGGTACAGTCAACTTTTGCAGCCTTCATCGGTGCTGTCGTGGCGATTGCGACTCTCGCCTTCTATTATTTCAAACACCGGACGTTCTATGCGCATGACATGGCACTCTCGCAGGAAACTGAAGAAATTAAAACTGGCACTTTGCTAAAGGAAATTGTCATGATTGCCATCCCATTTATTTTATCGGGAGCTATCATGGAATTCCTTAACGTCATCGATACGCAGACGTTCAAGCCGATTATGTCGCGTGTCACTGGCTTCTCAGAAGGGATGATTATCAATGAATACGGCATCTTTAGTGCCAACGTCCGCAAGTTAGTGACAGTATTGATTTCATTCGCTACGTCCATTTCGAGTACGTTGGTACCGATTATTTCCTCGACATTCACGCGTGAAAAAGAAAATCAGCGGGCAAGCGCTATGCGTGGTGGTACTCGTTTTCCGGAGACCAATGCGATTATTTCGCACGGTTTATCGTTAGGTGCACTGGTGCTTTTGCCAGCTAGCTTAGGGACGGCATTAATTGCGAATAATGCGTATCAGTTGATTTATGCGCCGGATAGTAGCGGGACGTACTATCTTCAACTATCGGCGATATCTGCCATTGTTCAGGGACTTTATTTCTTATTGATTTCTATTCTGCAAGCGATGAATCTCCAGAAACGTGGCATGCTGGGGATCGCTATCGCAGTGGTGACGAAACTCATTCTGCAATACCCAATGATTGCAGTCTTCCACACACCAGGTGCGATCTACGCAACATTGTTGGCATTCTTGGCACCGATTATCTACTACTTCTACATCCTGAAAAAATACGGTGAAGTTGATTACACGATCATCGCTGATAGTGTCTGGCCAATTATCAAAGCCGTGATCGTTATGGTGATTGTAGGGATAGCGACGGCTTTCGCCTCACATTGGTTCATCGGCAGTACCGGCATATTAGCCAATGTCATCAGCATGTTACTGGTTGTGATCGTATCCATGATAGTATACACCTACATGACATTGAAGTATCAACGCCTGGATATTCTTATTGGACAACCGCGTGCGGATCAGTGGCGTCAACGGTTGAAAATTCATGTCGCTTAGTGTTGTGTTATAATGTAATTAACTATTTTCAAAGGAGGAGACCTTATGACTATTTCATGGAAAGATGAAGTTGCAAAACGTAAAGATGCATTTCTAGAGGATTTGCAGACCATGCTACGTGTAAACAGTGTGCGTGATGATGAACATGCAACAGCCGATGCTCCTGTTGGACCGGGACCAAAGAAAGCATTGGAAACCTTCCTCTCAATTGCTGAACGCGACGGCTTCGAAACGAAGAACATCGATAATTTAGCCGGTCGTGTATCCTTCGGTGAAGGCGATGAAACGCTAGGGATTATCGCCCACGTTGATGTTGTGCCAGTCGATGATCAATGGGAGACGGATCCGTTTGAACCAGTGATCAAGGACGGCAAGATCTATGCGCGTGGTGCGAGCGATGACAAGGGGCCAGGAATGGCCGCTTACTACGCCCTCAAGATGATCAAAGAACTCGACTTGCCAGTATCAAAGAAGGTTCACTTTATTGTCGGTACTGACGAAGAGAGTGAATGGCAAGGAATCAATCGTTACTTCGAAACGGAACCATTACCGGACTTCGGTTTTTCTCCGGACGCTGACTTCCCGATCATCAACGGTGAAAAAGGGATTTACACCACAGCATTGAAATTCCCTGTTGGGGACGGCACATTGAAATCCTTCGAAGGTGGGCAACGCGACAACATGGTGCCGGGTGCTGCTGAAGCAGTTATTTCTGGCGTATCACTCGCTGACGCAGAAGCAAAAGCCAAAGCCTTTAACGATGCACAACCAGCCAAAATGTCAGTGGAAGAAACGGCTGATGGCTTGAAAGTTGTTTCTAAAGGTAAAGTATCGCACGGTGCCTTCCCTGAGAACGGAATCAACGCTGCGACTTACTTAGCTGCGTTCTTGCGTCAATTATCTGACGAATTAGCAGACAACAGCTTCTTGCGCTTCGTTGAAGAACGCTTGCACGAGAGCACGGACGGTAAGAAATTGGGCATCAACTACCACGATGAAACGATGGGTGACTTATCTGCCAACCCAGGTGTCTTCAAACAAGCTGATGGCGAAATTACCATCTTGTTGAACTGCCGTGTACCAGCGGGTATTACGTTCGAAGAAATCGAAGAAATCATCGACAAAGCCGCTGAAGCTTACCACTTCACGCGCGAAACGCCTGCAGGAAACCAGGAACCGCACTATGTTTCACCAGAGGATCCATTAGTTCAAACCTTATTGGATGTTTACGAAGAACATACCGGTGAAAAAGGTTACGAACAAGTTATCGGTGGTGGAACGTACGGTCGTTTGTTGGAACGTGGGGTTGCTTTCGGTGCACAATTGCCTGGCGCTGAAGACACCATGCACCAGCCGAACGAATACGAACCGATCGATACACTATTATTAGCGATGGGGATCTACGCAGATGCTATCTATCGCTTGATCAAATAATATGATCACCTCGCGCCAAAACCGAGAAATTAAGGCGGTGCGCAAGTTGCAGCAACGCCGCCAGCGTGAGAAGGCACAGCAGTATGTGATCGAAGGCCATCATTTAGTTGGCGAAGCCCTTAAGGCGGGCGCACCGATTCAGCAGATCTATGCTACGGCGGAGGCCAGTCAACAGGGCGACTACGGTGAGGTCACGTTAATCTCAGATGGAGTCGCCGATGCGCTCCGTGAAACGACACATTCGCAGGGCATTTTCGCTGTTGTGGCGATGCCAAATCCTGAATTTGACATTGCGCGGCTTTCTCAGGCTGTGTTGTTGCTAGATGGTATACAGGATCCTGGTAATCTAGGGACAATCGTGCGTACAGCAGATGCGTTCGGGTACCAAGATATTTTGCTCGGTGAAGGGGCCGTTGATCCGTACAACGAGAAGGTATTGCGTGCGATGCAGGGGAGTAACTTCCATGTACAGCTGCATGCGGTTGATTTGGAAACAGTGATCCCCGAACTGCAGGCGAAGCATTATCGCATCGGTGCGACACTGCTAGACCGTAGCTCACAGTCCATTCGCCACAGTGATCTCGCGGCAAATGGACGCTGGGGATTGGTTCTCGGTAACGAGGGGCACGGCATATCTGAAGCAATCGCTGATCTTGCGGATGTGCACTTACACATTCCAATGATCGGACAAGCGGAATCGTTGAACGTTGCAATTGCAGGCGCAGTCGCAATGTATCAATTTCCGCCGACAATTGAATCATAAAGAAGAAATGAAAGAGTAGCGCAAAGAATTTTGGAAAGAGTTTGATAGCTAATGGTAAAAACACCTGTTTGTACTAAGATGGATGTAGCAATTAAAATTGTTGCGAAGAAGTGGAACGGTCAGATTATCGAACGTTTGAATACTTGTCCAATGCGGTTTTGCCAGCTACGCGATAGTATTCCGGGTGTTTCGGATCGTATCTTGACCGAACGCTTACGCATGCTAATCGCAGACGGAATCGTTCAACAATCCGCTGTCACTACAGCACACAGTGACTATAAAGTTTACTGTTTGACCGAGAAAGGCAAGGCCTTCACCCCAGTGCTCGATAGTCTGCACGCTTGGGCTGAGGATTGGGTTGTCTTAGAAAGCGAAGAAGAATTGGCCGGACAACGGGCATAATTGACGATACGATAGAATATCGGTAGAATATGCCGATAGATAAAGATAAACGATGATGAAACGGGCGATACGTAAACACTACTACAGGGAGAGCCACCATAGACTGAGAGCGGCTCATAGTGGATAGTATAGCTTTTCATTTCGGAGTGGATATCGGGCGATCACATCAAAAGGTATCCCGCAGTGGTGCGTTAAATCCTCAAAGTGTTCGTTCAGTGATGTACGAAAATTTGGGTGGCACCGCGAGTCCTCGTCCCATATTGGGAGGAGGACTTTTTTGTTACCAAGTAACTGAGCATAACAATAAGAAAGGATCATAGCATGGCGGTTATGGAACAGCTCGAACAGATTCAGAGCGAATTAAACCGAGAGATTGAGGCAGCAACGACTGTCGAAGAACTGCGTGCAGTTCGTGTGAAATATCTCGGCAAAAAGGGACCGATTACGGAAGCATTGCGTGGTCTGCGCGATGCTGACCCTGAAGAACGTCCAAAATTAGGACAGAAGGCCAACCAACTCAAGCAAGCAGCGGATGAAGCGATTAAGGCAAAAGAAGCGCGTTATGAACAGGAAGCGTTAGAAAAACAACTAGCTTCTGAAGTCATTGACGTGTCATTACCGGGGAAAACACAAAAACTCGGTTACAAACACGTTCTGCGTCAAGTGATCAATGAGATTGAAGATCTCTTCTTAGCGATGGGATACCAAATCAAACGCGGACCGGAAATTGAAACGGATTATTACAATTTCAAGCGTATGAACATTCCGGATAACCACCCAGCGCGTGATATGCAGGACAGTTTCTATCTGGAAGATGAATACCTACTGCGTACGCATACCTCGCCGGTTGAAGCACGGACGATGGACCAGCACGACTTCAGCAAAGGCCCGTTGAAGATGATCAGTCCTGGGAAAGTGTACCGTCGCGATGACGATGATGCGACCCATTCACACCAGTTTATGCAGATAGAAGGACTGGCTGTCGGCAAAGGACTCGGTATGTCCGACCTGAAAGGGACGCTCGAAGTCTTTGCGCGCCATATGTTCGGCCAAGACCGCGAAATTCGCTTGCGTCCGAGCTATTTCCCATTCACAGAACCATCCGCAGAGATTGATATCAGCTGTTTCAACTGCGGTGGGAAAGGCTGCAGTATCTGCAAGTACACTGGCTGGATTGAAGTACTCGGTGGCGGGATGACACATCCGAACGTTTTAGAAATGTCCAGACTCGATCCGAATGAATATACGGCGTTCGCTTTTGGACTCGGCCCAGACCGTATCGCCATGCTGAAATACGGTATCGACGATATCCGTCATTTCTACCAGAATGATTTGCGCTTCAATCACCAATTCAAAGAGAGAGGATAATCGTACATGTTAGTATCTAGTGAATGGCTCAATGAGTTCGTGCCGGTAGCCGATCTGTCCGCTGATGAATTGGGCGATCGCTTATCGCGTACCGGCCTCGAAGTTGATGGCATCAGTACATTAAACGACGGCTTGAAAAAAGTCGTCATCGGCAAAACGTTAGAAGTCGTGGATCACCCCGATTCGGATCATTTGCACATCTGCCAAGTCGATGTCGGCGAAGATGAACCATTGCAGATTGTCTGTGGCGCGCCGAACGTGGCTGCGGGGCAGAAAGTCATCGTTGCATTGCAGAACTCGTGGATTGCTGGTCATCAAAAAATTAAAAAAGGGAAAATGCGTGGCGTAACTTCTTACGGCATGATCTGTGCATTGGACGAAATTGGTTTCAGCACAGCCGTACTCCCGCGTGAATATGTGGAAGGCATTATGGTTTTGCCGGATGATGCGCCGATCGGTATGGATATCGTGGAATATCTCAAAATGGATGATCCGATCATCGATATCGATGTGACACCGAACCGCGGCGATGCGCTCTCAATGCAGGGTGTCGCCTACGATGTCGGTGCGATTTACGAGCGTCCAGTAACTATCCCTACCGTTCCACTCGATCAATACACAACGAACGGTGAAAAAATGGCCGGTCTGACCGTCAAAGTGCAGAATCCTGACCATGTCAAGGAATACAATGCTGTCCTAGTTAAAGATGTCAAAATTGCAAAGAGTCCGCTGTGGATGCAGTTGCGCTTGATGAAAGCGGGGATTCGTCCGATTAATAACGTTGTCGACATCACTAACTACATTATGATGACGACCGGCCATCCGTTGCATGCTTTCGATTACGATAAATTAACCACACAAACCATTGAAACGCGCGACGCTAATGACGGCGAGACGTTAGTCACGTTGGATGGTGAAAAACGTGAGCTTCAAGCAGGTGATATCGTCATTACAGACGGTGAGCGTCCGATCGCACTTGCCGGTGTCATGGGCGGTGAAGCGACGGAAGTCGACGATGCAACGACCAACGTATTGATCGAAGCCGCTGTCTTCGACGGGGCCTCTGTACGTAAATCAGAACGTCGTCTCGGTCTCGTCAGTGAGGCGGGAATCCGCAACGAGCGCGGGGTTAATGAGTCAAATACGCTGGCATCAGGTATTGAAGCCGCAGAACTCATGCAGCAATATGCAGGCGGAAAGGTACAAGAGGATGTTATTCACACGACGACTCTCGACACCAAACCGATTGAAATTACCACAACGCGGACATATATTAATCAACTGCTCGGTTTATCCTTAGCGATGGATGAAATGTTGGCGATATTCGATCGCCTCGGCTTTGCTGTTGAAGTAGGAGTGAGCGATGACGAATTGACCGTGAGTGTCCCTAGACGTCGTTGGGATATCAGTATTCCGGCAGACTTAGCGGAGGAAGTGGCGCGTATTTACGGCTACGATAAGATTCCGTCATCCTTACCGGAAATGCGTCCGAGTGATGTTGGATTGACAGATGCTCAGCGTTTCGAGCGTCACAGTCACCAGACAATGCGCTCACTCGGCTTTGATGAAGTGATCAGCTATAGTTTGACTTCAGAGGATAAATTGCACGTGCTCGATCCGAATACGGATGAGACGATGGCACTCTCACATCCGATGAGTAATGATCGTCAGTTCATGCGGACGACATTGCTCGGCTCCTTGATGGACATTGCGAAGTACAACCGTGCGCGCCAAGTGATGGATGTTCAAATTTACGAACTCGGTAGCGTGTACGGTGTAAATGACGGTACACCGTATGAGCGCCAACATCTTGCAGCTTTGTGGACAGGTCAAGCCGATCGCGGCGACTGGTCGAATCCAAAAGGTGAATCGGTTGATTTCTACCGCATGAAGGGTGTACTCGAAACTTACTTCGAACGCCTGAATATGACCGGTACCATTCATTTTGAAGCGACCGATCAGATTAAGGATATGCATCCGGGACAGACGGCAGCGATTCACTTCCAAACAGCTGATAATGATACCGTGATCGGTTTTGTCGGTATCATTCATCCACAACTGGCAGAAGCTTATGACCTTGAGAAGCAGACAGCAGTCTTTGAACTCGATCTGGAACCATTAGTTTCAGTCCCGGAACAGGCAGTTGTCCAAGCCGGAATTCCGAAATTCCCGGGCAGTCAGCAGGATATTGCGTTGATTGTCGACGAGTCTGTATCGCATCAAGACATTATTGACATCATCCGTGAGGTATCGGATAGCTATTTGGCAGATGTCGAGCTCTTCGATATTTACCGCGGGGAACATATCCCAGACGGTAAGAAATCAATGGCTTATACCCTCAAATACTTGAATCCAGATGGCAACTTGGTTGATCAGGAAGTCAGCGATGACGTTCAGAAGATCAAGCAAGCACTCGAAGAAAAATGGCACGCTGAACTGCGTTAGCCTGACAAGCGAGTCAAAACGTGTTATGATAACGGTAACATTAGCCGAAAAATTGGAGGAATGGATTTTATGAGCTTTATTGATGAATTAAAAGATGCTGTTTCCGGAAAAAATGTGCGCATTGTCTTTCCAGAAGGGACGGATGAACGTGTATTGACGAGTGCTATTCGTCTACAAAATGATGGATTAGTCACCCCAGTTGTTCTCGGAAATCCTGACGATATTAAACGCGTGGCCAAAGAAAATAATGTATCAGCTGATGAGTTAGAGATTATCGATCCTGACAATTATGATGCATATGATCAGATGGTCGCTGATTTCGTTGAACGTCGTAACGGGAAGACATCCGAAGACAAAGCGCGCGAACAATTGCGTGATGCGAATTACTTCGGGACGATGCTGGTTTACCAAGGAAAGGTTGATGGCTTAGTATCAGGCGCAGCCCACACGACAGGCGAAACGGTACGTCCAGCCTTACAGATTATTAAGACGAAACCGGGCGTGAAGCTGACATCTGGCGCATTTATTATGATGCGTGGTGATGAACGCTACTTATTCGCCGACTGTGCGATCAATATCGATCCGGATGAGGAACAGCTCGCAGAGATCGGACTCCAAGCGGGACACACGGCTGAAATGTTCAACATCGATCCGAAAATTGCGTTCTTGAGCTTCTCAACGAAAGGCTCCGCATCGCACCCGTGGCAAGAAAAAGTAGCGAAAGCAACAGAAATTGCTAAGGAACAAGCGCCGGATTCCTTCATGATCGACGGTGAAATGCAATTCGATGCGGCGTTCGTACCGGAAGTCGGCAAATCGAAAGCACCGGATTCAGACGTTGCTGGCCAAGCAAAAGTCTTCGTATTCCCAGATATTCAAGCTGGGAATATCGGCTACAAGCTCGCACAGCGCCTCGGAAACTTTGAAGCGATGGGCCCGGTACTTCAGGGAATGGCTAAACCGATTTCTGACTTATCGCGCGGTTGTAGCGCAGAAGACGTGTACAACATCGCTTTGTTGACGGCGCGTCAAGCTTTAGCTGAAGATTAATTACAATCAATTTAGATTTATAAACACAGAGGGGGATTGCCACTTCGGACAATCTCCTTTTTCATGAAGAAGGAGGATGACATATGGCAATCACGATGACGTGGCAATCGGAAGCGGACACCGAGGCAGCTGCCACTCAGCTCGCAGGCCTCGTCGCTCCGGGCGATATTATCTGCTTAGCGGGCGATCTCGGCGTGGGGAAAACCACATTTACTCGCTACTTTGCAGCCGCATTAGATATTCATAAACGGATCAAGAGTCCTACATTTACAATCGTGCGAGAATACACGGATGGCCGCCTGCCGTTATATCACATGGATGCGTATCGCCTGGAACAAACCGGTACAGAGGGTATCGGTATTGACGAATACCTCGATGGCGATGGAATATCCATCATTGAATGGCCACAGTTCATCATGGATTATTTACCCGATCAGTATCTGTGGCTGGATATTACACGAACAGACGATACCACGCGGCAGGTGACTATCAAACCGGTTGGCGAACGAGCGGAACAGCTCGCTGAGTCATGGAACGGAGGTCAAGGATGAAACGGGAACAACTAGAGATAACTTTGCAGGATGCGGAGGCGAAACACGCCAAACAACTGCTCGATTTTTATCGCGCGGTTGGAGCGGAAACTGAATTCCTGGATTTTGACGGCGAAGGCATCGGGCTCAATCAGGAGCAGGAACAGCGCTACCTCAAACGGATTCACGGTAGCTGGCACAGCCGCTTACTATTGGCGATGGTCGATGATGAAATTATCGGCGTTGCCAGCATCGCGGCACCTGAAAATGGTCGGCAGTCGCACGTCGGTGAAGTCGGCATCGTACTCAAGCGTCGGTATTGGGGCATCGGGCTCAGTCGCGTCTTGATGCAGGATATGATGGATTGGGCGATCGAGAGCCCGGCACTTCGCTATATCACGCTCACAGTCGATGAAGAAAACATCGCTGCTCAGAAGCTCTATGATTTCTTTGAATTCGAAACATTAGGCAGGATACCGGGTGGTACGCATGTGGATAACGGCTACCGCGATTGCTTAATTATGGGACGTTCAGTAGTAGACGAAGAAGAATAGCAAAAGAAATGCGCGAGAATAACTCGCGCATTTCTATTATTCAGGAATAGTTGTATAGAGTACCACAGGACAGTGGTCGCTACCGTATACATCGGTTAAGATTTCCGCGTCTTTCAAATACGGCTGCATGGCCTGGCTGGTGATGAAGTAGTCGATACGCCACCCCGCATTGCGTTCACGCGCTTTGAAGCGGTAACTCCACCAGCTGTAAATATCGGTTCGATCCGGGTAGAAATAGCGGAAACTGTCGATGAAGCCACTGTCGAGTAATGATGACATCTTCTCACGCTCTTCATCGGAAAAGCCGGGGTTGTGGTGATTATTGCTCGGGTTCTTGAGGTCGATTTCCTCATGTGCCACGTTCAGATCACCGCAGTAGATGACCGGTTTCTTGGCATCTAGTTTTTTTAAGTAATTACGCATGGCATCTTCCCATGTCATACGGTAATCGAGGCGCTGCAGTTCATTTTTGGAATTCGGCGTATAGCAGGTGACGAGGTAATACGTCGGGTATTCTAACGTGATCACGCGTCCTTCATTATCATCCGGGGCACCGGGCAACCCGTACATCACGTTATCTGGCTCTTCCTTTACGAAGATTGCCGTGCCACTGTAGCCTTTGCGTTCCGCATAGTTCCAGTAGGCGTGGTAACCTGGAAATTCCAGATCGATCTGCCCCTCTTGTAGCTTAGTTTCCTGCAGGCAGAAGGCATCCGCATCGATTGATTTGAAAATGTCTTCGAATCCCTTTTTGACAACGGCACGCAGTCCATTGACGTTCCAACTGACGAATTTAAGTGGTTGATTAGACATAACTTCTCCTTTATATATGTTATTTGACAAATGCGAGCCAGCTCATCAGTGCAGTGAGCAGTCCTTCGCTTATAATCAGCGGCCAGCGCCACTTCGGTTCTTTCACATTCAGTGCGAAAATAATGGCAGCTAGTGGCAATGCGATTGCGAGGATATTATTCCACCAGGTTACCGTAACGGACTGGCGTACCAACTGTAAAGTAGCAAAAAGTAAGCTCAGCGCAAAGAACAAAAGCGCCTGTCGTTTCTGTTTTGTCATGGTCGACTCCTTTAGCGTTAGTAGTTACTATCATAGCATTATCCTATTTTATTTGATAAATTTGTGATAGACTTAAAACTTGTAATTGATGATAATACCAATGAATGGGGGTTAACGTATGCGTATTGATGAATTTATGAGTGCATTTCCCCACGCTAGAATGTATCGTGATGAACCATTAAAGTATTACGCGTATACAAAAGTCGGTGGTACAGCGGATTTACTCGTCTTTCCAGCGACAATCGATGAACTACAGCAGATGATCCAGACGGCTGCAGCGTTGTCAGTGCCATTTTCGGTGCTCGGCAACTCCAGCAATGTCCTCATTTCCGATGCGGGGATGAGCGGGATTGTTTTTATGTTGACGGATTTATTCCAGATTTCAGTATCAGATAATCAGATTACGGCCGATGCGGGCGCGAAGATTATTGACGTGAGCCGTACCGCAACCGAAGCCGCACTGACCGGTTTAGAGTTTGCCTGCGGTATTCCGGGTTCAGTCGGCGGCGCGGTCTACATGAATGCTGGCGCGTACGGTGGTGAAATTAAGGACGTCGCAACGTCAGTAACTGTGATTACACCGACCGGCGAATTAAAAGAACTCTCACACGATCAGCTCGATTTCGGCTACCGCCATTCCTATGTACAGGAGAGTGGGGACACGGTGGTATCCGTCACTTTCACGCTGGCACCCGGCGATGGTCAGGAGATTCAGGACACGGTTGGTGACTTGACACAGCGTCGTGAAATGAAACAGCCATTGAACTTGCCGAGCTGCGGTAGCGTCTTCAAACGTCCGAAAGGGCATTACACGGGACAACTGATCCAAGAAGCCAAACTGCAGGGCTATCGCGTCGGCGGTGTCGAAGTGTCCAAGAAACATGCTGGCTTTATCGTGAATATCGATCACGGGACAGCGCAGGACTACCTCGACGTGATCCACCATGTCCAAGATGTGATCTGGGAACGCAATGAAGTGCGTCTGGAAACCGAAGTGCGCATTATTGGGAATGAAACAACTAACTAAGCCATAATTATAAATAGAAGGAGGTGCTGACGATGGCTGAGCCGTGGATTGAACTGAAAAATGTCTCGTTTCGCTATAATGATACCGATGAGATGGCATTGAAGAACATTAATGTCACGATCAATCGTGGGGAGAAAGTCCTCATCCTCGGCGCGAACGGCTCCGGGAAATCGACTTTGATCCATTTACTCGCTGGACAACTGGACGGTCAGGGGGAAGTATTCGGTGAATACCATCTCAATGATGAAAGCCATAACGTGTTCGAGCCATTAGTTGCGGACAACCTACAGTGGCTACAATTGCCATCCGGTCGTGCGATTGTTGATCGCTGGCATTATTTCTTGAATGAACATCTAAAGGCGAGCAATGCGAAACTATTATCCGCAGGGGAGAAAACGATCTATCAATTTCTCAATGCGTTGAGCCACAGTCAGGGCGTGTTTATTTTTGATGAACCGCTCCGTGACCTCTCACCGCGCGCTTCTGAATTATTTGTAGAAGTCTTGGATGATTTCTACCAGGATGATGTCGGACGCACAGTGATCGTCAGTGAACATCACCTCGAAGAAATGATGCACCGCTCGCTCGACCGTGTGTTGGTCATGTTGGACGGGCGTCTCGTGTTCGACGGAGCGCTGGATAGCCTATTGCGCCAGAACCTCTTGTCCGCGATGGGTATCCGTGAACCGCTCTACCTCACGGCGTTGCGCTACGCGGGGTACCCGCTCGATCAACTCAAAAATATTAGCCAAGTCTCGCAGTTGCGTGGGGCAGAATTGGCGTCGAGTGTACGCTCATGGATGATGGCCGTACCGAACTTCGTGTATCCGACACCGGGTGAGCCACTGATTGAGCTGGAAGACAACAGCTTCCGCTACGGTTCAGCGCGTACGCGCGGTATCGCGGATGTATCGCTGACGGTACGCCGCGGTGAAATGATCAGTCTGGTGGGTGATAATGGCTCGGGTAAAACCACCCTGGCGCATCTCCTGAGCGGAAAAGTGGACCCGCAGAGTGGGCAATTGCGCTGGCAAGGCGAGCCGGTGACCGAAGTCAATCGGGCCGAATTTATCCGTCGTGTCGCCTATTTTTCGCGTAGTAAATTGAAACGTGCAGTATCACAGACCATCGATAAGCTGATGGATGAAGTAATCGCGCATTATCACTTGCAGTACGAAGATAATGCGCAGATGAAGCTGGATGTTCTCGAGAAGATGCGCCTGTCTCACGTTTCACGCGATGTACGCATCGGCGATCTCTCAACGATAAAACAGTTCCGCGTGATGATGGCTTCACTATTGTTGCGGGAACCGGAAGTATTAGTTGTCGAAGCGCCGACAGAAGCACAAGACTTCACGCACTTCCGCCATATCATGAATGATCTCTATCGTCTCAATACGGAGGATAGTCTAACGATTTTGATTACGACGCATGATATCGAAGCGATGCTGGAATACACGCGGCGGGCGATCGTTCTCTCCGGTGGTAAGATCATCGCGGATACGTCGCCAGTGCAGGTCATTACGACGCCGGATATTATCCAGCGCGCGGCACTGCGTGAGACGAGTCTCAATCAATTAGCAGCACATCTCGATCTCGCTGATCCATACTTATTCATTCAGAAATTTATGGATTACGATCGCGAAGTGCAACAGCATTTTTAAACGAACATAGTAAAAGGCACGCGACTTCGATGTTGCGTGCCTTTTTCGTGTATTCATTTATTTATTCTAACTGCGATTAGCGAAATGATCGATTGGAATACCGCGGCGCTCACACCATTCGGCGACTTTGCCGAGAATCACAAGATCTGTTGATTGTAGATCAGCGATCGACTCAGCATTGAGCGTCACCGCGATCAGTTTCAGCTGTTCGTTGAACGCGTGCACCATATTGATCGTTTCCTCGACACCATCGTGTAGTACGGAGTGCAGGAATTGTCCGCTCAATCCGACTGCGGATGCACCGAGCGACAAACTTTTCGCAATGTGAAGTGCATTCTTCACACCGCCGGACGCGATCACATTCGCATCATCCGGTAGCACGCCGCTCTCGAGGAGACTGATAACGGTAGATTGTCCCCATTCGTCCATGTAGTCCATTTCCTGATGACTACGACGCGCGTTTTCGATCTTCGCAAAGTTCGTACCACCGCTACCGCTGACGTCGAAGTTCCGCACACCCATTGCGTACAGGTCATTGAATAGTTCACGGCTCATCCCGAAGCCAACTTCTTTTACGATGATCGGTACATCGATCTCATCGATCATTGCTTGTAAGTGTTCGGGGTAGGCGGTGAAATCGCGATCTCCTTCCGGCATGACGATTTCTTGCGGGGTATTCAAGTGAATTTCGAGCGCATCCGCATCCAAAATCTCAATCGCGCGTTTCGCATCTTCAGCGGTATGATCCAACCCAATATTGGCCATCACGAACCCATCCGGATTCACCTTGCGGATGACTTTGAATGAATCAATAATTGATGGCTCTTTGAGTGCAGCTGACACCGAACCGCTTGCCATCGCTAGGCCGGTTTCGTGTGCGACTGTCGCTAATTTTTCGTTAATGATCTTCGTCCACTCTGAGCCACCTGTCATGCCGTTAATGAAGAACGGCGATGACAGGTGGTGTTCGAGATAGGTTGTGGATAAATCCACGTCATCGGTGTTCTTGCGACCTAGGGAATAGTGGACAAAGTGAACGTCATCGAAGTCGGTGCGATGAATGCTGTACTGCGCATCCGCATTCTTGACGTGGTCATTCTTACGCTCTCCGATCATTACTATCGCTCCTTGCTTATATGTAGTGGTAATACCGTGTAATGGTGTGCCTGCCAGGCAGTGGTGATTTGGTCGTACATCGTGGACGATTCAGCGAGCGCAATCACGCAATCACCGCCGCCCGCACCGGAAATCTTGACCGCATCGCTAAATTGGCGGGCTATCGCCACGATATTTTCCGATGACGCTGTCCAGTACGGCTTGTGGACAGCCTGTGTATATGCCGTTAATGTCTCACGATTAGCTGCGATTGCTGCTTTCGCACCTTGATAATCACCGGCGATTAGACTGTCAGTAAGCGCTGACAGCTCTTTGGTACTCGATTGCACGAGTTGCTGGTACGCTGCGCTTGCTTCTGACTCACTCAATGTTAATTCCTGTTGTATCAACTGTTCAGTAGATGCGGGCGTTTCCGTCCATGCTACCGCTAATCGCCAATCATCAGGCAAATCTAATGGCTGAATCGTTAAATCGTCCCAATTCGATGCCAACAGTGTGCGGAGTTCTTCCGCCGTCCGCGGGTGATCTGTTTTCAGCAGTTCGTGGTCAAAATTATGAAAAGCGATGCAGCCACCGAACAGAGCGGCAGCGAGATCGCCGTACGAGCCGTTATGATGCGTATCGTGCTGCACGATGCATGCTAATTTGAATAGCTCAAGCGGTGGAAGCGAATAGTCACAGTATGCCAGCATCGCCTTGAGAACTGCTACAGTCACTGCAGCACTCGAACCGAGTCCGTACTTCTGACCATCGGAACGCTCCAATTCTGTCGTTAAGGTTAAATCGACGGTGGGGCGCGTGCCTGTCAGACGTCCGACCAATGTGATCGCATGGAAAATCAGATCGAAACGCGTCGCATCAGCTGATACTACCTGCTCGCCATCCCACACCCAGTTAATCGTACCATTTGCGTGCGATGTATGGAGCTGTCCACGCTCAGAAGGGCGAACAGTACAATAGAGATAGCGATCCACACCGAAGAGAATGGCAGAAGCGGTAGGCTCTAAAATCGCATATTCGCCCGCGAGGTATAATTTTCCCGAGGCGCGCGCCGTTACAGACATGCCGCTGACACCTCATTCAGTACTTCAGGTGATAACTGGACACCGCCGCCGACCTGCGATGGGATCAGAGAGTCTGAGGCAAATTCGTCCTCGAGGAGATGTATAATCTGAGCCATCTCGGACTGTCGACAGATGACCTTAACGTTCGGCCCCGCATCCATCGTCGCATAGACTGACCATCCCGCATTGCGCAGGCGCTGAATCATATGAATCGCGTGCCACGTATCCGCAGTTAAATAACTGAAGGCTGGTTCTGCCGTCAACGTTGTCGCATGCATCGCAAAAGCATTATGTTCCGCAATCATACCGAGCGTATCGATATCGTGTGCTTTGATTGCAGGTTTAATCGCTTCGAGATCCTTAGCGGCAATTTCAGGCCACGATTGATAAAAAGCTGACGTCGTTACCGTACGTTTCATCCCATCGCGCGATGAAATATTCTTGGCATGATGGTCGTTGACGATCGCGATCATGCCGATATCCCACTGACCGTCATCGAACGGGACTGCGACAGAGGACTCGTGATCAGAACCTTTTAGCCATTCCACAAAACCACCGTATACACTGCGCGAGGCACTGCCGGAACCCAGGCGCGCCATCGTCGATAGGGTGCGATCATCCATCGTCAAACCCAACGCATCCCGGCAAGCAGCCGCCAATGCCGCAAAGGCGGAGGCGGAACTCGCCAATCCAGCAGCAGTCGGCACGTGATTGTAACTGATTACCGTAGCACGGCGATCGGTCTGTGCCAGTTCTCTGAAATGATCAAGAAACGCGCTAATCTTTTGCGTTTCGGCTCCTGACTGTACTTGGCCATCCAGAATCAGTTGATCGTCCGCTTGATCCGCAGCGAAACAAACCGCTGTATCTGTATAAAAAGCGTCCAACGTTAGCGATAAGCTGTTATTCATCGGCAGAATCAGCTCATCGTTCGCTTTGCCCCAGTACTTAATGAGGGCGATATTGGTATGTGCACGCCAAAAGTGCAGGTCGCTCATAAGTTTTGTCTCTCCAATTTCTACTTGCGCGCGTCATCAGTCGTGGATTCACTGCGGAATGGAATCAGCCAGTGATCTGTAATCAGCTGCTGATCCGTTAATGCCTCAGCCAGGGACGCCGCCGTCTCTGGATCGGCAACCACCGCAAAATAGCACCCGCCGAGACCGCCACCCGTCAATTTCGCACCTAGTGCCCCGTTGTTCACGAGATAGTTGATCCCCGCATCAATTTCCGGGGAGGACACTTGCAGGGCGGATAATTCACGCTGGGCCGCGTTCAAAATATCACCGATACGCGCTTGGTAATCGGTAGATGACTGCGCATGATTTGTTTCTTTTAATAGTTCTTTGAATGCTTCTGTGAGCTGCGAAAGGGTACGAATTGCTTGGCGTGTCGCCTGACGCCGTGACGGATATTCACTCTCATAGGCGTCGCGCACGTTCTGTACGGCAATTTTCGTATTGCCGGGAACCCCGGAATCGCAGATCAACAACCAGAGCGGTGTGTCGAAGACGAACACATCATCGACCTTACCGCGCTGGAAATACAGGGGGCGATTGTAGCCCGTCACTCGCGCATCCAAACCGCTCGGGTGACCGTGTGTAATAATTTCAGCGGCATCGACATACGACAACAAGGTATCGTCATTCAACGGCTTCCCTAAATAGTCGTAGAAAGCCTTCACGAATGCGACTGAGAGGGCGGCTGAACTGCCCATCCCGCGTTCGATAGGAATCGTGCTGTCGATCTGAATCACGAAATGATAGTGATCGACCTCGTGATCGTGCCGCAATGCGTTCAGTAAGCTCACTAAATTATCGAGAATCGGTGGTGCCGTCTGTACGGCGCCTTCGTATAGATCACTGATAATCATCGAATGATTACCAGCCGGGCGCAAACTCACACTAATTGCCGTCCCATGAAATGGCATCGCCAATGCCGGCGCACCGTAGACGACACTGTGTTCGCCTATCAGAATAATTTTACCGTGAGAACTTCCCACTGCTCGCTTCATAACGTCACCCCTAACGGAACTATTGTACACTATTTACGTACGTTTCACGCAGTTTTCCAGGGATTCATCCCATCTAAACGAAAAAATAATAATTATGGTAGAATGAGCCTATCATCATAACAGAAAAGAGGAGTGACGAGTTGAGCAGTATAAAGTCTATCCACGACGTCGAAAAAATCATCGTCCTGGACTACGGTAGTCAGTACAACCAGCTGATTACGCGCCGCATCCGCGAAATCGGTGTGTATTCCGAGCTGAAAAGCCATCGCCTGAGCGCCGATGACCTGATGGCACTCGGTAATGTCAAAGGGGTTATCCTCTCAGGAGGTCCACGTTCCGTCTATGCGGATGACGCCTTCGATATTGATCCGAAAATTTTCGAATTGGGCATCCCAGTCCTCGGCGTGTGCTACGGCATGCAGCTGATGACCCAGCGCCTCGGTGGTAAAGTCGAACCGTCCGACAAACGCGAATACGGCCAACAGGATATTGACATCCTCAAAGGCAATTCCGAAATCTTCCATGGGCTAGCAGATACCGAACAGGTACTCATGAGCCACAGTGATCGTATCACCGAAATGCCGGAGGGCTTCGAAGTCACCGCGAAAGCCGCTAATAGTCCGGTCGCCGCCTTCGAAAATGCCGAGAAGCAGATGTACGGCTTCCAATTCCATCCGGAAACGCGCACGAGTGTCCACGGCAATGATATGCTGGCGAACTTTGCTTATCGCATCTGTCACGTCCAAGAGAAATGGACAATGACTGATTTCATCGATCTGCAGGTCAACACCATTCGTGAAAAAGTCGGTAACCGCAAAGTCTTACTTGGCCTCTCCGGTGGGGTGGACTCCTCAGTAACCGGGGTGCTCCTGCACAAAGCTATCGGTGATCAACTCGTGAGCGTCTTCGTTGACCACGGTCTGTTGCGTAAGGGCGAAGCAGATCAAGTCATGGCCTCACTCGGCGATGATTTCGGTATGAACATCATCAAAGTCGACGCCAGTGAACGTTTCCTCACGAAACTCAAAGGCATCAGTGATCCGGAACAGAAACGTAAGATCATCGGCAACGAATTCATCGAAGTCTTCAGCGACGAAGCCAAGAAACTGGATGGCATCGACTTCCTCGCACAGGGCACGCTCTACACCGACGTGATCGAATCGGGCACGGATACCGCCCAGACCATCAAATCGCATCACAATGTTGGTGGATTACCGGAAGATTTGCAGTTCGATCTCATCGAGCCCCTCAACAAACTCTTCAAAGACGAAGTGCGTGAAGTCGGCACGACACTCGGCATGCCAGATAACATTGTTTGGCGCCAGCCGTTCCCAGGTCCGGGCCTCGCGATTCGTGTGATCGGCGAAGTTACCGAAGAAAAACTTCATATTGTCCGTGAGTCTGATGCGATCTTGCGCGAAGAAATCGTCAACGCTGGACTCGACCGCGAAATCTGGCAGTACTTCACTGTACTTCCAGGCTTCAAGTCAGTCGGTGTCATGGGCGACTATCGCACGTACGACTATGCGATTGCCATCCGCGCGATTACCTCAGTCGACGGCATGACTGCCGATTGGGCGCGTATTCCATACGATATCCTCGCAAAAATCAGCCGTCGTATTGTTAACGAAGTCGATGGCGTCAATCGCGTTGTCGTTGATGTTACGAGCAAGCCGCCTGCAACGGTAGAGTGGGAGTAATATATAAATTAAGTAAAGACTTGTAAACTCCAGCGTTTATGCTGGAGTTTTTTCGTGTGGTGGTATTATTCGCAGTGGTTAAAAGGGCATCCCGCTAATAGAGATATATTCTTATCAACTATAACTCGAATAGACAAAAAACGCCTCAACCCATGAAGGTTGAGGCTTAATTGCTATATACCAATTGCTTATTTGTGACGCCAACACATGACGCTTACCTAGATAACGGCACATTGATAAGACTTACTGTTGGTAGAATGATCATATCATTAAATGATTGCGTTAGGAATCCCTTGGATCATAAATATTGATAATTCAGAAGTGCCTATTTTCTAGGGAATAAAATGCTTTAAATCGACTATAGTAACAATTAAATGTGAACGGTTTCTTTCATTTTGCTATAATTATTCTGATAGTAAAAAATAACAGGTGAGGAACAGATGATTACGCAAAGAGAACAACGAAAAGCTGCCAAGGAATTTGCAGAGTGGTGGGCAGGTAAAGGTGATGAGAAAGGACAATCGCAGACTTTCTGGCTAACATTGCTGGAGCAAGTGTATGGTGTAGAACACCCAGAAGATGTGATTCAATTTGAAAATCGTGTCAAATTGGATAAGACGAGTTTTATAGATGGCTATATTCCAAGTACGCACGTATTGATTGAACAGAAATCTTCCAATAAAGATTTACGTAAAGGTATTCGACAATCAGATGGCACAGTGTTGACACCATTCCAACAAGCTAAGCGCTATTCGATAGAGCTTCCTTACGAGGATCGTCCGCGTTGGATAGTGATCTCCAATTTCAAGGAGTTCCATATTTACGATATGAATGATCCACAGGGGGCTGCAGAAGTTATTCAATTAAAGGATTTAGAAGAGGACTACTATCGTCTCAGTTTCTTGATCAATACAGAAAGTGATCACATCAACAAATCTGAAGAAGTTTCCATCAAAGCCGGAGAACTCGTCGGGATGTTGTACGATGCATTGCTTCATGAGTATAACGATCCGGAAGATCCAACGAATTTGAGATATCTAAACATGCTATGTGTGCGCCTTGTTTTCTGTTTCTATGCAGAAGACGCAGGGCTATTTGGTACGCGTGATATGTTCCATGATTATCTCGCGAAATTTAAAGAATCGCCGGATGCATTCCGTAAAGCGCTCATCGACTTATTCAAGGTACTCGATCAAAAAGAGGAAGATCGCGATCCCTATGCTTCCGATGAATTATTAGCCTTCCCATACGTCAATGGTGGGTTATTTAGCGATGAAAATATTATCGTTCCACGTGTGAATGAAGAAATCATTGATATCATTTTGAATAAAGCATCCTCAGGTTTCGATTGGTCAACCATTAGTCCAACAATATTCGGTGGTGTATTTGAATCCACATTGAACCCAGAAATTAGACGCTCAGGTGGTATGCACTATACATCGATTGAAAATATTCATAAAGTCATCGATCCTTTGTTTATGGATGAACTCAATGAGGAATTTAAGGAAATCATCTCACTAAAAACGAAAACAATTCGAGAGAAAAGACTGAGTGAATTTCAAGATAAACTAGCCTCGCTGAAATTCTTAGATCCAGCAGCGGGGAGTGGTAACTTCTTAACGGAAACTTATCTGTCACTGCGTCGTCTAGAAAATAGCGTATTAAAGGAGCTAAACGGCACGCAGATCGTATTAGGAGAGATCCATAACCCGATTAAAGTATCTATCAATCAATTTTACGGCATTGAAATTAATGACTTTGCGGTATCCGTCGCCAAAACAGCACTGTGGATTGCGGAATCGCAGATGATGAAAGAAACCGAAGATATCGTCAATATCGATTTAGATTTCTTACCTTTGAAGAGTTATATCAATATCACAGAAGGGAATGCGCTGCGTATTGACTGGAATGATGTCATTTCTAATTGGCAAGTCAACTATATAATGGGTAATCCACCGTTTGTAGGGGCACGTCTGATGAATGTTTCTCAAAAAGAGGATATGAAGCTTGTTTTTGAAGGAACGAAGAAAATTGGTAATTTGGATTACGTATCCGCCTGGTACAAAAAAGCATCGCGATATATTAACGGTACAGATATTGAATGTGCTTTTGTTTCCACTAATTCTATTGTACAGGGCGAACAAGTCGAAATTTTATGGGAACCATTAATAAAACAATATGGTATGAATATTATTTTTGCATATCATACGTTTATCTGGAACAATGAAGCGGCTACAAAAGCACATGTTCATTGTGTAATTGTGGGCTTTTCACAGGTTGATAGGCAGAAGAAATATATTTACAATAGCGATGGCTCAGTAAAGAAAGCGGTGGATCATCTTAATGGGTACTTAATTGAAGGACCTGATATTTTTGTGACTTCTAGAAGAGAACCATTAGGGGATGTTCCACATATGATTTTTGGTAATCAACCAAATGACGGTGGAAATTTGCTATTATCTTCAGAGGAAAAAGAAGAGATGATTCACAAATTTCCTCAAACTGAGAAATATATCAGAAAATTTATAGGTTCCCGTGAGTTAATTAATAATAAAGAAAGATATTGCTTGTGGATCACACCGCAAGAATCTAAAGACACACTTAAAATTCAACCTATAAAACAGAGAATTGAGAAGGTTAGAGAAACGCGACTTGCCAGTAAACGAAAGGTTACACAGCAATTATCGGATATACCTTATTCATTTGGATATGTTAGCCAACCGAAAAATGGATCGTATATCGCTGTTCCAAGGGTATCATCTGAAAAAAGGAAATATATTCCTATGGGGTTTATGACCTACACAACTGTTGCTTCAGATGCATTGCAAATCGTACCTAATGCAGATATTTATGAGTTTGGCGTACTTACATCTAATGTTCATATGGCATGGATGCGGACGGTTGCAGGTAGAATTAAAAGTGATTATAGATATTCGATAAATATTGTATATAACAATTTTCCTTGGCCTAAATTGAGCGATAAAGATAAAAATAAGATAGAAAAAACAGCTCAAGAAATACTTTTGGCAAGACAATTATATCCAGATTGGTCCTTTGCAGATTTGTATAATGAATTAACCATGCCACCTGAACTTCGTAAAGCTCACCAAGAGAATGATAAGGCAGTGATGGAAGCTTATGGTTTTGATTGGCGGCACATGACGGAAGCAGAGTGTGTTGGGGAATTGATGAAACTGTATCAGAAATTAACGAAATAATGTTCATTAACGGAGAATGCAAATATCGCATGTGTATCCTCTTTTTTCTGACATTAATGGTAATTTACACAATCTCCCACACAATTTATCACTGTTAATCTATGCTATACTGTATTCACAAAGAGCAACTGTAGGAATCCCAATAAATTTACGGCAGCCGTTCGTCATCGGTGATATTGCGTGAAGGGTTAGGAGACATGTTCGCTTCTAGCCCTTCTTTTATGTCGTAACCGCAGTGCTAGGTTTGGCATGTTTTCTCGGAGGAGGAGAAGATGAAGAAAGTTATTGTGATAGGTGCAGGAGTCGCTGGGTTGACTGCAGCGATTCGTCTTCAGAAGGAAGGCTACGATGTCACCATCTATGAGAAGCTGGATCGCCCGGGTGGCAAGATGCATCAGATCAAGGAGCAGGGCTTCACGTTCGATGTCGGTCCAACGATCGTGATGATGCCGGAGATTTACCGCGAGGTGTTCGAGTTTGCGGGTGTCGATCCGGATGACTACATTCCGATGAAGCAGGTTGATCCGATGATTCAGCTCTATTTTGCGAATGATGAGCCACTGACGTTGACGAATGATTTGGTTGATTTGATGCATACGCTGGAACATATCTCGCCGGACGATGCGGAGGGGTATCTGGCGTTTTTGGCCGATATCTATAAACGCTATCGTATCGCACGCGATGAGTTCTTGACACGGTCGTTCCGCACTTGGCGTGATTTCTACAACCCACACTCTCTGTGGCAGGGATTGCGGTTGCGGACGTTCAGTGACGCATATTCGTCGATTTCGAAGTTCGTGAAGGATGATCGGATTCGTAAGTCGCTGGCGTTCCAGACGTTATACATCGGGATTTCACCGTATCAGGGACCATCGCTTTACACGATTATTCCAATGATCGAGTTACTTTATGGGATCCATTACATGCAGGGTGGCATGTACACGATGGCAAAAGGGCTCGAACGTCTATTCAAGGAATTAGGCGGGACCGTTCACTATCATACGACGGTGGATGAGATCTTGATTTCTGACAAGCGGGCGACCGGTATCCGTATCGGTGATCAGCGGATCGCTGCGGATGCGGTAGTCTGTGATGCGGATTTCCCGTATGCGATGAAGCATCTGATACCGAACGAAACAGATCGCGGAAAATATACCGATAGAAAGCTCGACAAGATGGAATACTCCTGTTCGTGTTTAGTGTTCTACTTTGGATTGGACAAGAAATACGACGCGGGTGCGCTCCACAATATTTACTTTGCGGAGGATTTCCAGGCGAATATCGATGCACTATTCAAGGAAGGCAAATTGCCGGAGGATCCGTCGTTCTATCTCTATCGACCGTCAGTGATGGATGATTCAATGGCACCGGAGGGATGCGAGAGTTTGTATGTGTTGATTCCGGTACCAGAGTTATCGAAGTATGATGACTGGTCTGAGGAAACGATTCAGGCGTATCGTCAGCACATTATCCATCTCATCGAAGAGAAGACGGTGTACAGCGATCTATCGTCCCATATTGTGTATGAGAACCGCTTTACACCGGAACGCTTCAAGTATGGCTTCAATGCGTATAACGGAGCGACGTTCGGGTTGAAGCCGACGTTATTCCAGAGTAATTATTATCGTCCACACAATAAGTTCGATTATGCGGATCGGTTGTACTTCTGTGGGAGCAGCACGCATCCCGGTGCGGGTGTACCAATTGTGATGCAGAGTGCGAAGCTAGCAGTGGAGGAGCTGTTGCGCGATGATCAGTAACGCGAGGCAACTGTTCGAGGATTACTGCACTGACTTTGATGCCTGTGAACGCATTATTAAACAGCAATCCAAGAGTTTTTATGCCGCATTTTCGCGTTTGCCTGAATTGAAGGCGCAGGCGGTCTATGCGGTATACGCGTTCTGTCGCGAAGCCGATGACGCGATCGATGAACAACACGATCCGACCCTGATCGATCAGATGAGTGCACAATTGGACCGGATGCGTGAAGGACTGGCGAAGCAGCGCTCCGCGAGGCAGGTGTTCGGTGAGGATACGGAGGCTTCAACGTGGCGCGCGCTGATGGTGGCATTTCAGGTGTTTGATTTAGAGTTCGAACCTTTCGCCGATCTACTCGATGGGCAGCGACAGGATGTGCAATTCGCGCAACCGCAGACGGAAACCGACCTCTCAGCATACAGTTACTATGTGGCAGGGAGTGTCGGATTGATGTTGTTGCCAATATTGTCCGAGCAGGCACAGGATATTCAGGAACCCGCGAAGCAGCTCGGTGAAGCGATGCAGCGCACGAATATTTTGCGCGATATCGGTCGGGATTTAGTCATCGATCGGGTGTACCTGCCAGTGGAAACGATGAAACGGTTCAGTGTGACACATGAGATGCTTGAACGGCACGTGCTGAATCAGTCATTCATTGATCTCTGGGAGTACGAAGCGCGTCTGGCGGAGGCACAGTATCAATCAGCTTATGGGATGGTGCCGTTGATCGATGACGATTGCCGAGAAGCCCTGTTAGTGGCGGCACTTGTGTATCGCGAAAATTTAGAAGTGGCGAGGTCGCATCACTACGCGGTATTCAATACGACGAAACGCGAGATTCCGAAGTCGCGTAAGCTCGCTTGCGTGAAAATGGCGAGGCAGTTACTGAAAACTTTGTGATGATGATAAATGAGACGGTTATTTCTCACAAATAACCGTTTTTTTTCTTGGATTTTTAAGAGTAAAACAATAGCGTTTGTGCGAAAAGTGTGTGAAAATAATACGGTAAGGGAATATAGCTTCTTTAATCTGATGCAAAGGAGGGAGAGGGATGGTAAGCAAAAATCAGTGGTGGTTGTCGCTCGCCACATTAGCGCTGCTCGGGGGCTGCGCGACAGATACGCAAGCACCAGCGAATGATGCACAAACGACTGGTTCAGAACCGAAAACAGCAGAAACTTCACAAGAGAAGCAGGCGACAGCTGAGTCAAACGATACTGAGGATGATGCCGCACCTGAGCAAGAAGCGAAAGCGACAGATACAGACGCAGATACGTCGGGCGATGACGATAAGTCAGCGGAGACGACAACAGATGATTTTAGCGCTTTACCTGAGGGGACACAGGTTGCGCTTTACGCGGATGCGTTGTCAGGTGGCGATTGGTTATACGCATGGGAACAGCCCATTCAGGATCACCGCAGTATTCTGTATTACAAATCCGATGATGACAAGATTTATCTTATCGACGATGAAGGGCCGAGCCGTTTTCAGTCGATGGTCTACGGCGTGATGACGGACGACGGAGTGAGTCCTGTGCAATATCAAGGGTACGATCGCTTAACAGGAGCGGCCTTTGATAATGACCAGCCGCAACCTGAGCAAACAATCATCAGTCACGATGAATTATTGAAACGCTATAACGCGAATAAGTCTGTTTTTGATGATGTGGGCGAGCATGTGACGGCGACGCGTGATGCATATCTGAGTTTCATCTCAGCACTCTACAAGGGACGCTTTGCGATGACGATTCCAACATCTGAACAGGATCAGCTGACCGATGCGGAACTCGCCATGCGTCAGTATTTGGACAGTACGAATGGCGGTGGCTATCCGCATGCGGAATGGTCGAAGGATATCGCCCTCACTGTTAACGATGAGACGTATGGTTTCCTGGATATGAATTCTGGTGATGCGAAGCGCTATATCGTCGATGCAACGGACGTTACGGATAATGACACCGGCAATACGAAAGCGCGCGATGCGTTTAAGTCTGAATTTCATGGCCCACTGCGTACGATGACAGAATATGCATTAATCTTAAAGGAATTGCAGGATCGTATGGGTGAGGATTGGTCAGGCGATGGCGTTGTGCCTCCTTACTTCGAACCGGCTGATCCGCAAGAATTGATGCTTACCGAGCAAGTGGCATTGAATTTAGTCCAGAATTACATTGTTCTTGAGAGCGGTGGCTTGAGTGGGGATAAACAGTTTGAGGTTGTATCGCATCCCGACAAGGAAACGGGCGAGATCACAGTCACGGATGGTGAGCAGACGTATATTGTCGCACCGGATGATACAATTTCCACGCCGGATGGTGACATTCTCCACGACGAAGGCTATATTGGATGGAAGAATTTTGATATATTTAATGGTGAATAATTAGAGAAGGGATTGGCAGTTAATGGCAAAGAAAAATCCAGCATCACGTGAAACAGTGGGACGCGGCACGCATCAGCGCAATGATGCAGATATGGTATCGGCACGCGAGGTGCGCAGCCAGAATAATTCAATGGACGTGAACTACAAGCGTCAATCGAACGACGCAGATATGATTCATCCGCGCGACATTAAGAATCAGAACAATTCAACGGCTAAATTTGATGATAAACCGCAGAAGAACGATGCGGACATGGTTCATGCGCGTGAGGTAAGAAACCAAAACAATGCGATGGCTAAATTCGATGACAAACCGCAGAAGAACGACGCGGATATGATTCATCCGAATGAAGTGAGAAACCAGAACAACGCGATGGAGAAATACAACCAGAAACCGCAAACGAACAAGGCGGATATAATTCACCCGAACGAAATCAAGAGTCAAAGCAATGCGATCGCAGAAGCAGGGTTCAATCGCCATGTGAACACAGCGGATATGGTTAATGCGCACGAGGTACGTTCACAGAATAACTCGGTAACAGCCGATGACCGTCAGTACGTGCGCGATTTATTGAAGGCTGACAACACGATTACCGTAGCGACCGAAGATAATATTGATGAACTCGGTCGTCCGAAACACGAAGGACCACAGCAGGTAAAACGTAAACGCTCGAAAGCAGCGATTATTTTCGCAATTATTATTGTTATTTTCGCAGGGATGGCTATCTACGGCGTTCTCGGTATGGGCTTCTTGCGTCAGGCGAACTTGAGCTTATTCCAGGGAATGGATCAGTTGAGCCAGGTTGCTGAATATGTAGAGTCAGTGAAGAGTCAGTTAGGTATTGGTGTTAGCCAATCGCCGTTGATTATTCGCGTGATTAGCTATACGTTGATCGCTGTACCAATTCTGACCGCATTCTTCAGTATCTTCAAGTCGAAGATTATGCAGATTATCGGGATTATTGTAGCGTTCATTGAAGCCGGGATGTTTATTTTTGCTGGTTTCTATGTTTACCAACTATCAGCAACATTACTCGGAAGTTTTCAGAGCAATTTCTTCAATGCCATTTTCCAGAATGCATCGAATGTACTTGGATTGCCAGCATATATGTTGTTTATCGGTGTCGTTGGGATGGTCATCTTCACGATTATTCGTTTCATCGGTTTGACAATTTCTACGATCCGACGTCCAAAACGTGTGATCCGTTAATACATTAACAATCATTAATCAACTAACAAAAAAGCAGCCGACGATGTCGACTGCTTTTCATATTGCTCAATTATAATGGCTTATTAGTTCATTTTTCTGACGAACCAAGAAGCTATTAATACCAAAATAACAGATCCGATAATGGATGGAATAATTGCCATACCAGCCACTGAAGGGCCGAAGTTACCGAAGAGTAATGTACCGAGCCATGAACCAACTAAACCGGAAACAATGTTCCAGATGAAACCATTACCGCCACGGTTAGTTAATGCACCGGCGATTGCACCGATGATAGCTCCGACAATAACTGTCCAGAGAAAACTAAACATGTAAATTTCACACTCCTTTTTATCAACTGCTAGTTAAACCAGCTCACTTATTATTACCCTAATATGTGAAAATTGCAAATGGAAAGTTCAAGTCTTTATACATGACATATGCACAATTTTCAGTAAAATTAAACATTAGCTTTATAGGTCACTGCAGAAAAGAGGAGATACCAATGCAAATCGTAGAAGTCACTGAAGTCTGGCAGTTAGCACTCTGTTTCGAAGTACGTCAGCAGACCGAATTTATGGGCCATTCCCCATCCATGCATGAAGAATTTGATGAAAAATTAGAAGATATTAACGATAAATATATCTACATTATTGCCTATGACGATGAGAAAGCGCTCGGTACGGCGCGGCTGAGCAAAGAGGACGATCTTGACGATGATTCGTACTTCTTGAGCCGCGTGTCGATTGTCGACGATCAACAGGGGAGCGGTATCGGCCAAGCGATCATTAAATATGCTGAGAAAGTTGCGCTCGACCACGGTCGTCATCGCATTGTCCTGCATGCGGTGAAGGATGCTGTTGAATTCTATGAAAAGACGGGGTACGAAGGTCACGGTGATTATTTCGTCGATGTGACCGTGCCGGTACTCACGATGGACAAGCAGCTCAATCACGACGACCATTGGGAACAATTAAATCATGATTAATTACCAGTGAGGCTTGCAAATCAGCTAAAAATAATTACAATAATTGAAGGCGATCTTTAAATGTCATCCCGTGAGATGACGAAGATGGCGCACCTAACGACGGTATGATGTACTTCAAACCTGTCAATCAGTGGTCATCAATATGTGCGATGATCGCCGATTGGGAGGTTTTTTATTTTGGAAGAAGTTCGTACGGATAGACAGGCGATGACGGAATCCAACGCGAAGGGGTTCCTAGTCACGCTTTCGGTCATGGTCGGTTTCACCTATTTCTCACCGTCTATGACAGCTGGCGGGACGCTCGGTCTCGGATTGACGTTTCCGAAGTTTTTGATGGCAATCATGCTGGGAAATTTGTTTCTCGCCGTGTACACAGGCGTACTCGCCCATATCGGACAGAAAACAGGCGAGACGCTCGATGAATTAGCGCAGCATGCATTCGGTAAAAAGGGCGCACTACTGGCTTCAGTATTGATCGGTTTCACGCAGCTCGGCTGGTTCGGGGTCGGCGTCGCAATGTTCGCGCGCCCCGTTTCTGAATTGTTTCATATCAATAGCTATTTACTGGTTCTGATTGTCGGTAGCTTGATGACAGTGACTGCCGTCTATGGCATCAAAGCACTATCTTTCTTCGGAACAGTAGCTGTTCCATTGATCACCATTCTCGGTTTCTACTCCATGTATTTGTCGATCAATGAAGCTGGGAGCATCAGTGCAGTGATGAATAGCACCTCGACCAGTACATTAACGCTAACGAGTGCGCTGAGTATCGTGATTGGTAGTTTTATCAGTGGGGGAACAGCGACACCGAATTTTACCCGCTTCGCAAGGACGAATAAAATTGCGGTATGGTCGACCGTCATCGCATTCTTCTTAGGCAACACACTGATGTTTATGTTCGGCGCAGTCGGTGCGAGTGTCTTCGGCAAACCGGATATCTTTGACGTATTGATCCTCCAGGGATTAGCGATTCCAGCTGTGTTGTCGCTTGGTCTCAACATCTGGAGTACCAACAACAACGCACTATATACGTCCGGTCTCTCACTCGCGAACGTGACGCATGCGACACGAACGGCAATGACAATCGCCTCAGGTACGATCGGGACGCTACTGGCCATTTATTTGAACAATCATTTTGTCGGCTACTTGAACATCTTGAGTGCGATGATTCCCCCAGTTGGTGGGGTGATTGTGATGCACTATTTGAAGCATCGGAAGCAAGGCGTGCAGACGGCGATTACCGCGTGGAATGTTCGGGCAGTGATCGCAGCTGTTGCTGGCATTGTGGTCGGTCTCGTTGTACCAGCCGGTGTACCGTCCGTGAACGCATTATTAGTAAGTATGATTATCGAAGGTTTGTGGGACTAGAAAGGGAATAGCTATGTTAATTAAAAATGCTCATATTGAAAACAATGAAACCCCGCAGGATATCTTAATTAAAGATGGTAAGATTGAGAAAATTGCAGCGAACATCGATGTGCAGGATGATGAAGTGATCGATGCGACGGACAAGTTAGTGCTACCACCGTTTATCGATCCGCACGTGCATTTGGATACGACGCAGACAGCCGGTGATCCGAAGTGGAATGAATCGGGAACGTTGTTTGAAGGTATCGAAACCTGGGCCCTACGCAAGGAAAAATTGACGAAGCAGGACGTCAAGGAGCGGGCACTCAAAACGATTAAGAAACAAGTATCAAATGGGATTCAGTTTATCCGCTCGCACGTCGACTCTACCGACCCGAAATTGACAGCGATGGAAGCGATGCTTGAACTGCGTGAAGAATTGAAGGATACGATTGAATTACAGATTGTTGCTTTCCCGCAAGAGGGGATTTTGAGTTATCCGAACGGCAAGGAATTGCTGGAGGAGTCACTGAAGATGGGCGCTGATGCGGTCGGAGCTATTCCGCATTATGAATTTAACCGGGAATACAGCGTGCAGTCATTGCATGAAGCGGTTGATTTAGCCGTGAAATACGATCGTTTAATCGATGTGCACTGTGATGAAATTGACGATGGGCAGTCGCGCGGTTTAGAGACATTAGCAACGCTAGCCTATGAAACTGGGTTAAAAGATCGGGTCACGGCTTCCCACACGACGGCGATGCACAGCTATAATGACGCGTATGTGATGAAATTGATGCGCTTATTGAAGCTCGCGGATATCAACTTCATCGCGAATCCGTTAGTGAATACGCATCTGCAAGGTCGCATTGACAACTATCCGAAGCGTCGCGGAATGACGCGCGTTCAACCGCTACTGGCGAATGGCAATAATGTCGCATTCGGTCACGACGATATCCGCGATCCGTGGTACCCGCTCGGCAATGGTAATATGCTGGAAGTCGTTCACATGGGCTTACATATCGATCAGATGATGGGATACACTGATATTCAGAACAGCTACCAGTTTGTGACGACCAATGCAGCGAAAGCATTACACATTACCGATCACTACGGTATCGAAGAGGGCAAACCGGCTAACTTGATTATTTTTAACCAGAAGGATTTCTACAACGTATTGAACGAACGCAGCGAAGTGCTATATTCGATCCACAATGGACGGATTCTTTCGGAAACAACACCTAAGCAGGTCACACTACATTTCTAATCTGATTATGAATGCAAAAATAAATCTCCGCGCATGATGATGTGCGGAGATTTTTTATTTGATGCAATAAGGCGCTCTTTTAATCTAGGCAATGGCGTAAACACGTGCGGAGTAGCCGTGCTGGGAATTAATGTTTACTGGACTAACGAAGATAATGCCACCCGTTGTCGGTAATTGTTTCAGATTGTTCAAAACTTCCACCTGGTAATTGTTCTGTGTGAGCCAGTAATTCTCAGCCACTGCACTGCCATTTTCGGCCAGTTGCTTACCACTGTCAGTATGCAGGGTTTCGTGACCGATCGCTGTAATGTGTCGCTCTTCGTGAAGGAATGCGAGGGCATCTTTTGACCATCCCGGCGTGTGTGAAACCTCTGCATTGTCTTTATTCAAGAATGCTTTTTTGCCACCGGCGCGTTTCGACCAATTGGAGGCGAAGGCAACGAATGAATCGGCAGGAATGCGTCCATTTTTATCCTCATACGCGGTGATGACATCGGGCGTCAATTCAAAGTCGCAATTATCAGCGACCGCATTCTCTAGATGTAACACGTAGAGCGGGAGGATGAATTGGTTGAGGTCGAGACCGGAAAATGCATCATCATTCGGATTATAGCGGATCGGTGCATCGACATGCGTGCTGTAGCGAACACCATCGTAATCATCGTTTGCGTGCGCACCGAACACTTGGCTCGTATGCGGCACGGTGTGGGTGAGATCGTAATGTTTACCTTTTAAAATCACGCGCTGTAAATGGGATTGTTGCAAGTTTGAAATGGTCTGCATAGTTAAAACCTCCAATTGATCAAATAAAAAAGCGCCGCCCCTCGCTTTCGCAAAGGGACGACGCTTATCGTGTTACCACCCTGGATTCGTCACTGTTTCACAACAGCAACCTCAACAGTACCACTACACATAATATGTAGTGAAACCTGGCGAGTTAACGGTCGCAATCCGTCGATACAGCGTGAACCGTATCGAATGTTCAGAGCTCATCTTCATTACACGTGCGCTTATCCGTTCTAACCATCGGGACTCGCTGTAAAGCTAACGTGTGACTACTCTTCTCTGCTTTGTTTAGCTATTTTCTAACGTTTTATTTATAATAGGCGCGTTTGTTTGAATTGTCAAGCATTTAAAATTTGCCATCAAAAAAGCTTGGCTACTCAAAGCCAAGCCTAAAAAATAAAAGTTATTTTTGTGTACCTCTCCAGAATGTGCCGTGGGAGATCAATTGTCTGAACCCGCGATTTAGCAGGTGGGTTCCAGTATCCGACTTTGACTGTCCACAAGTATGTGGCGTAGTCGCCATCGAAATTCGCAGATCCCGTTAATAAAATTGTTCGGTCAGCACATTAAAAAGCCACGAACACCTCAGATCAGTACACCCATAATTTACCTAAAAATTGCGCACGGGTCAACTCTTAATGATTGCGTCTGATACATAAGACTTTCAATGACATAGCAACTGCATGTAAGCAATGATAATTTCTTGTTAAGGTTTTCATTTTGATAACCGTTGTGATATAATATATTAAATGAAACGTTTTCATTTAGTTGTTTATTGTGTTTTAGTTTTTGAAGGGATGACATGGTAAGTAAACGTAATCGCCAGCTGATAGCTCAAAAGGCGCTCAACAAGCGTCAGACATTTGGCTTGCGTAAGTTTTCGTTCGGTGTAGCTTCGGTTGCGCTCAGCTCGTTCTTGATTACTGGTGTCGCACCATCCGTTTCAGCAGCTGAAGAAACTGCTGGAGCGACCAGTGAACTTGTACCGGAATCTTCTGAAGATGCCGAACTGGAAGCAACAGGGGAATCAAACGGTCAAGAATCAGAACCCGAAGTAGAAGGTACGGAACCATCCGAGGAAGAACAACCAGTGACTGAAAAAGAACCTGAAGCAGAAGGGGAGACCAGCAAGGTAGTGCCGCGTGCTGTGGAAGAAGAGAAAGAAACGCCTAAAGATCAGGATAAGGAAGCCAGTGGCAAAGAGGAACAACAAGTAGATCCAAATCGCCTCGGTGGTATCCAAAAGGTACAGCAGGTTGCTGATAATCAGTTCGAGATTGAATACACCACGGGTCAGAAAGCCCACATGGACTTCTACGACGACAATATCGTTCGCTACTACATTGATCCGACTGGAAAATTCCAAGATGTCCCGACCCCACGTGATCCAGAACGTCCGGCGCATATTGCAGCCGCACCGTTGGAGAAATACGACACGATTAAGGTTGAACTCGCTGAAACTGAACAGAATGTCCAGATGGCAACTGATGCCATTGCGGTTGAATTGGATAAGAAGAAGGGTACGCTTAAATTAATCAACAAGGAAACTGGCGAGGTTGTTCTCGAAGAAGTTGAACCGATGTACATCGGACAAGGCAACAACGTACACACGACGCAGTACCTCAAATCGAACGCGGATAGCCAGTATTTCGGTGGTGGGACGCAGAACGGTCGTTTCACTCACAAAGGTCAGTCTATCAACATTAAGAATGAAAACAACTGGACAGACGGTGGGGTTGCCTCACCAAACCCATTCTACTGGAGTACAGATGGCTACGGCGTCTTGCGCAACACCTTCTCGGAAGGTAAGTACGACTTTGAAAAGACGGCTAGTGACGAAGTTCAGACGACACACAACGAAAGACGCTTCGATGCGTTCTACTTCGTTGGTGACAAGCCGGCCGACATCATCAAATCTTACTACGAAATCACAGGGGCACCAGTTGTTTTACCGGAATTCGCTCACTATGAAGGCCATTTGAATGCTTACAACCGTGACTATTGGGTACCTGTTGCACAGGGAACGAGCGGTGCCGTTTACTTTGAAGAAAAAGGTGGCTGGTATAAAGAATATCAACCGGATGCCTTTAATAAACTTTCGGAGGAACAGAAGAAAGGCGCCTTTCGTGAAACTTTAAACGGTGAGCCGGAGGATGGAAACTTCCCATTCACTGCACGCGCTGTGGTTCTTCGATACAAAGAACATGACATGCCACTCGGTTGGATTTTAGTTAACGATGGTTACGGTGCTGGTTATGGTCAGACAGGCTCACTTGAAGGTAATATTCAGAACTTGGCTGAGTTTAGTAAATGGGCTCAACAGTATGGTGTGCAGACGGGTCTTTGGACACAATCTGATTTGAAACCTATTGAAGGTATTGATCCACTGTTGCAGCGCGATCTAATTGCTGAAGTTCGTGACGCGCTTGTGCGTGTACTGAAGACAGACGTCGCATGGGTCGGTAACGGTTACTCATTCGGATTGAACGGAACCGAAGACGCCAAAGAAATTATGGCGCAATACGGTGACGATGCGCGTCCATTCATCATTACTTTAGATGGTTGGGGCGGTACGCAACGCAATGGTGGTATCTGGACAGGTGACCAATACGGCGGTAATTGGGAATACATTCGTTTCCATATTCCAACGTATATTGGTACAGGCCTTTCTGGTCAACCAAACATGGGCTCGGACATGGATGGGATTTTCAGTGGTGCTAATCCAATTGTAAATACTCGGGACTACCAGTGGAAAGCTTTCACGACCTTGCAGCTCAACATGGACGGTTGGGGTTACAACCCTAAGAACCCATTCGCGTTCGATCAATCGACAACCGATTTGAACCGTTCATACTTGAAACTGAAATCCATGCTGGTACCATTCGCTTACAGTCTATCCCACGAAGCGTTGGATGGTATGCCACCAATTCGTGCGATGTTCCTAGACTTCCCCGATGAAGCCATCAACTACACGAAAGATGTTCAGTACCAGTACATGTATGGTGACAGCTTACTTGTCGCACCAATCTATGAAGCAACTGACAAGAGCGATGCGAAAGGGAACGACGTCCGTAACGGTATTGTCCTACCAGCAGGCGAAAAATGGATTGACATCTACACAGGTGACGTGTACGAAGGCGGGCAAGTACTGAATAACTATGATGCGCCGATCTGGAAATTACCAGTATTTGTCCGTCAAGGGGCTATCATTCCGTTGAATAACCCGAACAATAATGTGACGGAAATCGACCGCACGACACGTACCGTTGAATTTTACCCTGGAAAAGATGCTTCATTTACTTTGGTTGAAGATGATGGGGTAACGAACGCCTACAAAGACGGCGCCGTAGCAATGACTGAAATTACTTCGACGACGTCAGAAGACGGGACGGTAACCTTAACGATCGGCAAGACTGATAGCCACTACGATGGTTACGATGATGTCAAGAACAAGAAAGCACAGTTCAATGTCAATATGACGTCCGAACCATCCAGTGTCAAACTGTTGGTTGGCGGCAAAGAAGTTGAATTGAAACGCGTGGATAGTCGTGAAGCCTATGAAGAAGCCATTAAGAATGGTGAAAGTGTCTACTTCTATGAAGCAGAACCTAACTTGAACCAATTCAGTACGGAAGGCAGCGACTTCTATGGTAAAGACCTTATCAAGAACCCAGTATTGCACGTGATGACGACGGCGTTTGATACGACAACGGCTGATGCGCAGTTGATCATCGAAGGCTACGAGTATTCACAAGATAAATTCGAAGCGCTCGGAGAAGAAACTGGCGACGCGACAGTTATTAATATTGCGGATGATGCTGTGAAACCGACACAGATTGAAGTGTCTTGGGACGCCGTTGAAGATGCTGCGCGTTATGAACTCGAAGTCGACGGTGTGGTTTACACGAACTTGACGGATACGAGCTTCACACACAGTGATCTCGATTACCTCTCAGAACACTCCTACCGTGTACGTGCTGTTCGTGCAGACAACACGACAACGCCATGGTCTGAAATGGTAACAAAATCAACGCCGGATAACCCATACAAAGAAGTCATTCGTGGCTTTAATGTCAGTGTCGATCGCCCGGTCGAAGGTTCAGAACCGCTCAAGAACTTTGTCGATGGTGATGAGAATACACGTTATCACTCGAAGTGGAACCAAGAGGCTATTCCAGAAACCATGATCTTCAAGTTCAATAAGGCATGGACCTTCGATAAATTTGAATACGTACCGCGTTCGGACAAAGGTAACGGAACCATCTTAGGTGGTACGGTTGAACACAGTATGGACGGTGTTCATTGGGAACCATTCGATGCTGAAATCAACTGGGACTGGAGCGATGGTGCTGACCGTGCTTATTTCGATCTCGGTGGCACAACCGCACAGTACCTCCGCATTACCGTCAACAAATCGGTAAACAACTTCGTGTCTGGTCAGGAAATTTACTTCCACCATGTACCAGGCGACACCGGTTTTGTGATCGGGGATATCACTGATGATGGTGCATTGAGCAATGATGATTTGACCTCATTCGGTAACTACGCAGGTCAGATCAAAGCCGATTCTGAATTCGAAGGTTACATTGAAAAAGGTGACGTTAACCAGAACGGTGTCATCGATGCTTACGACATTTACTACGTATTAAACCAGATCGATACTAAATCACCGAAAGCTATTGAAGAAAAAGAAGGCACATTAGAATGGGTAACGAGTCAATCTTCAGCTAAGGCTGGCGATGAAATCACGGTAATCCTTCATACCGACGGACTCAAGAATATTGACGCAATCAATGCGGCATTCGATGTTGATTCCGACTTATTTGAAGTTGTCGGTGACCTGCAATTGTCCGATACGCTGAAAGGTGTGGATGAAAGTTTCTCCAGAGTTCGTACGCACACTGACGGACACAAATCAGTGAACGTGATTGTGGCTAACCGCGGCGGTAGCTTCGCACTCAACATCCCAGCTGAAGATCTTGCGACAATTACGCTCCGTGCGAAGAAAGATATCGCTGATCTCAAGATTGACGGTCGTCAGATGATGTTAGTGGGTGTGGTTGCACCGACGCTTGATGATAATCATAAGGACGCTATTCAGGGTATCCACGTATCATCCAACCGTCCAGATCAACCGAAAGAAGAATTCAAGTACTTGGTGGACTTGGATAGCAATACGATGTACCACTCCAACTACGGGCAATCGGCATTACCAACTGAATTAGTCTTTACCTTACCGGAAGAGACAGTTCTAGACTACATTGAATATGTACCGCGTCAGGATGTCGATGGTGGTAACGGAACGATAACTGAAGCAACTGTTGAATACAGTACGGACGGTGAAAACTGGCAGAAACTCGACGATGCGATTCAATGGGATCAGAATAAACAAGTTAAGACATATGATTTCAATGGCGTGACGGCGAAATACATTCGCTTGACGGTCACTGGTTCCAAGAACAACTTCGTCTCCGGTCAGGAATTGTTCTTCTTCGGTAAACCGGTAGATGACACGACAGAGCAGCCGGGGCAGCCGCAAGAACCAGGAGACAAACCGGATACACCAGAAGATAAACCTGGTACGCCTGAACAGCCAGATAAACCTGATAAAGATGAAACTGAGAAACCTGAAGGCGATGGTGAAATGGAAGATGACCAAAAACCTACCTGGACAGATCAAGAGATCAGCGACAAGATCCACGAACTTCAAAATCAGTTGAAGGATCTGCTGGATAAAGTTACTGAAGATGAGACGACACCGACTCCAGACATTCATATTGACTGGACAGATCCGGAGATCAGTGACGAGATCCACGAACTTCAAGAACAATTGAAAGATCTGTTAGGTAAAGTGAACGGCTTGCCATCCGGAGATACAGGCACGACGGGTGATGAGGACATCGAGGACACGATTGATGATCTCCACCATCAGATTGGTGCGCTCAAAGATCAATTGGCACACATAAATGGTGAAGCATCCGACGCGCCGATCGTTGGCCCAACAGTTGAAGCTGCAACGACGACACCAACCGGCACGCAATCCGCGATTACACCAGCTGCATCGCATACTGATACCTTGCCGCAAACAGGCATTGCGACATTAGGACTCGGCCTAGGCTTACTCTTAACGAGTGTCGGCTCGGCATTGTCATTCAAAAAACGTCATTAATAATCGTTTAAATCGTTAATGTGTTAGCGTTAGAAGGCACAGTGATGTGAAAACATCGCTGTGTTTTTTTATTTCTTAAGATTACGTTAATATTGCACAATTGTTACAAAAAGATTTCGTGTGTGTTATTATAAAGGTGAAGAAAAGGGAGAGGGGCCATCGACATGAGAACGACAACGAAATTAATCACAGGTGGTTTAACCGTATTAACGATGAGTACACTCTTAGTCGGGCATGCGGCAACAGCCACGCCGAACGATGCACCGATATATCACGATGCGAAAGTACAGCAAGTCTCCACAACAAAATCAACACCGAAAGTTTCGAATAACACACAGGTCACTGATTCAGAAACAGAGCCAGCACCAAAGATTGTGGCTAATCAATCAGTAGGTGCGCCGGTAACTGACACGTCGCATGCGGCTGGAGCGGAAGTGGGTACTGGTCAAGCGACACCGGTTGCTGACGAGCAGGCGGTTGAATCAGAAGTACCTAGTCAAACAGCCGGTGATACTGATACGTCGGTAACAGGTGAAACACTGGTAACAGCAGTAGATACGGCTACAAATAGTGAAGCAGCAGCGGAATCAGAAGTTACGCAGCCAGAAACAAATCCGGTAGAACTAGGAAATGCGATTTTTGCGGCTCGTATCCGTCCTGTACGTTATGCGAATGAAGGTGGATTGTACACGATTATTGATCAAAAAGATGCGGATACCATTCAGATTGAAGTGCGTCAGGATAACCCGGATGGCACGATCAGCAACCTGCGTGGGATGTTTTACTACCATCCATCGACCGATCAGATCGAAGAGACACATATTATTGACGGGACCATTCATCCCTTCGAATAAACTATGATAGGATGAACATAGAAACTGACGAAATCGCTACTGATCGACAGTGGCGATTTTTTTAGAATAGCGAGGGATGGGTATGGAGATACAACCGATTGCGCATATCGAAACGCCGTTTAAGGAGAAATTCGGCATTCCGAGACAGGGCGCAGTGATTCAGAATGTCAAAGGACGCATTGTGTTCACCCCGGAATATCGCGATGACGCTTACCACAAAGGCATTCAGCAATTCGAACGCTTGTGGTTAATTTGGGGATTCTCATTAGTGGATGCAACAAATACTAAAGCAACGGTACGTCCTCCACGACTCGGTGGCAATGAGAAGGTCGGCGTCTTTGCGTCGCGCTCACCGTTTCGACCGAATCGGCTCGGCATGACGTGTGTGACACTTGAAGCTATTGTGCATGATGAGCGTGAAGGTGATGTCCTCATCGTCTCAGGTGTCGATCAGGTCGATGGCACACCGATATACGATATCAAGCCGTATTCACCGGAAGCAGATGCGTTTCCCGATGCGAATGCGGGTTTCATTACATCGGTACCTTTTCAACAATTGGATGTACGGATTCGAGAGGCTAGCACGATGAATCTGTTGTCTGCCGAGGAACAGAAAGAGCTGCTTGCGATTTTAGCCAGTGACCCCCGTCCCGCGGTGCAGCGCGCGAACAAGCGCCATTTCGGCATGCGCTATAAAGATTTTAATGTGCTATTTGAGGTTTATGACGGGACACTGACAATTACAGGGATTGAAGCGCAAAATCATTAAGGAGGCTAACATTATGGGCTGGTTAATTTTAGGAATTATTATCGCAATCATTATTGGATTAATCATCTGGGGCGTACGCACCTATAACAAGCTGATCGGCTTGCAGGAACGTGTCGCCAACAGTATGGCGCAGATCGCCGCGCAGGTGGAATCACGTTGGGATGCGCTGACGAATTTAATTCAAGCGACTAAACAGTACCAAACACACGAATATCAAACGTTAATGGAAATCGTGAGAGGACGCTCAGGCATCACAAAGGATGCTTCCGCAACGGATGTTGAGCAGGACAGTGCAACTTTTGAGCGCGCCATGCGACAACTCAATATTGTGGCTGAACAATACCCTGATCTCAAAGCGTCGAATGTTTACCACGATACGATGCAGAGCGTCAACCAATACGAAAATAACGTCCGTCAGGCGCGCATGGTCTATAACGATACCGTGACACGCTACAATCGTATGATTAAAGTCTTCCCGAATTCGCTAATTGCAGGAATGACAGGTTTTAGCGAAAAAGAATACTTTGAAAATACAGCGTCTAAGCAGGAAATGCCGCAGTGGTAGGGCTTCGATGAAAGGAGGTCATTACTATGACATCGCATAGTGTGCGATTGAAACGCGCGTGCTGGCTAGTACTTGGCGTGATAATGCTCGCAATCAGTTTTCCACTGCAGGTACTCGCCGCTGTCGATCAAACGATTCATTCAATCGACGTTTCTGTGGCATTAGCGGATGATGGTAGTGCACAGATTACCGAGCGTTGGCGAATGACAGTCAATGAGGGCACTGAAATCTATAAAACGCTCGAATTACCATCGGGCGAGACATTATTCGATTACACGGTCAGCATGGATGGCCAGCCCTTAACGCATGTAGATGATTGGGATGTGGATGCTGATTTTGAAGACAAGCAGGGCACGTATGGTCGTAATGATGATGAGTTGAACTGGGGAATTACAGCGTATGGTGATCACACATACGAGCTTCGCTATACCATCAAGCCATTTGTGATGGAGACCACCAGCAAAGATCAGATGATTTTCTGGCAGTTCATTAACGAAGGACTTGCAGTTCCACCACAACATTTCACAATTCATATTTCTTCACCGCAGCATTCGCTGCTGGCAAAGGATGGCTATCGCGTTTGGGGGTTCGGTTTCAATGGTGAGACCCAGTTCACAGATGGTGCGATCACCGCTGAGACTACTAAACCCATGCGCGAGGACGGCAAAGGGGTGCTTTTAATTAAGATTCCTGCAGGCACATTTACGGAACCACTCGCAATGGATCGCTCTTTCGATGACTATGTCGAGGGCGCATTTGCTGGGAGTAGTTATAACATGGCTGACTACGAAGAAGGAAAGACCGTCAGCGATGGTGGCGAAATGCGCCAATCACAGGCTGATGAGCGCACGGATAAGTTTATCGGCTGGGGACTCGTCGGTTTATTTGGAACGCTCGGACTTGGTGCTATCTGGGGATTGTGGCATTGGTATAAACAGCATCGTGCTCGCCAGAAGTATTACCCAACCTTAAAAAAAGCAGCCAAACAGCAAGCAGGAACCTACTACCGTGATTTGCCCATGCCTGAGGTCTACGATGGTTACCCATTTCTAAAAGATTTAGCCGTCGACCAGCTCGAAGCAAATTATTTCCTTGTCGGTATCCTCGAACTCGCCAAAGACGATTACATCATGAACGAACGCGATGCACACAATCAGTCGCTATTGTTTCTTAACAGTGATAAACAAGCACCGCGCGGACCGGTGTACGAGCTGTGGGCATTTCTCGATGATGCGATTCATGCTTATCCGAAAAATGACGGTAACTATATCACCCAGAAACAGCTCAAAAAATACATTAAACGGCACTATACTGGGTTGAAGGACTATCTTGAGGAAGTTAAGCGTACGGGCAGTCGGCATCTTCGTGAAGAAAATTTGCGCGCCACGCGTCAAAAAGTCCGTTCAGCGGACGATCCCGATTTAGCACGTGCAAATGTAAATATCCCAGCACCACTGAATCATGAAGGACTCGCAGTTCGTGATCATTGGGTGCAGTTCTACAATTACCTGCAGGACTTCTCCTTACTCAGTGAGCGTGAAATCAATGAAGTCAAACTCTGGGATCAATTATTGATCTATGGAGCAGCGCTCGGTATTGCTGAGGAAGTTGCCAAGGAGTTCCAGCATGTCATGCCTGATCATGTCTCTGATGTGCAATTAGCAGGAAATAGTCCAACCTTTACCTTTGCGGATTACTATATCTGGTCATCCGTGATGAATAGCAGCTATCAGGCAGTAGCTGTTTCCCAAATTTCGGCAGCATCGAGTGGTGGTTTCGGTGGTGGCACTAGCTTTGGCGGCGGTGGCGGATCTTTCGGCGGTGGCGCTGGTGGTGGCGCACGATAACTTTGAATAAAAATCAAGATTAAGTTGAAAATATGAGCAATGGCAGTAGCCAAAGCGACAACAATAACTGATTCTTCTTTCAAAGTAGCAGACCAGTCCCAACTGAAAAACCTACGTATTTTGTTGCAAGTCAGTTCAGAATTTAACTTACTGCCAACCGATTTATAGTGTTTCTTGAGCAGTTTCGGTGCAGGAATGGCATTGGAGAAGCGTCATTAAGCTATGAGATGAACATGTAACATGTCATACGTTACATCTCTAAGATAATCTCCATAAAAACTAAGATTCCACATTGTTAAGCCACACGATGTGGGATCTTTTATGTTTTTTAATCAATAATGCATAGAAAATCTGATAGAATGGGGAGTAACTAAATTGAGGAGGACGTTTATGACATCAAGAACAATTGACTGGTTACTTCGTGTCGTGAAAGGGGCATTAATTGGTATCGGTGGTATCTTGCCAGGTTTATCTGGCGGGGTGCTTGCGGTCATCTTCGGGATTTACGACCGCATCCTAGCATTTTTCAGTCACATTACGCAGGACTTTATGAAAAATGTATGGTACTTTACACCAGTCGGTATCGGCTTCGTACTGGGGATTATCATATTCTCATTCTTTGTGGAGAAAGCATTCGGCGCTTATGAAGGACTATTTACATGTTTGTTTATTGGCTTTGTGGCAGGGACATTCCCATCACTTTTGAAACAAGCAGGAAAAGAAGGCCGTCAGACGAGTGACTGGGTGATGATGGCAGGGAGTGCCGTCGTTCTATTTTTATTGATGGTATTCGGCAATTCCATTTTTGGTAATTTAACGCCTAGTTTCCTTGTCTGGATGTTGTCGGGTGCATTAATTGGATTGGGCGTGATTGTGCCGGGTATGAGTCCTTCGAATTTCTTAATTTACTTGGGTTTATATGAACCAATGTCGGCAGGAATCAGCCATTTTGATTTTTCGGTAATCATTCCACTGACGCTCGGTGCAGTGCTTTGTGTGCTGTTGTTAGCGCGTGTAGCGTTTATTTTGATGCAGAAGTTTTATTCAAAGATGTATCACTTTATTCTGGGGACAGTCATCGGTTCATCGTTGGCTATTTTTCCAACAGTGGTCTTCCCGGCATTTTCAGCAGAAGGACTCAGCGATATGGGCTTATCTTTCCTACCAGCGTTATTACTTGCGATTATAATGTTCATTTCGGGCACACTGTTCTCCTTATGGTTCAGTAAAATCGAAGCGAAATACAGTCAAGATTAATCAGTAACTAAAAAAGCGTTCGGAATTTTTCCGAACGCTTTTCGCATATTTAAGAATAATTTTAATTCATCGTTAGGTTGTGATAGCGACTGAGAAATTCTTTGGTACGGTCTTGGGTTGGATGTTCGAAGACTTCCTCAGGCGTACCTGTTTCAGCAATGACCCCTTGATCCATGAAGATGACGCGATCCGATACGGCTTCGGCAAAAGCCATCTCATGCGTAACGACAACCATGGTCAGTCCTTGCTTAGCGAGATCGGTCATGGTGCTCAAGACCTCGCCGACCATCTCCGGATCCAGCGCTGATGTTGGTTCATCGAATAGTAATACTTCAGGATCCATACATAATGCACGCGCAATGGCTATGCGCTGTTTTTGACCACCGGAGAGTTGACGTGGGCGTGCATCAATGTATTCGGCCATTCCGACACGCTCGAGATGCTTCAGGGCAATATCCTTAGCTTCGGATTCTGAGCGCTTCAAGATTTTCGTTTGGCCGACGAGGCAGTTCTTTAGGACATTCATATTCTCGAATAGATTGAACTGCTGGAAGACCATGCCGACATGCGTACGGAAATCGTTAGTATTCAGTTTGCCGTTTAGAATCGATTCATCGTGGTATTTAATGTCGCCGTCGCTCGGCTCCTCTAATAAATTCAAGCAGCGCAACAATGTCGATTTTCCTGAACCGGAGGAGCCGATAATGCTGATTACTTCTTTAGGAAAAATATCGAAATTAATGTCTTTCAATACTTCATGATCTCCAAAGGACTTCTTGAGGTGTTCAATTCTGAAAATGGGTTGTTGATTTTCCATAATGCTCGCTCCTTTATTCAGGCTGAGTGGATGAAGTCATCGCGTAGTTGACGCTTCCTTGCATTTTCTTTTCAAGCAAACGCAAGAGACGCGTGGTCGTGAACGTCAAGACGAAGTAAATCGCACAGGCGATGAAGTAGGTTTGGAAGGTGAGGTAGGTAGCACCGGCTGCCGATTTGGTGACGAAGAATAATTCGGATACGGCAATGACGTTTAATACGGACGTGTCTTTGATGTTGATGACAAATTCGTTCCCAATTGCTGGAAGAATATTCTTGATCGCTTGCGGGAGAACAACGTGAATCATCGTTTGTGCGTGTGTCATACCAATTGCTTTGGCACCTTCGTACTGGCCATTATCGATTCCTTCAATCCCACCACGAATCACTTCGGAAAGGTAGGCGCCGGTATTGATCGATACGATGAAGAAAGCAGCGACCATGGCGGCCATATCAATATTGAAGAATAATTTTGAACCGTAGAAAATCAATAACGCTTGAACCATCATTGGTGTACCACGGAAAATTTCAATATAGCAGGACATCAAGAAATGGCCAATACCATAGAGGAACCGCAAGAACGGATTGGTATGTTTGCTCAACGGAATAGAGCGGTAGATCGCAATGATTAATCCGAGTAAGAAACCGAGTGTCGTTGAGACCAACGCAATCAGCATGGTGTTGACTGTCCCGCGTAGGAATTGCCAGCGATATTTCGTGGCGATATCCCAGACTTGTTGCCAGAAACCTTGGTTTTCTGAGGCTGCTTCGAGATCGACCATTTCTTGCATGATGTTATCTTGATCTTCGGGCGTAAAATCAGCGAGTACTTGATTAATCATACCTGTCAATTCCGAGTTCTTGCGTACACCAACTGCTGTATCTGGGGAAGTGTCACCGAGATCGAAGGCTTGACCATCAGGGAAGGCAATCATCTTCAGGTTTGGATTGGAGGTGATATTTGCCATTGCGCCGGGACGCTCTGCCATATAGGCATCAATCTTACCGGCAGATACGGCGGAAATCATGGCAGGAAAGTCTTCCATTGCCGTTTGTTTATCAACACCCTTTAATTGGTCGATGAGGTCGTAGTGCAATGTATTTAACTGGGCGGTTACTCGCGCCCCTTGGAAATCGTTCATTGTTTTAGCATCGGCATAAGGGCTGTCTTTCGTCGTTACGAGAACGATATCTGAGGTGTAATACGTATCCGAGAAGTCAATCTGTTCTTCACGTTCAGGCGTCGGTGACATTCCGGCGATAATGGCATCGATTTTGCCGGAGACAAGGGCAGGTGGTAGGCCATCCCATTCAATCTTGTAAACTTCGAGTTTAACACCTAACGCGTCCGCAATCATTTTGGCAACTTGAACGTCGTAACCATTCGCGTATTCGCCATCCGCATTGGCGATCGGGACGGCACCATCGGAGTCATCTGGCTGTGACCAGTTGTACGGCCGATAGTTGGCTTCCATCCCAACGCGGAACACGCCTGGGGTCTCCAAACTGTTATTCAATGCTTCTTTGTCGACTGTGATCGTTGGTGTATCGGCTGCTTGAGCAGTCAATGGTAAACCGGCGATAAGCAACACGCCAACGATTAATAGCGTGAGCCAATGCTGTATCTTTTTACGCATAACTATTCCTCCTGGACCATAAAAAACCGCTACTCTAAACATTGTGTAAAGAATAGCGGCATGTCATCATCATTATGCGCACAAAAACTATTTAAAAAGCACTCGAATGAATAGCGCTCCACATTAATCATGTGACAGTTCTAGATATCTTATACCTAGCCCCAAGTGGCTAATTGTGGCAAATCATCCACTTTCGGCGGAATCCCCTTTAACTGACTTCAACGCGCCCGCTCCGTCAGCGACTCATGTCATCCGCACCTCTATTCTTACATTGGTCATTATGATACACTTCTAGTGGTTATTAATCAAGAGAGGAAGTGAAATTGTGGAAAAACATCGCTATCAGGAGAAAATTAACGATCGCAAATTTGTGATTTTATCGGATAAGGAACAGGCCTTCGTACATCGCTCGGTCAAACAATTAAATCAACGCCTGTCAGAAGTATCGCGTGCTAATCCGAGTTTCTCAACGGAGGATACAGCGTTATTGGTGGCGTTGAATCTTATTAGTGAAGGATATGAGACCAAACAGCTACGTGACCGCGCAAAGTTAGCTGAGAAACAATTTCGTGAGAAGGAATTGCAGTGGAAACGTGAGATTCAGGCGCTTAAGGACGAGAATAACGCCCTAACCGCACAGCTCAAGCAGCAACAGAAACTGCAGCCAATTAAGGCAGAAACGCCTACAGAAACAACAAATGTGCAGTCATCAGTTTCCGATACACCAGCAGAAGCGCCCACAGATACTGCGCAACCCGTTAAAGCGCAGCAATCATCTGTAACCAGAGCCACTAAGAAAGAGCCAATCCATCTCTCACTCGATCACCCGGTAAGCAGTTCTTCATCGCGCGGGAGTTTGTTCCAAGGTGCTTCGGCTTCTACATTATTAGCTAATCATCAGACGAGCGAGAATGCAGTGTCTGATGATAATCCGTTCAAATATTCAGGACATGGGTTATCACGTACAAAGCGCAAACGTCACTAAGGGGATGTAGCAATAGGTAATGAATCCTAAAATTTTTAAAACATTAGAGTGGTCAAAGATTACCCGCCAAGTCGCTGAAGAAACGACAACAACGCTGGGGGAACAGTATGCACTGGCGTTGCAGCCAATGACGACGCATGAAGCAATCAGTGATGCGCTTGATGCGGTTGCAGAGATGCAGGAGCTCTCAGATGAATCCTTACATTTGCCGATAGGAGCTATTGGTGATGTACAGGTAATCATTAAACGCTTAGAAATTAATGGTTCCTTGAGTGGCAAGGAATTAGCGATGGTATTGAATGTATTGAAAACTTCTCAAGCTGTCGTGAAATTTTTTAAACAGTCTAAGGTTGAGTCGCTTTCATTAACGCATTTGACTAATGAGAGTGCAGTACTCGAATTATTACCCGAAGTACGTCATGCCATTGCCCAGGTGATCGATGAGGATGGCAATATTTATGATGATGCGAGTGGTGCACTGCAGGCGATTAGACGTGAGATCAAACGCAAAACCGCTGAGATTCGCACGCAACTGGATCGTATTATGCGGGCACATGGCGATATATTGACTGAGGCAATTGTCACCATCCGAAATGAACGGTTTGTTTTACCGGTGCAACAATCATACCGTCACGCATTAGGTGGTACGGTTCACGATCAGAGTGCCAGTGGTCAGACGCTATATATTGAGCCGGGCGCTGTACAATCGCTCAATGATCGTGTCCAACAACTCCGCAACGATGAGCGTGAAGAAATTGCGCGTCTTCTGCTCGAGTTATCGCAGCAAGTTGCACCTTATCATCGGGAATTAGCACAAGATACCAAAATACTAGGTGTATTGGATCTCATTAGAGCTAAAGCACGTTTAGCAGCGAAGCAGCACGCGACGAAGCCAGTCATCGCTGCTGATGGTCGCCAGTTGCATTTCAATCATGCAATGCACCCGCTGCTCGATCCCCAAAAAGCAGTGCGCAATGATATCTATTTCGATAATCGTTTCAGCATGTTGATTGTTACAGGACCGAATACTGGTGGGAAGACAATTACCTTAAAAACAATTGGCTTACTACAGTTGATGGGGCAAGCGGGCCTCTATATTACTGCTGGGGAAAATAGTCAGATCGGCGTTTTCGAAGAAATTTATGCGGATATCGGTGATGAGCAGTCGATCGAAGCGAATCTGAGTACTTTTTCCGGCCATATGACGAATATCATTCAGATATTGGAGACTGTGACCTCGCATGATTTGGTCCTACTCGATGAATTAGGTGCGGGCACAGATCCAAAAGAAGGTGCGGCACTCGGCATTGCAATTTTGAATCGTCTCGATCAACGCGAAGCGATGGTTGCGACAACCACACACTATCCAGAGCTCAAAGCGTACGCATTCGAGCAGCCACACAGTATCAATGCGAGTGTCGCTTTTGATGAAGAAACGCTAGCACCGACGTACCGTTTATTAATCGGCGAACCGGGAAAGAGTAATGCGCTCGATATTTCGAAGCGACTCGGGTTAGCGGATGAATTAGTCGAGGAGGCCCGCGGTTATCTCGATCAGAATAGTCGCGATCTCACCGATATGATCGATGACCTCGACCAATCCCGCGCAGATTATGAAACACGCGCTGAAAGGCTAGCGGATACGGTTGCGCAGAGTGAGAAACTATTGCATGATCTCAATCAGGTGTACAGTGATCTTCAAGCGCACAAAGAAAACTATCTGCATAAGGCCAAGCAGGAAGCGAATGCGTACGTAGAACGAACGAAAGACAAAGCAACTAAAATCATCGGTGAAATCCGTGAATGGCAGCGCGAGCGTCCGAATGATCAGCCGGTCAAAGAGCATGAAATGATCGACAAGCAGCAAGCACTCGATGCACTTTATACTGAAGAGGATCGCCTCAAGGATAATAAAGTGCTGCAGAAGGCGAAGCGTGAGCGCAAGAAGCAGGAAACACCGCACCAATTCCAAAAAGGCGACCAGGTGGAGGTTATTCCTTACGGTCAGACAGGCACCTTAGTGGATGCACGTGAAAATGGCAAAGAATGGGTCGTTCAGATGGGTGTTCTGAAGATGCAGATGGCGACGGGCGACTTAAAATATATCCCTAAAAAATCAGAAAAAGCGCAGAAAACAACGATTCGTGCGTCAAAAGCGAAACACGTCAAACCTGAAATTGATTTGCGCGGGTTGCGTTATAATGACGCCATGCATCAGCTAGATACCTATATTGATCAAGCGTTACTCGCAAATTATGCGCAGGTCACTATTATTCACGGATTTGGGACCGGAGCAATCAAAAATGGTGTCCAAGATTACTTGAAACAGAATAAGCGCGTGAAAGCTTTCCACTATGCACCACACAACCAGGGTGGCAATGGCGCGACAATTGCAGAATTGAATCGTTAATTTAGACAATATGAGCAAAACGCGTGTATAATATGCCCACATCCGTTATACTATTTGTGAAATAGCTAAAGGAGGCTACATAATGGTACAAGCAGTTACCGATAAGACATTTGCAGATGAGACCAAAGAAGGCGTCGTTCTTACAGACTTCTGGGCAACATGGTGTGGCCCATGTAAAATGCAAGCACCAGTGCTCGATGCATTGGATGACGAAATCGGCGATCAAGTGAAATTCACGAAGATCGATGTCGACGAGAACCCAGACACCGCCGCTAAATTTGGTGTGATGGCTATCCCAACATTACTTGTTCAAAAAGATGGCCAAGTGGTTGACACGCTTCGTGGCTACACTGACAAAGAGCGTCTTAAAGAAATTTTAACGAGCCATCTCGATTAAGCGTTGGGAAATCGTTTTGTGATAAAATGGGCAGTGGAAGCTGTCCATTTTTTTTGTGGACAGAAAAAGAAATAAAGGAGCGAATGCTGATGACGCAACCGATCGGCATATTAGATTCCGGAGTGGGTGGCTTGACGGTGCTCAAAGAAGCTGAGCGCCAGCTGCCGAATGAATCATTTATTTATATTGGTGATAATGGACGCTGCCCGTACGGTACACGATCAACAGATGAAATCAAACAATTTACCGGGGAATTAGCACATTTTCTCGTCGACAAGGATGCCAAGACGATTGTGGTTGCTTGCAATACCGCGACTGCCATCGCTTTGCCAATACTAGAGGCAGAGTTGCCGGTACCGGTTATTGGGGTGATCGACGCGGGTGTGGCCGAAGCTTTGCGCGTGACGAATGGACGCATCGTCGTTACCGCAACGCAAGCGACCGTACAGTCACATAGTTACCTACAAAAACTTGAGAACGCGGCTGATGATTTGACGGTAATCGAGCAATCATGTTCGCCATTAGTGCCACTCATTGAAGATGTGGAAACAACAGACAGTGAAATCGAACAGACAATTCGCACGTTATTTACACCGATTCGCGATTTTAATCCGGATACGGTAATTCTGGGTTGTACACACTTCCCGATTTTAGCCTCCCAGATCCAAGTATTTCTCGGCGATAGTATTCAGCTTGTCGATGCTGGAAAAGCGTCAGTCAGTGAGTTATCGCATCAACTCGAGAAGCGTCAAATGATGGCTAATACCGACAACAAACAAGATACACAGTTTTATACGACCGGTGAGGCACAATCAGTAGCGATGATCGGTGCTCGCTGGTTGGGACGCACGATTGACGTGCAGACAGTCACACCAGACCGATTGAGAAGGAGCTAATTAATGAAAAAAGTGATTATAGCGACGCGCAATCCTGGCAAAGCGCGTGAGTTTAGTGCATTGTTCCAACCACTCGGCTACACCGCTGAGACACTAATCGATCACCCGGAAATTCCGGACGTGGATGAGACAGGAACGACATTTGTAGAAAATGCAACGCTGAAGGCGACAGCAGTAGCGAAGGCATTACATTGTCCAGTGCTTGCGGATGATTCTGGTCTTTCAGTGGATGCTCTGGACGGGCGACCGGGTGTTTATTCGGCACGATACGCTGGACTAGAGAAAGATACGGCAAAGAACAATCAAAAACTGTTAGACGAATTGGCAGGTATTCCGGATAACGAGCGGACTGCACATTATACCTGCGTACTGGTAATTAGTAACGCAGATGGCAAGCGCGTAAAGACTTATGAAGCGACATGGGAAGGAACTATTTTAACAGCACCGCGTGGCGAAAATGGTTTCGGCTATGACCCATTATTCTATGTGCCTGAGTATAAAAAAACAGCCGCTGAATTGGAACCGAGTGTGAAGGATGCGATCAGTCATCGTGGACGGGCCATCCAACAATTGGCTGATGATCTTAAGAAAGGGGCGTTTGCAGAATGAGTCGCATTTTAATTGTGAGTGATAATCATGGCGATCATGAGATTTTAGAGACAATTGTCGCACGTGAATCGTCGCGCGTCGATCGAATGCTGCATCTCGGTGATTCGGAATTAAAAAATGATGATCCGATTTGGAAAAATTTTGACGTTGTGACAGGAAATGTCGATTTCTATCCTTATCCCGAAGCATTAACAATCGATGTTCCAGAAGGTAAGCTTTTTATGACGCATGGCCATCTGTATAACGTGCGCAGCAATCGGCAAACATTAGCACAAGCAGCTAAGGCAGCAGGTGCTTCGATTGCCCTTTTTGGTCATATCCATGTGACGACACAAGAAAATATTGATGGGGTATGGTGTATCAATCCCGGTAGTATCAGCCAGCCACGTGGACATTTTCAGACACCGACCTATGGGATCATCGATTGGAACGCTGGTCAGCGCCCACAGGTAACGTTCTATTCACGTGAAGGTGAAGAAATTATCGATAGCGAAGTGCCAGAAAATACGACGCCCGACGTTTATGAGGATTAGGAGCTGAATATGTTAACGCAAGAATTAGGTGCCGTTGTGTACGGCAAAATTAGCGATGCGAATGATAAGAACTATTTTGTCCAATATCAACAGCACACGTATGCCTTGTCAAAGAATGAAGGTGCGCATCATGTCGGTGATAGCGTTGAAGGCTTTATCTATACCAATACCTCGGATAAACGGTGCATGACTACTAAATTACCGGGAGTGCAACAACATCGCTACGATTGGGCGACCGTCGTTTCCGTTCAGCCTAAGCTCGGTGTTTTTGTATCGATTGGGTTACCTGATAAAGATATTGCTGTTTCGCTCGATGATTTGCCAGAAGATCGGCAGCTGTGGCCGAAACGTGGGGATGCGCTATTGGTAAAGCTCACCGTCGACAAAAAAGAGAGACTCTGGGCAGAGCCCGCGCAGGAGCGCATTTTTGAGGAAATTACCAAGGATGTGTCGCGACAGGCCAATAGCTTCCAAAATCATGAAATTGAAGGGCGGGTTTATCGTGTCGGTATGCATGGTGTTCACGTGATTACGAAGTTGTACCACCGTGCGTTTATCCACGAGAGTGAATATGCCCAATCACCGCGGCTCGGTGAAGCAGTCAAAGGTCGCGTCATTGGCATCGGTCAGAACAAGAATTTCAATTTGTCCCTGAAGCCGCTAGCGTACGAACGTATCAGTGATGATGCGCAGATGATTTTAATGAATTTGAAGCGTCGTCCGGATCACGCGCTGCCGTTCAATGATCATAGTAAGCCGGATAATATTCGCAATTATTTCGGTATCAGTAAAGGGCAATTCAAGCGTGCGCTCGGTCATTTGTTGAAAGCGCGATTAGTGACACAAACAGAAGAGGGGATTACGCTCAATGAATGATGATGAGCTGATTGCTGAGTTTCTGACCACGCTTCGTGTTGAAAACGGGTTATCTGATAATACGATTGCGAGTTATCGCAATGACCTCAAAAATTTAAAAGAAGCGATGGCAAAAGCAAATCTTACTAGTTTGCGCGAAGTGACTGATGATTTCATTCGCGAGATTCTCAAACAAATGAATGCGAAAGGACGTGCTGTCGCGACAATCACCCACTTTATCTCAACCATGCGGCATTTCTTCGGTTATTTAATGGTCGAAGGGGCGATTGATGAAAATCCAATGCGTAACATTTCGTTGCCTAAAAAAACCAAACATTTGCCGGAAATACTCACGGAGGGAGAGATTGAACAGTTATTCGATGTGCCAGATGTTGAGACGCCGCTCGGTCTGCGCAACCGCACAATCCTCGAAGTGATGTATGCGACGGGTATGCGTGTGAGTGAAGTAATTCACGTCAAACTGGCCGATATCCACAGTACTTTAGGCTTTATCCAAACGATTGGAAAAGGAAACAAAGAGCGTATCATACCAATCGGTGAAGTCGCTGCGGAGTGGATCGATCGCTATTTAGCGGATAGCCGTCCGCAACTGACGAATAATCCGCTGCCCGAACCGGACGATTATTTATTCGTCAATAACCGTGGCAGCATGCTCAGCCGCCAGGGCCTGTGGAAAAATCTAAAACGTGATATTCAAGCAGCAGGCATTAATAAAAATATTAGTCCGCATACCCTGCGTCATTCATTCGCTACGCATTTACTCGAACACGGTGCGGACCTGCGAGTTGTGCAGGAATTACTCGGGCATTCAGATATCTCGACAACGCAAATTTATACGCACATTCAGTCGCAACACCTTAAAGAAGTTTATAATAAGAGTTTTCCACGCGCTTAATGCACGAAAAAAGCGGCCACCCATTACTTTACGGGTTGGCCGCTTTAATTGTGTTAATTATTCTTTGTCATTTTCCTGATTAGGGTCTTCAATGGCCAACTTGTCTTTCATATCGATCGCCATATGATCGTAATTGAGCTCAGCTGTTGTAATCGAGAAATCTTTCGATTCGCCAGGTTTCAGGACTTCGATTTTAACTGGCTGTTCGTCGAGCACTTTATCGTTTTTATCATCGAACTGGAAGGCAAGCTGGATATTCTTGACGACCATATCGGAGCTGTTCTTGAGAGTGCCACCGAATGTTACGGTTGGATCGGCTTCGGTCGGCTGCTTCTGAACTTCCAATTTCATGTCATTCAAATCTTTTTGGAAGACCTCGGCAGCTTTTTGTTGCTTTTTCGCAAATTCTTCGTATTCTTTGATGGCTTTATCATTTGTTTGAATATCTTCGATCTGGTCATCCGGCAGGGTTGAGCGAGAATCTTCATTGATTTTCTTTAATAGTGACACGCGCTTGTGGTAGAGCTCATTGAATTTTTTGTTCTTTTCAAGGTTGAAGTCGCCGTCTAATGTTTTGTTGATTTGCTCAAGCGTATTGACATAGTCCTTGACTTCTTTCTCAAGCTTGCCATCTTTGAGATCCTTATCTTTGTATTCTTTCATATCTTCCCATTCAACGTTATAGGTTTTCTGAAGCAGGGCATGCATATCCGGCTCCTGATCCTTACCCTTAGTTTTATTGTTTTCATTCTGAATGGTTTTGATACGTTTTTGCCACATGGTTTGTAGATCGACGAAGAACTGATCATCAGCGCTCGTAATGTTTGAGCAACCGGTCAGAAGTAAAACGCCGAGCGAAAGGGTGGCGAACAGTTTAGTTATTCTATTCATCATCAATCTCCTTTAAGCTTGGTGGTATGATTATAACATAAACACATCGATTGTTCGTGAAAAGGTAGCGAAAGGGGCGCAATCATGCAGCAACAGATTAAACAATTGAATGAGTGGTTAGATGATAGCCAGCATCTCGTCTTTTTCGGTGGGGCGGGTGTTTCCACCGAGAGTGGGATTCCGGATTTCCGCTCTTCAAAGGGATTATATATGAAGGATTCAGGGTATAACATCCCAGCTGAAGAGATTATTTCGCATCATTTTTACTTGGCACATCCTGAAATTTTCTTCCCATATTATTTCGAACATCTTGTTTTTCCAGATGCAAAACCTAATGCGTGTCACCGCTATTTGGCTGATTATGAGCAACAAGCACGCAAGCATGTGAATATCGTGACACAGAATATCGATGGCTTGCACCAAAAAGCGGGAAGTCAGCGCGTGACTGAATTGCACGGGAGTGTATGGCGCAACTACTGTGAAGCGCATCAACATTTCTACGACTATGAATCGCTCCCTTTAGACAATCAGCAGATTCCACACTGTCCTGAGGATGGTTCGATAATTAAGCCGGACGTTGTTCTTTATGAGGAATCGTTGGACGAGACAGCGTTCTTAGACGCCATTACAGCGATACAGGCAGCGGATCTATTAATTGTTGCGGGAACATCATTGTCCGTCTATCCGGCAGCAGGTTTAATTAACTATTTCCGCGGTGAGCATCTCGTTGTTATTAATCGCACGCCAGTACCAGTCGATAACCAAGCATCACTAGTCATCACTGAGGATATTGGTGGAGTTTTCGAGCAGTTGACAATCAATTAAGGCACTCGGTAAGATAGGCACTAAGAATATCAGAGAGGCAGAGGAGGCCTGGCGCGTGTTATTGCCGTATAAAGCAAAAGATGACAAAATTGCGATGGGATTATTGAGTTACATCGAGCGTTTTCATGAGATGGATGATTTAAGAGATGAGATGGCACTCATCAAGTCCGGGCAACGGCACCTTTCGCTCTGGCGGGATGAAACGACGGGGAATGTGATTGGGCTGATTGGCTATGATTTAAAAGACGATGATCGCATTATTATCGTGCGCTATCTGGCGTTGAATCCATCTTTCCGGGGTGAAGGCGTATCCTATGATATCGTTTCGGCATTGACGGAAGAATATCCTGACGCAACGTTATCTGGCACGTTAGAGCTCTCCGATTTTCTAAACAAATGGGCACTGCATGAACAGCGAACCATGCCGAATATTTTGGATTCAGATAGCAATGGAGAGACACACGATGATTCCGAATGACAGTGACACGCAGACATGGGCAATCGATTTAGCAAATTTTTCGGGCCCTCTGGATGTACTGCTGCATCTGATTCAAACGCAGGATTTAGATATTTTTGATATCCCGATAGCAGAGATTACGGCACAGTATATTGATTTAATTCATGCGAACCCCATTGAAGAATTAACGCTCGCTGGAGACTACTTAGTGATGGCAGCAACGTTGATTGAAATTAAGACGAAGATGTTGCTACCTAAGCCACCGAAGACTGAACAAGATGATACGGATGATCCGAGACGGCCGCTGGTGGAGCAGTTATTAGCGTATCAGCAGTATAAAGCGTTGGGACAGACACTTAGCGAGAAGCACGATGAGCGTCTGCTGTCTTATGAGCGACCGAGTGCCGATTTGGTAGTCTATCAGCAAACAATACCGCTGCAAGCTGGTGAGATTGCCACTGAGGATATGATTGCTGCGCTTCAACAAATGATTCAGCGCCTCAATCCGAATGTACCGAAGCCACGAACGATTCAAAACGATACCTACAGCGTTTCAGAAGCTATCGAGGATATTGAACAGACCTTGGCGACAAAACCTCACGAGAATGTGTCGCTTTTTGGAATGACGCGCAAAAGGGCTTGGACGCGTCACACGGTTGTGACGTTATTCTTGGCGACATTGCAGCTGGTCAAAGGACGTGCAATTACAATTGTACAGGATGCACCGTATAGTGATATCTACATCAATCAACGGAAGAAGGAAACGGCATCATGACGATTGGTGAGTATATACCAGCGTGTGAAGCTTTACTGTTCGTTGCTGGCGATGAGGGTATCTCCCTCGAAGAGCTCTGTACATTATTGGATGCACAACCAGACGTGATAACGTATACGATGATGTGCTTCCAGCTCAAATTAGCCAATGATTCACAGAGCGGTTTAGCCGTCAAACGATTCAATCGTCGCTATCATTTAGTAACCAAGGCGGATTATTACGACGTTATTAAGGATTACGCCGTGTCGCCTTTTGCGATGAAGCTGTCGAATGCAGCACTTGAGACGCTAGCAATCATCGCCTATCAGTCGCCCACAACACGCATGGCTGTCGATGCGATTCGAGGGGTGCAGTCGGGGACGATGCTCAAGAAATTAATGAGCTATCAATTGGTTGAAGAAAAGGGACGCCAAGATTCTCCAGGGCATCCGATTCTGTACGGCGTAACCGATTATTTCTTTGACTATTTCGGTTTAGATTCGACAGATGATCTGCCACCGCTTGAGACATTGCTAGAGACGAATGAAACGGAAAATGACGAGACTGATCTGTATCACCACGAGTCTAACGCGTCATAGAGAAGGGAAACGAATGGAACGATTACAAAAATTAATCGCACATGCGGGAATTGCGTCGCGGCGTGAAGCTGAACGTCTGATACAAGAAGGACGCGTTACGTTGAATGGCGAAACTGTCACTGAACTCAGCGTTAAAGCGACAACATCTGATCGTATCGAGGTCGATCATGTGCCGATATACAAAGAGGAGCCGGTAACGTTTTTGTTCAATAAACCGGACAATTGTGTGTCGACGGTTTCTGATGAGAAGGGACGCCGTACAGTACTCGATTACTTTCATGATGTGCCTGAGCGCATCTACCCAGTCGGTCGTCTGGATTACCATACAACTGGCGCATTGTTACTCACCAATGATGGTGAGTTAGCGAATCTCTTAATGCATCCGAGCCATCGCATTGAGAAAACCTATCGGGTGAAAGTGAACGGCTCGCCTTCCGATGACGCACTGCAACAGTTGCGACACGGTGTAGTGATCGATGGCCGAAAAACAGCGCGTGCGGATGTCTTTCGTGTTAATAATCCGAAAGCGAAAGTTAACGATACATTAAAGATTACCATTCACGAGGGACGTAATCGTCAAATCCGCAAAATGTGTGAAAAGATCGGTCATCCTGTGAAGCAATTGACCAGGGAACGCTATGCCTTCCTCAATATAGATGGCATGGCACCAGGGGATTATCGCAAGCTCTCTAATAAAGAGATTCAAAAGCTTTATCAGTTAGCTAAGTCAAATGCGTAATAAGCATACATTCAGGGTTGCGTTTACATTCTAATGTGCGTATAATGATTAATGAATTAAATAGTATTAAATGTGTCTTCGGGGCAGGGTGTAACTCCCGACCGGTGGTGATAGTCCACGACTCGCAATTTGCGATTGATTCGGTGAAATTCCGGAACCGACTGTAAAGTCAGGACGGTAGAATGACAGCATATTCGCAGCTATTCGTACGTAATACAATCTCCTGTCCTGAGATGGAAGGGAGATTTTTTTATGTCGTCGAATAAGGTCAGAAAGATGGTTATCACCGCACTCGGGGGCGCGTTAGCGTTCGTGTTAATGAATTTTTCATTCCCGATTATCCCAACAGTGCCTTTTTTGAAGATCGATTTCAGTGATGTTATCATCCTGTTTGTGACGTTTTTGAGTGGCTTACCGAGCGGTATCGGTGTACTCGTTATTCGAAACCTCTTGCATTACTTGCAGACGGGTGGCGATATGGGCTATCCGATCGGTGATTTCGCGAGCGTCCTCGCTACACTCGCCTACCTCTTGCCTGTCGCTTGGATCCTCAAGGACCACTATGCACAGCAGGGGACCAATTTTAAAAAAGTATTAAAGACGCTCAAACGTCCGCTCCTGGCTTACGGTATTGGAACAATCGCGCTGACGATTATGATGAGCGTGCTCAACTATTTCGTGATTACACCGTTCTATCTCAAGGTTATGAACTTCGATGTCGGCAACTTGGCGACTTATATCTTAACAGCCGTCATCCCGTTCAACTTGGCGAAAGGGATTATTATTGGAATCGTGGCACATCTGCTGCTCAGCTATTGCTTACCGATTGTTAAACGGCGCTTGCGTTAAATCGTTTTAGATGTTAATTTTTAAGTCCTTTGCGTATGATAGACGTAGAGGACTTTTTTGATAGGAGGCGATACCGTGGAGAGGGACGAATGGGTGGTGCAGGAAACTGCTGAACTAGATGCGAATCGCGTGTATCAAGTATTGGTCGGCAAACGGTCAGCAACGACTTTGTATTACGCGTACGCGCATCATCTCACGCATCTCTTTAATCGATTGCCACATCTCGACAAACAGGCGTGGTTAGCGCGGCACGCGCAATTCACTCGCAGTGATGTCCAAAAAAATGCTTCCCTTCCCGATTGGATATCCAGCGCTTTACAGTATCGCAAAGGCTATATTCCGCCGCAAAATCATGAATTCCGGCGCTTGAGTTTGCGGTTATTGCTGCAGGTAGCTTCCTATCTAAAAAACGACAACGCCAATTATCAACCATTGACACACCATGTTTTTCCACAACGGATTGTAAAACAATTTCTGCAAGCACGGCTGCGTCTAGGCTACGCGAATACATCGCTAGCACGTACAATCTATCAGGAATTAGTGCAAGTATTCGGACAGTGGGAGGATCAGCGCTTAGCGACGATTCTCGCGATGACGATAGCTGGGGAAGGTGTACGCGGGAATACGGCGGAACAGGTGGCTAAACAGTGGCAAATACCAGAAGCATTCGGCACTTGGCTGATTGAGGCGTTGTGGGATCGCTTGGAGGATCAGTTATTGCAGCTGCCAGAAGCCGCGACGCTCTACCAATTTCAGCAGGGCGTGAATCGGCAATTTCCAGCGTGGAGCCATTCGGTCAATCAAACCTATCAGCAAGCACAGAGCGGTAAAACGCTGGAAGCAATTGCCACCGGACGCCAGTTGAAGCCGAGTACCATCTCCGATCATTTTGTAGAGATTGTGTTGAATGATTACCGTTTGATGACTGAACAAGCCAAACCATATCTTGCCAAGTATAAGATCGACATCTTGGCAGTTCCACCTGAAAATTATAAAATTTATCAGGCAACTTATGATGAAGCGCCATTCTGGGTTTATCGCTATTGGCAAGTTGCACATCGTGAGGAGGACATCGAGAATGATTGATTATCAGCAATTAATGACACGCTTCTTCGGCGATGATGCAGCGTTCAGACCAGGGCAACGCGAGGCACTTGCGTCCTTGGAAGCGCGCCAGAACACCTTGGCGGTATTACCTACTGGCGGCGGAAAATCACTCATTTATCAATTATACGCCTTAGCACATGAAGGCTTAACGATCGTCGTATCACCGTTATTGTCATTGATGCAAGACCAAGTAGCCTCCTTTCAGCGCTTAGGGATCAAGCAAGTCATTGCCCTGAATAGTACGTTAACGAAATCAGAACAGCAACAAGTACTCAAGCATTTGAATCGTTATCAATTTATATTTATCTCGCCAGAAATGATCAGTCGTCCTGAAGTAGTCGGACAGTTACAACTGGTGCCCATCAATTTATTAGTTGTTGATGAAGCGCACTGTATTTCACAGTGGGGAATGGATTTTCGTGTGGAATATTCTGAGCTGATTCAAGTGCGCCGTCGTCTTGATCAACCATTGACTTTGGCACTGACTGCGACAGCCACTGAAGACACGCTTTTAGACATTCATAAGTTTCTCTTTTATCCTTACGAGCCATTCAAACAGCTTGTCATGTCATTGGATCGGTCAAATATCTTTTATGATAAGCGAGAGGTAGCTACCGAAGATAAAGCCGAGCTGTTGCGGACGTTAATTGATCAGTTACCTGCCCCGGGGATTGTATACGTCCATAATAAAAAAGAAGCCGAGCAACTTAAGCAATTCTTGCAGGCAAAAAGTCAGCGGCGAGTTGCCGCGTATCACGCAGGGTATAGTGCAGAGGAGCGTTACATCTGCCAGCAGCAATTTCAGAACGGTGAATTAGATACGATTTTAGCGACGTCGGCATTCGGTATGGGGATTAATCAACCGGATGTGCGCTATGTGATTCATTACCATCTACCATTTTCGATGGCTGAATTGATCCAAGAAATTGGACGTGTCGGGCGCGATGGTCAGCCCGCCTATGCACTAACGCTATACAATAACGAGGAATTTCAGCAATTGCGTTATTTGCAAGAACGACGCTATCCAGAGCCACAAGTCTTTGATCAGCTATTAAAGACCTACCTGAAGCACCCCAATCAAATGCAGATAGCACCTGACGATCCGCTGTTGCCACTGTTAATGTTTTATCGCGACCATTACCGTAATCCGAAACAAATGGTGGCACATTATCAACGCTTCCATCAGCAAAAAGGCTCAGAACTTGAACGCGTAATCACCTACTGCGAAACAGATCATTGCCTGAGACATTATCTCCTAGCGATATTTGACCAGGAAAAGCCGGAAACTGAGACATTTTGTTGCCGTATTGATCAACCGGAATTCACTAAAACTGACTGGTGGCAGTTGTATTTGCAGTCCTCATTTCATAATACAGGTTGGACAGAAACGGCACCTACCTGGCAAGCGCAATTGGAGAAATTGTTTATTTAAAGATTAAATTAAATGCGTAAACAATTAGATATTCACACTGACTTTTAAAGATCTTCATGTTAAAATTAATAGATAATGATTGAGGTATTATCCCTATTTGACAGGGAAGATCGCAATTAAGGAGGAGCTTTTAATGAGTTTTAAAGGTCAAATGAAGGATTTCTTTGATAAATTCAAGGATCCTAATCGCCAGGATCAAGATTATCCGATGGCCGATGAAGACTACGACGATGATGTAGAAGATTATGACGAGACTGATGCATTCGATGACCGAGATGTTGATGATTATTCGGATGATCTCGATGATGACTATGCAGATGACTACGAAGACTACGACGATTATGATGACTACGAAACTTACGATGATGATTTTGTAGACGAGGATACTGTCGACGACCGTCACATTGAAGACGTCGATGACGTTGATGATGAGGATGATTACGAGAATTACGATGACTATGATAGTGACGACTATCTCGATGAACCGCATCATGATGAATTCGATGATTACGATGAGTACGACGACTATGACGACTACGATGATTATGATGATGATTACCTCGATGATGAGGACGATGATCTAGACAAGACGGCTGTTTATACGCGAGATGACATTTCAGATGACGACGATGATGACAAAGCGGCTTATGCTGCCGGAGCTGCGGCAGGCGCAGGGACAGCACGTGGACACGCCGCTAAAGCCGATGATAATTTCGATGACGACGATTACAATGATCTCGACCGTCGCCAAATCGATCGTGAAGATGGCAAGAAGTCGAAAAAAGGAATGAGCACGACAACTAAGATCATTTTGTTCGCTGCCATCTTATTGTTATTGATTCCAGTTGTTTCAATGGTATTCGCACTCAACAATGATAGAACGCCGGAACCTGAATCTGCTGATCAAGTCATGGTATCCAAGACGGAAAATCAAGAAGATCAGAAGAAACGTCAAGAAGAAGCGGCAAAGAAGAAAGAAGCCGAGGAAAAGAAGAAACAACAGGAAGAGCAACAAAAACAAAAAGAAGCCGAAGCGAAGAAGGCACAGGAAGCGCGTGAACAAGCGGAAGCAGATGCTGAGAACAATGCTGAACAACCACAGCAATCGGCCGAAGCACCAGCTGAACAACCGGAACCTCAGCAGCAACCAGATGCGACAGCTGGCGCCGGTGTTGAAGAACAAACACCTGATCAAAATGTAGGGACGTATACCGTTTCTGCAGGAGATAACCTCTATCGTATCGCTGTGAACAATGGCATGACTTTAGATGAATTATTGGCATTGAACGGCTTATCAGCAGGATCACACATTGATCCAGGTACGGTTCTCCGTGTCTACCAATAATAATTAGTAAGTCAATAGCATTTATTTTGCCGGGTAGGGAGCCCGGCTTTTTCGTGCCAAAATGTTAAAGGAGTAAATAATGGCAATTATTGCAATTGATGGACCAGCATCATCTGGAAAGAGCACTATTGCGAAACGTTTAGCACAGCGATTAGGCTATATTTATATTGATACAGGTGCCATGTATCGGGCAGTGACCAAAGCCGCGCTTGACCAAAATATTACGGTAGACGACAATCAGACCTTAAATGATTTACTGTCAGCGATTCGGATTCGTTTTGAACAGACGGATACGGGGGAGCAACGCGTATTCCTCAATGATACTGAAGTGACACGTGACATTCGTAGCGATGAAGTATCTGCGAACGTTTCGGCAATCAGTGCCGTCCCGCGCGTACGCGAGGTCATGGTCGAACAGCAGCGCGAATTGGTAGGCGAAGCAACTGGCGTTGTGATGGACGGACGGGATATCGGCACTGTCGTTTTCCCAGATGCGGATATGAAATTCTTTTTGGTTGCTTCAGTGGAAGAGCGTGCCCGACGCCGCTATGAAGAGAATCAGGCAAAAGGCCTATCTGACCAATCACTAGAGGGGCTTGAAAAAGCCATTGCACAGCGCGATTACTTGGATACGCACCGTGAGATGAGTCCACTCAAACCAGCAGAAGATGCGGTACGTATCGACTCTACAGCGTTAACGATCGATGACGTTGAAGCGCAGATGGTAGAAATACTCAAAAAACATAAAATTACGCGTTAATGAATTGTCAAAAAAATAACGATGTGATATACTCGCGTTGTATACATTGGCGAGTGTCAATGGTTAGTACTTTGTTAGGAGAGGATTTATAGTTTATGGCAAAAGATTTTGAAGCTCAAGTAAACAACGACGTAGAAGGAACTGAAGAAATTCCATCTATGGAGGATCTACTTGAAGAAACGACAGAAGTTAAGATTGGTGATGTAGTCAAGGGTGAAGTATTAACCATTGATGAGAACAATCAATTAATCGTCGGTATCGAAGGTGCAGGCGTTGAAGGCGTTGTTCCTTTCCGTGAAATTTCTGCATCACCGATTGAAAGCCCAGAAGAAGTCGCTAAAGTCGGTGACGTTCTTGATTTGGTTGTTGTACGCCAGATTCAAGACAAAGAAAACGGGGCATTCTTGCTTTCTCGTCGTCGTCTTGAAGCTCTCAAGGTTTGGGACGAATTAGAAGAAAAGAAAGAAAACGATGAAACAATTACCGTACCTGTTAAACGCGTGGTACGCGGTGGTTTAGTCGTTGATGCAGGTGTTCGTGGGTTTATCCCAGCATCAATGGTTGAAGACCACTTTGTTCGTGACTTCTCATCTTACCGTGATCAAGAACTCGAGGTTAAGATTGTTGAAATCGATCCTAAGGAAAACCGCTTGATTCTTTCTCACCGTGAGATCGTTGCTGAACAGAACAAGAAATTGCGCGAAGAGAAGATGGCTGAATTCGAAGAAGGTCAGATCGTTGAAGGTAAAGTTGCACGTTTGGCTAACTTCGGTGCATTCATCGACTGAGGTGGCATTGACGGTTTAGTTCACATTTCAGAAATTGCTTTCCACCATGTTGACAAACCTTCTGATGAATTAGAAGTCGGTCAAACAGTTAAGGTTAAGATTTTATCACTTGACGAAGAACGTGGACGTATTTCCCTCTCTATTCGTGCAGCACAACCTAGTCCATGGGAATCAATCGAAGAAAAAGCGCCTAAGGGTGCAACATTAGACGGTGTTGTTCGTCGTATCGTTGACTTCGGTGCATTCGTTGAAGTATTCCCAGGTGTCGAAGGTTTGGTTCACATTTCGCAGATTTCTCACGAACACGTTGATTCCGCTTCTGATAAATTATCAGAAGGTCAGGAAGTTAAGGTTAAAGTGTTGGACGTTGATCCAGAAGCACATCGTCTATCCTTATCAATGCGTGCGTTAGAACCTGCACCGGAACGTCCAAACCGTGATGGTCAAGATGATGACGGTAATGGTCGTCAATCACGCGGTAACCGTGGTGGCCGTAACAACCGCTCTCGTGGTAACCGTGGCGGCAACCGTCAACGTCGCAACAATAGCAATAACAGTTCTGAAGAAGACTCTGGCTTCTCATTAGCTGACTTGCTCGGTGATCAATTGAAAGATCTCGATCTCGGTGGCGACGACAAATAATTTAGAATAAATCACAGGTAATGACCTGGTAAAGAGATTGGAGGCTTGTGGGTCTCCGATCTTTTTTTATGACAATAGTTACTTAAAGGAGGGGAAAAATGGCAGAACGACTCACAATAGCGATTGTTGGACGACCGAATGTGGGAAAGTCCACCATTTTCAATCGGTTGGTGGGTGAACGCATCAGCATCGTTGATGACCAACCAGGTGTCACACGCGATCGTATCTATGGCCGTGGTGAGTGGCTAAATCAACCGTACACCATTATTGATACTGGTGGCATTACATTCAAAGATGAGAGTTTTATGTCGCAGATTCGTCAACAGGCGCAGATTGCAATGTCAGACGCCGATCTCATTATTATGATGGCAGATGTGCGCGACGGTGTGACTGAAACGGATGAACAATTGGCAAGCATGCTGCATCGTACAAAGAAGCCGGTACTATTGGCTGTCAATAAGGTAGACAATCCGGAGCAGCATGCGGATATTTATGACTTTTATGCTTTAGGCCTCGGCGAACCGTTCCCAATTTCTGGCGCGCACGGTCAGGGCCTCGGTGATTTGTTGGATGAGGCATTCCATCAATTTGAGGATTCTGATTTCAATATGGATGCGAACGACAGTATTAGCTTCTCACTCATCGGGCGTCCGAATGTGGGAAAATCGTCGCTGGTTAATCGACTGCTTAACGAGGAACGCGTGATTGTATCTGATATACCGGGAACAACGCGCGATGCGGTGGATACCTACTTTACTTATGATGACCGCGAATATCGAATTATTGATACTGCAGGTTTGCGTCGCCCTGGAAAAGTTTCTGAACTTACCGAGAAATACAGCGTCATCCGCACACGCGATGCCATCGATCGTTCAGATGTCTGTTTATTAGTACTGAATTCGGAGGAAGGTATTCGCGAACAGGATAAGACAGTTGCTGGCTATGCGTATGAAGCAGGTAAAGCGATTATCGTTATTGTTAATAAATGGGACCTCGTGGATAAGGACAATAAAACGTTGCATCGTTTCGAGAAAGAAATTCGTGAAGAATTTGGTTTCCTCAATCATGCACCAATTTTCTTTGTATCAGCGAAGACCGGCCAACGATTGCAGACAGTCCTACCAAAAATTACGCAAGTCTATGAGAACTATCACCGTCGCATTCAATCATCAGTATTGAATCAGGTGTTAGCAGAGGCGATGCGGACCAATCCGGCACCATCGGATAAGGGACGGAAATTGCGCGTGTACTATTTGACCCAAGTTGCTACGGCTCCACCGACATTTGTATTAATGATCAATGACAAGGAATTAATGCATTTCAGTTATCAGCGCTTTATGGCAAATCAGATTCGTAAAAACTTTGATTTTGAAGGCGTGACGTTGCGCATGATTGTGCGCGAGCGCTATTAGTTATAGATTGTAAGAGAGCTGTTCGTAATGGACAGCTTTTTTTGTGCATTAAGTGTCAAAATAACTAATCAGGAATTGACAATAAATTCAGAGGTATAGGGTAATGTATTTATAAGTTATGATAGCGCTATATTTATTGTAATGATGGAGAGGTAACGAGCGATGCACAGAAAATCATTAGGCCTACTATCACTAGCTGCAATTTTGCTGGTAGGATGCCAAAAAGATGATAAAGTTTCAGAACAACCGCAACAGGATACCATGCTTGAACAGCAGGCAGTCTCAAAGTCTGATACTAAAGATGAAGCATCTAAACCAGAAAAAAAGAAGAACGAGACCCCCAAAAAAGCTGAAGAAACGCAAGAAGAAAAAGATGCGAAAGCCTTTGATAACTTATCAGATGGACTCAAAATTCTCGTTTACGGCAGTGTGATGGATGATCGCATTACTGATAACGAAGCGATTGGTAAATATGCCCCAATGTATGTCTCTTATGAATGTGAAGGCGATGATATATATATTTATCTGACCAGTGGTGCAGGTGGTACGCACACGATTTCACATGTTAAGGAAAGAGAAGATGGTGTGAAACCGATTCAGATTATTAATGTGGAGTTGATATACGCGGGAAAATATAGTCATGCATCGGATATTACAAAAGCTGATATTGATCCAGTGAGTAAAGCAGAGTTATATCACTTATACCTTAAAAACCGAGAAGCCTTTGATGCTGATTTGGAGTATGTCAAAGAGAATGATGAAACAGCAGATGAGTTTGAAGGACAAACCATGCACTCACAAATTGCTGTTAGAGGGGAAAACGATCCGATAGAAGGCTCAGCGCCTTGGGACAAAATGCCAGCCGAGCGTTATGATGATTATACTTTAGACGATCAAATGGTCATGAATGCGTATGCCTTGATTGATCACTGCGATCCTGAATACTTTGAAGCGGAGCAAGTACCTAATTTCCAAACGGATAATGACAATGCAGATATTGCAGCTCTTTATTATACGATCAAAGGTTCAGACGTGTATTATCTGATGGTAGCAAGTAACGGTGCGAAAGATGTGATAGCCCACGCAGTTTTAACTGATGATGGTATTATGCCGGTCCAAGTCACGGGCTACGATATTAATGAAAGTCAAGCGTACGGTGACGAGAACTGGTTAATCGATGAAGAACTTCATCGACAAGGAAATGATTTATGTTAATGGTGCCATGCGCCTAGATGATTTTAGAGAACAGATGAATGACCCGATGTAGCCATCGAGTATTGAAGAATCTGACCATGCGTATGAGGAATTTATCACTGCAGTTGAAGCGTAGCATGGTGGCATAAAGTGACACATGCTAAAAAGAGATATCAATTGACGGCGTGTCACGGAAAACCGACAAAAAGAAACCGAGTGAAGATGATGTAGGGGCGCATTGTCTATATGATAGCGATTAGAAAACAACTTTTAGTCGCTATTTTGTTGTTTGCATGGGGGCAATATGGTATATTGTTAGCATACATAACGAGGCCAACGCTTCATATAGGGCATAGGTCCCTTAACTATAGGAGGTAGAGAATATGGCAAACAAAGCCGATTTAGTTCAGAAAATTGCTGAAAAAACAGGCGAACCTAAAAAGACTGTTCAACCAATCGTTGATGCATTGTTCGATTCCGTTCAATCTTATTTAGCAGATGGGGAAAGTCTTCAAATCATCGGATTTGGTAACTTCGAAGTTCGTGAACGTGCAGCACGTCGCGGACGTAACCCACAAACAGGTGAAGAAATTCAAATCCCTGCAAGTAAAGTTCCTGCATTCAAAGCAGGTAAAGCTTTAAAAGAAGCTGTCAAAAAAGGCTAATTAATCAAATACGCACGATTCGCGTATTTAATGTTTTTAGAAGAGTGGTTCAGGCCACTCTTTTTTGATGAGCTGAGCAATGCGTAATTGGCTAATATGCGGTATGATTGTAGAACGTGGATACAGAGGTGATTACAGTAATGGATGAAAAAATTCAGCAAGTATTTGAAGCGTTGCGGACGAATCAGACGCAAGCGGCAACGCAAGCGTACAATGAACTGTTACGTTTGTTAGAGCGTGAAGCGGATCCTGATGTCTGGGCGCAAACTGGTTATACCTTCCAACAAGCTGGATTTTTGCCATATGCGAAGGGCATTTACAGTGCGGCTTTGGATGCGATTGATGATCCGGAGCGCTGGCAGTTACTGCTAGCGGAGGCCGCCAGCGATGACGGGGATCTGGATGGCGCATTAGACACGCTGATTTCGATCATGCCTGACTCGCCGTATTACGTCCAATCATTATTGTTAGCCGCCGACATTTATCAGCAGTTGGGGATGGCTGATGTGAGTTTGCTGAAGTTGGAGGAAGCTAAAACATTGTCACCAGATGAACCAGCGATTCTTTTAGGACTTGCTGAGTTACATCGTTCTACTGGACATTTTCGCGAAGCTATTCCGTATTATCGAGAACTTCTAGAGACAGATAGTGAAGTTATTCAAACATCTAAAGCGCGTATTGAACGACAGTATATTGAATGTTTGATGGCAATCGGCGAATATGAAACAGTCATTGATTATTTAAGTGATATTCCTAAAGCGGAGCGCAGCCATGAAGTGAACGAGCAATTGGCGCTGTGTTTCTATCAGACGGAGGAATACGATCGTGCCGAAGCTATCCTCTCGCCATTCTATGAAAATGGTTCGCTATCTGAAGAACTGTTCGGTATTTATGCCGAAGTACTCTATCACTTACATCGTGAAAGTGATGCACTGAGAGTGCTGACGGAAAATATCCATCACCAACCCTATCAAGCGTCAGCTTATTATCAACGTGCCCGCGTCTATGTGATGAATCACCAAGAGGAAGACGCGATTAATGATCTAACCAAAGCGCATGCGTTAGACAGTGACTCTGTAGAAGTGCCTATGCTGTTGATGCGTTTACTGTTAAAGAATGAACGTGAAGCAGAAGCTTTAGATATTTTAGAAGAAGCCAAAGATCAGCTGTCGGGTGATCAGTTCGAATGGTTAGCAGCTGGCATTTATGCTGCAAATGAGCAGTATGATGAAGCGAAGGATTACTATATGGCAGCGTATGATGCGTTGAAAACAGATCAGAGCTTTATTGCCGACTATTTGAATTTCATGTGGGAAGATGGCGATCGGACGCGTGTACGTCAGGCACTGCGTGAGCAACCAGAGCTTATGGGACAACCAGAATGGCAATGGCTGGTCGAAGCATTAGAGGAGGATGATTTTGATGGATCTTTCTTTGAGTGATAAGGGACAGGCACTGCTTCATGCACCGATAGTCCAACGTGCCTTACCTGTTTTGCATCGATTGACAGATGCGGGCTATGAGGCCTATTTTGTCGGCGGGGCCATCCGCGATGCGCTGATCGGTTTGCCAATTCACGATATTGATATTGCGACTTCCGCCTTTCCTGCTGAGGTACAAGCGCTATTTAAGAAGCATTTTGATGTCGGGCTAGAGCACGGGACCGTTATGGCTTGGGCTGACGGTGAGACATACGAAATTACAACTTTTCGAACCGAATCCGGTTATAAGGATTTTAGGCGGCCTGATAAGGTCACTTTTGTTCGCAATTTGCGTGAAGATTTATTGCGACGTGACTTTACAATCAATGCGTTAGCAATGGATCAGGATGGCAAAATATACGATTATTTCGATGGTTTGACTGATTTAAAACAGCGGATGTTGCGTGCAGTAGGCGTTGCGGAGGAACGCTTTCATGAAGATGCCTTGCGTATGATGCGTGCTGTACGCTTTGCTGGTCAGTTGGGATTTGATGTCGAGGATCAAACCGTTCGAGCAATTCGGGACAATGCACCGTTGCTTGAGAAGATTTCGGTAGAACGCGTGCGCACAGAGTTAGAAAAACTGTACCAAGGACGTTATTGGGCTCAGGGCATTCGGTTATTTATTGACACGACCCTTAGTGCGCATTGTCCGTGGGTGGCCGGTCAGCAAGCAGCGATGGCAGAACTGTATCAGAATTTAGCGCATGATATTGCACTGCCACCAATCGAATTGACATGGGCATTGACACTATGGCTAACGGCGGATGACGCACTGACTGCTGATCAACGTATCGATCGCTTAACGAAGCAGTGGAAACTTTCGAATCAACAGAAAAAAACGATCCAAAAGTACTATCGTGCTTTGCAGCTGAGGGCTGTCAATGAATGGAATGCGCGCGCCGTATATCATTTAGGATTGCCAATTGTTTCAACGGTGGAGCAGTTTATTGGCACACAGCAAGAAGCAAGTGCGCCGATCGGTGATGCCTTTTCAAAGGGTGATGTTAAAAAAGCTCAGGCCATTTACGATGCATTGCCGATCACTGATAAGAAGCAGCTAGCAATCAACGGCAAAGATGTGATTGAAGCGTTCCATCCCGAACCTAAGGCATTAATCGGTGAATTATTGGATCAAGCACTCGATCGTGTGATCACGAATCAAGTAGCAAATGAAAGACAGGCGCTGTTGACCATGTTACAGCAGCAATTAAAGGAATGAGAGAAACGATGACGACACGTTATGCAGTAGTGGATTTAGAAACAACTGGACCGAAGTTTCGACGCGGTGAGCGCATCATTCAAATCGGTGCGGTTTTTGTCGAAAACGATCAGATTGTTGACCGCTATGCGACCTTCGTCCAACCATTAATTCCTATTCCGAAGCGCATCACCCAGTTGACTGGCATTACGCAGCGCGATGTAGCAAATGCGCCGTTATTTGAGGACATTGCAAGTGATTTATGGCAGAAATTACAAGGTTGCACATTTGTTGGCCATAATGTCAATTTTGATTTTCATTTTTTGCGTGATACATTTTTGGCGGTTGGCTATCCGAAGCTAAACCTTCCCCGTATCGATACTGTTGAATTGGCTCGGGTATTTGTTCCTACCGCAGAGAGTTATCATTTACAAGATATTTGTCGTGAGGTAGGTGTGGATTTAACACACGCACATACGGCAAATGCGGATGCTGAAGCAACGGCTGAATTGATGCTGACACTTAAAGCGCGCATTCAAAAACTACCAGCTGCGTTGATGCACGAAATGACACCATATCTTTCTTTTTTACTCTGTGAAACCGGAGATTATGTGACGAAATGGTATGCTGATCGACAAGAAGACGGTCAATATCAAGGTGAAACCATCGCTCATCTGACATTCCGACAATCGCGGGCTAAAGCATCAGAAGTACCACAATTGTTAGCGAAAGAACCGCAGTGGAATGAGGAACAGGAAACATTAATCACACAACTCGCGCAATTTTATATGAACGATCAACCGTTCGCTTTAGTTACTGCAAAAGCAGGTGCGGGTAAGTCCTTAGCGACACTGTATGCTGCAATGACACAGCGAAAAAGTGAACAACCAATTGTGATTGTGGCACCGACGAATTTACTTCTCGACCAGTGGCAAACTCAGACGGTTCTAGCACTCGCACAGACTCTCGGTAGATCATTGTCGACAACATTATTGATTAGTGCTTCACATTTTATTTCTCTAGATGGATTTAATCGTTTATTGGCGATTCAGGAGCATGATATTGCCCATGTATCTAAACACGAGGCACTACTCACGATGGCGGTTTTGTGCTGGGTGTTTGAAACACAGACAGGGCGTTTAGAAGAATTGCATCGCGCACTGCGTGTTGGCAAATTCTGGAAGAAAATCAGAGTGCTTGCTGAACAGCCTAATCTCAAACCGATTGATTGGCGGGGGCATGATTTCTATCGTGCGCAGTTTGACACACACACACAGGATATGATTTATCTAACGAACGCTGCTTTTCTTGTTCATCATATGTCACTGTTTGCAGATAATGGGCTGTTCGACCGAGGTGTTCGTTGGCTCATCGATGAGTGTCATCACTTACCTAAAATTTACGCTGAGCATCAGAAACGAACGTGGGATATAGAAAGTGTATCGCAACTCTTTCACCAGACCGAAGACAGCTTGCGTCGTATGGGTGATGCTATGTTGTATGGTAGTGAAGAAGATAGTGCTGCGCCATACGATCAATTTTATGAGACGGGATTTGCGCTCGAGCACTTGTTCGATTCGTTAGCCTATTTGACGGACGATCTCAGTGACGTGTTGGCGTCGGAGCCTGAGCAATTTATGTCAGCAGAGGCCTTTCAACAGGCGCCGTGGCATGTCGCACTCAGTGAATTGTGGGTGTACGGTCGCAATTTCCGTAAAGCATTTGAGTCACTACTCTCAGCATTGAGTGAATATCAGGATTTGTATACCGTTCGTTCAGTCAAATGGCGGCGGTTATTGGTTGAATGGCAACAATTTGAAGACTTGATGGAACAATTATTAATGGTTAGTCCTGAGCAGTATATCAGTATAAGCAAGTGCGCGCTTTCAGATGAGGAAGCCATTCGCATTGAAAAATGTACTTATCCAGATGGTCAGCAGCTTAAAGAATTATGGGAACACCTGCCCCAAAAAACGGTCCTTATCAGTCAAAATTTACCGATTCTCGCTAATGAGGCATCGCCTTCGGAATGGTTGGGAATTTCGGATTACCAATACTGTGAAGCAGAAGCACCAGAGAATTACGGCGCATCGACAACAGCCTATCTACTTTCAGATTTATTGTCGATTGAGAAATATTCTGTAGAGGAACGCGGTGAGATGATTAGTCGAGTGGTTCAGCAGACGTTGCAAAATTCTCGGATTCATAAAATACAAGTATTTTTCCATTCTCGTGCACTCCTCGATCAGGTGGCATCCCTATTGAAGGCACAATTGGATAAAAACGCTCAAGACGTATTAATGACACAGAGTGAAGATCGATCGCTGGAGCAATTGCGTGTCCAATATAAGGATGCGGATCGAGCGATATTATTGACCTTGGATAGTTTTCAAGAAGGAATCCATCTCGATGCAGGTACAGATTCCTATATTATGACGCGATTACCTTTTGCGTCGCCGAGTGCAGTGGATCAACAGGCGTTACAATATTATGCGAAACAGCAGGGTAAAAATTATTTCACCGATTACGCGATGCCTGAAATGTTAATGCTGTTCAATCAATGGCTGGGGCGTATTTTCCGTCGCGATCAGCAACCGAATCAAGTCATTATGCTCGACAAACGCATTGTATCCGCACAGTATGCGTCACAGATTCAGCAATATTTGCCGGCAGACTTTAAATTTGAGAAAATTACCTTAGATGAATTAAAAAATCCACACCTATAACTATTGGAGGTCAATCGTGAAGAAACGATTTGTTTACATATTACTCGGAATAGTGATTGTGCTAAACATCGGGATATGGGGAATCTATATTCAGTCACAGTCTTTCCCGGCAAAAGCACAATCCAAAGCGCAAGCTGTTGCGGAAAAACAGTATTCGCTCGATCAATTAGAAAAGTTTTATATGTTTAACCGCAGTCAAACGACCTATACCATTCTCGGTAAAAAAACAGATGGAACGGAAATTTATGTGGTCTATCAGCCAGAAACCAAAGCGTCTCAAGAAATTCCTGCGAAGCAAGTGATCTCAGAGGATCAGGCATTGGCAATTGCAAGTTATGATCTGCCGGATGCCACGGTGCGGGAAGCGACACTAGGTATGGATGGTGAACAGTTGAGTTGGGAAGTCAGTTTCAAGGATAAGGATGGCCAAATCGGTTACCACTATCTCAATGCCACGGATGGCATGTGGTATGAGACTGTTAATGATCTCTAGTTTAGAGAGGATGTTGTGATTGCAATATACAGTACTCGCACGGGAATTATTAGCTAATTATCATGCACTCGAGATGCGTAATGTTGAATGCATGTTGATTATCCACCTGATCGATTTTGAGCAGCATGGTAATAATTTTCCCTCCTTTGATCAGTTAGCGAAGCGCATGGGGCTATCAGAAAATGATATCACCGATATGATCAAGCAGATGATCGCAAAAGGGTGGCTTGAAATTGTTCAAGATCGCCAAGAAGGACGTTACGGTGATCATTTTGATCTCACGCCTCTCCAGCGACAACTTCAAGCACTCGACCAACCAGATGCTCGAACGGGAGCGGAAGAGACATCATCAACAGACCAAGAAGAGATATTTGAGATCATCAGCAATGAATTTGGACGCCCACTGTCTCAAATCGAATATCAAGAGATCGCGCGTTGGATGACAGAAGACGGTTATGAACCGAGCACTATCAAGGAAGCCGTTAAGGAAGCAGTCATTCATCAAGTGTATAACCTCCGCTATATCTCGCGTATTTTGTACAATTGGAAACAACGGAACAAAAAGACGACAACCCAGGACTATCGCACTGTCCCGCAGCAGTCAGGACCGAGGCCGACCTTTCAGATTAAGCCGGTGCTGCGTAAAGATAATAAAAAATAGCATAACGCAATCGTAAGCTTGTTAGCCAAGTAGCTGGTTAATAGGCTTACGATTTTTTTGTTGCCTTCAGTAATTATTTCCACTTTCATGCAAAAGGATTTAATAAAAGCGAATGTTAAAACTAAATATATAAAAAAATATACGTTATTTTGTTGTTTATAGCTGCGGGCAATGCTATAATGACCGTGTTGTTAGAAGAGACATCATTAAGAATACCGAATGTTAGCTGAGACATGTATGAAGGAGGAAAATATGCCGAAGCAGTTGGAGAGACGGGAGGCGCAGTCGGTAACAACGGCGCGCCACCTGAGGAGTGTCAATGAAGCTGGCGGATTGTTCGCCATTAAGAACCATCCCATGGCAGCACGAATGACGTATTTTGCACTCAGAGCTTTACAGCATCGTGGGCAGCAGGGTGCCGGTATTATAACGAGTGAGAGCAATGAATTTAAGAGTTACCGGGGCAATGGCTTGATTACATCTGTCTTTAATGATGAAGCGATCCTCGATGATTTACAGGGTGTTAATGCGATCGGTCAGGTACGCGCCGCAACAACGGATGATCGTAGCGATGATACTAATATTCAGCCTCGACTCTATCAATTTAATGATGAAACAATGGCAGTCGCCCACGTCGGTAATTTAACGAACGGTGCGTCACTTCGCGATGATTTAGAAGCGACTGGCGCGGTATTATCGAGTAACTCGGCGGCAGAATTATTTATCCACTTAATTAGAAAATATCGCGATCTCGATTTTGAACAAGCATTTAAAGCCGCATTATTAGAATTAAAGGGTGGTTTCGACTTCTGCTTATTAACGGAAAACGCCCTCTATGCTGCGGTGGATCACAATAGTTTCCGACCACTTGTTATTGGCAAATTAGATGATGCTTATTTTGTTACCAGTGAAACCTGTGTACTTCATACCATTGGCGCTGAATATGTTCGTGAATTATTCGCTGGCGAATATGTTGTTATCGATGATGAAGGCTATCGCATCGAAAGATATGCAAAAGACTGCCAGGTAGCGATTGAACCGATGGAATATATTTATTATGCGCGACCGGATTCCGATATTGCAGGTGTCAATGTGCATACGGCACGTAAAGAAACAGGTAAACGCTTGGCTCAGGAATGCCCGGCACCGAACGCTGATATTGTTATCGGTGTTCCGAATTCGTCACTCTCTGCTGCCAGTGGTTATGCCGAAGCTTCTGGATTACCGTACGAACTCGGCTTGATCAAGAACCAATATACCGGCCGCACCTTTATTCAGCCGACACAGGAAATGCGCGAAAAAGGGGTACGCACCAAGTTATCTGCAGTGCCAAATATCATTAAGGGTAAACGGATAGTCTTAGTGGATGATTCCATTGTTCGCGGGACCACGATTCGTCGGATTATTCGTTTATTGAAAGATTCCGGCGCAAAAGAAATTCACGTCCGTATTGCCAGTCCAGCTTTACGTTTTCCCAATTATTTCGGTATTGATGTGAGTCATGCGCGGGATATGGTGGCATCGAATCAAACTATTACTGAAATGAATGCACGCTTCGGTAGCGATTCCTTAGGTTTTATTTCTGTTCAAGGATTACTAGAAGCAATCAATACGCCGTTTAAAACCGCAAATCGTGGCATTTCACTCGACGCCTTTGATGGTAAGCCCTCAGCAGATATTGCTGACTATGAAGCGGAATTTAAGGCGGAATTAACCCCACTACAAGTCAAAATCATTAAAGGAGAATTTCAAGATGAGTGAGGCGTATGAAGCAGCAGGTGTCAATATCGAAGCGGGATACGAAGCGGTGGCGCGCATACGCAAACATGTTGCTCGCACCATGCGTCCGGAAGTAATGACAGGATTGGGGGGGTTCGGGGCGCTGTTCGATATTGCGAACAGTTCGTATGAACACCCCGTATTAGTCAGCGGGACAGACGGCGTGGGGACCAAGATACTGCTCGCACAGCAGACGAATCAATTAGACACTATCGGAATCGATGCCGTCGCAATGTGTGCGAACGATATTCTCGCACAAGGGGCGGAACCTCTATTCTTTCTCGATTATTTAGCGGTTGGGAAGAATGAACCGAAGCAGATTGAACAAATAGTTAGTGGTATAGCGGAAGGTTGTACGCAAGCAGGTGTAGCGTTAATCGGTGGTGAAACGGCTGAAATGCCTGACCTCTATTCAGAGCAAGAATTCGATTTAGCTGGATTTTGTGTCGGTATTGGTGACCGTGATTATCTCCTCGATGGAAGTCAAGTAAAAGCAGGTGATCGTTTAATCGGTTTACCGAGTTCAGGTATTCATTCAAACGGCTATTCGCTTGTGCGCAAAGTCTTCTTCAAGGATCATCAGTTTGCTTTCGACGAACGGTTAGAAGATGGTCGGGTCCTGATAGACCACTTACTAGAGCCAACGAAGATTTATGTCAAAGATGTACTGCCACTTGTTCAAAAACATCACATTCACGGCATCGCCCATATCACAGGTGGTGGCTTTTATGAAAATGTGCCGCGCATGCTGGATGATCATTTGACTGCGGTGATTGATACGAGTGTCTGGGAACGACCGTTTATTTTCGACAAGATACAGTCGCTAGCAGGTATCACGAGCGAAGAAATGTTTAATATTTTCAATATGGGTATTGGACTCGTCCTAGCAGTTGATGAACGAGAAGTGACTAGCGTTTTAGATCAAATTGATGGCAGTACAGTCATCGGATGTGTACAGGCGCGTGAAGCGAGCGATGCGCAAGGTATCCGTTTGATAAATCTGCCGTAAGGAGGAGTCATGAGTGGAAAAGTAAACCTCGCATTATTTGCTTCCGGCAATGGAACAAATGTTCAAGCAATTATTAATGCGGTTGCTACGGGTCAGCTCGAGGCTAATTTGTGTGCGGTTGTTTGCGATGAGCCGGATGCACCGGTAATTGCGAGAGCGAAGCAGGCGTCGATTGATTGTTTAGTCCTTTCGCCACATGATTGTGCGAGTCGCAATGAATGGGAAACGCAGTTGCTAGCGTTTGTACAGGAACGTCAAGCAGATTTATTGGTGCTGGCAGGTTTTATGCGTATTGTCAGCCACATTTTGCTGGATGCTTATCCTGATCGTATCATTAATATCCATCCCTCGCTGTTACCGAATTTCCCGGGGCGGCACGGCATTCAGGATGCTTACGATGCTGGTGTTTCAGAAACAGGCGTGACCATCCATTACGTGAACGAAGCAATTGATAGTGGCAAGATTATCTATCAGGAGTCTCTCGCGATTGATCCGAGTTGGAATATCGAGGAGCTGGAAACGCATATTCACGCGATTGAACATCGAATCTATCCTAAAATATTGCAACAATTAATTCAGAATTTAAAGCAGCAGGAAGGGAGTCATTGAAATGACAAGATATGCATTGCTCAGTGTGTCAGATAAATCAGGTATTGAAGAAGTTGCAAAAGCGTTAGTAGCTAATGGCTTGACGTTATTATCGACGGGTGGAACATTCCGCGCGACTGAACAAGCGGGCATTCCTGTTGAAAAAGTCGAAGATTACACAAGATTTCCTGAAATCCTGGATGGTCGTGTCAAAACACTACACCCTAAAATTCACGGTGGATTATTGGGATTGCGCGATAATGAGGCACACCGAAAGACCCTAAAAGAAAATGAGATTTCCTTTATTGATTATGTGATCGTCAACCTCTATCCATTCAAAGAAACCATTAAAAAATCCGGTGTCACACTCGCCGATGCGATTGAAAATATCGATATTGGTGGGCCGTCGATGCTGCGCAGTGCGGCCAAGAATTATCAGTCAGTCACAGTAGTCACCGATCCTAAAGATTATGACACCTTAATCGATCAATTGCAGGCAACAGGCGAAACCTCTTTAGCCTTCCGTGCTTATTTAGCACAGAAAGTCTTTGCACTCACATCACATTACGATACCTGCATCAGCCAATATTTAGCAAAACAGTTAAACGATAGCGAAGATGATTTCACTAAACATGCATGGGATCACTTGACCTTAACGTACGAACAGCGCGAAGAAATGCGATACGGTGAAAATTCGCACCAAAAAGCTAGCTTCTATAAAGAAATTGATCCACCAGCGTTTTCAATTGCGAAAGCGAAACAACATCATGGCAAAGCGCTATCCTACAACAACCTCAAAGATGCGGATGCAGCGATGCGCGTTGTTCGTGAATTTGATGAGCCAGCAGCCATTGCGATGAAACATATGAATCCGTGTGGTGTTGGTACAGCCGAAACGATTGAAGAAGCGTTTGATCGCGCCTATACCGGCGATCCCGTGTCGATCTATGGTGGGATTGTTGCTGTCAATCGCAACGTAACATTGGAATTGGCAGAGCAAATGGCAAAAATTTTCTTGGAAATTGTGATTGCCCCGAGTTTCGATGAGGATGCGTACGAACGATTAGCAAAGAAAAAGAATTTGCGCATTCTAACGGTCGACTTTGATCACAAAGATGATTCTTATGAAAAAGAATATGTCACTTTGAACGGTGGCATTCTCGAACAAGATCAGGATCACTCGGAGGAATTATCACCGGTGCAAATTTCGGAAATGCCAGCAGATTGGAATGTCGCATCGAATCGTCAGCCAACTGAGAAAGAAATTCGTGCCATGAACTTTGCGATGAAAGTTGTGAAGCATATCAAGAGTAATGCCATCGTCGTTACCAACGAAAATATGGTGCTGGGTGTCGGCAGTGGGCAACCGAACCGCATCGATTCCTTCAAGATTGCGATTCAAAAAGCTGAGGCTAAAGACCCATCATTGAGAGAAACACTCGTTGTTGCGAGTGATGCCTTCTTACCAAAGCGTGATAATGCGGAATATGCGAGTGAACACAATATTACTGCGATCATTCAACCGGGCGGCTCCAAGCATGATGATGAATCGATTGCCATCGCTAATGAAAAGGATATCGCGATGGTCATGACTGGCAAACGCCACTTCCGTCACTAAATGAGGTAGCACATGGCAAAAGTAATGATTATTGGCGCTGGGGGACGCGAACATGCCTTAGCTCGCCAATTTGAAAAAAGTACACATGTATCGGAAGTCATCGTTGCACCCGGAAACGCTGGCATGCAGTCAGAAAAGATTCGCACGGTGCCGCTTGCGTTGGACGCGATTGATGAATTGCTAGAATTCGCACTAACACAGGCAATCGATTTAACATTTGTTGGTTCTGAAGATCCGCTAGCATTGGGTATCGTTGATCGTTTTCGTGACGCAGATTTATTGATTGTCGGGCCGACGCAACAAGCAGCTCAACTTGAAAGTTCAAAATCCTTTGCTAAAGATATCATGATACGAGCCGGCGTAAAAACAGCCGATTATCAATACTTTGAAGCAGCAGATGCTGAGGCGGCGCATAAATTTGTCGATAAAACGGATCACCCACTGGTCATTAAAGCTGATGGTTTGATGGCGGGGAAGGGGGTGTGGCTACCCGAAACGAAAGATGAAGCACATGTGTTAGTAGCGCAGCTCCTAGAAGAGAAACAGACTGACTGTGTTATCGAAGAGCGCCTCTTCGGCACAGAATTTTCATTTTTCAGTTTTGTGAATAGTGAACATGTTATCCCCATCGGCAGTGCGTGCGACTATAAACGTGTCGGTAATAATGATGAAGGTTTGAACACCGGCGGAATGGGCGCATTTTCACCGGTGCCGTGGGTTGATCGATCACTAGAAACACAAGTTATTGATGAAATCATCAAACCTATTGCGCACGAAATGGTGGCGAATGGTACTCCGTACACCGGTGTACTCTACAGTGGATTGATGTTAACCGCAGAGGGACCACAAGTGATCGAATTTAATGCACGGTTCGGGGATCCTGAGACACAGGTGCTATTACCGCGCATACAAAATGATTTTTATGAAGTAGTTATGGCACACCTCAATCAAGAGCCTATTGCTATTGAACGGTCAACAAACACGCATTTAGGCATCATCATGGCAGCTGAAGGCTACCCGCAAGCGTATCCGAAGGGGATGCCGATCGCGTTTGACACATCACTGGATAAGGCATCGGTATATTTAGCAGGCGTGAGACAACAGGATGAACAGCTTGTCAGTGACGGCGGTCGCATATTGATGGTAACCGCAACTGGCGGGGAGCTGCAAACCGCGCGGGAACAAGCCTATCGTTCCGTTAAACAAGTTACCATTCCTGATAGTTTTTATCGTTTGGATATTGGTCTACATCGAAAAGGAGAGAACACGAATGACTGAACAGGCAAGAGTCGCCATTGTGATGGGAAGTATTTCCGATTGGGATCAGATGCAGCACGCTGCTGATATCCTAGATGAACTTCAAATCGCTTATGATAAGAAAATTATTTCAGCTCATCGTATGCCGGATGAGATGTTTGCCTTTGCCGAGAATGCAAAGGCTAATGGGTATGAAGTCATCATTGCTGGTGCGGGAGGCGCAGCGCATTTACCGGGCATGATCGCCGCGAAGACCACACTACCTGTGATCGGCTGTCCGATGAAATCCTCTGCACTGAGTGGCATGGATTCTTTGCTATCCATTGTTCAGATGCCGGCTGGGGTACCGGTCAATACGATGGCAATTGGCAAAGCGGGTGCAAAGAATGCAGCTTTATCAGCTGCGCGTTTCTTGGCGGTTCACGATGATAACGTCCATCAAGCACTCGTTGCTTATCAACAGAATGCGCACGATCAATCAATAGAAAGTGGGAATCAACTCAATGGTTAAAGTGCTCGAACCCGGGGCTACAATCGGTATTCTCGGTGCTGGACAGCTGGGTAAAATGATGGCGCAATCCGCACAGAAAATGGGCTATCACGTTGCCATGTACGATGAAGGCGAAAATAGCTGTGGTTATGCTGTCGCTGATCGTCATGTAGTCGGCAGTTACTCCGATCACGACAAAGTCCTAGCATTCGGTCAATCGGTCGACGTCCTAACGTATGAATTTGAAAATATTGATGGCCCGTTGCTAGAAAAGATTGAAGCGCAGACGTACTTACCGCAGGGCACAAAGTTATTGCTCAACTCCCAACATCGTGTGATGGAAAAGCAGTGGCTCAATACGATCGGTGCGCAGACAGTAGCTTATTATCCGATCAATGAAGCAAGCGATTTTGAGACAGCAATTAATGAAATTGGCTTACCTGCTGTACTTAAAACTTCACGTTTCGGGTACGACGGCAAGGGCCAGGTAGTCATTCACTCTGAAGCCGATTTAGAAGCTGAGAAAGCAACGATCGACCGGATTATTTCTGGGCCGGCAATTTTAGAAGTGTTTATGCCTTTTGCGTATGAAGCGTCAGTGATGGTGTCGCGCGATCTCTATGGGGATATTGAAATTCTGCCCGCTAGTATCAACCGTCACCGTAACGGGATCCTTTATGCAGGCATTGTAGGAGGTGAGATTCCGCAAGAAATATATAAGCAGATTCAATCGACAGCTATCGCCATTGCGCGTGAAGGTGAATTGATCGGTGTGTGTGGTGTTGAATTCTTCATCACTTCTGATGGACGGGCTTTGGTGAATGAAATTGCACCGCGTCCGCACAACAGTGGGCACTATTCTATCGAAGCACTCAATGCCTCTCAGTATGATGAACACATACTAGCATTGACGGGGCACCACTTGATTGCACCGCGCCTCTATGAACCCGCGCTGATGATTAACATTCTCGGTCAACATATACCGTATGTCCAGAAAGCACAAAAAGCATTTCCGGAAGCCATTTTCCACATTTATGGAAAGGATGAACCGAAACGTCAGCGTAAGATGGGCCACTTCACATTAACCGATCTAAATTATACATCCCTATTGGATATCCTGGATAATCACCCGCTGATCCAGCAGTGGGAACAGTTATTTTAATACGATGCCTAAGCTTTAAACATACGTTTCAATATCGGGAGGGAACAAATGGAAAAAATATATGAAGGTAAAACGAAGAACGTCTTCCAAAATGAAGCAGGTAAGATTGTTTTACAATTCAAAGATGATGTGACTGGCGTTGACGGCAAATTCGATCCGGGCGCAAATCAAGTCGGACTCTCCATTGAAGGCGTAGGTGCGAAAGATTTGCAGATGACGGCTTACTTTTTTAAGCAATTGAATGCAGCCGGTATCCCCACACATTTCATTTCTGATCAGCCTGAGTCGCAAGCCATGACCGTTGAGCCCGCAGAAGTATTCGGTAAAGGACTCGAAGTCATCACTCGTTACCGTGCAGTTGGCTCCTTCATTCGTCGCTATGACGCTTATGTTGAAGAAGGTCAAGCGCTCGACGGCTATGTAGAAATCACTATCAAAGATGATGCAGCGGGTGATCCACTGATTACGGAAGATGCGCTGGTGCTACTCAATATTATGACACGCGAAGAATATCAGGAAGTTGTTGCCCTCAACCGTCAAATTGCTGATCGTATCAAACAGGAGCTGGCAGCTAAAGGGTTAGAACTGTACGATCTGAAGTTGGAATTCGGTCGTCGCAAGTCAGACGGCCAAATTATCTTGATTGATGAAATTTCTGGTGGAAACATGCGTGTCTATCAAGATGGACGCTATATTGAACCACTAGAATTAGCCGATTTTTTTAAGTAGTAGAGGAGTGTGATTAACCGATGAGTCAGTTTGTTGTCGTACCTGCAGTAGATTCGAGTTTTTATCTTAAAGAAGCTAAACATTTCTTGGGACTCTCTAATCTCAAAGCAGTTAAGCAATATGAAATTTATGAATATGATGATAATGTGAATGCTATCGCCTTTAATGCCTTCAAAGACTACGAGATCCATGACGATATTAAGTATTTAGATCGCGAAAATAGTTTCCGCTTCCGCCAAATTCTTGGTCAGTACGATGAACTGGATGAGATGACAGGGCGTTTGGTTCATGATATCTTGCATCAAGATGTCGTGTTCCATCATTCACGTGTTATGGAATTAGAAGGACTGAACAAAGCTGAAACAGAACAGTTCCTCGATTACTTTGTGAATGAAACCGAGATTGAATTGGTGCCTTTCACCGCACTGTCTTACGATATGGGTGTATCGCCTGCCAAAGACTTAGCTCACGTTGAGGGATTTATTGATTTCGATGATGCGCAGTTGCGAGACCTCATCAAGGACTATTCGATGGATATGTCCGATATTCATGTTGTTCAGGATTATTTCAAAGCTGAGGGCGTCGACCCGACGATCTTCCAATTAAAAGTGATTGATACGTATTGGTCAGATCACTGTCGCCACACCACATTCTTGACTGAACTCAAGAAAATTGAAGTGAAAGACGGTCAATATAAAGAAGCCATTGAAAAAGTGATTGATGAGTATAATGATGTTCGCAGTAAAGTTTACAAAGGCAAATCTGCCAAATTAGTGTCGCTGATGGACCTCGGCACTATCAATGCTAAATATGCGAAAAAGTTGGGCTTACTTGATAATCAAGACGTCTCCGATGAAGTCAATGCGTGCTGTATAAAGATTAAGGTTGATGTGGATGGCAAAGATGAAGACTTCTTGCTTTACTTCAAAAATGAAACCCATAACCACCCAACTGAAATCGAACCATTCGGTGGTGCAGCTACTTGCATCGGTGGCGGGATCCGCGACCCATTATCTGGTCGTTCCTTTGTTCATCAAGCACTGCGCATGGTCGGTGCCGGTGATCCAACCGAAGCCTACAAAGATACATTGCCAGATAAACTACCGCAACGCGTATTAGCACAGCGGGCGGTTACTGGCTATTCAGATTACGGTAACCAGATTGGACAAACAGCTGGCTACGTTGAGGAATTCTATCACCCAGGTTTTAAAGCCAAACGTATGGAACTCGGCGCGTTAGTGGCAGCTGCACCAGCGAATGCGGTTGTTCGCGAAGAACCGGTTGCTGGCGATGTCGTCATGTTACTAGGTGGACCGACTGGACGCGATGGGTTAGGAGCTGCTGTTGGTTCCTCAATGACACAGACCGAACAATCTAAAGAACTGCAAGGGGCTGAAGTCCAAAAGGGGAACCCGGGCATTGAACGTAAAATCATTCGCCTATTCAGAAACCCTGAAGCTACACGCCTGATCAAGAAATGTAATGACTTCGGTGCTGGTGGGGTATCGGTAGCTATCGGTGAATTGGCCCCGGGGCTCGACATCCAGTTAGATAAAGTACCGTTGAAATATGAAGGCATGGATCCTTCCGAAATCGCGTTATCAGAGTCTCAAGAGCGCATGGCGGTCGTGATTGCTGCCAAAGATGTGGAACATTTCGTAGCGCTCGCACACGACGAGGATATTGAAGCGACAACCGTTGCTGAAGTGACGAATTCACCGTACATGGTGATGAACTACAATGGCGAAGAAGTTTTGCGTTTGCGTCGCGACTTCCTCGACTCGAACGGTGGAAAGAAGGAAGCCGAGGCTATCGTTGCTTCCGATGGTTTTGACGAAGAATTGCGCGATGATAGGGACATTGAGGCACAGTTGTGCGATATTCGCAATGCCTCACAAAAGGCGATCGGCCAGAATTTCGATTATACACTGGGCAAGGGGACTGTTCTCGTGCCGTTCGGTGGTAAGAACGGCATCACGCCGCAGCAGGGGATGGTCGCTAAGATCCCGGTACTCGGTCATGAAACACATACAGTATCCGTAATGGCTGGGGCGTTCTTACCGTACATTGCCGAAAAATCACCATTCCATGGTGCATACTATGCTGTTGTTCAATCCATTGCTAAAGCAATTGCTTTAGGGGCCCCGCGTCAGGAGCTTCGCCTCAGCTTCCAGGAATTCTTTGAAAGTATGGAATCAGCCGAGAAATGGGGGAAACCGACCGGTGCATTGCTCGGTGCCTTCCATGCCCTAACGCAACTTAAACTCGGCTCAATTGGTGGAAAAGATAGTATGAGCGGAACCTTCAAAGACGCGACGGTTCCACCTTCCTTGATCAGTTTCGCTGTCGCACCGACAAAAGATGCACTGGTTAACTCACGTGAACTGAAACAGACGAATTCTAAGATCGTGATGTTAGCCGTTGAACCGTCTGAAGATGGCCTTTTCGATACAGAAGATCTGGAAAAAGCATTTGACACGATTCAGGCGCTGATTACCAATAGTGACGTACGCGCGATCTCAATCACTGGTGACAAGACCGTTGAAGTTAACTTAGTCGAAATGGCTCTGGGTAATGGCATCGGATTTGAAATGAACGCAGACATCGCGCATCAGAAACACCCGCTTGCTTTCCTAATAGAAGTCGCTAACGATGTTGAAATTCCAGGAGCTATCGAAATTGCAAAGACGACGACGGATGGTCAAGCGGTTATTGACGGTCAGTCCTATGACTTAGCAACACTCGCAGAAGCATACACACAACCATTAGCTGATGTCTTCAGTGATGTTACTTTTGAAGAAAAAGCAGCTGTGAAGCCAGCTGTTGAAGTACCAGATGTTCATAATGAGGCGCGTGTGTTGATTGTGGTGACGAACGGGGTTAACGGCGAATACGATTTATATGAAACCTTCAAACGTTATACGCCGAATGTCGACACCTTCGTGATTCGTGAGGAATTGGATTATGATGCATCCATCGACGAGCTGAAATCACGCATGGCCGATTACAATATCTTAACCTTTGCGGATGGTTCCATCTTCTCTGATCGTCCAGCAAAGGGGTACGGTTTATCATTAATATTGGATGATTTAAGAGGTGAATTAAAGGCTTACCTCAAGGATCATTATGTTTTGGCAGTTGGCTCTGCTTTAGCAGCATTTGTTGAAGCTGGGTGGATGGAATTCGGTGAAGCGAAAGAAGGCACGCAGTTACATTACGTGACGAATCCATTCGAGAAGTTTATTTCCACAACAGTTGATGCGAATGTGATTCATGCGAGTGACTTTGCTTCAGAAGGTTCTTATACCACTGCTTTAGCATCGTATACATTAGCGCTCGAAGGTGACACCCAGCAGTTTGGAGATCAGATTCTCTCAACTTACACATCCTTCCTGCCTGGAAAACAAGGTATCGATGCCCTCACTGATCCAAGTGGGCATATTCTCGGTATTAATTCGAATACCGAGCGCTTCTACGAGAATGGATTAATTAATACACCGTTCCATGAAGCACCGTTTATTGCCAATTTGGTCAAATTAGCCGGTAATTAATGCCCTAAAAAGGATAATGAAACGCAAAACGCCAATCCCATTTTCTGAGGTTGGCGTTTTTGTGTGTTATTGCGTAAAGATGCGGTTTATGCAAAGAAGTCAGTACTGTGAAGTTTATTGACTTTTGCTTCAGGATGGAGAAAATGAACGATATCATTGATGACTTTCGGTACTTCGCCGTAGCCTTCAGCAATTAATTGCGCTTTGCCAAGATAGTCGGCAATATCACCGACCGCATAGACTCCTGGTAACGAGGTTTGTCCGAGTGCAGAGACTGGGACGCGCTGATGATTCATTGTGATCGGCCAATCGTCGAATCCTGCCTGCTTCCCGGCAAAACCGTAAGCGACGACGATATCATCAAACGTACGAACGGTCGGTTCTGCTTGACGCGCTTTAAGTGATAATTCTAGCGCACCATCAGATGTGAGAGCGAGGTTATCTGGTGTGTAGGGTGTAAGAATATCGACATTAGCTTGCGCGCGCAAGTTTTCAACCGAGTGCTCTAAACCACGGAACTGATTGCGACGATGAATTAACGTCACATGTTCGGCATAATGACTAATAGCTGCTGCCTCATCCAATGCGGAGTTACCGCCACCGAGAACGGCGATTGATTTATTAGTAAATTGTGAGTAATCTTGCGGATAATAATGAATGTGATCAGCCATCGCTTCGGTTAAACCATGGACTTTCAGTGGTCGAGGAGAGAAGATACCGCCACCTGTCGCAATGATCACAGCACCGGTTGCATAATCATTATTCTCAGTATGAACGATGAAATGATTGGTGCCGTTATCCTGTGGCGTAAACCCTGTAACCTGTTCACCTAGTGTCCAGATTGTTGTTTTTTCGAACGGTTCGATCTGCTTAATGCCATCCTCAGCCAACTGTTTACCTGAAATGGCGGGCACGCCACCGATATCGTAAATGATTTTATTCGGATAGAGTGCGTACGGTTGGCCGCCTGCTTTGGGCAGCGTATCGATAATTCGAACGGATAACTGACGCATACCGGCGTAAAAGGCGGCAAATAATCCAGCTGGCCCTGCACCAATAATTGTGATGTCTGTTGTTTCACGCAAAGTAATTCCTCCTTAAAAAATAAAGGACGGCTTATCACACGTCCTTTTCATCGTTTACTCTAGTTTAACGTTATGCAGGCATAATTTCATGTAGCACCAATGCAATAATTACACCCATGAGTACACCGCCAATGACTTCTATTGGCCGATGTCCGAAATAGTCGTCAATGACTAATTTATCTTGCTCTAAATGCTTAATTTTTTGGTTAATGGCGGGATCATCGATTTCTTTGGCTTGTGCTTTGAGGACCTCGAGCATGCGCATTTGCAGTATACCTTGATCCCCACATTGCCTGCGCACGCCGATTGAATCAAACATGACGATTAGTCCCATGATGATAGCAATGGCAACATAAGGTGAATCTAAGCCATTTTGGATGATTAACGATGTGATGAGAGCAGTAACGGCTGCTGAATGCGAACTTGGCATCCCCCCAGTCGCATTGATAATATGCAGATCAGCGTGCACACGATCAAAGATAAACGCGAGTGGGAATTTCAGCAATTGTGTTAAAAAAATGCCGCATAACGCCGCAATTAAAGGGTAGTTCCACTGACCGACCATAGTCTCCTCCTCTACTATTCCTATCAATGATAGCATGTTACCAAGTCGACTAAAAGTAAAAGATATATTAAGAATCCCCGGCTAGTGTTCGGGCGAATAGTATACTTTCTATTCGGCAATTGATACAATGAAAACGGAAGATATGAAAATTATAGAGGAGGATGACATGGATTTTCCACAGTTAACACATCAAACTGATTACCCGACGGTAACAATTGAAACGACGCAGGGTGCGATAACCATTGAGCTCTATCCAGATAGAGCACCGATTACTGTGCACAATTTTATGCGCTTGGCAGAAGAACACTACTACGATGGCGTGATTTTTCATCGCGTGATTAAGGACTTTATGATTCAGGGTGGCGATCCGACAGGCACCGGTCGTGGCGGAGAAAGCATCTATAAACACCCATTTGAAGATGAATTTCATCCGTCATTATTTAACTTTAATGGTGCACTATCAATGGCAAATGCAGGCCCGGGTACTAACGGCTCACAATTTTTCATTGTGACTGCAGAATCTGTTGACGACAGTCTGTTAGAGCAGATGACTAAGACGGGTTTCCCAGAAGAAGTGATTGCAGCGTATCGCGAGAACGGCGGGACACCGTGGTTGGACCATCGCCACACCGTTTTTGGCCAAGTGATCGATGGCATGTCAGTTGTGAAAGCTATCGGTGACGTAGAAACCGATGCTGAAGACAAGCCGGTGGATGATGTAAAAATTAAGTCCATCACCATTAACAATCAAGCAGGAGATTGGGCGTGGTAGCAGTGACTGATTTTTCAATCGGTCAAATCATTACGGGGACGATTTCGGGCATACAGCCGTATGGCATTTTCGTTGATATTGCGGAAGGACAGCAAGGGCTGATACATATTTCAGAAATTGATAATACCTATATCACGGATATTAACGAGAAGTTTGCAGTTGGTGACAAAGTGACTGTTAAAATTATTGATATTGACGAATATACCAATAAAATGAGTTTGTCTTTGCGCGCCATGCATCCTGTGCCGATTCCCGACAAACCGCCGCGTATTTACGCCCCGCGTCGCAAGCAGCAGAACACTGGGGGATTCGCACCCCTAGGCAAAGCAATGGATGCGTGGACTACTGAGGCATTAGCAGATATTGCGTCCGGAAAAATTAAAGATTATCGAATGGAGGACTAATATGTCGCACATTACGTTAGATATTTCAAACACACAAGATTTCCTATCGCCCCATGAATGGGAGAATTTGGTACCGTTTATCAGTACTGCAGATGAATTATTGCGCAGTGGCAAAGGTATCGGTAGTGATTTTTTAGAATGGATTGACCTACCGAAAAATTACGATCATGAGGAATACGCACGTATTAAACAGGCAGCTGAAAAAATCAAACAGGACTCTGAAGTATTTGTGGTTTTAGGTATCGGCGGCTCTTACCTCGGTGCCAAAGCAGCCATCGAATTTTTGAAAAATAGTTTTGCGTCGGCAGTCAGAGATGACGCGCCTGAAGTTGTTTTTGCTGGTAATAGTTTGAGCGGGACATATTTGCAGGAATTGGTTGACTATATTGGGGACCGAGATTTCTCTGTTAATGTCATCAGTAAGTCAGGGACAACGACGGAGACAGCGGTGGCTTTCCGCGTGTTCAAAGAGTTATTGATTGAAAAATACGGTAAAGAAGGCGCGCGTGAACGTATTTATGCGACGACTGATCGTCAAAACGGTGCGTTGCGTAACGAAGCAGATGATGAAGGCTATGAGACCTTTATTATTCCTGATGGTACGGGCGGACGCTTTACAGTCTTAACACCGGTAGGATTATTGCCGATCGCAGTGGCTGGTGGTGATATGGATCAGTTGCTTAAAGGTGCTGAGGCCGCTATGATCGATTATCATACGGACGATATTAAAGCCAATGAAGCCTATCAGTATGCTGGTTTGCGTAACGCACTCTATCGTAAAGGGTACGATACAGAGATTTTAGTGAATTACGAACCGCGTATGACGTACTTTGCTGAGTGGTGGAAACAACTATTTGGTGAATCAGAAGGTAAAGATAACAAAGGCATCTATCCATCGAGTGCCAACTTTACAACAGATTTGCATTCACTCGGTCAATACATTCAAGAAGGGCAACGGCATTTCTTTGAAACAGTATTAAAAGTTGAAAACGCGCCCAAGGATATTACCATTCCAACCTTAGCAGATAATTCAGATGGATTAGAATACTTACAGGGACGGACGTTGAATGAAGTTAATGCCAAAGCCTTCCAGGGAACTGTCTTGGCGCATGTCGATGGTGGTGTCCCTAATTTTGTAATTCGTATTCCAGATATGAGTGCTTATACATTAGGGTATTTAATCTACTTCTTTGAAATCGCAGTCGCTATCAGTGGCTACTTGAATGGTGTGAATCCATTCGATCAACCAGGTGTAGAAGCCTACAAACGCAATATGTTCGCTTTATTGGGTAAGCCGGGCTACGAAGAATATACGGAAGCACTGAACCAGCGCTTAGAACGATAAAATTATTTTAATCTAAATAATTGAATACTCACTATTCGCAATGACCAACGAGGGAGATTAGCGGATAGTGAGTTTTTTATTAAAGAAATTTAAAAAAGTTGTTGACAACCTCTTTCGACGATGGTAAATTATTAAAGTCGCTTGAGCGAGAGAGTACATGCGATACCGAGAGACGAGTTAAAAAATAATTCAAATTAGGTGTTGACATTCAAATCAAACTTCTGTATGATATAGAAGTTGTCGCAAAAAGTGCTAACAACTGATAGATCTTTGAAAACTGAATAAAGTAGACGAACCAAATGTGCAGGGACGAATCGTTAGATTCTCCCGAACAATTCAAAAAGTCTTGACGG